>CAYURM010000007.1:0-11033 GCA_964447155.1 uncultured Anaerolineaceae bacterium
GGGCAGGCCTGTATAGCTTACGTGAACGGTATTTCAATCCACGCTCCCCGCGGGGGGAGCGACTTTCAAGAGAACTAGCCTCGTCTATTTTTGCCCAAATTTCAATCCACGCTCCCCGCGGGGGGAGCGACCACTTGCGGCGCGTGAAAATCTATATAAGGCCAATTTCAATCCACGCTCCCCGCGGGGGGAGCGACCTAATCCAGATAATACAGAAAGGGTAATCAAATATTTCAATCCACGCTCCCCGCGGGGGGAGCGACATCCGCGTCATTGATGATTTCATGGCGTGGTGGGTATTTCAATCCACGCTCCCCGCGGGGGGAGCGACACTCGTGCCGCTTGCTCTTCGCATCACCACCAGCATTTCAATCCACGCTCCCCGCGGGGGGAGCGACGGTGCGCGAGTTTGGATACAGAGATAACATTTGGATTTCAATCCACGCTCCCCGCGGGGGGAGCGACGTACGAGTTGCAGACCTATCAGGGCATGGACATCATTTCAATCCACGCTCCCCGCGGGGGGAGCGACCTTTAACCTTAAAATATTACGTACTAATCAATGACATTTCAATCCACGCTCCCCGCGGGGGGAGCGACCGGGTAACCATGCTCTTTTATGTACTGTTTGATATTTCAATCCACGCTCCCCGCGGGGGGAGCGACTTATATACTAGCAAGTGATCACCTTGCAATTGTAATTTCAATCCACGCTCCCCGCGGGGGGAGCGACGTGTCAGGTGGAGACGTTGATTCGGCCATTGATATTTCAATCCACGCTCCCCGCGGGGGGAGCGACGACCTTGCCGATGGAATCGGTATGCCCCTCCACATTTCAATCCACGCTCCCCGCGGGGGGAGCGACGGCACCGGCGCTGCGCCCCAGTCATGGGACTTATTTCAATCCACGCTCCCCGCGGGGGGAGCGACTTGGCCGCTTGTACTCGGTCTCTGCGTCAATGATATTTCAATCCACGCTCCCCGCGGGGGGAGCGACCGAAAAGCTGTTCGTGTCGGAGTTGTTCAGGCTATTTCAATCCACGCTCCCCGCGGGGGGAGCGACCGAGACAGACGGACGTTTTTACGCTTTGACAAATTTCAATCCACGCTCCCCGCGGGGGGAGCGACCAGCACCAACCCATTCATCGCAAAGAGTGAGATTATTTCAATCCACGCTCCCCGCGGGGGGAGCGACGGCAAACTGTGGCGCTTTTCCAGCACCACACCCCATATATGGGGGTACTTCCGCTTTCATTCTATCAAATTTCACTAAAAACTGCTGATTTTCACTCCTTATTCTGTTGTTAAGGTGCAAAAATTCCTGCGAACCTCACCGCAAAACCATGTGCGCTTCTGGTTCGCAAACCGCAGTATCAGGCGATCAACGTACCTTCCAGATCAATGCTTTCCTTTGCGCCGATATGCTCCACCTTGTTGTGCCAGTGATTTCCCAAATAGTAGAAGCGCAGGCTGTCCGTTTCCAGATCGATCAGGGCACTCAGCTCATGTTTCAGCACACTGAGCTGGGCCGGGTCGATCAAACATTCAAACACTGAATTTTGCACGCGCTGACCGTAGTTCTGGCATTTCTTTGCCACCTTGCGCAGGCGGGTTTCTCCCGCTTTGGTTTGCGTGTTGACGTCGTACGTTATTAATACAAGCACTGTGACTCTCCTTAGCTCCAGAAGAACGGCGGGTAGGCGTCCAGGTCGCCGCGCAGATACCGCGCCAGCAGCAGGGCCTGCACATGCGGGATCAGTCCAAAGGGAATGCGTTCCTTCAGGTAGGGATGCACAATTTCATCCTTTTTGCGATCCTGCCAGGCCACCAGCACTTTTTTGCGGGTCTCATCGTCCATCAGAATCCCACCGCTCTCTTTGGCGGTAAACCCTTTGCCGCTGATCTGTTTGCGGTTGACCAGCGAGAGGGCCAGCCGGTCGGCAAACACGGGACGCAGTTCTTCCATCACGTCCAGTGCCAAAGAAGGCCGGCCAGGGCGGTCCTGGTGCAGAAACCCTACATAGGGGTCCAGCCCGACCGCTTCCAGCGCCGAGGAGACGTCATTTGCCAGCAGGGTATACAGAAAAGAAAGCAGGGAATTCATGTTGTCCAGCGGCGGACGGCGTGAACGTTCCCTGAAGAAAAAATCCGTCTTTTGCTGCAGGATCATCTGGTCAAACACGCTGAAATAGATTTTTGCGGCACTGCCCTCGAATCCCATCAGATCGTTAATTGTCTTGCAATCCTGCACCACGGGCAAAATGCCTTTGAGCGCCGCCGATGTGCGCCGGAAGGATTCACCGTCAACCAGCATGGCATGGTCGCGCAGGGCGCGTTCGATCACTTTGCGGCAGTTGGCAATTTTTGCCAGCAGGAAAGAAGCAGCAATCGGCACGCTGTCCCTCTCCTGTTCCGAAATCAGATATTGCTTCTTGCGCAGCAGCACATTGCCCATTTCGCGGCCGGTGATGCGTGCCTGAAAACGGCCATACGGCGAGAGGAAACATAATCCGATGCTGCGTTCGACACAGGCGCGCATCAACGCCGGACTGGTGCCCAGGTAGCTGAAGCAGACAATGCTTTCCAGGTTGTGCAGGGGCAGCCGCATGGAGGACTTTTCTTCTTCTTTTTTGATGACGATATTCTCGCCATCCAGACTGAGCCAGGCATCTGGGCTGGTAACATACAGCACGTTGGCAAGTTTTTTCATGATCAGCCGTCCTCAATATGCTGCTGGATATAGGCTGAAGCGGGGACGGTGTTCTTTTGCAGCTCAGGCAGGCACACATCCGCCAGCGAGCAGGAGCGGCAGGCTTTGGATGGCTTGACCCGCGGGGTGTAGCCGCGCCGGAAATAAGCATGCATCTCCGCGGCGCTGTCCCGCACCAACCCGCGCAGCGCATCGGTCAGCTCCACCGTCACCCGGCGGCGTGTTTTGCCATAGAAAAGCTGCCCGGCAGGGATTGATACTGCCAGCATTTCTTCCAGGCAGATGGCCTGCGCACACAGTTGGGCTTCATCGCAGCTGTCATGCTTTTCCCGCCCGTGCTTGAACTCCACCGGCATGGGCAGATACAGCCCCTCCCGCCCCGGCAGTTGCACGCCGTCCGGCGATTCGCTAAATTCGACCATATCGCAAATGCCCGACAAACCGAGGCGGTACGAAGCGACCGGCACCGAGCGGGTGATGATGACCCCCTTCCGTGTTTCGGAGAAGAAGGGATCATCAACCCGCCTGTGCAGCAGCCGGCCTTCGGCAGTGAGCGCGTTTTCTTTCCACTGTCTTTCAATATGGATCAGCGCCCACTGCCGGCGGCAGAAGAGAAAATGTTGAATACCCGAGAGCGGCAGCAGTTCGTCCGGGGCGTATTCAGCGGTCATAATTTTTCGATCAACTCAACCCCTGCCGGCACATTGTCCTTCTCAATCGTGACGACATAATCCGCAAAGCTGCGCGGCGGGTTGGCGTCTTCTTTCTTTTGCACGGTTACCAGATCAAACAATGTATGCGATGGCGCGCAGCCCAGGTCAGTATCGTGTTTGAAAACGATCAGTTTGCGGGTTGCCATCTTCCCGCGTGCGGCAGAGTGGTCATGCTCAAAAAGATTTGCCAATGCCTCCCAGACCATTGCCAGGTCATCTTCGCTGAAGCCGGTTCCCTTGCGGGCATCGTTTGCCAGTTTGGCAGATACATACCCCTCTACCCGATACAATGCATACGGCACAATATGCTTGCGCCCCATGGTGCGCTCTTTTTCTGCATCTTCAATGCGCGTAACCGTCTGGCGGGTAATGGTCACTTCCTGTTGCACGATGGGGTCAATGCTGCGTGAGAAATTGATCTGTACCGGGCCGCGCACCTGCCCGCAATTGTCGCCGGTGGTCATCACCGCACCAAAGGTGCGCACGTCAAAGAAGTTTTTGCACATCCACTGCTGGGCTTCGTTGACCTTCTCAACGGACGCTTTCTTGTCAGGTTCAATACCTTCCACAGCCAGGTAGGCATCCTGATGGTTTTTATTCAACGGGGTGCCTTCTTTGATATAGATCTTCCAGCCGGATTCATCCCCTTTTACCAGCTCCACATAATTGCGGACCTTACGCTTGAGGCACACATCGGTGACGATGCCGTAACCGGTTTCCGGGTCAATACGGGGCATATTGCCGGCATCGGGATCGCCGTTCGGGTTGCCGTTTTCCACGTCATACAACATCACAAATTCATATCGGTTCTGGATTGCTTCACTCATGATCTTTCTCCTTTTTTAATTACTGGTTGACTTCGCTTGTTTCGTCGGTTTCGTCGGCTGCATCGGGTTTTGTTTTTGTGTACAATGCCACGCGCTGCTGGTAATAGCCCAGCACAAAAATACCCTGCTCATCCAGGCTCAATCGCGCCGGGATGGGGTCATTTTCCACATCCAGCCGGTTCATGATCTCCGCAATGCGATTGTCGTTCACATACCCATACCTGGCTTTGGAGATGTGATGCTGCGACAGGCGCAGCAGTACGGGGAAAACAGAAGCCGGTGTGGCACAGGCAGAGGTGAAATAACGGTCTTTGATCGAAGCGTTGGCTTTGCCAATGGCATCCACTTGCGCTTTTTCCAGCACAGCGAACAATCTGCCGAGCAAATAGGCCTGGTTGGTGGACTGCTCATTAAGTCCCATGGTGATTACCTCCTGGATCGGGTGTTCGGGTTGATGGCGATATTTTCGGGTCAGGCAGGCTTTGATGATCGCCGCCCTGACATAGTTGATTTTCTCAATACGTTTCTCCTTATCATCCATATCCGCGCGGATGCGGGTGATGATGGCCGTGTATAAAGCTGCCGGGTAAGGCCCACCGCTGAAAATGGCGCGCATCACCGCCCCGCCCAGCAAAGGAGAAACCTGCGGACTGGAAGCCTTTGGCGATACGGTTTCCCGCAGCAGCTGCCAGAGGGGAATATACGTTGGCTGGTTTTCAAACTCTTTTTCAATTTGCAGGTCCTGGTAATGCGTCAGAATTTTTTCTACCACTTTGTGAAAAGGGTCTGTGTGGAAGAAACGTACAGAAACCCGGGCTGCATTGGGCGCCAGGCCAAGCACGTAGAAACGGGTGGTTTCATCCATTTCTTCCAGCAGCAGATCTGCGTCCAGATACGCCGCGGTACGCAGTTTTTGGGCAATTTCATGCAGCCGCAGCTCGCCTCTTTTATCGCGCGGGGCGGCTGCATCTTCCTCTTCTCCCTGTTCCTGCAGGGCAGGGTTTAATAGAATAGAGACTGTGGCCTGGTAGGCCGGGTCCGGGCTTTCTGCCCAATATACAATCGTAGTATCGCCAATACGTAGATTGGCATAATCGTTTTCCCGGGAGAGAAGAAAATTCAAGACCGTGGTGTAGGCGAAAGCCGCTTTTTCACTGGTGGGGGAATTCAACCCTTGGCCTTTGGTTCTGTTGTATGATTCATAGGCTGGCGCGTTAAAACCTACCAATGTAGCGCCCGATGGTTGTGCACCGACCACTCCTTTCAAACTTCCATGAAGTCGGGCAATGGGTGCGATTTCCCCGGTGACCAGACATTGGCCTGTTTCCGCATCCCCAGGATCTGCTTTATAAGCGCCCCAGACCCGCCGGACCTCTTCCGCCTCATGGACATATCCCTTGCGATCTTCCAGTTTGAAGACCAGGTTGCCGGTTTCAGCGAGGATATTTTCCACCTGGCCGGCCACCACCGGGTGTTCGCGGCTGTGCTGCGGGTCAAAATGCTCCAGAAAAGCGATCACGGCCCTGGCCTCGGCACAATCTGCCTGGGACAATAATTCGATATTCCAGGCGCGAAAGGCTTCAAAACGGTCCAATGCATAGGAGGGTTTTTTTTCATCCTTGTCAGAGATACTCAGCACATAAGCACTGGAATCACAAAGAAAGTTTGCACTGATTCCCGAAGAACGTTTCCCATGTGCGGGAACGATCATCCGCATGGGCACTTCAACAATTTTCCTGTTTTTCCCTCGCTCCACTTTTTCATACAAACGGAAGATATCCAACAACTCCCCGTCTTTCGACAGATTGAGCGCAAAACTGACGTTGGCGGTGCTGTACCCGTATGGCGGAATCCCGCTTTCGGGGTCGGCAGCCAGCACGTCATAATACCGGTTCAAGGCTTGCAGGATCATCGCGTCACCCCACCAGACTGACGGCGGTCAGATCGAGCATCCCGTCGCGCATTTCGGCTTTGAAAAATTTAGGCACAATATTTTCGGGATCCGAGAAATCCAGATCATACAGCATCCAGCCCAGTTCCTTTTCGCCGCTCAGTTTGCTGGCAGGGATCTGACCATCTTCAATCAACTCCACCCTTGCCCCAAACTCACGGGTTCCCAGGCAGGGGGCGCTGAAATATTGACCTTTGCGAAACCGGCGCAGGGCGACGTTGTAGTGTTTGGCTTCCGTATCTTCCGGCCCGGCTTTGTCCGGGTTGATCTCAAAATGCGCCTCGATCACATAATCCACATTTTTCAACACCAGCGCCGCCCGCTGCTGGCGGGCATCATTGCTCGCAATGTAGAATGGCTCATTGGATCCCTTCATCAAGCGCTTCACCGTTCTCTCTGGCGCTTTTTCACTGACTTCATTACGACGAATATTGGTAAATTCAACCTCATTGAGTACGTGAATCTTGTCAATCACCCAGCGGATGGCCGGTTTCCAGTACACGGCCTCAATGATCCCGCGCGCCGCTGAAGGGGTGATGACTTCATAACTGACCCGCTCCACCTTCATTTCCGGCCGGGTGAACAAGGCATACTCCCCGCGCACCCTGATTACAATACCGTATCCCATATCTGTTTTCCTTTCTCTATCTATCCGAAGAACAACCCCTCCCCGCTTACGTTTTCCGGTATCCTCAAACCTGTTTGATCATCATAATACTCCTCTCTTGACCTTAACACCGCGTAAGTATCGCTATAAAAAGAAAAAGCGCCGATATCTTGTAATGCCTGATATTCTTTTTCATAAATATTGACTGTGTAAAGTTGCAGCGCGCGCAAAATGGGCAACGGAAAACGGCTGTTTGCTAGTTCGTCAATCAAAGCCTCAGCTTTCGCATCAAATGGGATGATCACGCTCAGGGTAGCATTTTCTATCATCTTGAAGGCATCTGCCGCGCTCTTGAAATCAAAATTCAGTTCATTGGGCAAGCCTTTTTCATAATATTTCATGATCTTTTTGCGGTCAAAATCCTCCTGACCGCGAAGATCACCATAAAACAGGGCATAATATGCCGCGATCGCTTCCAGAGAAATCGGATCTGCATACTTCCGCAAAATGCTTCTCGCCGCAGCAGCACCCTGTTCAATATATGCCGGTGTCCGTTTTGCAAAAGTTGAGTCAGGCTCAAAGACAAACAGCTCTCCCCAGGATGATTTCCCTTCCCGGTTCACCCGTCCGGCAGCCTGAATAATGGAATCAAGCCCGGCTATGGCCCGATAGCCCACCGGGAAATCGACATCAATACCGGCTTCCATGATCTGGGTAGAAATAACCCGGCAGGGCTGTTTTGCGGCCAGCCGTTCTCTAATTTCTGCGATGGTTAGTTTGCGATGGGCCGGGCACATCAGGGTCGAGAGATGAAAGCGCCCATCCGGCATAATTTCATCAAATAACCCTTTGGCGTGTTTACGCGTATTGACGATGCACAGCGCTTGTTGGTGAGCATGGATGCGCTGCACCAGCTCGGCATCCGGCGTTTTCCCCAGGCTGCTGACCTGTACCCGCTGATAAAATTGATACAGTGCTTTCGGGTCTGTGATTAACTCCTGGAATTTCGCCGCTTCCGGGAAGAACTGCTGGATATCCGGCTGAGTGGCTGTGCAAAAAACAGCCGAGACCCCGTAATTCCTGACCAGTTCATACACCGCAGCCATACAGGGTTTCAAATAATCCATCGGCAGCATTTGGGCTTCATCAAAAATGACAACGCTTTTCGCAATATTGTGAATCTTGCGCGAACGGGATGACCGGTTCGCAAACAGCGATTCAAAGAATTGCACATTGGTGGTAACGACGACGGGAATATCCCAGTTTTCTGCTGCCAGCTTGAGCTTTGCCAGTGTGTTATGCGTCTTGTCATCCTGCAGAGCAGTTTCTTCCTGTGTTCTATTTTTATGCCAATCAAAATTGGAATGGTGTTCAAGGACATTTTCCGCCCCCAAAGACCGCTTGAATTCGGCCGCATTTTGCTCAATGATGCTGGTATAGGGAATCACATAAATGATGCGCTTCAATCCATGCTGCACGGCATGGTGTAAGGCAAAAGCCATTGAGCTAAAAGTTTTGCCGCCGCCAGTGGGGACCGTTAACCTGAATAATCCCTGATCTTGCTGCGCTTTCTCCATGCAGGCAGACAACGTCGCGGTGCGTCTTTTGTTAATCGCTTCTTGAGGCTTGCCAAACCTGCCAAGAAACTGGTCAAATCGGACACACAAGGTTTCAATATCTGTATATCCCCCGCGAGGTTTCGCACCCTTGTTCATAAAAGTTTCTGTTTCCATGAAATCGGCATCCACCAGGGTGGAATAAATCATCCGTGTGAAAAATGCCAATGAAAATTCGCTGGTGGGGGTTGTGCTTCTGATCGGAGGATATTTTGGAAAAGCAAGCTGCGCCACATCAATCTCATCTTTAAAAGCACTGAAATCATGGATATTCTTCTTCAATCTGGCTTGCAAACTGCCATCTTCTAATGAAATTACACTGCCATGGTCCGGCAAGCCGCCATGATGCCCGGCGATGCAATACGCCAGGAGTTTTGCCATTCCTTTTTCTGCTGGAACGTCCTTGAAACGTTCCATGATCAACTGCGCGCCAGCAGTAGAATGGTCGACTTTTTTCCCTCCCCGCAGGCGTTTTTGATAGGCCGCAGAATATTTGCCAATATCATGCAAAAGCGCTGCAATATAGCAGTAATCTGATAGGCCGGCATCCGTGCCCAACCGTTTGGCTATTTCAGCGGTGTTTGTAAGATGTGCTTTAATGCTTTGCCAGTGTGATTCATCCAATTCGTTTGAATGAGCATAAAATTTTTTCGTTTGCAAGAAGATTCCATCCCGGTTGTACACTTCCGCCGCCGCGCGCATTTCCCCGGCAAGTTGGCTTCTTAATTCCTTCGGCTCCAGCACCTCCACATCAGCCCCAAATCCGCGGATCCAGGGCAGCATTTCTTTGGGTTCAGCAATGCGTGCTTCCCACAGGAGGCTGCCATCTGGTTGGCCGCTGACCTGTTCCGAAACATGCCAGCGGGTTTCCTTGATGCGCTGTGCGATGCTGGCATGAAATTTCAGAACGACGCGGACAGGTTCGGCCTCGGTGTACCATATCCCCCAGGCATCTTTGAGTAGATCACGCGGGTCAAAATCAGACGGAATAGTGTAACGTTCATTAAGGGCTTCAATTCGTTCTATGCGCTCTATTTTAAATGTACGTATAGACTCAGGCGGCTCACGAAATCCGATCACGTGTACGGACTGTCCAACAGCGTATGGTTCGATGAAATAAGGGGAAAATGTATAAGAGTAGGTTTTGTCGCTAATGCTGTGGCGATGCCAAATTTTTACCTTGCGGCCTTCTGCCCAGGCCAGGGTAAGCTGCTCCAGCGTGCGCAGGAAATTAGGGTCATGCCGCTGGGCGGCGGTATCCATCACATCTGCCGATTGGCACAGGTGATCGCTGATGTGAGGTGCAATTCTTTCCAGTGCAAAACCCAGTTTTCGCAGCGTTGATGCTGCATGAGGGTTTTGTTTATCCATACGGGTTGCCAACAGACGAGAAGCCAGATGCACAGCGGTGGCTTCGTGTAGATTGAAACACACATTGATCAGGTCGGCTGTACGGTCGATTTTCCAACGTCTGCCGTCATCTTCGTCATAGTAAAAATGTTTTGGAAAATCGGGAATATAGCGCGTGATGGTGGAACGATCAACCTGAACACGGTCTGCAATTTGAGATTGGGTTAACCCTTCAGGGTGCGCCAGTAGCAAGTTCTCAATTTGAAGCAAACGCGTGGCTTTATTTTCAGCACGACTCATTTTTTCCTCCACAGTATGAAACTTTCATGCAGGTAACAGTATTATCGCAAAAACTTGTTGCGACTACAACAACAAGTAAACTTTCCACCCTTAATTGAACTTTCAATTTTATTATAGTCCTGTTTGAAAAAACAAAAAAAGGTTTGAAAATATCATTGTCCCAAGCCTTTTCCCCGATGAATGGCCGATTTTAACGATCATAGAAGACTTTTGATAGAAAGCCTTTTCATAATACCAGTTATGGAAATAAAATCCCATCACAAACAACCCGGATAAAATTCCCGGGCGGGTGTCGTTCTCCAATTGAGTTAGCGTTTTTCCACCCCCCCCTCCACCGGGCTGGTATTGCGCTGTGCAGCTCATTGCTTTCTCAAATTCGAGGATGAAAAACGGGTCCTGCAGGTGTAGATTACTATCTCGTTTTCGGCAACCGAAATAGTTTTTATTTCAAAAATTTTCGGGTAAGCTTGAAGTGATATCCGGTGAAATAGAGAAAAAGGAAAAGCATTATTACGGATTCACACAGGAAAAAATTGGCGGCTTTATTCCCAGGATGAGGCTTGTGAAAAAGCAAATAAAACTGGGGAAGAATAGGGTGAAAAAGTGGGCCTGGAACGGCTGCGCACGTTCAAATATAATCCCCGATGGGGACCTTCGACCGAGCGGTTATCCCCATGCGGAGACGCTGTGAGCCGCGTGCTTATATCCCCTTCCGGGGACTGCCGCTGAGGTTTAAATAAAAAGTGGGCCTGGAACGGCTACGCACGTTCGAACCTTCGACCGAGCGGTTATCCCCATGCGGAGACGCTGTGAGCCGCGTGCTTATATCCCCTTCCGGGGACTGCCGCTGAGGTTTAAATAAAAAGTGGGCCTGGAAGGATTCGAACCTTCGACCGAGCGGTTATGAGCCGCGTGCTTATATCCCCTTCCGGGGACTGCCGCTGAGGTTTAAATAAAAA
>CAYURM010000007.1:11133-103659 GCA_964447155.1 uncultured Anaerolineaceae bacterium
AAAGTGGGCCTGGAAGGATTCGAACCTTCGACCGAGCGGTTATGAGCCGCGTGCTCTGCCGTTGAGCTACAGGCCCTCGATAAAACGAGAGGGATTGAGATATTGTCTTGTTAAGAATTCAGGCCAAACGCTTATCCCCAAAAGGGGACGATGTGAGCCGGGGACTGCTGCTGAGCTACAGGCCCTCGTGAGAGAGAAAAATACGAACGCCAGCAGGGAAAAATTATATCACGCAGGCGGGCTGCTTTCCAGCATTTGATGCAGCCAGTGATGCAGGGGGGCCATATTGCGGAAGTGTTCGAAGCAGATGTCGACCAGGTCAATGGCGTAGAATTCATCCGGGATAGGGCCTTCCATACCGGCGTAGAGTCCCTTGTAGAGCAGCAGTTCGGCGTTGTCCTGGGCGCCACTGTAGCCGGCTGGCAGACGTTTGTATTGGTCTCCACCGATCAGGTATCCACTGGATTGCAGTTGGGCAATGATCTCATTCAAGGCAGCGCCGTACTTTCCGTCCTGCACGCTTTGACGGTATTCGTCCAGGGCGTCGCGGGGGAAGAGCTGTACGCCAGTATAGAGGTTTAGCCGGTTGTGTTCGAGTTGAAAATAGAAACCCGAGTTCTCGTTTTTTTTGCGGCTGCCTTGCCACCAGAGGATGCCGAGGTAGGTTTTATAGGGCGATTTGTCGGGCGAGAAGCGGATGTCACGATGGATGCGAAAAATGGAACCAGAACCGTTGAGACCGGTGTCGATCACCACGCCCGGGGCGATTTCGCATAGCCGCGCTCCGAGGTCGGATACCAATGCCCGCGCTGCGGGCAGGATAGCTTGTGTGTAGAATGGTTTATGTTCCGTGAACCAGGCCTTGTTATTGTTTGCAGCAAGGTCTTTATAAAAGTCGCGGGTTCCCAAAGGGAATCCGGTGAAGTGTTGGGGCATTTTTCCTCCTGTACTGCGCTTATCATGATTATAGCGATGTTTTAAGAATTAATCACGTATCAGGGGGGTTGAGTTTGAAATGTGTATCTTATTAATATGGGTGTTGGCTTTGGGATTATCCGTTACAATAGGGTTATTACCCCTATCTGAAACCTTGTTGCAGGGAGTGGGCGTTCTCATGTTTTTCAACTTCAAATTATTTTTTCAACAGCAGTTCAAAGCTTTATTTCACTCAGAGGGCACACATTTTCGTTTGACGGGGAAGCGGATTAGGGTGCTGCTGCTCTTTTATATTCTCTTCCCGCTGATCGAGCTGGGCAACTGGATCGGATTTTTGCTGGATGATCTGTTCTTTTTCCAATATCGCAATCAACGCGTCAATCATCCTGTTTTTGTGCTGGGCAATTATCGCAGCGGGACGACATTTCTGCACCGTTTGCTGGCGATGGACAAACGTTCTTTTACAGCGATGACGGGTTGGGAGATATTCATCGCGCCGTCGATCATTCAGCGCAAGATCGTGCGTGGTTTCTTCGCCCTGGACCGCGCGCTGGGCGGGCATCTCGGCACTTTGCTGGATCGCTTCTGGCAGAAGAATGTGCAGCAGCACGTTGATTTTCATCAGATGGGAGTGACCGAGCCGGAAGAGGATGAAGGCCTGCTGGCGCATATTTATTCGGGGATCATCCCGTGGAACTTGTTCCCGGCGATGGAGGACGGCGTGCCGGAGTATGCTACATTTGATACGTCTCTCACCGAGCGGGATAAAAAGCGGGTGATGACCTTCTACCGCCGCTGTGTGCAGCGTCACATGTATTCGCACGGCGAGAGCAAGCACTACTTGTCCAAGAGTCCTTCGTTTTCAGGCAAGGTGGATGCCTTGTACAAGACCTTCCCGGATGCGAAGATCATTTATCTGATCCGTAACCCATTGGAGATGGTGCCTTCGCAGGTGAGCATGTGGGCTTTCAAGTGGAATGTGACCTGTTCGCCGCTGGATGATTATCCCTATGAAGATGAATTGCTGGAAATGATCAAGTACTGGTACCAGCATCCCCTGGAGCGGCTGGCCGAAGCGCCGGAGGACAGTTATTTGATTGTGCGTTTTGATGAATTGATCGCTGATCCGGAGACGACGGTGCGGCGGGTGTATGCGCATTTTGGTTTCACGATGAGCCGCCGGTATGAGAACCGCCTGATGCGTCAGACGCGCCGGGCGGAGAAACGCAGCACCAAAAAGGGCAAGGGAAAGTACTCCCTTGAGGAGATGGGGCTGACCGAGCGCGAGATTGCGGTGCAGTTTGGCGATGTGATGCGGAAATTCAAGTTTCCTGGTGGGGAACCGCAGCGCCCGCGGGCGCGCCGCCGCATTCTCCGGCAGGAGCGGCGTCTGGCGAAAACGGGACGGCAGCGGGTGCGCAGGTCACGGCGGGCGCAGAAGCGTTTGGGAAAAGAGTCGGTGTAAGAGAAAATGGCAGCTGCTCTGGGAACAGGGCAGATTGCTAAAAATTTCAGTTTTTCGATTGACGGCGGACAGTCAGAGACGGTATCTACATAAAAGCCCTGTCGAAGAAATCGGCCAGGCGGGTGAAGAGCTGCTGCTGGTTATGGGGTTTGAGGATACCGTGGCCCTCGTCGGGGAAGACGAGCAGGTCATAGGGGATGTGATGCGCGTCCAGGCGGGCGGTGACCTGGTGGACGTTTTCGGGGGTGACGTTGGGGTCCTGGCTGCCCTGGACGATGAGCAGCGCGCCACGGATGGCTTCCACGAAGTGAATCGGCGAGCGCTGCTGGTATTTCTCCGGGATTTGCTGCGGCGTTCCGCCCATCATGTCGGCGCTGATCGGGCGCAGGTCGGGACGGGTGGTCTCGTAGTCGGTGACGAGGTCCGTCATCCCGCAGATGGGGGCAGCGGCCGCGATCACGTCCGGCGCATAGCGGGTGATCAGGCACCAGGCGGAATAGCCGCCAAAGGAGGTGCCGGTGACGCCCACCCGGCCGGGTTCAGCCAGCCCGGCGTTGATCAGAGCCTGCGCGCCGCTGGCGATGTCTTCCTGTTCGCGGCCGCCCCAGCCATCTTCCTTGATCTTCATCTGATAAGCCAGACCAAAGCCGGTGCTGCCGCGGTAGTTGACCGCCAGCACGTTGAAGCCGCGCGCCAGATAGTACTGGATCTCGGGGCGCATTTCGTTCTCGGCGTGCATGGTAGGGCCGCCGTGGATGCGGAGGATCGCCCGCCGCGGATTGGGGGCGGCGCGGTAGAGCCAGCCCTGCACCTGCGTGCCGTCGGGAGAGTGCCAGCGGAAGTCTTCCGGCAGGGTCAGGCGGCTGCGGTCGAGGTCGGTGTGCTGCCACAGGTTGGTCAGCGAGTGCAGATCATTGGCACTGCTGGCCCCATCATTGAAGCGCACCAGGTCATTGGGGGTATCGGCGGCATAGGTTATGGCGGCCCACTCACCCGAGGCAGTGCGCCCCAGGGGGAGCAGATTGCCGGGCAGGGCGGGGAAAGGGGTCTCCTGCCCGTTGACGGGATCCAGCCAGGCGGGGCGGTGGCACGCTTCGCGCACCTCGTCCACAATGACCATGCCGTCTGGTGAGGTCCATGCGCCCTTGATGTAGCGCGCGGGGTCGTCGATCAGCCAGCGCATGGCGCCGCTGGAGCAGTGGTAGATGCCCAAACTGGCATGCTGCTGGGGGCCGCTGCCGGTGGACTCGGAGAGGACGAGGATCTGCCCGCCGTCGGGGAACCAGCGGGCGAAGAGCTTGTGGCGGGCGCCGAAGTTGAGGATTTCCCGGTCTTCACCGGTTTTCAGATCAATGAGGTGGAATTGACGGCCTGAGGGGTGGTGGTCGCGGCGGCTGTAGAGCAGGTGCGTGCCCTGACGGTTGGGGACAGGTACGCTGTAGTCGGGCATGGCAGGGCGGGCCAGTACGTCCTGGTGGCCGTTGATCAGATCATGGCGGTAGATCCAGGTGGCTTCCTGGGCTTGGTTGTGGGCGAAGTTATAGTTGGCGCCGTAATACAGGAAGCGTCCGTCTGCGCTGAGGGAGCCGCCGCGCAGGAAGCAGGGCGGGTTGTCCTCGGTGAGGGGCTGCATGACTTTGGGGGCGTCGAGGGATACCTTGAAGAGACGCACGCGCTCGTCGCCGTTGTGATCCTCGGCCACCACCACCGCTTGCGAGCCGGGCGCCCAGCTGACGAAGCGGGTGGCTTCGGGGGTGTGGGTCAGAGCAGCGGGCGGTGAGCTGCCGTCAGCAGGAACGATGAAAACATCGCGGTTGGGATGGCGGCGATTCCAGTTGAAAGCGATGTGCCGGCCGTCCGGCGAGAGGTAGGCGGAGGTGACTTCGGGGAGGCGCAAGAGCTGTTGCAAGTAAGTGTCAGGCATGCAGGTGATTCTACCACTTGCGGCGGGGGAATCTGCCAGAATGGAAAAATAAGGGGTAGTGAAAGGGGATCTGCCGGGGCTGATGGAGCGGGAAACAGGACAGCGGGTTTGCATTTAATGCGTGTAGAAGATATTATGAAAACGAAGGTGGTTAATATGTAAAGTCCCCAAAATGGGGTTAGAATGGATATAGTTGTGGAGCAAATGGCTGCCGAGATTATTAACAGCCTGGCGTTGGAATAAAAAGGAGTTGTGATGGAAAAGAAGGCGGATATTGGATTGATTGGCCTGGCGGTGATGGGGCAAAACCTGGTCTTGAATATGAATGACAAGGGCTATACGGTGGCGGTGTTCAACCGCACGACTTCAAAAGTGGATCACTTTCTGCAAAATGAAGCCATAGGCCGGGATATTTTGGGCGCCCACACCATCGAGGAGTTTGTGGGCTTGTTGAAGAAGCCGCGCAAGGTGATGCTGATGGTCAAAGCCGGTTTTCCGGTGGATGCAACCATTGAACAGCTTCTCCCCTACCTTGACGAGGGGGACATTATCATCGACGGCGGCAATTCGCATTTCCCCGATTCGACCCGCCGCATGCATGAACTGAAAGAAAAGGGGATCCTCTTTGTGGGGGCCGGTGTTTCCGGCGGTGAAGAGGGGGCGCGCTTCGGGCCGTCGATCATGCCAGGGGGAGCAGAGGAAGCCTGGCCGTTTATCAAACCGATTTTGCAGGATATCGCCGCCAAAGTGGCGGACGGCACACCCTGCTGCGATTGGCTGGGACCGGAAGGTTCCGGGCATTTTGTGAAGATGGTACACAACGGGATCGAATATGGAGATATGCAGTTGATCAGCGAAGCCTACGACCTGATGAAGCATGTGCTGGGCATGTCCAATCCTGAGATGAGCGCAGCCTTTGCTGAGTGGAACCAGGGCAAGATGGATTCGTATCTGATTGAGATCACCAGGGATATTCTGGCCTATCAGGATGAGAACGGTGAATTTGTGGTGGATGCCATTCTGGATACCGCGGGGCAAAAGGGCACCGGCAAGTGGACGGCTGTGGCCGCGCTGGATGCTGGGTCTCCGCTAACCCTGATCGGTGAGGCCGTATTCTCGCGGTTCCTTTCCGCGTTGAAGGACGAGCGGATAGAGGCAGCCAAACATCTGGGCAGCGTGATCAGCCCGATGGAAGCAGACAAGGCGGCATTTCTGGATGCGATCCGGGAGGCGTTGTATGCTTCCAAGATCATTTCCTATGCCCAGGGTTATATGCTCTTCAAGGTTGCTCGATCGGAATACGGCTGGCAGTTGGATTTCGGCAGGATCGCCATGCTGTGGCGCGAGGGCTGCATCATCCGCGCCGCTTTTCTGGACAAAATCAAGGAAGCGTATGACGCTGATCCGGGGTTGGAAAATCTGCTGTTCGCGCCCTATTTCAAAGAGCAAGTTCAGCAGGCTGAGTCAGCCTGGCGGCAGGTGATTGCCAAAGCGGTGGCGCTGGGTGTGCCGGTGCCGGCCATGTCGAGCGCGTTGGCCTTTTACGACGGCTACCGCCGTGAACGGCTGCCTGCCAATCTGCTGCAAGCCCAGCGGGATTACTTCGGCGCGCATACTTATGAGCGTGTGGACCAGCCGCGCGGCGAGTTTTTTCACACCAACTGGACCGGTGAGGGTGGGGATATCACTTCGACGACCTACAATGCCTGAGGCAGTACACCTTGTATAATGTAAAATTTATAATGAAAATATAGAAAATCACGAGAATAATCAATCGGTCAATTCGTCAATCAGGGGTTGGGGGAGGATGCAACAGTCGTCCTCCCGCAGGGAAGTTCGCTGTGCGAGGGAGATCAAGAAATTATCCCGATATGCCGGAGGGATTAAGAGAAGTCCAAACTGCGGGAGGAGGGTGATTAATGTATGAAGGTGTTTGGTGTTCCGAATTGGAGCATGATGATTGGCGCGTTGCCGCTTGCGCGGCTAACGCGCCCTGCGAATAGTGAATTTGAAGTTGGTTCTCTACTACTTTGATTCATGCCGAATCACGCCGGCCGATACGGCTCCTCCTGGACGAGGTGGCCGATGACGAGTTTGAGGAAGAGGACGGGGATGAACCATTCCATGCCGGGAGTGGGGGGTAACAGATAGAAATTGACCAGCAGGGCGATCACATAAAGGCTGGTGGCAACGGGGCGCTGCAGGTAGAGGGGTACGGCATCCAGGATGAGCGTGGAACCGATCAACAGGCCGAAGAAGACGCCGCCCCACAGCCAGTCCTGCCAGCGGAAGAGGTACAGGACGACAAACAGGTGCACGGCGTGGAAGGCGATGAAGCCCAGGTGGTCCTTGAGGGTCTGGCCGGGGCGGTGGTACCAGCGTTTGGTGGCCGAGGAGGCGTTGGCGATCACGCCGCCGCCGAGTTCAAAGGCCAGCAGCAGGGCGAAGATCAGGCAGCGGTCGCACCAGCCCAGGTCGCCATTACGGGCATACCAGTACAGGGCCAGCGCGCTGAGCAGACCGAAGACGGTGATCAGGAGGGTCTCGGCGCGGGTGGCGCCGGGGCCGATGAAGGTATCCCATTCGCCGAGCAGACCTTTACGTGGTTCGGGGGTTTTCCAATCGATTTTGGTTTTCATGATGCTGTCCTTTCAACCGGTAAATTTCCACGGGTTCGCTTTTGCCCTTGATGGGGTGCCGGCCGGTATATCGGGTGAAGAAATTGAAATCAATGATGACCGGTTGAGGGTATGGAATGTTTCATCACAGAATCGCTTACGGGCAGCCGACAGTGTCGTCATACATAAAGGGGTACGAATAAGAGAACATGCCTCTCGTATCCTTGACGATGAAGCGCCAGTAGACGTTATCGGCAGCGGCCGTCCCTGACAGGATCAGGTTCCCGGAATAGGTATTGCCGCTGACCGTGGTGAGCGGGCCGGCATAGCGGGGTGCGCTAAACGAAGAATCGTTGATCGCATACTGCACCTTAACCGAAGCGATCCCGTCCGGGTCGGTGGCTTTAACGCTGTAGGGGTTGCTGCAGACGGTGATGCTGCCGGTTGGGCCGACGGGATTGCTGACAATAGGCGGCGAGTTGGGCGCAGGGGGATTGGTGATGGTGGGCGTCCTGGACGGTTCAACCGGCTCAGGGGTGCTGGTGAAGTCGGGCTGGGGGGTCTTGCTGGGTTTGGGCTCTGGTGTGGCAGTCAGGTTCTGCAAGGGGGGCGGGGCATAGACCGGCACGTTCCACACGCTTTGGCTGGTGGGGAGGGCGGCATTGGCGGGAATCCAGCAGGCGATGCTGGTCTGGTAGGGGTAGCGCACGATCCACGAACCGTCTGTGCCGCGGCCCACCACGGGCACCGTCCACCCGGCGGCGATGCTGCCGATGAGGGGATAGGCTGTTCCGGGGCCAACGCGGCATTCGGCATTGCGCACCAGGCTCACCGCCGGGGCCGGCAGAGCGGTAATCTGGATTGGGGGGGTGAACGTGAAGGTTGGATTGAGTTTGAGCGTGCTGGTGACCGTAGGACTGGTCTCTGTCTGGGCTTTGACGGTTTTGCTGACTTCAGCGGTTATGGTGGACATGGCCGCCACGGTTTGGGTCAACTGTGGAATGACTTGGGTTGCTTCGGGGTGATTCCAAAGCCAGCTCTGCACTTCGGTGTTGTCCATTTGCCGCTCGCGCGGCGGCAGGTTGACATCGAGGATGTCGGACGCCTGACCGGCCAGCATTTCCACCCGGCCTTTGCTGTTTTGCAGGCTGCAGAAACCCTCCAGACAGTTGACGCTCATCCACCGGGTGTTGGGGTTGTAGGAGGCGCTGATATACGAGCCGCGCACCGCCGCCAGGCCGGAAGGCGTCTCGATTTCCAGCGTGCCGCCTTTCAGAATCACCCATACCTGACCTGTTTCCATCCAGAGGCGGGTGAAGAGGCCATCGGCGCCGTTTTGCTGCACTTCCAGGGTGAAGAGGGTGTTGGGTCCCAGGCGCACGATGGTGCCGGTGGCGAGGTCAAGGCGGGCATGGCTGTCTTGCAGGGTTTTTACCTGGCTCTTAACCGGCAGGATGACGGGTTCTGACACTGCACCGAATGCGGCCTGCTCCGGCAGGCGGGCCAGTGCCTCGCCAGATATGCTGGTCAGTCTGGCCTCGGTGAGATCCATAGGGTCAGGGTTGCTCTGCGTCGGCGCAGCCGGGTTGATCTGACTGAGGGGTATAGCGCAACTGAGCAAAATCATACCGAGTATGACGAGGATGTATGGGTTTCTGCGAGCAGCTTTTTTTGTGATTTTCATACGGTTTCCCTTGAGCAAGGTTTGATAACGCTTCTCCTCCAATTATTGCAGATGAAGGGGGGAAATACAAGGCAGTAGTGAAGTCTGACTGACAGTATTGTAATGGAAAGACAGGGGATTGGGGGATGGGGTAAATTTGTCAATCCGGCAATCAGGTGCGAGGAGGCCGCCCGATCTATCAAACCATTCGGCATGATTAATGGAAAACAATGTATACTGGTAGCTGAATTATAGATAATTTTGATCAGAGAGGTTAAACCATGAAACGAAGAATTGCTGTTCTCCTGAGTATTTTTCTGGTGTTTACGCTGGCTTGCAGTGCGTTTGACGCTGTGTTGGGCAGGAATGAAACGGTCACGACGGCTCCCCCGCTGGCCGCATCCACCCCGACCCCGCTGATTGCAGCGCCTTCCACGGTTGGCGATGCGGGTACGGACGAGCCGGTGCTGGTGACGGGCACGATTCCCTTCACATCCCCTTTCTTTATGGACGGGATTGCCGAGCCATTTGTGCTGCTGGAAGACCAGAGCGGTTTCCTGGCGCGGGATGTAACCCGCAGCTTTGCCCTGAGCGGTCAGGCGATCGGGCCGGTGGAACTGGTGGAAGATGGACTGCTGCAATACAGCCTGTCTTTGCCGGCCGTGCCGCAGGCTGTGCTGCATGATGTTGACCAGGATGGCGAGGAAGACCGCGGGGTGATGGTGTTTGCGGTGGCCTACTGGTCGAATACCTGGGGCGGGCCGTTCCTTGAAGAGCGCGACGGGACGGGCTGGTCCACGGCGTATGCCTCCACAACGACTGACCCCGACCGCGATAACGAGATCAACGGCGGCCACCTGATCATTTGGGCGCCGGATGATGCCCAGAGCTTCCCCTCCGGTTTTGGAGAGGATGCGATGCTGTTTACTGAAGATGACCCGATCCAGGACGTGCCGGCCGGGTACAGTATTGTTGATTTGAATACCGAGCCTTTCCGGGTGTACAAGGAAGCGAACCCGCAAATGACCCTGATCGAGGGCGAAGGGGCGGTCAATGATTACTCGGCGATGACCCCGGGCGAGGCGTTTGATGCCATGTT
This sequence comes from uncultured Anaerolineaceae bacterium, assembly GCA_964447155.1. Taxonomy (GTDB): domain Bacteria; phylum Chloroflexota; class Anaerolineae; order Anaerolineales; family Anaerolineaceae; genus SMBSF63. The sequence continues at coordinate 20,839 of CAYURM010000007.1, forward strand.
TGCCAAGGTCTCGGTGGAATATCCTTTCACGGCGGACAAGAATATCGACTGGCAGGCCTTGTATGAAAAACATGCGCCGATTATCAGCGCAGCCAGCAGCGAGGATTCCCTCTATCGCGCCTTGCGTGATTTTACCTATGACATTCCCGATTCTCATGTCGGCCTGACCTTTAATGCTGATGTGTTTTACGAGGAGCACGGCGGCAGCTTTGGCATGGTGTTGGCTGAACTGGTCGATGGCAGAGTCATCGTCAGCACGGTGTTCCCGTATTATGCCGCGGCCGAAGCCGGGATTGAGCCGGGAGCCGAGATCCTCACCTGGGATGGAGAGCCTGTACAGGCTGCGCTGGATGCGGTGGATCCCTATCTTGGTCCATATTCCACCGCACACAGCCGGCGCCAGGGCCAGTTACTTTCCCTGACGCGTATGCCGGTGGGGGAAAGTGTTGCGGTAAGTTTCAGAAATCCAGGCAGCGCACAAGAGACCGATTTTCTGCTTGCCGATGTGGACTATGACTCGCTTTTTGAGGCGCTGGGGTATAACGCTCAGGATCCGATAGCACTGCCGATCGAGGCCAAGATCCTTGATTCTGGCGTGGGCTATATCCGCATCAATACCTTCTCTGACGACTACAACTTGATGGCCCGTCTGTGGGAAAAATATATTCAGGTCTTGCTGGAGTATGAGGTCACTGACCTGGTGCTCGATCTGCGTACCAACAGCGGCGGCAGCGGCGGTCTGGCGATGGATTTTGCGGGCTATTTCTTTGATCAAGAGATCACTGTGGCCGAGACGCTGTATTACAATGCGCTGACCGGTGAATTTGAGGCGAACCAGTATCCGTCCAAAATCAAACCGGCGCCGATGTTGTATGAAGGAGAGATTGCTGTGCTGGTCAGTCCCGACTGCGTGAGCGCCTGTGAATGGTTCACCAATGCGATGACGATGGAAGACCGCGCCGTGGTGGTGGGCAGTTTCCCGACCAATGGCGCGGCAGGCGAGGTCGGCCGCGGGCAATATACACTGCCGTATGAGATCAGCATGCAGTTCCCCACCGGCCGGCCGCAGACGATGGATGGCGCCCTGTTGATTGAAGGGGTGGGGGTGGTGCCTTCGGTGGTTGTGCCGGTGACGGCTGAAAGCGTGCTGGGCAGTGCTGATCCGGTGCTGGATGCTGCGGTGGAAAAATTGCTGCGCTGAGCGGTGCCTTCATCGATTGAATTGGAGGTTCTCCCGCGTGGGTTTTCCACTGCGGGAGAACCTTTTGTTTCTCTTAACAGCGCCCTAAACCCTCATCGGTAGGTACGTTAGCGTGCTTTACCTTACCAGACACGATGTTCGCTACGCACCTTTTTTCATGTTCCAATTCAGGACCATTCAAAATTAAAGGTGAGTTTTGGTGCGTTCGCCGTAGGCGTGCGAATGCACCCTGCATAAAGCATGAACGCACGGTGGCTTTATGTCAGTATCCTGAAGGAAGAGATTGGTGTGGATGGGGCGTAGTTTTCAGACGCCGACGGGTGGGGTTAGAAAATCAATACCAGCAGGAAAACCAGCCCGCCGAGCAGCACGACGGTGAGGGCCAGCCCCAGCACGGTGCCGATGATGCTCATCACCAGTCCAAAAATTGCACCCAGGATGCCGAAAACCAGGCCAAAAATGCCGGTGATCAGACCGACAAACAGCTCGATGATGCCTTTGATAAGACCAAACATGATACGCCTCCTCTGCGTTTACAACAGCACAGCATGCTGCATAGTTATTTTATCTTCTACTTGTTAATACGCAAAAAAAGGGGTTTGGTTGCAAAAATGGAAAGTTGAGCAGTGGAGGAGATTGCCACGCCTCTTTCAGAGGCTGGCAATGACATATTCGTGTGGGAGAGGTGGTAAGAATGAGGGAGCGTTTACAGCACGGTGATCCGGTTGCGGCCGGCGCGTTTGGCAGCATACATGGCAACATCTGCCCGGTTGACCAGATCTTTCAATTCCCGGTCTTCGGCTTCATCCGTCAGTTCGGTAACTCCCACGCTGATTGATAAGATGATACTGCCTTTTTCAGTTTGAAAGTGTGTGTTGTGGACGGCATTTAACAAGCGCCTGGCAGCAAGGTGGGCGTCTTTGATATCGGTTTCGGGCAGGATGACGATAAATTCGTCTCCGCCATAACGGCCAAAGATGTCGGTTTCCCGGATTTGGGTGGCACAGCGCCGGGTAATTTCGACCAGTACTTCGTCGCCAATCAGATGGCCGTACGAATCATTGATGGTTTTGAAATTGTCCGGGTCAAACATGATCATGGAAAGCGGTTTTCCATAGCGTCTGGCGCGTTTAAATTCCTGCTGCCCCAGCTTGAGCAGCTGGCGGCGGTTGCAGATGCCGGTCAGGTCATCCGTGATCGCCAACTGCTGAATCTTGTAGTTGAGATTGGATTGCTGCAGGGCAATGGCGAGCATGCGGCCCACTTCCTGAACGATTTCCAGGTTTCCCCTGGCAGATTGGTGAGATTTTTTTGTACCCAGATTTAACAGACCAAGCAGTTCATTGTTCACCCCCAGGGGAACAGAAAGCAGATATTGGATGCCAGCGTCCTTGAGCAGTTCTTCCAGAGAGGAAAGGTCGTTGGTTGTGGTCAAAGTTTTGGCGGACAGTTCCAATTCTGCCGCAGGGAGGGGGAGTTCGCGGCAAAGCCTTTCGATCTCCGAACGAAGTTTTGTGTTTTTAATGGACGGGTGATTGAAGACAGCCAGCAGTTCGGGGATTTTGTTGTCATCGCGTACCCAGACGACGGAGGCATGGTCAAGATGGATCAAATTATTCAGATTGCTAATCGCGGCGGCGGCAAGCTGCTGCGGCGAGCGTGATTCGAGGATGGCCTGGTCAATTTGATGCAGGGCTTCCAGACGGTCAGCATAGCGGCGCAGGACCTCGTTTTGCTGCTTTTGGTCGGTGATGTCCACCGCCGTCAGCGCGGTGAAGAGCGGAGTGGTATTGTGGTCACGGATCGGGGCAATATGCACCAGGACAGGGAACTGATGGCCGTCACGGTGAAAGTGCATTACTTCGCGCACATTCGATTCTTCGTAGTTCAGCAGGGTTTCCATCCAGGCATCCCATTCTCCCGAGTCTGATACTCGCTGGAAGAGGGGGAAACGGCGGTTGAGGATGTCTTTGGGTTCAACACCATGCATGTGGGCATAGTGCGTATTGCAATAGATATAGCGGCCTTCTTGGTCAAGAATCGAAATGCCGTAATTGGCAGAATCAGAAAGGGCTTTGAATTTGCTGACTTCTTCCTGTGTTTTTTTACGGTCAATTGCCATGGCAATTTGTGTGGATACAAATTGCAGGATCTCCACGTCTTTTTGGGAAAGACGCTCGTTTTTATGATAAGTTTGTACGGTCAATACGCCAATGACGTCTTTGTCGATGACCAGGGGAATGCCCAGCCAATCGACACTGTCCGTGCCGTGGGTAATCACATCACCGTTCCTGATGAGCGTTTCGGCCACTTCGGGCGTTGCCAGCAGCGGTTTTCCGGTTTTTAACACGTAGGAGGTGAACCCTTGTCCCAGCGGCAAGGATTCAGGGCGGTCATCATATTCATCAACCGTATAAGGAAATTCTATGAGTCCCTTCTCGTAATCTGCCATAGCAATGAAAAAATTCTTTGCGAGAACCAGTTTGTTTACGGTTTTATGGATGAAGGCGAACAGTTCCTGCAAGTCACGCACTTCATGTGTATATTCCGAGATTTTATATATTGCATCGCGCACTTTTTCGATTTGCACTTGTTCGGTAATATCGTGGATTATGAGAAGGATGCGCTCGAAGGAGGGGGAATCCTGATCCATGAAGCGAATTTTCAGCTTGAGGTGCAACGGTTTGCCATTGTAGGTGTTGTAATTCAAGCGGATTTCCAGCGGACACTTCTCTTTAAAAAAAGTTTGCAGATCTGAAGAAAATGACAATTGAAAGTGTTCAGGGTTGTGGTCGCGGATCTCTTTCAACAGGTGCAGTTTATTTTGTGCCTGATAAAAATCAACGGCTGCCTGGTTGGTATTCAGAAAATTTGCTTTTTTGGCAAGTTTCACAATCGCCAGGGGATGTTTGCACAGGTACGCTTCTATATCGGTAACCCCGGAGTCAAGCAGGGACAGCAAATCGTCTTTTACCTTGCTTGCATCGATCAGGAAAAGAGGGTCTGGAAAGATATCGAATAATTGGTTGTCGGATGGCATTAATGTCCCGTCATCAGGATCAGCGGGCATAGCAGTTTTTCCCATGTTTTCATGATAACATTTTTTGGGCTGGAAAGGTGGAAATTTATCAACTGTTAATGGGTTGTAAATTGGTAATTTTTGGGGTGGGGAGTGTGGCGGCGGTTTTTAAGGTCGTTGCGGGGGCTGGCAAGGCGTGAAGTGCCTCCTGCGGGTGAGTTTTGTTTCATTAGTACACTGTTCAGGAAGGCACTAGATGCTATAGCTTGCCACTATGGGAGGTGTTTTTGCCTGCATTGAAAAAAGGGGGGAGCTGCGAAGTGGTGGGGATTGCTTTTCGTAACGAAGGCATTGACCCCGCCGTGCAGAGCTGGCTGGTGGTTTTCGAGGCGGCCGCTGAGGATGATGACTTTCTTGCTCAGAGAGTGAATGAAAATCCCGCCGATTGCATCAGGCAATGGGCGGGATTGAGACCTGATTGTTTAGTCCAATCAGGTCTGGTCATTTGACCAGGTTATTTTGCAGGGCAAAAGATACAGCTTCGGTGCGGCTGTTCACGTTCAGTTTGGAGAGGATGCTGCTGACATGGAATTTGACCGTTGAACGGCTGACGACCAGTTCTTCGGCGATCCGGGGATTGCTCATCCCGGCCACCATCAGGGCCAGCACTTCTTTTTCTCGCGGGGTCATCCCAAAATCTTCCGGTTTGGGTTTCTTGGCGTTATCGATGAGTGCCTGGGTGGCTTCCGGCGCCAGGGTGGGCTTTCCTTTTTTGGCAGCACGGATGGCATTGGCCAGATCGTTGGCGGAGATGTTTTTCAGCAGATAGCCGATGGCGCCGGCCTGCAGGGCTTCCTGCACCAGATTGTCTTCCTTAAAGCTGGTCAGCGCCAGCACCTGGATAGAAGGGCAATTGGCGCGAATTTTGCGTGTGGTTTCTGCGCCATCCATTTCGGGCATCACCAGGTCCATCAGTACCACATCTGGTTTAAGACGCTCGCATTTGAGCAGAGCTTCACTGCCGCTGCCTGCTTCACCCACCAGATCCAGATCGTCGAATACCATCAGAAAAGCACTCAGACCACTGCGCACGACGGCATGATCGTCAACGATCAATACTTTGATCAAATCCTGTTCACTCATCTTATTCGCTCCCGCTTCTGTTCCATTCTACCAACACCTGCGTTCCTTCACCTGGCCGGCTTTGAATTGTGATCCTGGCATGGACTGCTTCGGCACGCTCTTGCATGATCGTTAATCCCAGATGATCGGGGATGCGTTGATTTTGTTCAAATCCAACCCCGTTATCTGTCACGATAAGTTTAACCCAATTTTCATCACAATCCAAAGATATTGTAACCTCAGATGCGCCGGAATGCTTGCTGGTATTGTTCAAGGCTTCCTGGGCGATGCGGAAAATAGCGATCTTGACGTTTGGAGGTAGTTGACAATGTCCGGTGATGTGTAATTTTGCGGGGATGCGTGTCCGCCCGGCAAATGCTTCGCTGAGCTGTTTGAGCAGTTCGCCCAGATCACTTTCCACCAGGGTGGCGGGGCGCAGTTCCAGCAGGAGGGTGCGCATTTCGGCGAGGGCGCCGCGGGTAAGCTGGCGCAGTTCCTCCAGCCGCCGGCCGCCTTCGTTCTGATCTTTTTCCCAGATGCGGGGCAGGACTTCGGCGATCAGACTGGCAGAGAAAAGCGTCTGGGTGACGGCGTCATGCAGGTCGCGGGCCAGGCGGTTGCGTTCAGCGGCGATGGCGTTTTGCTCGGCCTGGGAACGCAGGAAGGCGTTTTCGATGGCGAGGGCCGCCTGGTCGGCAAAGACCACGGCCAGTTCGATTTTTTCCTGTTCGTGTCCGGCGAGATATTCCACCTGGTGGTAGTAGAAGGTGAAGCAGCCGAAGACTTCATCCCGCACGATGATGGGCACGGACATGTAGGCGTTGTAGTGGTTGCGGATAATGGTCTGCCATTTCTGCCATTGGGGTGCAAGCCCGAGGGCAGACTGCATGACGGGTTGGATGGTGCCCATCAGGTAGGTCTCAACATAGGGCTGGCGGTTGAGCAGGGCTTGATTGGCCTTTCCCTGATAGAGGGGGAAATCTGTAATGATCGCCAGGGCCTCTGGCAGCTTGTGATGGGATTCGATGTGTACGGTTTCATTGGCCAGGTCGAAACTGTATAGCACGCAGGCATCCGAGTCGAGCAGACTGTTGGCTTGCACAACAATATGGTGCAGGATCTCATCCAGGGGTTGGTTGGAGTTGATAATGGCGAGGATATCACGCAGGCCTTCGGCTACCTGCCGGCGTTGTTCAATCTCGGAGGTACGTTCTTCGATCTGGTCTTCCAGTTCACGATTTTGGCGGGCGATGCTGCGTGTGCGGAAGATGTACCCGGTTACAACAACCGCACCGATGAAGAGCAGGCTGCTGATGAGGAAAACCGGCGTCTGCCAGAAGGGCGGAGGGACATTGATGGTGATGGCAATGCCTTCGTTGTTCCATACGCCATCGTTATTGCTGCCTTTCACACGGAAGACATACTCACCGGCTTTCAGATCATGGTAGCTGACGTAACGCCGCGAACCGGTGTAATACCAGCTGCGCTCAATGTCGTCTTCCTGAATATTGGTGTGGGGTTCCAGACGGCGGGTGGGGCGGGTATAGATCCAGTCTTCATCGACCCCTTCCAGTTTGTAGGCGTATTCATTCATTTCGGGGGCGGTGAAGTCCAGGGCAGCGAATTCAAAGGCGATGAAGTAATCCCGGGAGGTTAATTCAAAACTGGTGTTGCGGGTAATGTCGCGCTGCACACTGCGGTCAAGGGTGCTGAAATTGGTGATCACGATGGGAGGGGCATAGGGGTTTGAGCGCACCTGGCGGGGATAGAAACTGTTAAAGCCTTTCGATCCGCCGAAGAACATTTCTCCGGTCCTGCTTTGGAAGGAAGCGCCGGGGTTGAATTCGCTGCCCTGCAGGCCGTCCTGTACGTCATAGCTGCGTACGGTTTTGGTCAGGGGATCAAAACTGGCAATGCCGCGGCGGGTACTCAGCCACAATTCGCCGTCCGGGCCGCCGAGGATTCCGTAAATGGTGTTGTCTGGCAGACCGTGTTCTTCCGTGTAGGCCTGGAACGATTTGGATTCACGGTCAAAGCGATTGAGACCGCCGCCATTGGTGCCAATCCACATTTTCCCCAGTGGATCTTCGTAAAAGGAAAGGACGACTTCATTGCTGAGACTATTTGGATGCAATGGATTATGCTGATACCGGGTAAACAAACCGGTTTGCGGGTTAAGAATGGAGATGCCTTTCCAGGTGCCGATCCAGAGAAACCCTTCCCTGTCCTGGTAGAGGGCGGTGATGTGATTGTCGGTCATGCCAAAATAATCGCTGGAGGTGAACCAGTAGTGGGTGAAGGCTCCGTTGCCGGGGTCGAGCAGGTTGAGGCCGTTGTCAAACGTGCCGACCCAGATCCGGTTGAGTTTGTCTACAAGCAGGGTGGTGACGTGGTTCTGGCTCAAGCTGCCCCTGTTTTCCGGGTCGTGGATGTAGTGGATAAATTCACCCGTGTCGGGATCAAGACGATTCAGGCCGTTGAAGACTGTGCCTACCCATAGATAGCCAGAGCGGTCTTGCTGGATGGCGCTGATCTCATTGCCGCTGATGACGTTCTCTGTGTTGGGAGTATGCAAGAAGGTCTGGAAATTTTCCCTGTCGGGGTCCAGTTTGTTCAGCCCGCCGCCATACGTGCCAATCCATACGGATTGCTGATTGTCCTGGTAGAGGGCGTAGACCGGGTTGCTGCTGAGGCTGTTGGGGTTGTCTGGTTCGTGCTGGAAAAGGGAGAAGCTGTTTCCGGGATGGAATTTATTGACTCCCTGCAGGCCGCCACCAAACCAGAGCATCCCGATTTTGTCTTCAAGGATGCAGGAGATGAGGGGGTTAACGAGGTTGGCGGGGTCATTGGGCAGATGGTTGATGCGTTCCATCTCTCCGCTGCCGGGTTGGAAGCGATACAGGCCGCTGCTGGCGCCAATCCACAGGTCACCGCGCTGATCAAAATCAAGATCCCAAACAACGTCATTGACGGCGGAAATTTCACTGTCTGCATGAAATGTATATGATGAAAATGTCTGTCGACGCGGGTCAAAACGATTGATTCTGCCTTCGCTTGTGCCGATCCACAAGATGCCCTGGCTGTCTTCCGTCAGCGCACTTACAGCGCCTTTGCTGATTGCGCCTGGTTCCAGGGCATTGTAGTCGTAATGGATGAAACGGTCGTTTTCCTGATCGAGGAGATCAAGCCCCATATTGGTGCCGACCCAGATGTTCCCCTGTCTGTCCTGCAGTACCGTTCGCGCATAATCACTGCTGAGCGAATCGGGGTTATTGATCTTATGCCGGTAATTGGTGAACAGGTAGGTGTTTTTATCGAAACGGTTCAGCCCGCCATTGTTGGTGCCGATCCACAGGTTGCCGTCATGGTCTTCTGTGATGGACAGGACGCGGGTACCGTTGAAGCCCTTGTTGTTATCTGCATTGTGCTGGTAGTGGGAAAATATTCCGGTGCGGGGGTCAAGGCGTTCCAGACCGATATCGGTGCCAATCCATAAAATTCCCTGGCTGTCTTCAAAAAGTGCGGTGATGTGGTTGCTGGCAATGGAAGCGGGATCATTGATGGTTTGCTGGTAAACGGTGAACTCATAGCCGTTGTATTTATTTAACCCGTTCTGTGTGCCGAACCACAGGAAGCCGTTTTGATCCTGCAGAATGGTCTGTACCTGATTGTTGGAGAGGCCATCATTTTCGGAAAGGTTTTCAAAGCGGATAGTTTCTGCCGATGTTTGTGGCTGCACGCGTTGCAGGTTGGCTTGTACCCGGCCGGCATGGGCAGGCAGGATATTGCTCGCGAGGCTGAAAAAGGCCACGAGCAGCAAGGCAAGATGCGAGATGACGGGGTGTCGTTTTTTCTGGTTCACGGCGTTCCGCGGATTGTCCTGGAAGTGGAATAAAAATGCTGATCCGAACACCTTGGCGGTTTGGAAAAACCATTTCACGCAAGGTCCGCTGTGCGAAGGTGCAAGAAAAGTATTTCAAATTGTGTGCTTCATCATAAAGCGTAAATTCATTATAGAACAAAACCCTGATTTTGCCCTTATCCAGAAAGATAATACTATCCTTTTGACCAGGTACAGAGCTGTCCCGCAGGCCAGGAATAACACCCGCTCATTGGTCAGTATTAACTTCGTCTGGTTGGGTGGCGTATAAACTGCGTTTTTTTCTTATGCTTGGAAAAGCAAAACCAATCCGGTTTTGTGTCACAGGACGCGGAGGATGGTGCATGGAAGATTTATTGGCAGTCGAAGGACTGGAGACGCAATTCCGTATGCGGGAAGGCGTTGTGTACGCCGTTAACGGCGTGTCTTTTCGTTTGAAGGAAGGCGAAACCCTGGGGGTTGTTGGCGAAAGCGGCTGCGGCAAAAGCGTGACCGTGATGTCCATGCTGGGGTTGATCCCCACCCCGCCCGGTGAAGTGGTTGCCGGGACGGCGCTGTATAACGGCCAGGACTTGCTGAAGATGTCGAATGACGAACTGCGCCGGGTGCGCGGGTCGCATATCAGCATCATTTTTCAGGATCCGATGACATCGTTTAACCCCGTATTGACCATTGGCCGGCAGATTGCCGAGCCGTTGGAAACACATCTGGAGATGACAAAGAAAGAAGCCTGGGACCGCGGTGCCGAGGTGCTGGAGCTGGTCGGCATTCCCAATGCCCGCCAGCGGTTGAATGATTACCCGCACCAGTTTTCCGGCGGGATGCGCCAGCGGGCAATGATCGCCATGGCGCTCACCTGCGACCCTGCCATTCTCATTGCCGATGAACCAACCACCGCGCTGGATGTCACCATTCAGGCGCAGATCATCGATCTGGTAAATCGCTTGCAGGACAAACTTGGCATGGCGATCATCTGGATTACCCATGACCTGGGGGTGGTGGCTGGGTTGGCCCAACGGGTGAATGTGATGTACGGCGGTTATATCGTTGAGCAGGCCACTGTAGATGAGTTGTATGCGAACCCCCAACACCCATACACAATAGGGCTGTTGGGCAGTTTGCCGCGTTTGGATATCGAGCAGCACCAGAAATTGGCCTCGATCGATGGCCTGCCACCGGTGCTGTATGAAAAGCCAACCTGCTGCCCGTTTGCGCCGCGCTGCGCTTACCGCGTTGACCGCTGTTTGCAGGAAAATCCCCCGCTGCAATTTGTGGGGCTGGATCATTATGCCGCTTGCTGGGTAGACCCGGCTACGGGAAAGGAGCGCGCATGATGGAAAAACAGGTGTTGCTGCATGTAGAAGGATTGAAAAAATATTTTCCGGTGGTACAGGGCAAGCTCCTGGGGCGGGAAATCAGGCAGCTGCGCGCTGTGGATGATATTTCCTTTGACGTGTATCAGGGAGAGACCCTGGGGCTGGTGGGTGAGTCTGGCTGCGGCAAGTCCACTACCGGGCGTTCTATCCTGCAATTGTACCGGCCAACCGCAGGGAAGGTGATCTACGCCGGCACTGATCTGACGGGTGCCTCAAAGGGTGAAATTCGCAGGCTGCGTCAGAAAATGCAGATGATCTTTCAGGACCCTTATGCCAGTCTGAACCCGCGCATGACGGTCAGCGAAACAATCGGCGATCCGATCCGCATTCACAGCTTGCTTCCCCGCAATGAAATTGAATCCCGGGTGAAAGAATTGCTGGCAATGGTCGGGCTGAACCCCGCGTTTATCAACCGCTATCCGCACGAATTTTCCGGTGGACAGCGTCAGCGCATTGGGATTGCCCGTGCGCTTGCGCTGAACCCGGATCTGATCGTTTGCGATGAACCCATCTCGGCGCTGGATGTCTCCATTCAGGCGCAGGTGGTCAACCTGCTGGAAGATTTGCAGGAAAAGCTTGGTTTGACGTATCTTTTCATTGCCCATGACCTGTCGATGGTGCGGCACATCAGCACTCGTGTGGCGGTGATGTATCTGGGCGTGATCGTGGAGCTGGCAGACCGCACGGAATTGTATGAACACCCGCAGCATCCCTACACCCAGGCACTGCTTTCAGCTGTGCCGATCCCGGATCCAAAAATTGAGAAGAAACGCGAGCGCATTATCCTGACCGGAGATGTCCCTTCACCGGTCAATCCCCCTTCGGGCTGCCGCTTTCGAACGCGCTGTCCCCTGGCAGCTGAAATTTGCGCGGCGGAACGGCCTGCATTTCGGGAGGTTTCCCCGGGACATTGGGCTGCCTGTCATTTTGCAGGTTGAGCAGCACTCGCTGTCATTTCAGAAAGAAGAGAAGGAGGTGTCGTATCCCTGTTTTATTCTGTGAAGTACAGCAGTCCCCTGCTGTCGAAAAACTTACTTTGATGTAGAGAAGGAGAAAAAATGAACTCGAAAAAGTATTATGTTTTGTCTGCTGTTCTGCTGGTTGCCAGTATGCTGCTGGGCGCCTGCCAGCCGGCGCCCGCTGCGCCGGAAGCTGCGGCGGATGCGCCTGCTGCTGATGCCCCCGCAGCGGGTGACGGCGAGAAAGCGCCGGCTGCTGAAGCGGCAGTACCGGATGATCTGCCGGTTTTGCGGGTCAACCTGACCAGCTTCCCCGATATGATTGACCCTCAGAAATCCTCGTTTAACAACGAGATTTCCCACCTGCGCCAGATGTATGAAGGCCTCACCCGCCTGAACGAGAACCTGGAAGTTGTTCCGGCTGCCGCAGAGTCCTGGGAATTCAACGAGGACGGTACCGAGGTTGTCTTCAACCTGCGCGAAGGTCTCAAATATGCGGACGGCTCGTTGTTGAATGCGCTGCGTTTCGAGTATGCCTTCAAGCGCACGATCAACCCCTACACTGCTGGGGAGTATGCCTATATCACGGATGATATCAAGAACGCTGTTGCCTACCGCAGCGCCGATGTTGAAGCCCTGTCAGAAGAAGAATTGAAGGCGCTGGAAGACCAGGTCATGGTTCAGGCTTTTGATAAAGATGGCAACCGCTGCACCAGTTATGACGATGCCAACTGCCTCACCCTGAAGGTCGAACTGGAACAGCCCGCACCGTATTTTGCCTATATCGCCGGTTTGTGGGTGGCTTTCCCCGCCAGGCAGGAGATCATCGAAACCGATCCTGAAATCTGGTGGCTGGAAGCCTCCAATCATATTGGCAACGGCCCGTTCAATCTCGCAAAACTGGAACTGAACGAAGTAGGTTTGTTTGAGCCGAATCCCTATTACTGGGATGGTCAGCCCTCTTACATGCTGGAATACCATTACATTACGGATTCCGCTGTGGCTTTTGAAGCATACAAGAATGACGAGATGGACATCTTCGCTTTTGGTGTGGAAGATTTCCAGACGATTCAGAATGACCCGGTTTTGAGCGAAGAGATGGTCATGTTCCCTGGCACCTGCACCTTTGGCGCCATGTTCCACCACGAGAAAGAACCTTTCAATGATCCCAAAGTCCGCGAAGCATTCGCCTATGCGATTGACCGCGATGCCTGGGTGCGCGATGTGTTGAAGGGTGTTGGCGTTCCGACTCTGACCTGGATTCCCAAGGGCGTTCCTGGTCACAAGGAAGGCGAAACCCGCTGGGGTTACGATCCTGAAGCCGCCCTGCAAGCCATTGCTGATTCCTCCTATGGCAGCACGGATGCTTTGCCACCGGTTACCTTGACTTTCGCTGATAATCCTCGCAACCGCACGCGCTTTGAATGGCTGTCGGCCCAGTGGAGCGGTATTTTCAATATGGAGATCACTTTGAACCCGGTTGAGCCGACTACCTACACAGCCCTGACGAAAGATCGCGAGACCTCTCCGCAGGTTTATATCCTCGGCTGGTGCTCGGACTATCCCGATCCCCAAAACTGGCTGGGTACTTACTGGCGCACCGGTGCGTTCGGCGAGCGCATTGCTTTCAGCAACGCCGAACTGGATGCGTTGATGGCTACCGCTGACGCTACCATGGATTACGAAGAGCGCCTGCGTCTCGAACAGGAAGCTCAGGACATGTTGATCGATCTGGTTCCGGCTGGCTTGATCTGGAACCGTGCCGAGACCTATCTGGTCAAGCCGTGGGTCAAGGGAATCACCGTGACCGCACAGGACGCTGACTGGCCCGGCACTTTCATGCCGCTGACGATTACCGTCGAAGATCATTAATCACCCCGCTGCCATCGCATGATGGTGCGGGAATCGGGTTGGCTGGCCCACGGGCCAGCCAACCTGAAAACCACAATTCCAGGACAGGATGATGCTACGGTATTTGATTAAACGATTGTTATGGATGGTGCCGGTGATATTGGTGGTTTCTACGATCACCTTTTTCCTGATGCACTCCGCCCCCGGCGGCCCGTGGGACCGTGATCCCAATGCGCGTCAGGTGGATGCGATCACGCAGGCACGACTGAATGAGTATTATGGATTGGATAAACCCATGTGGCGCCAGTATATGGCCTACATGATTGGCGATACGGATAAAGACGGGGATTTTGTTTGCGGCATTATTTGCGGTAATCTTGGGCCGTCCTATCGCCAGCGCGGACGCACCGTACAGGATATCCTTTTTAAGCCGCCGACGGACAAGAACTTTTGGTACAGCCGGTTCGGCTACTCCATGCGCCTGGCGCTGATCTCGTTGACGATGGCGGTTGTGGTGGGGGTGCCGGTCGGGGTTATTTCGGCCCTGAAGCGCAATTCGATCATTGACTATGCCAGTCTGTTCATCGTCACGCTGGGCGTCTCGGTGCCAAATTTTGTGATTGCCATTTTTCTGATCATCATCTTTGCCTCATGGCTGCATCTGGTGAGCATTGTGCCGACTTCGTGGGATCAGTTTGACGTGTGGATTCTGCCGGCGGTGGTGCTGGGTTTCAATACCCTGGCGCGGACAGCGCGCATGACCCGCGCTTCCATGCTGGAAGTGCTGCGCCAGGATTATGTGCGCACGGCACGCGCCAAAGGGCTGAAAGAGCGACTGGTGATCACCCGCCACATGTTCAGGAATGCCCTGATCCCGGTAGTGACCATCCTTGGTCCGTCGTTGGCCGGGCTGGTAGTGGGTTCATTTATCATCGAGACGATGTTCAGCTTCCCCGGCATGGGCCGGGCTTATGTTACCGCGATTGGGCAGCGTGACTATTCGATGATCATGGGTACGACCATTTTGTATGCTGTGCTGGTAGCCCTGGCGAATTTGAGCGTGGATTTTGTATATGTATTCCTGGATCCGCGCATCCGGCTGTCGGACTGAGGTGAAATCATGGCACAACAACTAACTACGAAAGAACAGGCTTCCAAAATCGCCAGCCTGGAGATGAAAACCCAGTCGCGCAATCTGATGGCGGACGCATGGTATCGCCTGATGCGCAACAAGGCTTCCATGGTGGGGCTGGTGATCATCGTTTTCTTTGCGATTGTGGCAATTTTTGCCAAACAGATCGCACCCTACAGCCCGATCGAGATTCACGGCGGCAAGGGGTTTTTGCCCCCGGTCTTTATTGAAGAAGGCCCAAACGGGCTGAACCCGGAGCGCGAATTTCTCCTCGGCACCGACACCCTGGGCAGGGACATTCTCAGCCGCGTGATCTATGGGGCGCGGGTGTCGATGGTGGTGGGGTTCTTCCCCACGGCGATCATTCTGGTGGTCGGCATTTTGATGGGGCTGACGGCTGGCTATATCGGCGGACGGGTAGATAATCTCCTGATGCGGATTACCGATGTGGTGTATGCTTTCCCGGATCTGCTGTTCTTCATCATCATCATGATCTCGCTGCGGGATACGGCGATTGGCAAGATGCTGAATGGCCTGTTCCTGCTGTTTGGTGCACTGTCACTGATCAACTGGGTGGCCGTGGCGCGCATCGTGCGCGGGCAGGTACTCTCGATCAAGGAGAAGGAATATATCGAGGCGGCGCGCTGCCTCGGCGCAAGTGACCTGCATATTATGTTCCGCTATATTCTGCCGAACTGTCTGGGACCGGTCATCATCCAGACCGCTTTCACCATTCCGGCGATGATCATCACCGAAGCTATCCTGGGGTATCTTGGTCTGGGGCTGCGGCCTTCGACCAACCCGAATGACATCTTCATCACCAGTTGGGGGTCCCTCCTGCTGGACGGCCAGTCGGCGATCAATGCCCAGCCCTGGGTGCTGCTGGCCCCGGCCATCTGTGTGGCCCTGGTGGTATTGGCCTTTACCTTCCTCGGTGACGGCTTGCGCGATGCCCTTGATCCTCGTTTGCAGGGCACCGAATAATTTTGTTTTGGACTTCCGCGTCCTGGAAGTACCGCCCGGCGGCCGTTGGCTGTCGGGCGGTTGACGTTTACCCCTTACTATTGAGGTGAACATAAATTGGTTAATACCCATATTGTGGAGATCTCTAGACAGGAGCTGGCGAGGCATGCCTCGCCAGCTCCGCAAATTCAATTTCAACCTGCCTTTGGCTAAAGTCCCTGATGATCTGTTGTAAGGACAGGTTTCCAACCTGTCCGCCACCCGCGTCAGGAAATCACAATATTTACCAATTATTATGTATGTCTCCGAATTTGTGTTACCTATCTCCCCGGTCAATACACTTGTTTTTTGGGGAAAGTTAGAAGGGGTGTATTTTGCGGCCTTGTACGTGAAACAATGGTTTTGAATGAGCTCGCCATGATTCAACGATTACACAATGGATGATCCTCATTCAGTTGTAACAAATCCTAGCGATTGCCATACAGATCTTTGAATACAGCCACCATTAATGTATGAGATTTCCCGAGTATTAGTGTATTCACAATAGCCACACCAATTGTGGAACATCTTCAATTAAAACATCGTATTGTCGTTCTTCGACGCTTCCGGTATTACCTGGAGAACGTCCCAATGCTCGACAACTTTGCCTGCTTCATCCAGCCTAAAGATATCCATGCCTGCATAGTTTTGATCTCCTGGCCATTCCTGATGGCAGTGTAAAACAACGTGGTTGCCTTCAGCGATAGCGCGTTTGAAATGCACACGCTTGCCGGGATATTCTTCTGCCATTTTGTTGAAGTAGGCGATGAAGGCTTCCTTGCCATCGCCGACGTGGGGGTTGTGCTGGATATACACCTCACCGGCATATTTCTCGATGGCCTCGGCGGGCTTGCATTGATTAAACATCAGGTCATAAAAGGCCATTGCTGTATTCTTGTTGCGTTCCAGTTGCTCATTCATTATTGTGCTCCAATCCTTGATAAGGATACCTGTTTACCGCCTAGAAAGGCTATTTTTTCGAGGTTCCAGGGTGATGCAATCTTACCAGTTCCAGGGCTTCTGCGCCCACAGACCAGCGTTTGCATTCGACGAATCCAAACTTTGCATACAATTCGAGGGCAGGCAGGTTCTTTGCTGCCGTTTGCACTGTGATTGGACCAGCGCCGTACTGCTCAAGCACCATTTGTAACAGGAGGTTTGCTATTCCTTCCCGCTGCCTTGCGGGGGTTACGACCAGCGAGGCAATATTCTTTACCTTGGGGTCTTCACCCGGCCCCAGGCTGACCACCCCGACCAGAATCTTATTATCGAAAGCTGCGAAATAGTTCTCGGTAGATATTTGAATATCGCGAACTGTACGCTCCAGCGGCGGGAACTGCCTGGCGCCAAGCAAGCGGGCTTCCTGGGTGTAAGCTGCCATCTGGACAGCATGGATAGCTGCCGCCATTGCGGGATCATGGTGGTCAACTGGCTTAACCTCAATCACTGTAAGGCTCCATAGTTTTCCTTCGATGAAAGTCGTTAAATCTACAGCCTGTTACTTGCAGCACGTGAACCACATCGATGCGTCGGAGACATTGCCAATCTTTTCCAACCCTCCCGGACATTTGTCAGGGTACATGCCCATCGCTTCCATACATTCACCACAGGGCACAACTGCAGGGCACACGTCACGAATATCTTCGTACTTTTTGTTCTCTTCCTTGCACTGCTCACATGCCACACAGGGAGGACAGTTTCTGATCCTGGTATGGATCTCTTCGCGGCAGTCCTCACACAGCTTGCAGTCCGGGCAGAGATGGAATCGTTCTGCCTCGTCCTTGAAATTGTGCAGGTATTTGTTCTCACATTCACGGCAGGTGGTATTGCACTGCGGGCAGGATGCCAGCCAATCGTACTGCGCCTGACATTCCTGACACGGGCCGTAGCATACGGGACACTCTTGCGTGTAGTCGTTGTGGGCACTCTCGCACTCGCGGTAGGCCGCGCAGTCGGGGCAGATGTCGGGATGGAAGAGGTCTACCGGCCAGGCCGTGCCGCCGGAAGTCTCGCATTCAACGAAGGTGACCCATTGCGCTTGCTCTCGTAGGTGCAAGATGGTGAGAACTGCTGCCACGATGAGAACGATCGCAGCCGAGATGGTGAGCAGTCGTTTTTTGTTCATATTCACACTCTCCAGTTGACGCTGTCTATTCCCTATTGTATAGTTAAAACAATTCAATGAAAACCCTGTTGTGCAACAGGGTGAAAAAGATAAAGGCCGGAATCATGGCAAATGCTCCGAAAATCCCGTTTGATGCCGAAAATCTGGATAACCCCGTTAATTATATTAACCGGGAGATGGGTCTGCTCCAGTTTCAGCGGCGCGTGTTTGAAGAAGCCAAAGACGAGAGCAATCCCCTGCTGGAGCGGGTGAAATTTCTCGCCATCGTTGGTTCGAATCTGGATGAGTTCTTCATGGTGCGCGTAGGGGGCCTGATTATCCAGCATGTAACCGGCATGACAGACCTCTCGGTGGATGGGCTTACCCCTGCCGAGCAGCTGGCTGAGATCCGTAAACAGGCGAGAATATTGATGGAAGAGGTGCGGATTTATTTCCATGAGGTGTTGAAACCCGCTTTGGATGATGCCGGCATTCATATCCTCAATTACGATGAATTGAATGATAAACAACGCGCATCCGTGGATGATTATTTTGATGAGGTCGTTTTCCCGGTGCTGACACCGCTGGCCTTTGACCCTGGTCATCCTTTCCCTCATATTTCAAACCTGAGCCTCAACCTGGCGGTGCTGATCAGCGATCGCGAGGGCATTCATCATTTTGCGCGGGTCAAGGTGCCGGCGACGCTGCCGCAACTGGTGCCGATCAAGCGTTCTTCAGGCGGCGTGCGCAAGGACGGTACGGTGCCATACAATCATTATTTCGTGTGGAACAGCCAGGTGATCATGGCGAACCTGGACGACCTTTTCCCCGGGATGGAAGTTATCGAAGCGCATCCTTTCCATGTTACCCGCAATGCTGACCTGGAAATCCAGGAACTGGAAGCGGTTGATCTGCTGGAAACGATGGAGGAGAACGTGCGCAAGCGCCGTTTTGGGCGGGTGGTGCGTTTGCTGGTCAACAAGAACATGCCAGATTACATTCGCGAGATCCTCGAAGAGAACCTGGAAATGGATCCCAAAGATGTGTATTTCATGGATACCCCGCTTAGCTTTGGTGATCTGATGCAGTTGGGGAAGGTGGATCGGTATGATTTGAAGTACCGTCCTTTTGTGCCCGCTGTACCCCCGCCTTTGCGCAAGGCGCTGGAAGACCCCAGCGTGAGCATTTTCTCCAGAATCCGCAAAAAGGATATTCTTCTGCACCATCCTTATGAGTCTTTTACCCCGGTGGTGGAATTTTTGCGGGCAGCAGCGCGAGATCCCCAGGTGCTGGCGATCAAGCAGACCCTGTATCGTGTGGGCAAGAATTCCCCGGTGGTGCAGGCCCTGCTGGAAGCCCGCCGGGACTATGGCAAGCAGGTGGCTGTGCTGGTGGAGTTGAAGGCGCGCTTTGATGAAGAGTCTAATATCGGCTGGGCCCGGATGCTGGAGCAGGAAGGCGTGCACGTGACCTACGGGCTGGTGGGGCTGAAAACGCATTGCAAGATCGCCCTGGTGGTGCGTAAGGAAGGCGATCATATCCGCCGGTATGTGCATCTCGGCACGGGTAATTACAACCACATCACCGCCCAGTTATATGAAGATTTGGGCATGTTCACCTGCGACGAAGAAATTGGCGCTGATTGCACGGATATGTTCAATTATTTGACCGGCTATTCGTTGAAAGAGGATTACCGCAAGCTGCTGGTGGCGCCGATCAATCTGCGTAGTGAGTTTGAGAACCTGATCCGGCATGAGATGGCGGTGCAGCAGAAAGGCGAGCGCGGACATATTATCTTCAAAATGAATTCGCTGGTCGATCCGCCGCTGATCAAATTGTTATATCAGGCTTCACAGGTTGGCGTGAAGATTGATTTGATCGTGCGTGGAATTTGTTCGCTGCGCCCAGGCATCAAGGGAATGAGCGAGAACATTCGTGTGGTGAGTGTGCTGGGGCGTTTTCTGGAACACAGCCGCATCTATTATTTCCGCAATGGCGGCAAGCCGAAGATCTACCTGGGCAGCGCCGATCTGATGCCGCGCAATCTTAACCGCCGGGTGGAGGTGCTTTTCCCGGTGGAGGATACCAAGCTGACGCGCCGCATCCGCACCTATATTTTGAAGACATTGATGGAAGATAATGTTAAAGCACGGATCATGCTGCCAGACGGTGGCAGCCGGCATTTGAAGCCGCGTTCTGAGCGCACCGCGCGCAACGCACAGGAAATTCTACTCAAGTCCGCCGGTCAGCGTTCCAGGGAGGGGTGACCCCCTGCTGGCATCTATTTCAATCACTTTAATGACAACAGCTGAGGGGGTAAGCGTATTTTCCGGATGGTGCATACCCTCGCCTGATTTCAATGCTTTGCGTTGAAATCCCTGATAAACGGGGACTTTGTCTGTCCTCTCCCAGCAAGCGGTAGAGGATGTAATCCCTGAGATGTAAGAATTTTTTATTCCGGATATTTTTGATGCCCAGAGGGGTTGTTACCAAAACGAAAAAGGTGAGGGTGCGCGGCGGCAGCAAGACACCAACCTTTGGAATTCGTTGGAATAAATATCTTCTGCCGCGACACGTTCTCCCGAAAATCCACTCCCACAATTGACAGGAATGCGATATAATATTTTATATAAGACAATATTTATCGCATATATACATCTTGCGATTGTGTGCTTGCAAAAAAGGAGAAAGAAATGAAGAAATATACTGCGGTGATCATTGGCGGCGGGCCTTCGGGCCACAGCGCAGCGGTGCGCATTGCCCAGCTTGGCGGCCGGGTGGCGTTGGTAGAACGTGACTACATCGGCGGGATCTGCACCAACTGGGGCTGTACGCCCAGCAAGGCGATGATTGAGTCTGCGAAGATTGCCCGCGAGGTGAAGGACAGCTATAAATATGGGGTAGATGTGTCGGATTTCCAGATCAATTTTGCGCGGGTGGCTGCCCGGCGGAATGAGGTTGTGGTGCAAACCCGCGAGGCGATCACTGACTTGCTGCTCCATCACAAGATCGACCTTTTCCAGGGGGAAGCGCAGATGGTTGCGCCCGGCAAGGTGCGCGTGCTGAAGGGCAAGCTTAACCATGAGGGCGAAACGATGGATTACAGCGGGGGCGAAGAGCTGCTGGAAACGGAGCATATCATCATTGCCACCGGCTCCAAGCCGCTTATTCCTGGTTTTGTGGACAGGAACGATCCGTCCATCGTCAGCAGCAACCGGTTGATCACGATTGAGGAGCGCCCCGAGAAGCTGACCATCGTTGGCGGCGGGGTGATTGGCCTGGAGTTTGCGACCATTTTCTCCAACCTGGGCAGTCAGGTGACGGTGGTGGAGTTTCTGGACCGCGTGCTGGCGGGTATGGATGAGGATATTTCTGCCAAGATCACGGAATTGATGGAGGCGAACGGTGTCCGTATTCTAACCTCCCACAAGGTGCTTTCTGTTAAAGACGGTGTTTTGACCGCGGAAAATCAGAAGACCGGTGAAGAGGTAAAGGTGGAATGCAGCATGACCCTGATCGCTATCGGCCGTTTGGCGGTGGTTCATGAAGAATCGTATGACGCTTTGGGGATTGAATATACCCGTCACGGGGTGAACGTGAACGATTTCCAGCAGACCAATGTGCCCGGGATCTGGGCGATAGGCGACGCTACCGGGAAATCCATTCTGGCGCATGTCGGCATTCAGCAGGGCATTGTGGCTGCCGAGAACATCATGGCGAAGCCTGGCCAGCCGCTGCGCGAGATGGATTACGACGTCATCCCGGCGGTGATTTACAGTCTGCCCGAAATCGTGGGCGTGGGTACGGTGCCGGAAAATCTGGATGGTGTCCAGGTAGTCAAGGTGCCTTTTACGGCCAACCTGCGCGCTGGCATTGAAGACTTTACGGATGGCTTCCTGAAACTGTGGATTAAGGATGACCGCGTCGTAGCCGCCCAGGCGATTGGACATGGCGTTTCCGAAATCATGCAGGAACTGGCGAATATGATCGCGCTCAAGTCGGATATTCACGATGTGGCCGAGATCATCCACGCCCATCCGACGTATGCCGAGATCATTCGCTCGGCGCTGGAATACTCGCTGGGCAAAGCGGTAGATTTTTATATCTAAGCTATTGTGGGGTAATTTCAACGGGCTTCTTTCAAACGGAAGAAGCCCGTTTGTTTTATAATGAGTAGAATGATAAAACAGTTAAAACGAGCCAGACTCGGCATGAACTTCTTGCCCCGCTCTCGAAGTTGAGAGCGGGGCTTTTACGTAATCTTTAGGGTGTTTCGATTAAATTGTGAATAAAATAGGGGTATAGATTTTTTCGTTCCGGCATGATCCATGCAAGTATTGGGGCAGATTTTGTGCAATTTTTATCCTGCCAGTGGATGAAGAAGAGTCATTATTTTGAGGAAAATGAAAGATTTCAATGATTCCCCGGTGATTCTGGTAGCAGATGATGATTCTGCCGTGCGGCAGTCGATCAGGATGATGCTTGCCGGGCAGAATGTGACGGCTCATTTTGCAGAAGATGGGCAGTCTGCATTCGGCCAGGCGGTGTCTTTACAGCCAGATTTGATCTTGTTGGATGTGATGATGCCGGGGATGGATGGTTTTCAGATATGCAGGAAGCTGCGCGAGAATCAGGATACGCAGGATATTCCCATCGTGATGGTGACCGGCCTGAATGACAGGGAATCGCGGATTAAGGGGATTGAGGCGGGGGCGGACGATTTTCTTGCCAAACCTATTGATATGCTCGCCCTGCGGGCACGGGTCCATACCATTCTGCGCCTGAATCGTTATCAGAAACTCCAAAAAGAACGCGCACAGTTCAAATGGGCCGTTGAGCAGGCCAATGAAGGTTTTCTGCTGGTGGATCAAAAGGATCATATTCTGTACGCCAATCCCCAGGCGCGTAATTATCTCGATTTGACCGTTGAGGATGAGCATTCCCATCAGGTTAATTTCAGGGAGATCACTGAAAAGCAATTCACGTGTTGTCCTGATTATCTGTGGGGGGATGCCTGGCGCAAGCCCGCCAAACAGCCGCGCTATTTGATGATCCCTGAGACGAGTACCAGCCGCGCCTTCTGGCTGGAAGTGGATATTTTCCCCGGTCCGGCGCATGACCCGGTTTGTTTTGTCAATTTACGCAACGTCAGCACAGCAGTGAACACAGAACAGGATTTTAAGAAATTCCATTATTTGATCTCCCATAAGTTGAATACCCCGCTGAACGCTGTGTATGGGGTGGTGGAGTTGATGAATGCCTCCATTGCCGAGATACCGCGTGAGCAAATGGGGGAATTAATCCAGATGGCGTTGGTGAGTGCCGGACGACTGCGCAGCGATGTGCAGGATATCCTCACCTATCTGCGGGCTTCGTCAGCGGCGCCCAAAGGGGACAACCTGAAACTCGTGCATATTTCTGCCATTGCCCAGGAGATCAGCAAGGAACTGCATCTCAAACCGGCGGTGGTGCGCGTTGCGGCAGTGGTGCAAAATCGCAGCATCGTTTTCTCGAAGGTAGCGTTTGAATTAATCCTGATGGAGCTGTTTGAGAACAGCAAAAAATTTCATCCTGAGCATGATCCCAAGATTGATTTGATCATCAGCCGGATTGATGACGAACAGGTCAGTATCAAAGTGATTGATGATGGTTTGCACCTCTCCGTTTCGCAGCGCGCTGCCATTGTTGAGCCGTATCAACAGGCCAATTCCTTGCTTTCTCGTGAGACGAAAGGCTTTGGTTTGGGGATCCCGATGGTGGTCACCATTTTACAAAGCATTGGCGGGCGGCTGAATGTTTATAATTCTCCCAGCGGTCCAGGGCTGATTGTCGAGATGTTGGTGCCATCCGTGGCCGAGACAGTGTACTAACCCTGGTTTACCGGGTTTCTATTACGCCTAAAGTCGTTGCTGTAAAGGTTCCGCAGACAGTGTATTCCCTGATTTGTGAATTTTCTCCAAATCCATGTTCCCCGAAACCCTGATACATTGTATAATCAGGGATGTTAAGCCCTGACCAACCAATCTGTCAGTGGCATGTGGGAGTAGGAAACATGGCTGTAAACGAAACACCTGAAACAAATGAGATTGTCTCGCGCGGTTTCATTCGCACGATCATTGATGAAGACCTTGCCAATGGCAAGAACGATGGGCGGGTGCATACCCGTTTTCCACCGGAACCGAATGGCTATCTGCATATCGGCCATGCCAAGTCAATTTGCCTCAATTTTGGGATTGCAGAGGAGTATGGGGGCTTGTGCAACCTGCGTTTTGA
Source organism: uncultured Anaerolineaceae bacterium (assembly GCA_964447155.1). Lineage (GTDB taxonomy): Bacteria > Chloroflexota > Anaerolineae > Anaerolineales > Anaerolineaceae > SMBSF63. Next base: position 44,758 of record CAYURM010000007.1, read on the forward strand.
TGATACCAACCCCAGCAAGGAAGACGTGGAATATGTTGACTCCATTCAGGCGGACATTCGCTGGCTGGGTTTTGACTGGGAGGACCGTCTTTATTACGCCTCGGACTACTTCGAGCAGATGTACCAGTATGCTGTCCAGCTGGTCAAAAAAGGCAAGGCTTTTGTTTGTGATCTGAGCGCCGACGAGATGCGCGATTATCGCGGTACGCTGACCGAGCCGGGCAAAGACAGCCCCTACCGCGACCGCCCGATTGAAGAGAATCTCGATCTGTTTGAGCGGATGCGCGCCGGGGAATTTCCCGATGGTGCCCGCACCCTGAGGGCGAAGATCGACATGGCCTCGCCGAACATGAACATGCGTGACCCGATCATTTACCGCATCGTTCACGAGTCGCATCACAATACCGGCGATGCGTGGTGTATTTATCCGATGTATGATTTTGCCCACGGGATTGAAGATTCGATTGAAGGCATCACCCATTCGATCTGTACGCTTGAATTTGAAGATCACCGCCCGCTGTATGACTGGTTCCTGGATGAATTGGAGATCTTCCATCCCCAGCAGATCGAATTTGCGCGCCTGAACCTGAATTACACCGTGATGAGCAAGCGCAAATTCATCAAGCTGGTTGAGAACGGGCATGTGCGCGGCTGGGATGATCCGCGCATGGTGACCATTTCCGGCATCCGCCGGCGCGGGTATACGCCTTCGTCGATCCGTAAATTTGCCGACCGGGTGGGCGTGGCGAAGAACAACAGCGTGATCGATATGGCCTTGCTGGAGCATACTATCCGCGATGAGTTGAATGACACTGCCCCGCGGGTGATGGCTGTGCTGCGGCCATTAAAGGTTGTCATCACCAATTACCCCGAAGATAAAACAGAGGAATTTGAGGTACAGGATTTCCCGCATGACGCCGAACGGAATCAGGTACGCAAGGTGCCTTTCTCGCGCGAGATATTTATCGAAGCGGATGACTTTATGGAAGAGCCGCCGCGAAAGTTCTTCCGCCTGGCCCCCGGCAAGGAAGTGCGCCTGATGGGCGCGTATTACATCACCTGCGATGAAGTGATCAAGGATGAAAACGGGAACGTGGTGGAACTGCGCTGTACCTACGATCCCGAATCACGCGGCGGCACAAGCGCGGATGGGCGCAAGGTGAAGGGCACCCTGCACTGGGTGTCGGCGGCGCATGGCTTAAAAGCAGAAGTACGCCTGTATGACAAGCTGTTCCTGGTGGAGAACCCCAACAAGGCCCCGGAGGGTGAGGATTTTACCACCTATCTTAATCCTGATTCGCTGGAAGTACTCAACGACTGCATCGTCGAGCCTGGACTGGCTGAAGCCAGGCTGGAGGACCGCTTCCAGTTCATCCGCCACGGGTATTTCTGCCTGGATTCCGCTGATTCGAAGCCGGGTGCGCTGGTTTTCAATCGCACGGTTTCACTGCGCGATACCTGGGCGAAGATGAAGAAATAAGCACATACGATATTAAGAGAGCCTCCCGCTGATTTGGCGGGAGGCTTTTTTTGAATGATAAAGAAAAGCATCTCCAGGGCGATTGTGTTTTGGACTTCTTCGCTATACAATATCCATATAGTCCAGTTGGATTACTGTGACAGGTCCGGCGTGTTGGTGATTTCGATCCGCACGGATGCGTGGGCGGGCTGAATCCATGCCTTTTCAATCGAGGAAAAATGGAAAAACTTGTTGCGGGTGCGTTGGGCGAATGCGTCCATGTGGCCGGCGTGATGAATTTTCTGCGCCTTGCTGAGCAGACGGGCTGGCAGACGGTTTTTTTAGGCCCCGCGGTATCTGTGGATGAAGTACTGCGGTCAGCCCGCGAGGAGCAGGCGGATCTGGTGGCGGTCTCGTACCGCCTGACGCCGGAGACGGGGGAACGTCTGTTGGGTGATTTTGCCGAGGCGGCGGATGAGCTGCACGGACAAGGGGTGCGTTTTGCTTTTGGCGGCACGCCGCCGGTGGCGGAGCGGGCGGCGGCGATGGGTTTCTTTGAGCAGGTGTTTGACGGCAGCGAGACCAGCGAGGATGTGCTGGCCTACCTGCGCGGTGAGAAGCTGGATGCGCTGGATGAAACCAGTTATCCACAGACGGCTGTGGAACGCATGCGCTGGAAAGCACCGTATCCGATCCTGCGCCATCATTTTGGGCTGCCGACGGTGCAGTCCACGCTGGAAGGGATTGAAAAGATCGCCGAGTCGCGTTTGCTGGATGTGATTTCGTTGGGGATTGACCAGGACGCGCAGGCCAATTTCTTTCACCCGGAGCGACAGGATAGGCGCCGGGCCGGGGCAGGGGGCGTGCCCGTGCGCAGTGCAGCGGATTACCGCGCCCTGTTCCAAGCCAGCCGCCGCGGGAATTATCCCCTGATGCGTACCTACTCCGGGACGGATGACTTTATCCGCCTGGCGGAGATGTATGTTGAGACGATCAGCATTGCCTGGTGTGCGATTCCCCTGTTCTGGTTCAATCAAATGGATGGCCGCGGCCCGTGGGGGCTGGAAGATTCGATCCGAGAGCATCAAGCTATCATGCGCTGGTATGGGGAGCGCGGTATCCCGGTCGAGTTGAATGAGCCGCATCACTGGGGCATGCGCGATGCGCCGGATGTGGTCTTTGTGGTTGCGGCTTATCTTTCGGCATATAACGCACGGGCAATGGGCGTGCGGGACTATATTGCCCAGTTGATGTTCAACAGCCCGCCCGGTCTTGCGGACAGGATGGATATTGCCAGGATGCTGGCAGTGATAGAGCTGATCGAGCCGTTACGCACACCAGATTTTCGCATCTGGAAGCAGACCCGCACCGGACTGCTGAGTTACCCGCAGGAGGTGTCGGCGGCGCGGGCGCACCTGGCAGCCAGCGTGTACGTGCAGATGGCCTTGCAGCCGGAGATTGTGCATATCGTCGGGCATACTGAAGCGCACCATGCCGCCACTGCGGAGGACGTGATCGAAGCCTGCCGTCTGGCGCGCCGGGCGATTGAGAATGCACTCAATGGTCAGGCCGATATGACGAAAGATGAGCGCATCCAGGCCCGTAAGGCGGAGCTGGTGCAGGAGGCCAGGGTCACGCTGAACGCGATTGCCGCCCTGGCACCGGCTGGCACGCCAGACCCGCTGACCGATCCGCATACCCTGGCGCTGGCGGTGCAGTCCGGCATTCTGGATGCCCCGCATCTGCGCAATAATCCTTTTGCCAGAGGTCTGGTGAACACCCGCGTGATCAACGGTGCTTGTCTGGCGGTGGATGCCGCCGGCCAACCGCTGTCGGAGCAAACGCGTATCGGTTTATTAACGTGAGGAGTTGATGATGAACTACCCAACAAAATATACAGTGGTTGGCGCCGGGCATGGCGGCAAGTCGATGGCTGCCTATCTGGCAATCCAGGGTAAAGAAGTGACGCTGTTCAACCGCACCTACGAGCACGTGAGGATGGTCGCGGCGCGCGGCGGGATTGAACTGGAAAGTAATGAAGGCAAAACTCACGGTTTTGGTAAATTAAAGACGGTCACATCGGACATGGGAGCAGCTTTGGAAGAGGCTCAGGTGATCATGGTGGTGGTGCCGTCTTCGGCGCACCGCGATATTGCCCGGCTGACCGCACCGTATCTCAAGGATGGGCAGATCCTGATCCTGAATCCCGGCCGCACCTGTGGGGCCATTGAGTTTTGTCATGTATTGGAACAGTGCAATTGCACGGCTGATGTGACGATTGCCGAGACAGAGACTTTCATCTATGCCAGTCGTGCAGACGGCCCAGCCCAGGCGCGCATCTTCCGCACCAAGAACGCCGTTCCCCTGGCGGCCCTGCCAGCCACCCGTACACAAAACGTGTTGGATACGATCAATGATGTCTATCCTGAATTCATTGACGGGGTCAATGTGCTTAACACTGGCCTCAATAACATGGGCGCCATCTTTCACCCAACGTTGACCATTCTGAATGCCGGACGCATTGAGTCAACCCTGGGCGATTTTCAGTTCTATATTGATGGGGTAACCCCATCCGTGGCAGCCGTTTTGGAAGCCATTGACCGCGAACGGGTGACAGTGGCAGCCAGTATTGGCATCCGCGCCCGCACGGCGATGGAATGGCTGACGGCTGCATACAATGTGACCGGAGAGAACCTGCTGGAAGCGATTCATAATCAATCTGGTTATTTTGGGATCAATGCACCGAGCACGCTTAACCACCGCTATATTTTTGAGGACATCCCGATGAGCCTGGTGCCGATCGCTGCCCTGGGGCGGCGCTTTGGCGTCTCGGTTCTCGGTATGGACAGCATGATCCGCCTGGCGTGTATCATTCACGAAACCGATTACTGGCGCCGCGGGCGCACTCTGGACAAGCTGGGCATTGATAATTTTTCCAGTATTGAGATGCTGCGCTATGTGAATGAGGGCATCAAGCCAGAGTATTAGGGTGAGGGAGATGAAAATTGCAGCCGGACGGGTTTTATTCTGATCCGGTTTGATGGATAATGGAAGTATGAGAAGAAACTGGATTGTCTTTTGGATCGTTTTGGGCGTTTTCCTCGCAGGCTGTGCAGCGGGGTCGGCGCTTGAAGAGGAGGATGCGATGACACTGGAAATCACCAGCCCGGCCTTTGCACATGAGCAGGGCATCCCTGAATTGTATACCTGCAAGGGGCAGGACATTTCCCCGCCTTTGCAGTGGTCACAGCCGCCAGCGGGAACGCAGAGCTTTGTGTTGATCATGGACGACCCTGATGCGCCAATTGGCACCTGGGATCACTGGCTGGTTTTCAACCTGCCCGCTGAAACGCGCGAGCTGACGGAAGCGGTGTCCGGCCTGCCGTCAGGCGCGCAGCCCGGACGCAACAGCTGGCGAAGAAATGATTATGGCGGGCCCTGCCCTCCCGGCGGCGCACGGCACCGCTATTTCTTTAAGTTGTATGCGCTGGACACGCGCCTGGATTTGCTGGACGGCGCGCGCAAGGCGAAGCTGGAGAAGGCCATGGACGGGCATATCCTCGCGCAGGCGGAGTTGATCGGGATATATAAGGAGTAGTTTTGTAGGGGCGCATGGCATGCGCCCGATATTCACGTGAAAAATCAAGAAAAGAACTTGAAAGATTTCATTTTTCCAAATGATTAAATTCTGGTCTTAAGACCGGGAGAGATTTCCAATATCGATTATTCAGTGAACGGGAAGGGCGGGCGGATGGCATCCCACAAGCATCAAGCTAACGGGCGATTCCCCTTGGAAAGGTTGGTGGAATCAGCAGATGGCCTGCCTGATTGCCCGTCTTTAGGTCTCTTCGGCATGCAAAGCGCCCCTTTTCAAGGTTGATTTCCCATTAACCTTGAAAAGGGGCGTCTCGCCAAGTGGTTTTTGGCGAATTTTGCATGGTTTGCAGGCAAGCTGTATAGAATTCCAACCTTTCCAAGGGATGATTTCGCTGTTTTTGATGATTTCCACCGCTTAGCTTGATGTGCATGGGATGGCATCCGCCCCTGCATTGGTCGAAGGGATTCAAATTACTTGGTTGATATGGGGATCTCCCTCGCCTTTTACTCACACCCCCGCAAGTCATATAACCTGCGGAAGCGCGGCTCGCGTTTGGCGGCGTTTTCTTCGATCAGCCGTTTTGGGTGCGTTGGTGCTTTCCCAACGCACTCTTTTCTGCTCTGCCTGCGAAGGTTGAATGCCGGGATGGTTATTGGTGCGTTCAAAAGCGAACGCACAACTACAAGGAATAAATGAGGTTTTTTCAGAGGTTGTGTAGGGGCGATTTGCCGTCCAACAAAGCATTGGTGACTTCGCAAATCGCGCCTGCTTTTATTTACATCCCCGCAAGTCATACAGCCTGCGGAAGCGCTGTCCGCGCTTGGCGATGTTTTCTTCGATCAGGCGTACACATCCATCTTCCAGCGATTCCTGCATCGCTTCCGGGAGTTCGTCCCAGTACATTTCATCCATATACAGGTAGTCATAGTCTGCCGCGACGAGGCCGTCAAGGGATGGTTCTTTTTGCAGCGCCTGCCACTCGGGTTTGGCCTGATACCAGGTGATATGTGAATCACTGGCGCGGGCGAAGAGGGTTGGCGAGCGTGAGGGTACGGGGTCAAAGACCATGCTGTCTTCTTCCAGTTTGTCCCAGTGATTTTCCAGCATCTTCACGTCCAGCGGGTCGATAAAATAGCTCAGTACCGGCTGCTGGATGGCAAAGAACTCGGTGGTCAAATAGACCAGCCCGCTGATCAGGAGTAGTGCGCCAGCCGTCCCGGCCGCTAATTTTGCGCCGTCCTTGCGCCTGCGGGTCCACATCCAGGCCAGGGGGACGAAGAAGAGTATCGACAGATCGGCAAAGGTGTACAGGCGTACGGTGTTGCGTACGCCGGTGGAGCCGGTAAAATTGACGAAGATCATGGCGAGGGAGATGACGCCGGACAGTACCAGTGCGGCTTCATACCAGCGTTCAGCACGCCACGCTTTCCAGCCCCAAACCATCAACAGGGGGAAGATGAGCATGGCAGGGCCGATTTCCAGCAGGGCGGTGAGCAACTGCCAGGGGTTAAACAGGGACAACTCGCCCAGTTGAGAGGAGACGATCTCCGGCGGCCAGGCCAGGGCAAAGCCGATCGTCTGATAGGATGAGCTTTCTGTGCCGGCGAAAAGGGCGCTGATCCTGCTGGTGAGGGTATCGGTAAGCGCGCCGCCCTGCAGCAGGGCAAAAGCCGTACCGATGGCGGCGGCCAGCAGCCAGGATTTTAATTTTGGCGGGAATTTAAGGCTGCGCTGGCGGATGGCGGTGATCACGGCCAGCAGGCCCCAGCCAGCGGTGATCAACACCAGGCCGGTCTCGGACATCAGGCCGGTGGCGCCGATCAGGAAGATGGTGGTGACCAGCGCCCATTTATTGCGCCAGCGGTTGCAGGTCATCAGCAGGAGGAGGATCAGGGCGGTGTTGATCGTGCTGTTGCTGGCAAACATGCTCATCGCGCCGTTGCCGGTCAGCCCATTGCCAAAGGCAAAAGAGAAGGGGCGGGGGCCGCCGCCTTCGATTGCCCAGTTATTCATCAGCGCTTCGGCCAGGGTTGGGCCGCTGTCAGCACCCGAGCCGATCAGGGTGATGTGCGTGGAAAGGCGGGCCAGGATACCGGACGGGATCAACAAGAGCAGCCAGCGCGTGCCGGAACCCAGGGCAGTAACCACACCGGTCAGGGCGCCAGCGATCCTGCTGCGAGTCATGCGGTAGCCCCACAGGCCGGCGGCGGTGATCGTCAGGGCATATACCAGGGCACGCGCCAGGTCAAACGCTGTCCACACATACAGGCCGCTGATGCGGATCATTTGGCCGGCGAAGAGCATTACAAAATAGTGGTAGGAATACGTGACACTCGGATTAAGGCTGTAAATGGGGGGGATATGGCCGGCAGCAATCATCGACACGGTTGGAAGATTGGCGAAATCGTCATAAATGGCGAAACCGCGGGAGATGAGGAAGCTGACCCCAAACAGGAGCAGGAATACAGCGAGCTGTACCGGATAGAGCTTGATCTGGAAGAGGCTTTTCCAGCCATTTTTCAGGTTGAGCAGCAGCCCCCCGACAAAGACCAGTACGGCGCACAGCCAAAAGGCCATCGGCAGGGGCAGCACCCGTCCGATAAAGTTGGCGAGGATGGTTTCGATGATCAACCCGGTGAGTACACCGAGGATAACTTCTTCCCTGGCTTCCAGGCGGAAGACGCGGCGCACGATCCAGATGCCGCCCAGGCTCCACAGTCCGAGCCAGATTAACAGGTAGAATGCGTATTCAGGATTGGCAGAGAGTGAAAACATAGGGCGCTCCCAAAAAAGGTCTGATTTTGTAAAACTATACCATAAGAGGGATAAGTTGATCCGTGAATGAGGGATCAGGAAAGATGTCTCCCTGGTTTGTCGCGATCATGCCTGGATGAAAAATCAAGACAAAAATGGTATAATTTATTAATGGAACTTTGATAAAAAGGAGTTAATGATGTCTATATCTCGTCCAATTGTATCGAATATTACCCCGCAGTGGGTTTCTGAGGGCGCCGGAGTTCGCTTGCGGCGCAGTATTGCCACGCCTACACTGGATTATTTGGATCCTTTTTTGCTTTTTGACCATTTTGGGTCTGATGATCCCCAGGATTATTTGGCTGGTTTTCCGATGCACCCGCATCGCGGGATTGAGACGGTTACCTATATGCTGGCTGGTGAAGTGAGGCATGCGGACAGCATGGGCAATCAGGGCACGATTCAGGCCGGCGATGTGCAGTGGATGACAGCCGGCGGGGGGATCATGCATGAAGAAATGCCCGGTGCGGTGGATGGCCGCATGGAAGGTTTTCAGTTATGGGTCAACCTGCCCGCCAGTCACAAGATGATGCCGCCACGTTATCAGGAGATCAAGGCGGAGGACATTCCCCTGATTGAGCGGTCGAAAGGCACCCGGATGCGGGTAATTGCCGGAGAGGTGGAGGGGATACGCGGCCCGGTGACCGGAGTGCTGGCAGACCCCACATACGTGGATGTGAGCATGGAGCCGCGCAGTACGGAGCATTTCGCCGCGCCGGCAGACCATGCTGCCTTCGTATATTTGTTTGCGGGGTCAGGCCGTATCGCCGGTCAGGAGATCCTGGGCTCGCCCCGGCTGCTGGTGCTTGGAGAAGGGGATGTGCTGGATGTGACCAGCCTGGATGAATCCCTGCGCTTCCTGCTGGTGATGGGGCGTCCTTTGCATGAGCCGATTGCCCGCTATGGTCCGTTCGTGATGAACACCCAGGAAGAGATCCGCCTCGCCCTGCAGGATTTGCGCAACGGCACTTTTGTCCGCTGAATTTTCTGTCTTGCCGCCATGATAGGAATTTGGCGAAGAAGACCGGCGTGCGAAATTCCGCTCTTGCCACAAAAACAAACCGCTCTGGATGTGCGTTCCAGAACGGTTTTTGTTGTGTGAGGAAACGCCGGTTAATTGTCTGCCAACAGCAATCCGACATAGGTAAACTCTACCATGTTGCTCGCAGAAATCATTAGGGGATTGCCGCTGGGGTGGCCATCAAAAAAGATTTGGGCGTTGTTTTCGCCGACAAGCTTGCTCCCGGAGCGTTCCGTGAAGCCCTGGGCAGACAGAGCTTGCTGGTAAAAGGCAAGCACTTCCTCCGGGTTGAGGGATGTAGTGAAACCAAGCATTTCGTTTGCATATAAAATGTCTTTGGCATCATCGGGTACTGGGTAAGGCAGGTTGGCAGGAATCGGGTTTGACGAATTTGCATCGGTTGCTGGCGCGTCATCCGCTGTGGCCTCAGCAGCAGCAGCGACCTGGGTAGAAACGATTTCCAGTCCCGCCTGGGAGGTCTCCAGCATGCCTTCGGGCAGATCCGCTTTTTCGATTGCTTGATTGATCACCTTTTCGCCCAGTCCACCCAGGCTTAAGCAAGCGGTGGATAAGATGAATATGAATAAAGCGAGGACAATAGTTCTGGTTTTAGACATTAAAAACTTCTCCTGTTAGAAATAGAATTCTGGATATTGTAGATATATAATATCCGAAATATATCCTTAAAGCAATAGACAATGAGGCAGGAAACTGAACTGCCGCCTCATTGTCATCAAACGCTTTTGGGTGATATTGTTCTGTTTGTAAGGGTTTATTCCCACGATTCCCGATAATCTTCAATATATTGCCGCAGGGTGATGGGGTCACGACCGGTGAGCTGCTTGAAGCCATCGGTTAACTTGTTTGCCATGCCAAAACGGGTGGAGGTGTACAGCCCGGCCATGACCAGGGCAAACTCGCGACTGGAGCCTTTTTTGGTTTGCATGTGGATGAAACGCAGCAGGGAGGGGCTGCGGTAGCGGATCTCCTGTCCCAGCACGTCGCTGAAGAGGGCGGCAACCTGATCGTAGTCCAGGGCTTCCGGGCCGGTCAGTTCATAGGCTTTGTTCTCATGGCCGGCTTCGGTCAGGGCCAGGGCGGCTACGGCGGCGATGTCGCGCACGTCGATGAAGCTGGTCTTGCCTTTACCAACCGGCACAGCAATCTCGTTGTCATTCTTGATCTCGCTGCGGTGAGTGGTGTTCAGGTTCTGCATGAAGAAGCTGGGCCGCAGGAAGGTCCAGGCGATATCACATTGCAGCAGGTACTGCTCGACCTTGTAATGGGGAACGATCTTGTTCTTCTCAATTCCGATCAGGGAGAGGAAGACGATGTGTTTGACACCGGCGGCAATGGCGGCGTCGATTGCGGGGAAGAGATACTGCTTCACATCTGATATGGCCGGGGGACGCATCAGAAACATCTTCTCGATGCCTGCCAGGGCAGGGGCGAAGCTTTCCGGCTTGAAGAAATCAAATTCCACTGCTTCCACTGAATCGCCGAACATGGCTTGTGCCCGTTCGGCTTCAAATTCTGCGGCGCGTACCTCGTGCCCTTTTGCGAGCAATTCCTTGACGATGGCACTGCCGACATTTCCCGTGGCTCCGGTTACCATTATTTTTGCTGACATTGTTTCCTCAAAATTCAGATATGATTTGTCGAATTCCCTTGACATTATATAGACCAGTCATTATAATAAGATTGTATCATAAAGGAGCAAAAATGACTACCACACGCGAAAAAATCTTGGCAACGACTTCTCAACTGATGGAAGCACAGGGTTATTCGGCTACCGGATTGAATCAGATCATCGAGGAAAGCGGTTCTCCGAAAGGATCACTGTATTACTATTTTCCGGAGGGCAAGGAACAGCTCACAGAAGAGGCCATTCGCCAGGCAGGGGAAATGATCTCTGAACAGATGACTGCTATGCTGGATGCAGAAGAAAATCTGGCCGAGGCGTTTGGCGGATTTGTGGATGCTTTGAGCCAGCGCTTGCTGTCTTCAGGCTGCCGGTTGGGCGGCCCATTGACGACGGTTGCTCTGGAGACGGCCAATACCAGCCCGCGGGTGAACCAGGTTTGCCAGGAAATGTACCGCACCTGGCAGGAGATTTTCCGGGCGAGGTTGGAACGCGGCGGTTTTTCAGCAGAGCGGGCAGCGTCGCTGGCAGTGTTCATCAATGCTGCGATTGAGGGCGGGATCATCCTCAGCCGCACCCGGCACACTGCCGAACCCTTGCTGCAAGTGGCCCGCGAGCTGCGTTTGCTGTTGTCAACTGAATAGGATCGTTTTCAACCGCCGATTGCAGGCGGAACATTATTTAAAATAAATCTGGAGTTAAAAGATGAAATTACTAATATTGGGCGCTTCGGGCCGCACCGGCCAGCATTTGGTCAAACAGGCTTTGGCCGCTGGTCACCAGGTGACTGCCCTGGTGCGTACCCCTGAAAAGCTGGATGTCAAAGATGATGCCCTGACGATCGTGCAGGGAGACGTTACCGATGCTGCGGCGGTCACCAGGGCCGTTGCCGGCAATGAAGTGGTGCTCTCGGCATTGGGACCGACCCGCACATCCAGTGATGATATGCTGCAAACAGCGATCGGAAACACGATTGCCGCAATGCAGGAAAATGGCATGCGCCGGGTGATTGTGGTTACAGGGGCCGGGGTCAACGACCCGAATGACAACCCCCAATTCTGGAACCGGATCATGTCGGGGTTGTTGAATTTGCTTGCAAAGCGTGTGCTGGCGGATTCGCTGGGCGCGGCCAATCTGCTGCGCGCCTCGGATCTGGATTGGACGCTGGTACGTGTTCCGGTATTAACCGATGATCCCTCGGCAGGAGAACCCTGGGTGGGCTACGTGGGTAAGGGCATGGGCAGCCGCATTCCCCGGGCGGATGTGGCCGCTTTCATGCTCAAGCAGGTGGCGGATGATACCTGGGTGCGAAAATCACCGGTGATCACCTCGCAGGGTTGAATTTCCCGGCCACGTTTTCCGGGTAAATAGAAAATCACATCCTCAGCCTGTTCAGGATGTGATTTTTGCATACCTGGTTGCAAACAGTGACCCTTCATTTGAGTTGCGGACAAAAAAAGAAAAGAGAAAAACCTGTTGACTTTCATTTCAAAAACCCGTATACTAGAGATTGGACGTCCAACCTCTCATTAAAACAAAACAGAAAATGTGGCCCAAATGACGATCAATACTGGCAGTCGTATCCAGCAAGTGAAGGCGTATTTACTGAATTATATTGAGCGGAGTCAGTTGAAACGCAATGACCAACTGCCTTCAGAGGCGTCGATTGCGAAAACATTGGGGGTCAGCCGCAATACCTTGCGCGAGGCGTATGTTTCGCTGGAAAACGAGGGAGTCATCGTCCGGCGGCACGGGATTGGCACATTTGTCGCCCAGGCTCCTTATATTCGTGATTCTTTGAATGATTTTTTGCCGTTTGCACAAATCATAGAAGATGTAGGCTATACCCCACATTTCAAAACCCTTTCCATTGACCATATCAGCGCTTCATCGGATATTTGTGACGAGTTGGATGTGCTGGCTTCAACACCAGTTTTCCATATCAGGCGCATTGTGCTGGCTGACCAGCAGCCGGCGATTTATGTTGACGATTATTTGTCACCGCTGGTTGAAGCCGAAGCCATCGATTGGGACAATTTCAAGGGCAATATGGTGGAAGTGCTTTCCTCCGCTTTCGATACGCCGCTTCATCAAATTCAATCCAGGATTCGCGCTGCTGCGCTGCCTTCGGAAATTTCGGAGTGTTTGCAGCTTCCAGAAGGGACACCTGTTCTTTCAATTGGTTCGACAATTTTTGCTGAGGATAACAAGCCGGTAGCCTACAGCAAAATTGCTTTCAATTCCAATATGATGGAGTTGAATATTGTGCGGATGATCCACAAAAAATAGTGCCTGTTCTAAAAAAGGAGAAAAAGATGAGCACACTTAAACGCATGTTGTTTGTCCTGTTGATCTTGATGCTTGGTTTGTTGTCTGCCTGCAGCCCGGCTGTCCCTGCAGAAACCCCCATGGAGGAAGCCCCGGTGGAAGAGGCCGCCCCTGTGGAGGAAGCTGCGCCAGTCGAAGAAGCCGCTCCGGTTGAGGAGGAACCTGCAATGGAACCGGTTACCATTCAGGTGTTCTATCCGGTGGCAGTGGACGCCCCGATTGCCGCCATTCTGCAAGGCTATATTGATGATTTCCAGGCTGAGTATCCGTACATCACCGTGGAACCGGTTTTCTCCGGCGGCTATGCGGATGTGCAGACGGCCATTCAGACCACGATTGATGGCGGCGGTGAACCGCCCGCCCTGGCTGTTTTGCTGGCAACCGCAATCTATGACCTGATCAACGCCGATTACATTGTTCCTCTGGATGGTTATGTTGCCGGAATGGAAGGTGGCGATGCCTATTTGGAGGATTTCCTGCCTGCATTCCTGGCCAATTCCTACTACGATGATCAACTGTGGAGTATCCCCTTCCAGCGCAGTGCTGTGGTGATGTATTACAACGTGGATATGTTCAAGGAAGCTGGACTGGAACCGCCGACAAGCTGGCAGACCTGGGCTGAAGCCGCACAGGCTTTGACCGTTAAGGAAAGCGACACCACCAATTGGGGGCTGCATTTCTCCTCCGACTGGCCGTACTGGCTCTTTCAGCCCCTGGCGATTGGCGCCGGGCAGAACATCCTTGAAGATGACTGCACGGTGACTTTTGATGATCCTGCTGTGATCGAAGCGGTTCAGTTCTATATCGACCTGTCCGCCAAGTATGGTGCCATGCCTGCCGGCGTGCAGGCCAGTTGGGCAACAGATACCGCTGATCTTGCCAGTGGTGCCACCGCGATGATCGCCCATTCCTCCGGCAGTTTGAGTGGTCTTCTGGAACAGGCTGACTTTGAACTGGGTGTGATGCCTTATCCCGGCAAGGAAGAAGGCACCTATGCCAGCGTTCCCGGCGGCGGTAATTTCTACATGATGAATGGCATTCCCGCTGAAAAGCAGGATGCTGCCTGGAAATTCATTGAATTCATCACCCGTCCCGAGTATGTGGCCGATTTCAGCATCAACACGGGCTATATTGCCAATCGCTATAGCGCCTATGATACTGATGCCATGCAGGCCTACGTTGCGGACGTGCCCCAGGCCCTGATGACCCGTGATGCCCTGCAATCTGCCGGTGCCGAGCTGGCGACCCAGAATCTCGGTCAGGTACGCGGCATCTTCCATGACTATATTCAAAGAGCGATCAATGGCGAAATGAGTGCCGCCGATGCAATGGCTGCTGCCCAGGCCGAAGCGGAAGCTGCCCTGGCAGATTACTGCGAATAGGATTTTGTAACCCCGAATGATCTATAATAGGGGTGACCAGACGAGTCGCTGGTCACCCCTCGTTTTTCAAGGAGCTTGCTGTGGAAAACCAGGCTGCCCGCAAACCATTCAAACCCCTTCCGTATCTCCTCATTCTGCCAACTGCCATCTTTGTCGCCGTGTTCACCGTGTGGCCGGTGCTGCTTTCTGTGTATCAGGGTTTTTTCCGCCAGCGGATGAACATTGCCAAGTTTCGCGAGCCATCCTGGATCGGTCTCGGGAATTATATTGATCTGTTCCAGGATCCCTATTTCATTAAAGTCATTGGCAACACACTGAAATACATCATCGGCACCGTGCCGATCAGTATCATTTTAGGGTTCCTGTTTGCCTTGCTGGTCAACCGCAAGGTGCGCGGGGTGGGCTTCTTCCGTCTGGCTTTCTTTCATCCAATGGTGCTGCCGATGGTCAGTGCGGCAACCATCTGGCTGTTTTTCTTTACCCCCGATTATGGCCTGTTCAATACCGCCTTGCGCTTTCTGGGCTACACCGGCCCGGAGAACTGGACGGGCAATCCTAATCTGGCCTTATTATCTGTCATCATTGTGGCGATCTGGAAAAATTCCGGCTATTATATGATCTTTTACCTGGCAGGATTGCAAAACCTGCCGGGGGAAGTTTTTGAAGCGGCGGCGTTGGATGGGGCCAATGACTGGCAGATTCTGTGGAAGATCACCTTTCCGCTGATGCGCCGTACCACTTTGTTCATCAGTACGGTAGCTTTTATTGACGCTTTCCGCACGATTGATCATATCTTTGTGCTCACGACTGGCGGTCCCAGCCGGGCCAGTACGGTGCTGCTGTTTGAGCTGTGGTCGCAGCGCTTTGAATATCAGGATATTGGTGTTTCAGCGGCGATCACAGTAATTTTCGTGGTCATTTTGCTGGCATTCACCATCACCAACTTCCTCGTATCTGAACGGAAGGAGGCCTGAGATGTCTGTTTCCATGCCCAAAAAGGCTCGCTTGCGAAAACAGCTAGGCAGTTGGCTTGGCAGTGCATTCACGACTGGTCTGGCGCTTCTGTGGTCTGTACCGGTGATTTGGGCGCTGGTTGCTTCCTTCCGTCCGGCGAATGACGCCATCAGCCGTGGGGATGTATGGTTTGGCAGTAGTTTCACCGTGGAGAATTATGTCCGTGCCTGGTCACTGGCGCCATTCGGTCAGTATTACATCAATACGATTTTTGTTGTCGTGATCATCCTGGCTGTACAATTGATCACGATCATCCTGGCTGGCTTCGCTTTTGCGAATTATCAGTTTTTGGGTAAGAAATGGGTGTTTTTCTTTGTCTTGTTGCAAATGATGATCCCTACTTCTGCCTTGCTTGCGCCAAACTTTGCCACCATTCGACAATTGGGTATCTTCGACACCCGGCTGGCAATAGCGATCCCGTATTTTGGCTCAGCATTTGGCACCTTTTTGATGCGCCAGGCGTTTCTGGAAGTGCCGCGCGACCTGGTGGATGCGGGCATTATGGACGGCTGCTCATGGTGGCAGTTGATCGTGCATGTGTATCTGCCGCCGTCTGTGCCCACCCTGATCGCTTTCGGACTATCCTCAGCCACCTGGCACTGGAATGAGTTCCTGTGGCCGCTGATCATCACCAACAGCGACAAGAGCCGCCCGCTGACGGCTGGCCTGGTGCGGTTCACCCAGCTTGGGGAGATTGGTGCGCAGTGGTCGCTGCTCACGGCGGCCACTTTGATGGTGATTGCGCCGCTGTTCATTGTGTTTCTTGTTTTCCAGCGCCGGTTTATCCAAAGTTTCCTGCATTCGGGGTTGAAGTAAATCTTTTCCTTCCAAAATATGTTCTCTTGGCAAGAGTGACCATGCCCTTTTCCCGTTTTGCAGCTTTGCCGCAAAACGGGAAAGGCTTTGCAAGGATAGCGTGATAGTGATCCTTTCCGGTCAATAGAAATGGCTCGGCAAATAGCCAACATGTTGGCAAAGCATCTGCCTTTATCAGCTATAATTTATATCAACTTATCTAAACTATCAAAAAATAAGGAACATCTCATGAAAGACATCAGGAATCTGATCGCGCAAATGACAGTTGAAGAGAAAGCTTCGTTGTGTTCGGGCAAGGATTTCTGGCATTTGAAGGGCATCGAACGGCTGCACATTCCCGAGATGATGGTCACGGATGGGCCGCATGGACTGCGCAAGCAGGCTGGCAGGAGCGACCATCTGGGGCTGCTGGATACCGTCCCGGCGGTGTGTTTCCCGACAGCTTCGTCGCTGGCCGCCACCTGGGATCGGGACCTGATCTATCAGGTGGGGGCGGCATTGGGAGAAGAATGCCGTGCGGAAGAGGTAGCGGTGATCCTCGGACCGGGAGCCAATATTAAGCGTTCCCCGCTGTGCGGGCGTAATTTTGAGTATTTTTCGGAAGATCCTTACCTGTCCGGGCAGATGGCAAAGAGTCATATCAACGGCGTGCAGAGTCAGGGGATTGGCACTTCACTAAAGCATTTTGCGGTTAATAATCAGGAATACCGCCGTATGACGATTGATGCGGTGGTGGACGAACGCGCCCTGCGGGAAATTTACCTGGCCGGGTTTGAAATGGCGGTCAAGAAGGCTCAGCCGTGGACGGTGATGTGTGCCTACAACAAGGTCAATGGCACCTACTGCGCGGAGAACCCGTTCCTGATGACGCAAGTGCTCAAGGAAGAATGGGGGCATGAGGGCCTCGTGGTTACCGATTGGGGAGCAATGAATGAACGCGTGGAGGGCTTGCGCGCAGGGGTTGAGCTGGAAATGCCTGGTGCGCCCAATGGCAATGACCAAAAAATCGTGGCGGCGGTACAGTCCGGGGAACTGGATGAAGCCATTCTGGACCGCGCTGTGGAACGCATATTAACGATGATCTTCAAGGCCGAGGATACCCTGGCGGAAACATTTGCTTATGACAGGGAAGCACACCATGCCCTGGCACGGAAGGTGGCTGGCAAGGGTGCGGTGCTTTTGAAAAACGAGGACGCTGCCCTGCCGGTGGCGGAAGGGGCAGTTATCGCTCTGGTGGGGCGTTTTGCGAAAGTGCCGCGGTATCAGGGCGGTGGGTCTTCGCTGATGGAACCCACCCGGCTGGATACGTTATATGATGAAATGCTTGCTCTGGTGGGCAAAGACCGTTTGCGCTATGCGCCTGGGTATGACGCGAAAAGCGACTTGCCTGATGACGTTCTGATTGAGGAGGCACTCAAAGTCAGTAAGGGCGCGGATGTGGTCGTGGTGTGTGCCGGTTTGCCGGACTTGTATGAGACGGAAGGGTTAGACCGTACGCATATGCACATGCCCCCTGCCCATAATGCCCTCATCCAGCAGTTGGCTGATGCGCATGAACGGGTGGTGGTGGTGTTGAGCAATGGCTCGCCGGTAGAAATGCCCTGGGTGAATGAGGTGCAGGCTGTACTGGAAGGCTATTTGGGCGGGCAGGCCGGCGCCGGCGGGATTGCAGACATTCTCCTCGGCCGGGTCAACCCGGGCGGCAAGCTGGCCGAGACTTTCCCCTTAAAGCTGGAGGATAACCCCTCTTATCCCCATTTCCCCGGCGGTCCGGCAGTGGTGGAATACCGTGAGAGTCTATACGTGGGGTATCGTTATTATGATACCGTCCAGCAGGAAGTGCTGTTCCCCTTTGGGCATGGTCTGAGCTACACCCGTTTCGCCTATCGCGATCTGGCCGTACAGCCAGGTAGTGGTGAAAATGCCTTTGTGGTGACTTTGAAGGTGAAAAACACCGGCGCTGTGGCCGGTGACGAGATCGTTCAACTGTATGTGCGTGATGTGGAAGCCAGCGTTTTTCGACCGGAGAAGGAGCTGAAGGGCTTTGCGCGGGTATCCTTGCAGCCCGGTGAAGAAACTGTGGTGATGCTGGAACTGGACAGCCGTGCTTTTGCCTTTTATGACACCATGCGCCACGACTGGATTGTGGAAGCCGGTACCTTCGAGATTTTGGTGGGGGCTTCTTCGCGGGACATTCGCCTGAAAACGATGATCGAGGCTGGCAGCGAGACGGCAGGCGGGCAGCAGCACCCGGTCTACCGGCATTTCCCAAAGGGCGCTGTCATTGATAAAGCAGAATTTGAGGCCTTGTTGGGGCGCCCTGTCCCGCCGAATGAGATAGAGAAAAAAGGCAGTTATACGCTGAATACACCCCTGTATGATTTGCGCGGTTCCGCTGTGGGACGACGGCTTTACAAGATGATCCAAAAGCAGGCTGCGGGGATGATTGTCGGCCAGGAGGATACCTCTACGGCCTTGATGATGCAAAGTATGATCAAAGATATGCCGCTGCGAAATTTATTAATGATGAGCGGCGGGCGGCTGAATGCCAGTGTGCTGGAAGGTATGCTGCTGCTGATGAATGCCAAATTTCTCAAAGGGATGCTGGTCTTGTTCAGGTCGCGGAAGAGATAGCGGATGACTTTTATGTCGAAAGTGATCTTTTTGTGATGGGAGAGGAGAGGCACTCTCTTCCAGTCCCTTCCTCAAAAACAACGTTTTTGAGGAAGGGACTTTGTTTTTCCCTGGCGGCTTTGCGTGAGTGTTTTTCTCAGGCAAGACATCCCCATCCTGCAAGATGTGATGAGCGGGATTTAGTCGCTCGTCCAGCCGATTTTGTTATGGGTGCTGTCGCAGAAGGGTTTCTGTTGGGATGCGCCGCAACGGCAGATGCCTGTGCGGCAGCCGGAGTAGAGCAGCTCCCCCGTTTCGTTGAAGACTTCAAAATTACCTTCAAAGCGCAGCGATTTGTTGGGCTGGACTGTGATGCGCAGCACATCGCTGTCAGCCAATTGCTCGGTTGAGGCACGCGCGGTGCCGGCGCCGTCGGCGGTGAAGCCGGTTTCGAGGTGGGTGTTGTCGCAGAAGGGCTTGTTTTTTGACTCACCGCAGCGGCACAGGGCTATGCGGGTGTCTTTGTGCAGCAGGTTGCCTTCGAGATCAACTATTTCGATATTGCCATGAACGTACAGCGGGCCGTTTTCGGTGAACCACACGCGGTTTTTTGCGGGCGGCTGCTCGGCTTCTCCTCCATCTTCACGGACAAAATGCAGTGCCCCGGTTGGACAGCGCAGCACGGCATCCACCAGAGCCTCGGCGGGGGTGTCCCCCGGCTGGATCCACGGGCGCTGGTGCTGGTTAAAGACTTTCGGCAGGGCATGGATACATTCTTCGGAATGAATGCAGCGTTTGACATCATACTGGATGGTGACGCCTTTGCCCTGATATTCACGGATTTTGGGTTTCTTGTCCATTGATTGCTCCCTGATAAACCAGTGATTGGTTATTTGAGAATTATACAGGACTATTTTAGCCTGAATTTGCAAGATTAAGCAAGGGCATCCAGCCGGTGGGGAGTACTAAAATGTATCGCGCGAAACTATTTTTCAGGCTGGCGGTTGGGGCAGGTACGCACTCCTGTATATGTGCCGTGCCGCCTGGGCCGCGACAAGATGCGTGGATCCGTCAAACCTTGATTTCACGGAGGGGGCACTGCCGGCTGACCGCAGGGCACTACCACGTTGAATTAGATCTGGAGTCCGTGCGAAGGGGGCCTGTTTTTTCCAGTCAACGCTTCCAGCACGCGGTTTTTGGACATTTCGATTTCGTTGCGCACGATTTGTTCGGCGCGGTCGGGGTCGCGTTCACGGATGGCCTGCGCTAGCGCGGTGTGGGCATCGTGCATTTCGACCGCACTGTCACGGATGCCCAACCCGAGATGGAACAAGCGGGTCAGTTCATCGAGCAGGTTGGAGATCAAATCCACCAGCCTTTGATTGCCGGATAGTCTGGCGATGCCGATGTGAAACTCCCGGTTTCGCACCAGGAAGTCCTTATAGCTTTCAATGTTCTGATACACATAGCTGAAATCCGAATGGGCGATCAGCTTTTCCAGGGCTCCCTGCGGAGCACGAAGGGCTGCCAGCCGCACCGCGGCCACTTCTGCGATGGTGCGCAGCTCGTACATTTCATGCACATCTGAAAAAGTGATCGGGGTGACGATATAACCCAGCCGCGGGATAGATTGCACAAAGCCTTCCAGTGATAGCCGCTGCAGGGCTTCGCGGATGGGGGTGAGGCCAATCTCATAACGTTCGGTGAGTGCCCCCTGGGCGATCTGCTCTCCTGGCGGATATTCGCAGGTGATGATGTCATTTTTCAACAGGCGGTATGCCTGATCGGCTAAAGATTCTTTGTTGTTCATCATGGGATTCCTTTTTGCTGTCCTTGCTTCGCCGCGATGATACCATTGCTCTTAATTCACCCGTTCGCGGATCATATTCAGCACCAGACGTTCGGTTTCCACCATGCCGGGGTCATTCACTTTCCCCAGGTTCTCCAGGGTTTCTTCCAGGCTTGCCCCCACAATGCCGTTCATTGGCGGGACGCTGGCATGATCCATCGCCAGGAAGGCGGCCTCGACCGCAGCGGAAACGCCCCGGCTGACCTTGTAGGCGCAGGATTCTTTGGCACCATCGCACAGGATGCCCGCATAGGTGCCTAGCAGGGTGTGGATGGCGGCGATCATCGTTTCTGTATCCCCGCCCAGCAGGAAGACGGTTCCGGCGGCCACCCCGGCCGTGGGGGCCAGGGCCGAACCACAATAGGCGGTTACCCGTCCGGTGTATTCTTTGGCATAGACCGTGAGCACGGAACTGAGGGTAATGGCGCGGATGATCTCCTCGCGGGGGGCGTTCAGCGCCTTGCCCACGGCCAGCATCCCCAGGAAATTGGCGATGCCGTGGTTGCCGCTGCCGGCAATCGACATGATCGGCACCGGCAGCCCGCCCATGCGCGCTTCACTGGCCGCGCTGGTCCATAGCTGCGCCTGGTGTACGGCGGCGTAGGGCATGGGGAGCTCCTCTTCCATTTTTTGCATGGCCTGGCCGATACCAACCTTGTTCTTCTCCAGTCCTGCCTGTGCGGCCTGCAAATTGGTCTGGGCGGCATCCCAGAGGAACTCGTATTGGGCGGGGTCTTCTTTCAGGGCGGCCTCGATCAAGGAACTGCCCGCGATGCCGCGGAAATGGAATTTCTCCGGGGCATCCGTGCTGACCGTTTCTTCCGCAAAGAAACACACACTGTCATCTTTTTTGATCTCGCTGATGCGCTGATGTCCCCCGCTCAACGTGGCGGTGACGGTGTGGCCGTCTTTCTCCAGGCGGGCCTGGGCATAGATCAATTCATCCGTGTCCTGCAAATCCACGTGGATCCTCTTTTCGGCAACCAGTTTTTCAGCTTGCAAGAGATGATCTTTGTTGGCATGCTCCAGGATGGAAAGCCCTGCCTGCGGGGTTTGCATCACGCTGCCCATGGCGGCGGCGATGGGGATACCGCGCCCGCCCGTGCCGGGTACGCACACATTGATGCCGTTCTTCATGATGTTGGGGCTGACAGATAGCTCTATCCGGTCGGGCACGCCGCCCAATTCTTTGGCCGCCACGGCGGTCAGCAGGGCAATGCAGCCCACCTCGGTGCAGCCGGTGGACAGGGCCATTTCCTGCTGCAGGGCATCGCGGATGTTCAGTGCCATGGTAGCTCCTTGGTAATTGCGGCGGGGATAAGAATACCAGGTAGATATATCGATAATATATCACAAATATATTTTGTTGAGAAGTTGTTTTTCGGCTGTCTGATGGCCGGGAAATCTCTGGTTGGGGGATCCGTGAACGGCGGCGTCAGTGGGAGTGGTTAATGGGTCCTTTGCGATCTTGTTTGAGACGGTGCTGAGGCGGTTTAGCTGAGGAAGAGTGGATTATCGAATACCGCCGCATGGTACGGGCAGTGCTGGTGGAAGTAAAGTAATGTAAAATTGTATAATTTATAATGTATAAGTGAGCCGGGTAAGATGCCCGGCTCTTTTTTTGTCTGATACACTAGGAGCAGCGTTAATGGTTTAAGGAGAAATGATGAAATTTAAAAGGATCTTAAAATTTACTGGTATTGGTTTGCTGGCTGTGCTTGTGCTTGCGGCTGCGGGTCTCTTCATCTGGTCGGCGACGAGCACGTATCCTGCGGGTGAAACCGCGCTGGCCGCCCTGGAATCTTCTTCCACGGTACGGGTTACCCAAGAGCGCTGGATCGTGTTCATGCCAGCCATCGAGCCAGAGGGAGGGCTGATCTTTTACCCCGGCGGGCTGGTGGCACCCGAGGCGTATGCGCCCGTTTTGCGTGAACTTGCACAACAGGGCGTGCTGGTGGTGATCACACCGATGCCCTTGAACCTGGCTATCTTTAATACCAATCAGGCGAACGCGGTGATCGGGGCGTATCCTGAGATATCCACCTGGGTGTTGGCCGGGCATTCTTTGGGCGGGGCAGCCGCCGGGATTTACGCAGAAAATAACCCGGACAAAATCGACGGGCTGGCGATTTGGGATTCCTACCCGCCGGACAGCGCGGACCTGTCGGATAATGAACTCGCCGTGATCTCCATTTACGGCACAACCGGCGGCATTCCCAATACCGATAATTTTGACGACAAGAGATATTTGGTGCCAGAGGACACGATTTTTGCCCCAATCGAAGGTGCCAGCCACGCGCAGTTTGGCGACTATGGGCCGCAGAAAGGCGATGTGGTGCCTGTGATCTCTATGAGGGAACAGCATGAGCGGGTTGTGGCGTTGATGCTGGGGTTTTTGGAGGAAGTATTTCCTTGAGCCCGCATGGAGAGGAAAAACCGCCGAAAGGCAGTTTTGTTTTGTGGGTGTGGGTGAGTTGAACTCATGACTTCACGAGAAACGAATCTTTCTACGCTTGTTACATATTACGACTGAAAATTTTGAGTTTTGGTTGAAAAAACTGGCCCAAGCGAAAAGATTTACTCGATGCTACGATCAATCAAACTGCATCTTACCTGATTGGAAGTCAGCCTTAATTGGGCTGTACCAACCAGTTCAATCTTCTTATAAACATGGGCTGTCATAATTTTTCTCCTGTGTATTAATTTAATGGGTTAAAGAGACCGTTTCATTTTCGGGGGAAATTTGCAAGGGTTAACAGAAGAAGGTTAAAATAAAAATGCGGCGCACAAGCGCCGCATTTTCGGTTTTTTGGTTAGAAGACTAGTTTAAAGCAACTATGTCTTGTGCCTGGGGACCTTTTTCGCCCTGGACTACTGTGAACTCAACCTGCTGTCCTTCGTTTAAATTGCGAAAGCCATCACCTGAAATTGCACTGTAGTGCGCGAAAACATCTTCGCCTGCTTCACGTTCGATGAAGCCAAAGCCTTTGGTGCCGTTAAACCACTTCACTGTACCTGTTTCTCGTTCTGCCATAATCTGTATTACCTCCTAAGTAATAATCCACTCGCTATGCTAGAGGTTTCAGATCAGTGCACTAACGGTACTGCTTTTGAAACAACTGCTAACGGAACTACCAATATAACATACAATTAACAAATTGTCAAATAAATTTCTGTAAACGTACTCAGGATATCCGAATACTTTCTTAAGGTTCGCTTTCAAGTACGATTTAAATTCACCTTCTTTCTTGAACGAGAGACAAGGATGATGGCTTGCTTCCCGCTCGTTACTGGTTCCCACCAACACGTACTCCACAGGTACATTCAACAAGCATTTTTTATCCTTTCTGGGTCATTCACAATTTTCTGCAAGCTGTTGATAAGGGCTATTATGCCATAATAGAATAAGAAAAAAGAAGCACCAAAATGGCTGAAAAGAAAGAAAGTGCAGAAATAACAGTAAGAAGGATCTGATGGAAGACCCGGAAAAAGTATGGCGCGGACGCGAAGCGCTCGAATATTATCCCCTTTTGGGGGCTCACGACCTGCTTAAAAGAAAAAGACAGTCGCATATGAACTGTCTTTTTTGTGGGCGCGGAGAGACTTGAATATTACCCCCTTCTGGGGGCTTACGACCTGCTTAAAATAAAAAGGCAGTCAATAGAGACTGCCTAAAAAGGTGGGCGCGGAGAGACTTGAAAAGTATCCCCTTCTGGGGACGAACGACCTTAAATAGCGACAGCCACCTGAAGTGGCTGTCTACATGCGGGGATATACCGTCCGCTTAGAGGAAGCCAATGAGGGGCTTCCCGAGGTGGGCGCGGAGAGACTCGAACTCACGACCTCACGGATGTGAACCGTGCACTCTAACCAGCTGAGCTACGCGCCCGAATTGCGAGAATGATTTTAGCACAGGACGTATCACTTGGCAAGGATTTGGCTGTTTAGCGGTATAATTAGATGTTTGCGGAATCATTGAAATCAGGAAGGCAAAAGAGCACTCAGTATGGAAATTGGACATAAAGTAGAACCTGTCGATATTAACACAGAGATGCGCAGTTCGTACATCGACTATGCAATGAGCGTGATCGTGGCGCGCGCCCTGCCGGATGCGCGGGACGGCCTCAAGCCGGTGCACCGCCGCATCCTGTATGCGATGAATGATCTGGGCATCCGCTCCAGCGGTGCGCACAAGAAGTCAGCGCGTATTGTGGGTGAGGTGCTGGGTAAGTACCATCCCCACGGCGACTCGTCGGTGTATGAAGCCATGGCGCGCCTCTCGCAGGATTTTTCCCTGCGTTATCCGCTGGTAGACGGCCAGGGTAACTTTGGCTCGATTGACGGCGACTCGCCGGCTGCCATGCGTTACACCGAAGCCCGTCTCGACCGCCGGGCCGAAGAGATGCTGGTCGATATTGATAAAGACACGATTGATTACGGCGAGAATTTTGACGGCAGTCTTAAGGAACCCCTGGTTCTGCCGGCCCGCTTGCCCAACCTGCTGCTGAATGGTTCATCCGGTATTGCGGTGGGGATGGCGACCAATATTCCCCCGCATAACCTGAATGAACTGTGTGCGGCATTGATCTACCTAATCGACAATTATGCAGATGTTGAATCTGTCGGGCCTGAAAAGCTGATGGAGTTTGTCAAGGGACCTGATTTCCCCACGGGTGGCGTGATTGCCAGCCGGGAAACCATCCTGCAGGCATACAGCACTGGCCGCGGCAAGATCATCATGCGCGGGCAGGTGGAAGTGCGCCTGATGGCGAGCGGCCGCGCGTCGATCGTCATCACCGAGATCCCGTACCAGTTGAATAAAACCAGCCTGATCGAACGCATCGCTGAACTGGTGCGCGGCGGTCGGCTGGACGGTATCTCTGACCTGCGCGATGAGTCGGACCGCGACGGGATGAATATTGTCATCGAGGTCAAACGTGGCGCGCAGCCGCAGCGCATCATCAACCAGTTATACAAATACACCGCCCTGCAGTCAACCTTTGGGGTCAACCTGCTGGCATTGGTGAATGGCGAGCCGCGCCTGTTATCCCTCAAGCGCGCGCTGCTGATTTATATTGAGCACCGGTTTGAGGTGATTACCCGCCGCTCGGAATTTGAACTGGCAAAAGCCCGCCGCCGCGAGCATATTCTGGATGGTTTGTTGATCGCCCTGGCAAATCTGGATGATATTATCAACACCATCCGCCAGGCGGATGACGCTGATTCGGCCAAAGAACAATTGATCAGCCGCTTTAAGCTGTCTGAAGAGCAGGCCCAGGCCATTCTCGATTTGCAGCTGCGCCGCCTGGCAGCCCTGGAGCGGATGAAAATCGAAGACGAGATGCGCCAGGTGAAAGAATTTGTCGCTCATCTGGTCGATTTGCTGGCCCATCCTGAGAAGATCCGCGCCTTGATCAAGGAAGATCTGGAGCAGGTCACTGAAAAATATGGCGACGAGCGCCGTACCCGCATTCAGAAGTATGGTTTTGGTCTGTTCCGTGAAGAAGACCTGGTCAAGGATGAGCCGGTATTGATCAGTCTCACCGAGCAGGGGTATATCAAGCGGGTTTCGACGGCTGCCCACCGCGTCCGCAACCGCGGGCGGCTGGGGGCTTCCGGCCAGAGTCTGCGGGATGAGGACGAGATTATGGAAATGATCCATGCCCGTACGCATGACAGTCTGCTGTTCTTCTCCGATCAGGGCAAGGTGTATTGTGACCGCTGTTTTAATATCCCTGAAGCGGGACGTGCAGACCGCGGCAAGCCGATCATCAACATGCTGCCGCTGACCACAGACGAGCAGATCACCGCTGTGGTAGCCGTGCCCGATTTTAAGACGGCCAGGTACTGCACGATGGTCACGAAGAATGGCTATATCAAGCGCGTGTCACTTTCTGAATTTGACAGTGTGCGCCCGTCCGGCTTGATCGCGATCAGCCTGGAAGACAATGACAGCCTGGGGTGGGTGCGCCTGACCAGCGGTACGGACGATGTGATTTTGGTGACCGCCCTGGGACGCGCCCTGCGGATGAAAGAAGATACCGTGCGTGCGATGGGACGCCAGGCGCGCGGCGTGCATGCGATCACGCTCAAGCCTGATGATTATGTGACCGCGGTCGAAATCAGCGAACCGGATGGCTACCTGGTGGTGATCACCGAGCAGGGCTATGGCAAGCGTACCCCATTGGAAGAATATCCGGTCAAGGGACGCAATACGCAGGGTGTGTACACAACCAACCACCGCCATCTGAAGGATATTGGCAGGATTGTGGATGCGCGCGTGGTTCAGGAAGAGGACCAGTTGACCATTATCACCGCAGCCGGGATTGTGCTGAAGATTGAAGTGGAAAGCGTTTCCATTTCTGGCCGGCCGACGCGCGGTGTGCATTTGATGGATGTCAAGGACGGCGACAGCGTGGTTTCTCTGGCGCGCATTCAAAATCTGCCGGAACGTCAGGTGAGCGCGCGTGAAGGTGCTGTAGACGGGGATGCAGAAGATGAGGCCGAGCTGGAGGAGCTGCTGGAAGAAGACATGGAGATGGACGACCTGCCAGACGAAGATGAAGAAATGGATGACCCGCCAGAAGATTAAGACATAACGGGTTTAAAATATAAAACCGGTTTCTTGCTCCGCAGTGATGACCACAACAGGAGAAGAAGCCGGTTTTCATGATTCATGGAAGGCACATTGCACCTGTCAGGGCGCGTTGACGGGGCGAAGTTAGCCTGACAAATCTTTAGCCGATGGGCAGCCAGACCTTGCCGGTCAGGATGAGTACAAACGTGCCCAGCAGGCAGGTCATCATCATCAATAGCAGCACGACAATAAAGCGCTGGGGTGCAGTCAGGCCCAGAAATCTTACGTCTTCTTTCTTCTTCTTTTTGGCCGGAGATGGTTCAGGGGTTTCCGGGGTTGGTTCGTCTTCCAGATAAGATGATGCGGCTGAATTCCGTAGATCGTCCAGCATATTCGTTTCTCCTTGTGAACCCCTCTTTATTCCAAGAGTTTCAGTAAATACAAGATAACAATACCAGTGCAACTATTGTACCGGATTTTTGCCAATTCGGCGCAGGGTAACATCTCCGGCGGCAAAGCTGGTTTGGGTGCCATCGGGGAGTGTCAGGCACAGTCCGCCCTGCGGGGTGATGCCGGTCAGGCGGCCGGTGATGGTTTGCTGATCTGGCTGGATGAGCTGCACCTGTTCCCCAACGAAGGCCAGGCGTTTCTCCCAGGCTTGCAGGAAGGCAGGGGTGGGGAGTTGTTCCCGCCATGTAAACAGGGCGGTCAGCAGGGCGGCCAGCAGATCAAAGCGGTCCACGGGTTTTCCGGCGGCGGCTTCGATACAGGTTGCGGGGAACTGTACCTGGTCAGCGGGGGGGGCGGAAGCGAGGCCGACATTCACACCGATGCCGAGGATGATCGCCTGCGGCTTGCCGTTCTGCCAGGTGCTTTCGGCCAGTACGCCGGCGGTTTTCCTGCCATCCAGGAGGACGTCATTGGGCCATTTGATGGCGGGGTGGAGGTTGAAACGGGATTCGAGGGCGATGCTGAGGGCCAGCCCGCCCAGGGGCGAAAACAGGGCCGGTTTTGCCAGCTCCTGTGCGGTGGGGCGCAGCACCAGGCTGAAGGCCAGGGCGCTGCCGGGCGGGGTGATCCAGCGGCGGGACATTCTGCCGCGCCCGGCGGTTTGCGTATCGGCTACGACCAGGGCACCGTCCGGTGCGCCGGATGCCGCCCAGGCAAGGGCCAGGTCATTGGTCGAGGTAACGCTTGCGTAATAGCGATGGGCGGGCACGGGCAGGCGGGAGAGGGCTTCGGGTTCCATGTCTTCAATTTTACTTCATTGTGGGAAGGAAATTCCTGGTGCTTGCAATAGGGTGTACTAAAAATTTGTAGATTTTATCTACAGTGCTTTGTCCCCCTTGTCAAAGGGGGATGTCGCGAAGCGACAGGGGGATTGAGACAGTCGCTCTCGTTTCGCAATGAAATCAAGAGGGAGATTTGTTGATAAGCAAGTGACGACTGAAGTCGTTACTACAATTAAAGAAAACCCCGCCCGCGCATGCACGGGCGGGGTTTTGGAGAGTAAGCCTGATTATTTGCTATTTTTGATCTTGATCGTTTTCGGCATGGCTTCTTCGGCCTTGGGCACGCGAAGCTGTAAAATGCCGTCATGCAGTTCTGCCTCTGCCTTGCTGGCGTCCAGTGCATCGGGCAGGGAGATGGAGCGATAGAATTTGCCGAAGGGAATTTCGTGGGCGAGCCATTCGCCTTCCACGCTTTCGGCCTGCTTCAATTCGCCTTCAATGGTGATGTTCTCGTTGACGATCTGAATATTCAGGTCATCAGCCTGAACACCGGGCAGCAGCGCGGTAATGACGAAGGCGTCTTCCTGCATGTGGACGTTCATCGGGACTTTCAGACGGCGTTCATATTCGGGCTGGGTGTCCTGAATCATGTCGTTCATTACCCGGCGGGCCATGCGGTTGTAAGGGCGGCTAACATAGAGTGTCATTTGGTTTTCTCCTGTTTCAATTGATAAGTAAGTGCGAATTTTCTTCGCAAGATTTTGTTTTGTTTCTAACCTAATCATAGCCGCCGCGTATAAGAGAATTGATAGTGAAAGATTGTTGTTTTATTAGAAGAAATCCTTAAATATCTCAGAAAACCCGTCCCTGATCCTGTCGAATGGAACGGTCAGGGATATTTTCTCGGATTAAGAAATTATTTATCCAAATCACGCTTTCCCGATTTTGAATCTGTGGTATCATATCCTCCGTTGGAGTGAAAAAATGGAAGAAGAAAAAATTACAATTATTGAAGGACCCCCACCGACATTTGAAGCGATTGATGACGGTTGGGCATTGGGCTTGAGCGAAGGCCCATATTTGTTTGACCTGGCACTGACCCGTTTGCGCACTTTTAATGGGGCTGCTCTGGTTGAGCGTTGCTATGGCGCATGGAATAAACAGCAGAGTATCTACCTGCATTATCGTAATGATCTGGGGCTGGAAGAGAAACTGCCGATTATTGCTGCCCGTTCGATGGAATCAGATGACGGGCAAGTGTTGTTGCTGTGGCTGCGGATTGACCCTGCCAGAATCGAAGTCGACTATGTAAACGACCTTGATCTGGATGACGATGATGACGATGAGGATTTACCGCTGAATTAATCCCGAAATAGAGAAAACCGGCCGCCAGTTGAGGCGGCCGGTTCGTTTTTAATAGGCGTAAGGGTTTGTGTTTAGATGTCTTCCAGGCGAACGTTGACGATGCTCATCTCGCCCATACCGGTCACCTGTACAACCAGTTCGATCCCGCTGGGGTCGCCGTCAAACACCAGGCTGGCAACCTGCTCATCCACGAGGGTGTTTATTGTGCGTTCCGTGTAGCCCCGTGCAGCCAGTTCCTGCCGATAGAAGGCAACCACATTCGCTACGGGCATATTGGTCTGGAAAGTGACCATGCCGCCTGAAAAATCATAGATCTGGGCATCGGCGGGCATGGGGTAGGGAACCTGATCGGGATCTGCCCCGTCCATCGCTCCGGCAGCTTCTTCCAGCATTTGATTGATGGTGTCGTTCAGTTCGTCATTCTGGGCATCTTCGATGGCGCCTTCGGCAGCGCTGGCTGCCTGCGTGGCAACGGTGCCCAGGCCGGCCTGGGCCGTTTCCAGTGCGCCTTCTGGCAGATCGGCTTGGTCCAGTGCTTTTTCCACCAGACCATCGGTCAGTCCTCCCAGGCCGCAGGCCATGGTCAGCAGCACGACAGCAGTCAGGATCAATACTTTATTTTTTGACATAAGAACTACCTCCTTAGTTTTTGTCTATCTCCTATCTTATGCGAGTTGCACGAATAATGCAATAGAAAGGAGCAAGTTAAATGAACTGGGGAGAGTCAAGCGTCCGGGAAGGATGAAGACCTGTTTAAAACAACTGGAGTGTGCTGGGAAGGGGACGAAAAAAAGCACCCGGCACACTCCCCAAGGGGCATGTGCTATGGCACTCTTCGGCTGCCTGGCTGTCATCGTCAAATTGTGAAAAACGACGGTAGACCCTCGGCTCTGCGTCTCCAGCTTTCGCTGGATTTGCCTTTTTCGGTTGTCTGGCTGTCCTATCCGAAACATGCAAGCAAGCATCGGCTGTAGACCCATAACTTTGCGTCCCTGGCTTTCACCAGGTTTGCCTTTTCGGTCGTCTGGTTTCCCTGGCCGTCTCTGGCTGTAGGTCCTGGACTTTGCTCCACCAGCTTTCGCGGGTTTCGCCTTTTCGGAGTGCCAATTTAAGTATAGCAGAAATGGGATTAAGATGCAATACTTGTCTAGACAAATTTGGTGGAAATCAGTCAATTAGGGATCAGGAAAAGGGCCGCGTCTAATGATCCTGGTTTCTGGTAGAATCGAGGGTATGTTTTTAAAACCTGAAAAAAATAAGGGGTGGCGCATTACTGTGTTTGCCATTATTGGCTTTGCCTTGCTGGCGCTGGGATTGTATCAGCTCCCGGCCGTGCGCAGCCGTCTGGAATGGCGGCTGGATGCAGCCGGGGCTTTTGTGCGCGTGGCCCTGAATCCGGTAGGCGAGGTGCCTGCCCCGCTGCCGCTGCCTGTCGTGCACACCACGCGGGAAGCAATTACAGGCCCTTTGCAACCGACTGTGCCTACGCTGACTGCGCAGGTGCAGCCGACCATGATGAGCCCGGTGGAATCTCCTGCTCCGATGCCTTCACCCACAGCCCTGCCGCAGACGGTCAAACTACCCGCCCCGGCGTTTGAACGGCAGGACTGGAACGCCTGCGGGCCGGCCACCCTGGCGATGCACCTGCGCATGTACGGCTGGGAGGGCGATCAGTTCACCGTCTCGGAGGAGATCAAGCCCAATCGCCGTGACCGCAACGTCAATGTGGAAGAGCTGGCGGCCTATGTGATCACCAGTGTACCGGGGTTGAGTGTGCAGTACCGCGTGGGCGGCGACCTGGCGATGCTGAAACGGCTGCTGGCGGCAGGGTTTCCGGTGATGATCGAGGAATCTTTCACATTGCCGGAGGCATTCTGGTTTGAGGACGATCTGTGGTCGGGGCATTATCTGCTGCTGACGGGTTATGATGATGCGGCGCAGACCTTTATTGCCCAGGATTCGTATATTGGCCGCAACCAAATTGTGCGGTTTGCCAGTCTGGAAACAAGCTGGAAGACGTTCAACCGCGTGTACCTGGTGCTGTATCCGCCGGATGAGGAAGACGTAGTTGCGGGTGTGCTGGGCGCGGAATGGAACCGCGACGCCAACCGCCAGCATGCCCTGGAGGCCGCACAGGCCGCGGTGGAAGCCAACCCGGCGGATTCATTTGCCTGGTTCAATCTGGGTACCAACCTGGTTTATTTTGAGCGTTATGCCGAGGCGGCGCAGGCGTATGACCGCGTGCGTGAGCTGGGCATGCCGCAGCGCATGCTGCGCTATCAGTTCGGCCCGTTCCACGCTTATTTCCATGCCGGACGCACAGAAGACCTGCTGGCGATGACGGAATATTCCCTGAAGAGTACCCCTAACTCG
This sequence comes from uncultured Anaerolineaceae bacterium, assembly GCA_964447155.1. GTDB lineage: Bacteria > Chloroflexota > Anaerolineae > Anaerolineales > Anaerolineaceae > SMBSF63. The sequence continues at coordinate 76,841 of CAYURM010000007.1, forward strand.
GAAGAGACCCTGTTGTGGCAGGGGTGGGGGTTGTACCGCATGGGAGATCGGGAAGGCGCGCTGGCTTCTTTTAACGAGGCGCTGGCAGTTAATCCGCGGTATGGGGATGCGCAATATGCGATCAATTATGTGCTGGCGAATTAGGAGATAATGCATGCCGCTGGATATTAAAAGAATACAAGCCATTTGTTTTGACGTGGACGGCACGCTCAGCGATACGGATGATTTGTTTGTTTATCGCCTGTATACCATGCTGCGGCCTTTGTACGGCTCACGGTTGATTTCGCAGTATGCTGTGCATGGTTTGTCGCGCTGGATGGTGATGGCGATGGAAACCCCGTCCAATCTGGCGTATGCTGCCGTGGATCGCACGCGCATGGACGATGCGGTGTTGAATCCGTTGAAAGTGCGCCTGAAGCGCAAGGATAAACCGCCGCCTTCTTTTTGGTTGATTGAAGGTGTGGCCGAAATGTTGACGGCATTGGCGGGACGCTATCCGCTGGCTGTGGTTACGGCCCGTGATGAGGCAGGGACAATGGCATTTCTGGAGCAATTCTCCTTGACGGGGCTGTTTGGGGCGGTGGCAACGGCGCGTACCTGCCAGTACACCAAACCTTTCCCTGACCCGGTGGTGTGGGCTGCTGGGGAACTGGGGGTTGCCCCGCAGGATTGTCTGATGGTGGGCGATACCACGGTGGACATGCGCGCTGGTAAGGCTGCCGGCGCGCAGACGGTGGGGGTGTTATGCGGGTTTGGCCGTGAACGGGAGTTGCTGCGGGCCGGGGCGGATTTGATCCTGCCGATGACGGCGGATTTAATGGGCGTATTGGCCTAAGAATTCATTTCCAGTCGTTGAGCCAACGTACCTGCCCCGGCCAATCTTCAGCTTCTGTTTCGGATAGCAGGCGGTCGAGAGGTTTTAGTATTTCTGGCATGGGTTTTTGTGTTGAGAGGATAATTCCCTCGTGATTGGGAAAGCGTTTTGCCAGGGGGATAAAATCGCGAATATTGAATGTCAGAATGCAACGGCCTTGTGCTGTTGCCCCCAGAAGTTGCTGTTCATCCGTCGCATTGAGAGCCATCCATTCGTTGGGTGTTCGGGTTACATCGTGTCCACGGGCAAGCAACGCCCGCAGCAGTGAAATGCGGGAAGCGTCTGCATCGAGATGCAGACGCGGTTCAGTCATGTTTTTCTTCCGTTTTTTGTTCAGCAAGAATATTGGCGTCAATTTCAGTCTGGTGAGCATTGTAGAATGCAATCGCTTCTGAAACCTTATGTGTATCCAGTTCGTATTCGGCGGCGATCTGCTCAGGGTCTAACCCGGTTTGTGTATCAACAATGATCGTCTGCACACGAATACCGGTGCCGCGAATCACGGGGGTGACCCAGCCGGATGCGCCGCGCCGGTAAGTGATGCCGGGAAAGTTGGGATCATCCAATTCCTGGCGCAAAGCAGAAACTTTTTCTGAGACAGACCACATGATAAATTGATTCAATGAAACACCCTGACGTGAAGCGAATTCTTCGGCTTCACGCTTCAGGTTTGCAGGCAAATTTAACGGATAGCGGGACATAATTAACTCCTTTCCATTAACATCATATAACATATCGTATAAGATGTCAATGTCTTGCGTATTAGAAAGTTGTGCTTATTGTCAAGCGTATCTTTTTCAGGTTCCTTTCCGGTTTTTGTTGTTTTTCGGATAGCCTCATGCTACAATTTCAGTAATCGGACTATTCACTGTTTATTATGGAGGTTGGAAATGCGATACGAAATTCACGGCACGGTCATGCAGTCACTGGATGTTTTTCTGGATCAGGGCGAGAAGGTGTTCACCGAGTCGGGCGGCATGGCATGGATGATTGGCAATATTCAAATGGAAACCAACACCAGAGGTGGCGTGATGGCCGGTCTGGGACGCAAGCTGGCCGGCGAGTCGCTGTTCATGACCACGTACACTTGTGCCGGTTCAAAGGGCATGGTTGCATTCACGCCGGAAGGCCCCGGCAAGGTTCTCCCGATGGAGCTGGCGGCCGGTGAAACGCTGATCTGCCAGAAGGACGCTTTCATGTGCGCAGAGGAAACTGTCACGCTGGAGATGCACTTCCGCAAGCAGTTGGGCGCGGGTTTGTTTGGCGGTGAGGGCTTCATTTTACAGAAGATTACCGGCCCCGGTACGGCTTTTCTGGAGATTCCGGGCGAGGTGCGTTCCTACACGCTGAAGGAAGGGCAGCAGATCAAGGTGGATCCGGGTCATATTGCTGCGTTTGATGTATCGGTGCAATACAATATTGAATCGGTGAAAGGTCTGAAGAATATCCTCTTCAGCGGTGAGGGCATGTTCCTGGCGACGCTGTCCGGCCCCGGCCGCATCTGGCTGGAGAGCCTGCCGCTGTCCAACCTGGCGCAGAAACTGTCGAAATATCTGCCCAACAAGGGGTAAACAATTCAGAATGTAACATGTACAATTTATAAAAGAAAGGAATTCGTCAATCTGGGATCAGGGGGTAGATCAGATACACTGTTTGAATTCCTGCAGAAATGAAGTGTATTGGGTGCGGTCATTTTTCGACCGCACCTTTTTTTGTGGGTTGAAGTGGAACAGGTTTGTATGGGCCGCGTTTAACAGACAGGAGATGTTACTGATTAACCGTGAAGGTAATCGGGGTGGATTCAGTAGTGTTGCCTGCCAGGTCCTCAGCTTTGACCACCAGGGTATATTCGCCAGGCAGGGCTGCCCAGGGATAGCTGTAGGGCATTTGGGTGGTTTCGCCGATCAGGCGGTCATTGATGATCCATTCCACGCGGGCAATGCCGACGGCATCTTCGGCTTTGGCTTGCAGGGTGATTTCGTCGTTCTGACTAAAGCTGAATTCTTGCCCGGCCGTAGGGTAGGGCACGCTCAGGCGGGGCGGAGTGTTATCTACGGTGACCTGGATGATGGCGGTTTCCAGTTCCTGACCTTCGTTGGTGACCATCAGACGCATGGCGTACAGTCCGTCTTTGCCGGTCTGCCAGGTGCCCAGGGTACCCTCATCGCGCACGGGTTTGCTGCCTTCGGCGATTTGCAGCCAGGTGAGGGGATATAGCCCTTCGCCTACCTGAAGCTGATAACTGGCAAAGCCATCGCCTGCGGCGGTGCCCTGCACGTCGAGGGTGCCATGCACGTAGGAAAAGATGGGCGGGTTGCTGATGTGCGCGTTTTCGGTGTAGGGCGGGTTTTGGATGACGTCGTAGGCCGCGGGGGGCAGGGCAATCCCGGCAGTCACTGCCCATTCGCGGGCTTCGGGCGGCACGATCAGATAGGTCTGGTCTTCGATCAGCTCCAGCGGGGTGAAAACGGTGGCAAGCTGGCCGGTTTCACGGTTGACCTGGTAGGTTTGATGCAAATTATCATAACCGGCAGGTTCGCTGCCGTTGATGAAGATTTCGCTGGCGATGGCCGGGCAGTCCGCGGTGGGCAGCAGGCCGGAGGGGGTGCATACATCCATCGTGGTAATGCCGGCCGGGCGGGGCCAGTCTTCGGCGGCTTGCTGGCGGGAGACGTTCTGCATAAGCGCATACCAGATGCCGGCGGATGTTTTCGGGTCGAGGCGGGCAGGGGTTTCCTGACTGTCCGGCCAGCCCAGCCAGGTGACGATCAGGTGGCTGCGGGTGTAGCCGACCGTCCACACTTGCTGGTTGTCCTTCGCCTGGCCGATCTTGGCCCCGGTGGGGCGGCCCAATTGCAGCGGGTTGGGGTAGCCCAGGCTGGCCTGACGGGCGGTTTCATCGTTGAGGATGTGGTGAGCCAGGTAGGCTAACTGTTCGCTGAGGATCGATTGCGTTTCCGGCGCGCCTGCTTGCAGGAGGATGCGCCCGTTCCTGTCTTCCACTTTCAGCACCAGCACGGGGTCGACTTCATCGCGGCTGGTGCGCTGCCCGACCTGACTGCCGAGATGGGCAAAGGTGCTGTACGCCTGGGCGACATCCAGCAGGGAGGCATTCCCGCCGCCAAACAGCAGGGTTCCGGGATTGGGGGCATTTTCGATTTCATCCAGTCCAAAGGGAGCTGCCAGCCGCCAGACGTTGGCCGGGCCGATTTGGACAAGGAGCTGCGAAAGGGCGATCAGGTGGTCATTTGCCAGGGCGGTGCGCATGCGCTGTGGGCCGTGCCAGGCGCCATCCGGGTTATTCATCTCGGCGAGGAGAGACTCTTCGGCGGGCGGGATGTCCCATACCAGGCTGGCGGGGCCTTCGCCGCGGGCAAAGCTGGTGACGGCAATAAAGGGGCTGAGCAGGGAGCCAGGCTGGTGGGTGCTGACGTTGACCGGTGCGCCGGCGCTGTTGACGTCTCCCAGCATGGCAAGCACTTCTCCGGTGGCAAGGTCCAGCAGGAGGGCATTGGCGCTCAGGTCGCCGGGCAGTTGGGGCGCATCAGGGGGCAGGGTGGGCAGCAGACGGGCGGCGTCGCATCCACCCTCCGGCAGGCTGATCTGCCCCGACAGACCGGTGAGGCGCCCCAGCTGGGTGCGGGCGGTGCAGGTCATTTCGAGCTGCTGTTCGTAGTCCAGGGTGGTGATGATGCGCAGCCCGCCGCGCTCGATGCGCTGCTGACCGAGCTGCGTGGCCAGCTGGTTGAGTACCAGATCGGTATAGGCAGCAGCAAAAGGCTGTACAGAGCGGGGCGCATCCGCAAAGGCGATTTCTTCCTGGCGCGCAAATTCATATTCTTCCTGTCTGATCCAACCCTGGTCAACCAGCTGCTGAAGGGCCTGCTGCTGGTTTTCGATAGCAGCGGCGGGCGCATCCAGCGGGTTGAGGGCGGGGGTGTTTGGCAGTGCGGCCAACAGGGCGGCTTCTGCCAGGGTGAGGTCATGGGCGGATTTGCCCAGATACAGCTGCGCGGCGCTTTCGGCGCCATAGGCTAGATGACCGTAATAGGCGCTGTTCAGGTACCATTCCAGCACCTGGGCGCGCCCGAAACGGTGCACAAGCTGGGCAGCCAGCAGGCGCATGCGCAGGCTGCGGCGCAGGCCGGGCAGTTCGTTTTCCAGCATGAGGTCATGCACCAATTGCTCGGCCAGGGTCTGCGGCTGAGGATGGGTCAGACTGCGCCACTGGAAACCGGGGTGCTGCCAGAAGCGGGGGTCATGGAGGGAGATGGTGGTCTGGATGAAAATTGGTGCGAAAGATTGTTCCTGCTGGGGATCAATGCTCAAGGCGGTGCGGGGGATGCCGGGGTTTTCGAGGGTGCGCAGCACGGTCTCGCCGCTGCGATCATAAATGCGCGTGGGCTGCTGCAGGAGGCCGTTTTGGCGGTTGAGCAGTTCCGGCAGCAGGCTCAGGGAGGGCAGATCGGCGGTGAATTGCGCATAGCTTATACCGGCCCAGATCAAGGCGCCGGCGATCAGGAGACCACTGACTGCGCCCAGGCCGAGGAGAATCCGGCTGAAGCGTTTTTCGGCGCTGGTGCGGCGGGCAGAAGCCTGCCGCCGGCGGCGCTGGATGAGGAGGTTCAGATCAAGCAGGCGCATGGTTGGGGAGGGGCATCACGGTTTGGGTGTCGGGGTGCGGGTCGGGGTTACCGTTTTGGTCAGGGTGGGGGTGCGGGTGAAGGTGGCGACCCGTCCGAGGTGTTCTTCGGCAATTTTCTTCCATTCCGCGGGGTAGCTGTCTTCGGGCAGCTTGAGCAGGTTGCTCCAGTTGTTGCGGGCTACCGCTGCCTGACCGTCCAGCCCTTCGAGAGCCTGGGCGCGCCAGAAGTAGATCTGCGCCCAGGCTTCGTCCCCTTCGGCATAGGCTTCACATTCGCTGAGCTTTTGGTAGGCGTTGCCGTACTCTTCCAGAATGAGGTAAGTGCGGCCGAGGGTCATGTTCAGCACAAAGGAACGCTTGTTCAGGGCGAGGGCGCGCACCAGATCGGATTTGGCCTGTTCATATTCTTCCCGTTCAAAATAGATCAGGCCGCGCTGCAAGTAGGCGACAGCTTGCTGATTATCCAGCTTGATCGCGCGCGAAAAGGCGTCAAAGGCCAGGGATTGTTCGCCGCGGGCTTCATGGCACAAACCCAGCCAGGTGTAGGCTTCGCCATCATATTTCTCATGGGCCAGATAAATGGTAAGGATGTCGAGGGCCTCGCCGATTTCCCCGGCGGCCAGATAGGCCTGCCCCAGCACGCGGTAGCTGTCCAGGTGAGTGGGGTCCATCTCATAGGCAAGCAGGGCGTTTTCCAGGGCTTTTTCGGGCTGATTGAGCAGCAGCAGGCATCTGGCGCGGTACAGCGGCAGGAAGGGAGATACGAGACCGGCTTGATCAGCTTCGTCCAAAATCTTTAGTGCTTCTTCGGCGTTTTCCTGGCCGAGGAAGATCAGGGTCAGGTCGAGATAGGCTTCCAGGATTTTGGGATCGTTCTTGATCGCCAGCTTAAAATTGTCGCGGGCGTTTTCCCATTGATCCATCTCATAGAGATAGGTTTTGCCGAGGCCGAGGAAGGCAGGGGCAAAGCTGCCGTCACGGGTCAGGGACTGGTTATAGGCCTTGATTGCCGGTAAATCGTATTCCTTATGGCGGTAGGCTTCCCCGATGTAATAATAAATATCAGGCGCTTCCGGTTCCACATCGGCAGCCTGTTCCATATAAGTGATGACCTGGTCCCATTCTCCGTTTTCAAAGGCGCGCATCCCGGTTTTGAAAGCTTCTGCGCGGGGATGGGGGGTATTGACATAGCGCGGGGTGGGGGTCAGGGTTTCATCGAGCAGCATCCACAGCGGGGTCGGGCCGGATTCGGTAGGGGTAAGCAATGGTTCTGTGGGGGTGACTTGCATGGTTTGCGCCAGGGCAGCGGGCGGGCGGAAGGTCGCCATGACGATGCGGGTGGGGGTGGCGCGCCGGGTGAAGCCCAGCGAGGGGGCAAAGATGCCAATCGCGACCAGCGCCACTACCAGGGCGGATGCACCGAGACCGATGAGGAGCCGTTTGGGGGTAAAGAAGTCTTTCAGACTGGGCGGCCGGAAGCGGGTCAGGTAGTCTTTGCGCAGTTCTTTTTGCCAGTCCTGGTAGAGACTGTCCGGGCGGACGATCATCTCTTCATCCAGGGGGAGTTCACCGAGGATGATCAGCCCTTTTTTGACTTCTTCGTGTTTGGGGTTGATCTTGTAGGCCTGCCGCAGGCAGTATTTGCGCTCGCGCAGTGAGTCAACCACCGAACTCATCCACAGCCAGTAATCGGCGTTGCGGGGGTTGCGTTTGATCAGACGCGTGAGCAAATCACGGGCGCGCGCGAGGTCGTCCGCCTGGATGGCTGCCAGAGCTTCATTATAAATATTCTCTTCAATACCCACGCCTTGAGTTTAGCACAGCATGAAAACCTCGGCAAGAGAAGACAATGTATAATGCAGGATTTAGAATGTACAATGAAAAGCGGGGATCAGGGATTAGATAATCAGGGATCAGGAATTGGTCAACCAGTCAACTGGTCAATCAGAAAAAGCGCGTAACGATCCAATCATTAACCTGATCCCTGGTTGACTAATTTACGGAGCAACGGTTTTTCTGCGGGTATAATCTGGATATGATGCCGAAACGAATTCTGTTAATTTTGATCTTGTTGGGAATGGTGCTGTCGGGCTGCGCAGCAGGTGCGCCCGCAGAGACGCCTGCCCCATCGCAGACGCCTGAGCTGGCGCTATATGCAACGCGCACGCCTTCTCCCTCTCCTGTGGTGGAAAATCCGCCGACTTTGACCCCGCTGCCTTCGCCGACGCCAACCCCGCGGACGCACACGGTGGCAAAAGGGGAAGACCTGGGCGGGATTGCCTTTTTGTACGGCACCACGGTGCCGGCGTTGGTGGCTGCCAACCCGGATATTGACCCCTATCTGATGAGTGTGGGTACCGTACTGTTGATCCCCAATGCTGCCCAGGATGAAGCGCTGGCCGCCAGTGCGGCGGCCACGCCGGTGCCGGTGGAGGTCGCCGCCCCCGATTGCTGGCCCACCCAGGATGGCGGCATGTGGTGTTTTGCGCTGGTCAGCAACCCGCTGGAAACGGCAGTGGAGAGCGTATCGGTTTTGATGAATCTGGCTGCGGCAGAAGGCAGTGCGGCGGTGTCCCGCCGGACGGCACCGCTGCTGAATGTCATCCCGGCGGGGGCATCTCTTCCGGCGGGGGCGTATTTTGCACCGCCGGTGCCGCCGCAGCCCGGGGTCAGTGCGCAGTTGGCGGCGGCCTTGCCGGCTGCCACGGCGGATGAGCGTTACCTGCCCGTGCAATGGGAAGTAGAGCAGGTTGAAATCTCCGGGGATGGCAGCTCAGCGCGGGTGCAGGGCAGCCTGCGGCTGGATCAGGACGAAGCGGTAGAAGCGGAAGTCTGGCTGGCCCTGACGGCCAGGAACGAGGCCGGACAGGTGATTGGCTGGCGGCGCTGGGAAAATCGGGTGCTGATCGGCGGCGGAGAGGTTGCCGCATTTACGGCAGAGATATATGCGGTCGGGGGCAAAAAAATAACCAGCGTGGAGGCGCTGGCCGAAGCGAGACCGTAAAAAATCAGCTGATTAATTCAAATCCCAGATAAGATACGATTCAAACTGGCATACCGGCTGCGCGATGTTTTGGGTGATGCAAACCTGATAGGTGATCATGTCACCATGTTTTGCGCCGGGCGGGGGAGGGAAGGAGACGACGGAGCGGCCGGCTTCATTGGTTGGCGGGGAGGTATAGGTTTGCTGGTTGCCGGTGGGGGTGGTGATGGTCGCAATGACCTGAACGCCGGCGATGGGTTGACTGCTGCTCGCCTGGAAAACTGCAATGCCCAACGTCTGGTATTCGGTACTGGTTGGTTTGGGGAGCAGCTCGCTGACCAGCAGCTGCATGGCGGGGGCGGTGTTTGGCGCTGCCGCCTGGACAGCAGGTTGTTCGGGGGGAGAGGCTGTAGGTTGTACCGGCAGCTGTACCACAGGGGGTTGTGCCACAGGCTGTAGGGAGGAGGATTGAATCTGATCGAGATATTGCCGGCCCAGGGGGGTGATGCGCACCGCCTGATCCGCGGGCAGGTTGAGCATATAATCCAGACAATAGTTATCGAAACATTGCCGCCCAAAGATCTCGTTTTCCTGGCCGGGCACTTTGAAGGTGCTGCTGCGGGGGTCGCCGGAAAGCAGCTTGCCGCCATGCCGCTGGATAAACTCGTGAAACGAAACTGGCACGTAATAGCCTTCCACTTTTCCCTGCAGCGGGTAGAAATACATATCCGGTTTGTTCTCGCCGCTTTGGTAAACCGGTGGGTGAGTGGTCATTCCCAGCAGGACGGGCAGCGGGCGGAAGAGGATGATTTCAGGCTGGCCGGGCGTAACGTACACAGCCACGGTTTCGTATACCTGCTCGATGGTGCCGTCCGGGTGGGTAATTGTGTCTGAAATGGGATTGCCAAAGGTGGCTGGGCCGCCCAGCCGGTTCATATTATTACTGAATACAACGGCCGGGTTAATGGAGGTTTGGGGAAAAGCAAGGGTGGGGAGCTGCTGGCGAGGCCCCTGGCAGTTCGGACAGACATAATACCCGTATGGCAGCAACTCAACGCGGGCATCCGGGGTGTTCTGGATATAGAAACCGACATTTTCGAAATACTGCTCGAAGCGGTTCTTTTCTTCATTCAGCTTGCGGTTGCTGATGGGCAGGCCGAAATAGATGCTGCCATTCATTTGGTCATATACAGCTTTGAAAGGTGGATAGACATCGTAATTGTTGATCGTAAAGGAGCTGCCGGGTACGGCAGTGTTATCCGGTGGTTCGGCGACCTTTAGCGTGTTGCCAAGCGAATCCAGATAGAACCGCTCTACTGCGTCTGGTTCTGCGGGGTTCATGCACATAAGGGCGTTGGCAGTGTACTGACAGGTTGCACCATGATGATCAAATTTATCAGAAATGGGCAGCCCAAGATAGCGGTCACCGCCCATATTGGCGTAGAACTCCCGCAGCACCGGCGTAACAGGATAGCTCGGAATTTGGGATGTGGATGATTCCGGTGGCTGGGTGGGAATATTGCAGCCGGTTAATGCCAAAGAAGTGAGAATGATGAGAATGAAAAACTGAGCGAGTTCCCTGATTGGTGCGCCCTTAACTTCACGCCGGTGTCGCATGAGTGTATTCCCCTTATTAATTGGTTGTTTGACAGATGAATTCCCTCTCATTATACAATACTTGACGCGTTTCGGTTCCATTAAAGCATTAGAGACAGATTAATTTTAGATTAATTCGGATGATGGTAGAATTATTTTATTGGCAGGCAGATGTGCTGCCGCTTCCAGGAAGGTTCACAGAATGATGCGTGTTTTGCTTACCGGGGCTACCGGATTGGTGGGGTCACATCTGTGCCGTGCTTTGCTGGCACAGGGTGAGACGGTGCGCGTCTTCCGCCGTGCCAGCTCTTCGCTGCGCCTGCTGGATGGGCTGGATGTGGAGCATGCGATTGGCGACCTGAACGAGCCTGAATCAATCGAAGCAGCCATGCGCGGGGTGGAGGTTGTCTATCATGCAGCGGGGGTTGCCAGCAGTCAAAGCACAGCAGGGCGCATGTATACCGTGATGGTGGAAGGTACGCGCAGTCTTTTGCAGGCGGCGCTGGAGGCCGGTGTGCAGCGTGTGGTGTATTCCAGCTGCGTAACGGCATTGGGTGTGCCGGAGGCATCGTCCGCCCGTCAGGGACAGCCGGTGCTGCTCGATGAGCACCATACCTGGAATTTCCGCGGCGATCGCTGGCCGATTGGCTATACAAAGTATATGGCCGAGATGGAAGTGCAAAAGGCGGTTGCCCGCGGGCTGGATGTGGTTACGGTCAATCCAGGCTTTATCATTGGCGCGCAAGATATTCACCGGCAAACCCATTCGCTGGTGGTGCAGATTGCCAGGCAGAAGCTGCCGTTTCTGATTTCCGGGGGATTCAATTTCGTACATGTGCTGGATGTGGTTGAAGGTCACCTGGCGGCGATGCGCTCCGGTCATTGTGGGGAACGGTATATCATTGGCGGCGAGAATTTGTCCTACATTGCCTTTGCGCGCAAGGTGGCTGAGATTGCCGGGGTGAATCCGCCCGTGCTGGTGCTGCCAGGCGGCGTGGCGGGGCAGCTGGTGGGTCCGTTCAATTTCCTGCAGCGGTTCATGAATCTGCCGGTGGGGGTGGAGACGTTGAATATTGCGGGGCAGTTGTTCTTCTATGACAATCGCAAGTCGCGCACCGAACTGGGCCTGAAAGCGCCGCGTCCGATTGAGGCGGCTATTAAGGAAGCGCTGGATTGGCACAACCAGGGAGAAAAGCCTGTAGTGGAGGAAGAAGGGCCTGACAAATAAAAAAATTGGGTATTTGTTCAGCCTGTCATTCGGATCATGAAAACAAAAAACTTCCACGATTTGCGGAAGTTTTTTGTTCTTGGGGACAGGTCTGTTAGACCGCCACCGCTGCCCGGCCGTATAACTGCTCACGGATCTGGAGGATCTGGCGGCGCATGCGGTCATCGCGTTCGATCAGATCATTGACCTTGTCGCAGGCATACATCACGGTGGTATGGTCGCGTCCGCCAAGCTGGGCGCCAATCTGCGGCAGGGAGATGTTGATCTCTTCGCGCAGCAGGTACATGGCAATCTGGCGCGGCAGGGCGACTTCGCGGGTGCGGTCACGGCCGATCAGCCGTTCTGTGGTCAGGCCAAAGGCGGCGGCCACAGCGACGATGATCTGGTCCGGTTCAATCGTGCTGCGATTGGGCAGCAGGTCAGCCAGAGCAGTGTTGACCAGTTCGGGGGTCAACGCCTGACCGCTCAAATCGGAATAGGCCAGCACGCGGGTCAGGGCGCCTTCCATCTCGCGGATGTTGGACTGGATCTGGCGGGCGATGCTGTCCAGAATTTCAGGGGGCACCTGGCGGCCAGAGCGCTCGGCCTTGGTGCGCAGGATGGCAATGCGGGTCTCCATGTCCGGCGGCTGGATGTCAACGGTCAGGCCCCACTCAAAGCGCGAAAGCAGCCGTTCTTCGAGGGTGACCATCGCCTTGGGCGGACGGTCGGAAGACATGATGATCTGTTTGTCCTGCCCGTGCAGGGTGTTGAAGGTGTGGAAGAATTCTTCCTGGGTGGATTCCTTGCCAGCGATGAACTGGATATCATCGACCAGCAGCACGTCCGCGCGGCGATAGCGCTCGCGGAAGGCGGCGGTGGAGCGGTTGCGGATGGCTTCCACCAGGTCGTTGGTGAATTCTTCGGAGGAAACATACAGCACATACAGCCCTTTTTCCTGGGCGGCATTGCCGATGGCATGCAGCAGGTGGGTTTTGCCCATGCCGACGCCGCCATACAGGAAGAGCGGATTATACGAGCGGGAGTTGTGGATCGAGTCGGCGGATTCGGCGACGGCCATGCAGGCGGCGTGGGCCATGCGGTTGCTGGGCCCAACGACGAAGGAGTCGAAGGTGTAGCGGCTGTTGAGAGCAGTGGCGCCATTGTTGGTGGTCGGGGTGGGGCGAGAAACGTCGGGTTGTTCTTCCTCGCGGGCTTCCGGGGCGGGGGCAGGACTGTCCTTTTGCCAGACGACAAAGCGGGCGATTTGCGGGCGGTTCATGATGCCGGTCAGCAGACGGGTGACTTTGCTGGACAGGCGGCTCTCCAGCCAGTCACGGGCGTAGGCGTTTTGCACGCCGATGGTGAAGGTCTCCTCATCGTACGCGACCAGGTCAGCGCTTTTGACCCAGGTATCAAATGCGGCTTTGGACATTTCCATCTGAAGCTGCCCTACGGTTGCCTGCCATGCCTGCTCTGCATTCATAGTTATGTGTCTCCCTCATTTTTTGGTCTGCGAACAGGCGCATGAAATACACGTCCACAGCAATTGCTGTGGCTTGTTTTGTTTTTTCATATCCACTGGCCTGAAAAAATCAAAGAAAAAGGCGGGGAGCTTGTTCGCGGTACTGCTTGATGGTTAAGATTCTAGCAGAAAGGCTCGAATCAAACAAGCCAAAAAGGATGAAACTATCTAAAAGATTGGCATATTTTAAGACGCTTAATGTTAACGAAAGCCTGGGCAGTTAGGGCCTAAAACCAGTTTTTGGGCTGTGGATAATTTATCCACAGGGGGCGGTCAAAGTTATCCACACCCCCATATATGGGGGTGTGGACGAAAAGATATACGAAATTGTCACAGGTGGGGGCTGCAATCTTATAGAAGCGAAGGGAAGAGATTCTGAAAAGTCGGGGGAAAACTTCCAAAATCTGGCAACTGTGTGTTTAATCGCCGGCCAGCATACGCCTGGCGGCCCTCCGCCCGATCTCAACGGCGAAGTTGGTGCCGCGGTCCCAGGGGTAAACCTGACTCATGCTGGCAAAGTACAGGCCAGGTATGGGGGTCTTCAGGTCAGGGATGTTTTGTGAGTGATTGACCAGGGGAACAGGCTGGGCATAGGCAGTGCGGTACAGCCAGGTCTTCTTGACCCAGTCCAGGGAGAAGTCGGGATTGATGCGCTCTAACGAGGGCAGGAAGCGCTCCAGCAGTTCTTCCTTGCTCAGGCTGAAGTATTCGTGGTCCGGTTCCAGGTAGTCGCCGATGTAGAGGATGTGATCGCCGCCGAAATTGTCGGGCGAGACGTAGTTGGTATGCTCCACCAGGGACAGGAAGGGGTAGCCAGCCGATTTGGGCATGTTGTACCAGTAGTAGCCCTCGGGCGAGAATTGGCGGTCGATGCTGACGGTCAAAACCACGGCGCCCATGCTCTTCAAGGCGAGCAGCCCTTGCAGATAGTCCTCAGACAGGCCGGGGGCGAGCTTTGCCAGCAGGCCGGGGGAAACGGTGAACAGGCATTGATCAAAGCTTTGTTCGCCGGCGGAGGTGGTCAGGGACACCCCCCCCTCGGGCAGGGATTTGATCCCGCTGACCGGTGTGGAAAGCTGGATGTTCACGCCGCGTTCGGTGAGGATGGCGGCGAAATCATCCGAGAAAGCCTGAAAACCGCCTGTGTAGGTGCCCAGGCGGGTGGTGCGGACATGCAGGCGCGCCCACATCCAGGCCATGTTGACGGTGCGGGCATGTTTCTCGCCAAACTTACCGATGACGAGGGGTTCCCACATTTCTTCGTAGACCTTGTCGCCGGCCCATTTGCGCATCCAGGCGTCAACCGTGGTTTTTTCGAGGGCCTGCCAGTTTTTGGTGAAACGCAGATACAGGCCGACCAGGCCGAAGCGGATCTTGTTGATCCCCCAGCCGAGGCCAGGGTAGAGCAGGGCAGCTTTGATCGAATCAAAGGGGTAAAACTTGCCTTTGTGATACATGACGGTGGTCGGGAGGGGGAAGATGACTTTCTCGCTCAGCCCAAGTTCTTCAATCAGGCCGAGCATGTGCTCGTCGCTGGCGAACCAGTGGTGGTAGAAGTATTCTACTGACCAGTCCCAATGAGGTTCCTTGAAACCAGCGGCCAGGCCGCCGGTGTGGTCAGCGGCTTCAAAAAGGGTGACGTCATGTCCGGCGCGAATTAAATCCCAGGCGGCGCTCATCCCGCCAAAGCCGGCGCCAATCACAGCAATCTTCATGCAGGTTTCTCCTCCGTGTCGCGGTATTCGGTTGATCCCCATTTGAGGCCCTCACGGGCGAAATAGAACGCGCCCAGCAGGGTGATCGGCAGCCACAGGGTGGCATGCAGCAACAGGGTGAAACTGGCAGCCAGATCAGGGGATACGTTGTAGGCTTTCAGCAAAGTGATGAAGGGCAGATCAAAGGTGCCCACATATCCAGGCGCGGCCGGAATGATGGTAGCCAGGTTGACGATGCCGTTCATCAGCATCAGGGCGAAGAAGCTCACCCTGAAATCAAAGGCCTGCATCACGAACCAGTAGGTGCAGGTTTCCAGCAGCCAGATGGTGACTGAGGTGAGGAAGACCATCAGCGCTTGCCGCGGGGAACGCATCGAGCCGAACCCGCTCAGGAAGCGGGTTACGATGGGGTAGATCTTCTCGCGCCAGCGGGCGGGTAATAATCGATCGACAAAGAAATTGATCCATTTTTCGGCCATGTGGGGATACATGGCAGCCAGCAGGAAAATGATCAACGCTACGGCAAAGGCGATCCCGCCCCACAGTGCCAGACTCTGGATCCAGCCGACGGTGTTGGCATCGCCGATCTGGCTGGCGATGAAGGGCAGGTTGAGAAAGACAAAGCCTAGCATGACCACGCCGTCAAAGATGCGCTCGACAACGACGGTTGCCAGGGAAGCCGAGATGGGCACGTCCTCGCGGCGTTTGAGCACCACCGAGCGCAGCACCTCGCCGGCGCGGGCGGGGTAGATGTTGTTGCCCATATAACCAATGCAGATCATGGGGAACATCTTGCGGATGGGAATTTTTTTCAGCGGGCGCAGCAGGTAATGCCAGCGCCAGGTGCGCACCCATACCCCCACAAAATAGATCGCCACGGCGGGGATCAGCCAGCCAAAACGGGCGCCGCGCGTGGTTTCCCACACATCCCCCAGGTGCTGGCCGCGCAGGGCAAGGTAGATGAAGAAGGCGCTGATCACCACGCCCAGCAGGAACTTCCAATATTTTTTCAGCCAATTTGTCATGGGGTGATTCTACCATGCAGGAGCATATGGTGGTGGTATTGAGGCGGGTTCAGTATGGCGAAAACCGCCCCCTCCAGGTTGTTCCTTCGGAGCCGCTTCGCGTCCCCCAATTTGCGATGCGGCTGCAAATTCGGGGGAATATGGTGATGTTGTCCGCGGAGGACTCAATGTGGTGGAAATCTGGCCTGGAAACCGCAGTGGCGAGGCACAGTGTCCAGGGTCTTGCTGGATGCCTCGCCACTGCCCGGCTGGACGTCTTGTCTGCGTGCACAGCAACCCTCCAAATGATATAATATAGATATAAATTATCGTATTACCGGAGGGCGAAATGAGTAAACAGCAGACCCTGGAAGTCCCTGTTAAAGGAATGGATTGCGCCGACTGCGCCGCGCATGTGGAACAAGCGCTGGCGGCAGTGCCTGGGGTGGAGCGTGTGCAGGTGTATCTGGCCGCCGAAAAAGCCGTGCTGGAGATGGACCCCGAGCAGGTGAGCTGGGAGGATATCCAAAACGCGGTGAAGGGGGCGGGCTACACGGTGCCAGAGCGGGGCGAAGACGGCAGGGTTGTGACGGAAGAACCGCAGCCCGTCGACTTTGCCCGTCAGGTGATGACCCTGGTCGGTGTGGTGGCGGGGGCGATCCTCTTTCTGGTGGTTGTGGGGGAGTGGCTGGGACTGCTTGAAAAAGTCACCGAGAACCTGCCCTGGTTTGTGGGCCTGCCGCTGATCTTGCTGGCGGGCTGGCCGGTATTTCGCAACGTGCTGCGTGCCACCCTCAACAAGCAGATCATCGCCCATACGCTGATGACGATTGGCGTGCTGGCGGCGGTAGTGGTTGGCCAGTGGGCCACCGCGGCCGTGGTGGTGTTCTTCATGCGGGTGGGGGATTATACCGAAAAGTTCACCGCCGAGAAGGCCCGCCGGGCGGTCAAGGATCTGACAGCCCTGTCGCCGCAGACGGCGCGCGTCGAGCGGGCGGGCGAGGAAGTAGACGTCCCGATCAAGGAAGTTGTCCTCGGGGAAGTGGTCGTCGTGCGGCCGGGCGAAATGATCCCCGTGGACGGCGAAGTGCTCAGCGGCCAGGCAATGATCGACCAGGCCGCTATCACCGGCGAGTCGGTGCCGGTGGATGTGGCGGCTGGCTCGTCCGTATACGCCGTGACCATCGCGGAGCAGGGGGCTTTGCGGATTCAGACCACTGCCCTGGGTGAGGATACCACTTTTGGGCGGGTGGTGCGCCTGGTGGAAGAGGCCGAAGCCAACAAGGCCGACGTGCAGCGCCTGGCAGACCGCTTTGCGGGCTACTTTCTGCCGGTAGTGCTGGGGATTGCCGCATTGACCTTCCTCCTGCGCCGCGACCCGATCTCGGTGGCGGCGGTGCTGGTGGTGGCCTGTTCGTGTTCCTTTGCCCTGGCGACGCCGATCGCCATGCTGGCCTCGATCGGGGCGGGGGCCAAACGCGGCCTGCTGGTGAAGGGCGGCAAGGTGTTGGAAGTGCTGGCGAAGGCGGATGTGCTGCTGGTGGACAAGACCGGCACGCTCACCCTGGGCCAGCCGCAGATCGTGGAGGTGCTGCCCGAAAACGGTTTCTCGGTGGAGGATGTGCTGCATCTGGCGGCCAGCGCCGAGCGCTACTCCGAGCATGTGTATGGGGAAGCGATACGCAGGGCGGCCAAAGAGCGGGGGATCAGCCTGGCACTGCCGGAGGATTTCCGTGCCGTGGCTGGCGAGGGGATATTTGCCACAGTCGATGGAAAACAAGTGGCGGTGGGCAGCCAGCGCACCCTGGTGAACGGCGGGGAAAGCATCCCGGATCGGGAAGGCAGAACGCAGTTGTTTGTGCAGTGTGACGGGAATTTGGCCGGGACGCTGCTGGCCGCGGATACACTGCGCCCCGAGGTGGGCGAGGCTTTAAAGGAAGTGCGGCGCTTAGGGGTGAAACACATCGAGCTGCTGACCGGCGACCAGAAAGCGATTGCCGACACGCTGGCCGCATCGCTGGGTATCGCCTGCCGCGCCGAACTGCTACCCGAGGACAAGATCGCTATTGTGAAAGCGTATCAGGCACAGGGCAAGACGGTAGTGATGGTGGGGGATGGGGTCAATGATGCCCCGGCCCTGGCGCAGGCGGATGTGGGTATTGCCATGGGCGGGGATGCGGGCGGTACGCATATCGCCAGTGAGGCCGCCGACGTGGTGCTGATGCGCCCCGACTGGACGCTGGTGCCGCAGACCCTGCAGATCGCACGGCGCACAATGGGCGTGGTGCGCGGGAACCTGATCTTTACGGGGGTGTATAACCTGGTGGGGTTGTCATTGGCGGCGGTGGGCATTCTCCCGCCCGTGCTGGCCGCGGCGGCGCAGTCCCTGCCGGATCTGGGGATCCTGGCGAATTCGGCGCGGTTGATCCGGCAGAGGTAGGGGGGTGCTCTCGCTGGGGGGATGAAGTTGAGATCATCTGTGTTCTAATCTAATCCCCCTTCCTTTGGAGGACTTCGCCCGCCGCTTCGCGGCACCCCCCTTTTACAAGGAGGGCTGGGTTGATGTTGCCTCTGGGTGTGTTGACAGGGAGTTAGTGGGATATTTCTGTGGGAATGGGGCGATAATCTTCAAATACATCAGAGTCGAGGCGCAGGACGACCTGGTCGGTGTACAGCCAGATATTGCCGTCGTGGTCCATTGTGGCGGAGTTGATCCCGATATTTTCGAAGAGGAAACTTTGCCATTTGCCGTTTACGAACCGCGCGACCAGTTGGTTATCGATGTAGATTATGCTGCCGTCATTATGCGTGCCGAGATACAGGGCGTTCTTTCCTGGCACAGGTAGCTCAAATTTGCGCACTGTCTCATCCTGAAATTGGTAGACTTTTGTGTTGGATGCACCATAGATTGTGCCGTCAATCCCCTGGGTGAATTGTGTCAATGTGGCATTTGCATCCGGCAGCGCGAATTGCTGCCAGGTGTCATCGACGTACTCCCATATACTCCCCGGTGTGCTGAGCCAGACGCGGTTTTCATCCACCAGATAGAGATTGGAAACTTCTTTTCCATCCCCAGAGAATTTCCCCAGGCTTTGGAGTTCATCATGGTCAAGGATGGTTAATCCATTTTCTTCCGCATAGAACCATAAACGATTTTGCTGGTCGATGACAAATGGTGTGCGATTTGCTAAA
The DNA here is from genome assembly GCA_964447155.1 of uncultured Anaerolineaceae bacterium. Taxonomy (GTDB): domain Bacteria; phylum Chloroflexota; class Anaerolineae; order Anaerolineales; family Anaerolineaceae; genus SMBSF63. The sequence goes on from CAYURM010000007.1 coordinate 95,582, forward strand.
TAGGTTTCTCTTCGCAGGAACTCATTCACCGGTATCGGTAATTTGTCAGGCTGGTAGAAATAGGCTTCTTTGCCAAAATTGACTACTGTGCTTTGGTTGATGATGGTTCCTTTGCTTGTTTGGAACCCTTTATGGAATATATGATTAGAAAATGCGTCATCAATGAATTGATATATATCCTCGTTAGTACTGATCCAGACAGTGCCATTAAAATCCGTAGTGATGAGGCTTATTTCTTTGGGTTCAGGAAGTATTTGCACCATACCAGGTATGAATTCGGGAGGTTGATAGGAATATAAATATCCAAGACCCATAAGATGAGAATATACTTCTTCATGACGGGAAGCATATAATTCATCTACTGCGGAAGTATCTGTTGTGAGAGTCCAATTGAGGCCATCAAACTGATAGCACGTACGTTTCCCGCTCCCTCACCCGCCGCTAAATTTGATGTGTATATTTGAATCTGAAATGACTCTTAACCCTTCTGGACAATTCCCGCCGCCTGCTATTGACAATTTGTCTTTGGGAAAAGGGAAGCGTTCCCAAAGACCGTTATTTTGGTAATAGATTTCAATTTCATTATTCATCACCCATGTCTCGCCATCAGGGCCAAAGTCAATGCCACTTATAGTTTCTGAGGCACAAGTCCAGTTTACATGGTCATTTGATGGAAGGGGAAGCTTCATACCTTCATTAAACCACTGCTCTCCATCAAACCGATAGAGTAAATTCTCTGTGCCAGTTACCCATGCTTCACCTGAGGGGGAAACAGCTACATTTGTGAGGAATGATCGTGGATATTTCTCATTGAATGGATACCAATGATGGTTGCCATCTAAATCTTTGTGTACAACGCCAAAGCCTCCAGCAAGCCACAACCCACTATTTTTGTAATATGTGTAATTAATGTAGGGAGAGATTTCCTGGCAGGGAAAAACAAGATATTTCCCTACAGCGATGTCCGACCAGGGGTTGGGAAGGTTTGTGCTGCGTTCCTGAGCGGCGTTATTCTTTTCATCTTTGGCGGTCAGGTAGATGGGCGTGGGGGTGGGAGTGAGTGTTGGTGTGGGGATCTCAGTCGGTGCAGACGTGGCCGTAGGCAGCAGGGGCGTTGACGTGACCGCGGTAGGGGTTGGCGCGGGGGCGCAGCCTGCCAGGATGAGGATCAGCAGGAGGAGAATGGTGGTTTTGGCCTGGGGGGAGAGGTTCATTCTGTTGTCCTTAGATAGCTTTGTTGCCAACATGCCAAGTATAGGCTTATTTCCCCGGATGTGCAAATGAGAGAAGGGTCAATTCTCAAGTAGGGATTAGGTACCAGGGATCGATTTAACCCGTTAGATGTAATCCCGAATCAATGACATCTGACACATTGCAAAATCTGAAAACACATTCATAATTATGAATATAACAATATATTCAATTTATTGAATATAAAGGAGCTGTATGATGGTTGAAAAGAAATTGACAGATCTGTTCAAGGTGCTGGCCCATCCGGCCCGCTTGCAGATGCTGCGCATGTTTGGCGAGGATGAGGTGTGCGTGTGCCAGATGGAAGCGGTATTGGGCAAGCGCCAGGCGTATATCTCCCAGCAGATGAGTGTGCTGCGGGAGGCGGGTTTGGTGGAGGCTTCGAAGACGGGGCGCAACAATTTTTATCGGTTGACGGATCCGAGGATGATGGATGTGGTGCAGGCGGCGGCGGCGTATCTGGGTGTGGAGCTGCTGCCGATTGCTGTGCCGGATGTGTCCGAGGTGTCAAGCTGCGGGGGCCCAGCCCCGACAGGAAAAGAATAATTGTAGTAACCACTTTAGTGGTTGCTTTTCTGTGGATAACGACTAAAGTCGTTACTACAATGGCAAAATATTAATTATTGGAGACATTAGCTTTGGACGTATTATCGTATGTTGTGAATTTGCTGCAAACCGGGCTGGGCAGCTTGGCTGCCTACCTGGCGGCGCATGTGTTGTTGTGCCTGCTGCCGGCGTTTTTCATTGCGGGTGCACTTTCGGCGCTGTTCCCCAAAGAGGCGGTGACCAAGTATCTGGGCCGCGGCGCTTCGAAATGGGTGTCTTATCCGGCTTCGGCGATCGGCGGTTTCGTGCTGGCAGTGTGTTCGTGTACGATCATGCCCCTGTTCGCCAGCATTTACAAGAAGGGCGCGGGGCTTGGCCCGGCGATCACTTTCCTGTTCGTCGGCCCGGCGATCAATATTCTGGCAATTTCCTTCACCGGCGTGCAGATCGGTATGGATATCGCCATGGCGCGCCTGTTCCTGTCGTTGATCTTTGGGGTGACGATCGGTTTATTGATGGCGTGGATCTTCCGTAAGGATGACGCCGAGCATGACGCCGAGACCAATAACAGCAAAGCCTTTGCGCAGGAAGCGAAAGTTCCCGGGCGGGTGTGGGCCATTTTCGGCCTGCTGCTGGGCATCCTGTTGGCCGGGACGCTGCAATTGAATTTCCTGACCCGCAGCTATGTCAACTTCAATCTGGGCGGTGGTTGGGCAGCGAACTTCCAGTCCTGGCTGGACAGTATCATCCCGCCGAATGCTGCACTGGGGATTGAGGGCGTGAGCGTGCATGGGGTGCTGCTGATCATCCTGCTGGTTTTGATCGGGATCGCCGCCTGGAGAGGGCTGAACAAGGTTGATGAGGGTTTCACCAATTGGACCTTTGCCGCGTTGGGACTGGTTTCCTTGACCCTGGTGGTGGCGGCTTTCAAAGTTGTCACCGTTTCGCAGGGCTTGCAGGTTGGCCTGACCGGTAAGTTATTTGCTGTGATGATTTTGATTGGCCTGGTGTGGTGGGTGGCTCGTACGAAGTACGAAGCCTACGAAATCCAGGAATGGATGTGGGAAATGTGGCGCTTTGTGAAGCAGATCATCCCCCTGCTGCTGGTGGGCGTGTTTGTGGCCGGCATGGCGCGGGTACTGATCCCTGCCACCTGGATCCAGACCATTGCCGGCAGCAATACGGTGTGGGCGAATCTGGTGGGCGTGCTGTTCGGCGTGTTTATGTACTTCCCCACCCTGGTGGAAGTGCCGATCGCACAGACTTTCCTCTCGCTGGGCATGGCCCGCGGTCCGTTGCTGGCCTATCTGCTGGCGGACCCGGAATTGAGTTTGCAGTCGATTTTGATCACCAATTCGGTGATTGGTAAGAAGAAGACGGCCATGTATGTGGCGTTGGTGACGGTGTTCAGCACCCTGGCAGGATTGATCTTTGGCTGGGTGATTAGGTAGGTTGATAAAACTGGAGAGGTGCCCGGGCCGGTGTACCCTTCGGCAAGCTCAGGGTGCAAGGGTAACGGAGGCGGAGTTTACACTGTCCCTTTGGGGTCGAAGTCGGAGGGATGCCCGCGCCCGCATACCCTTCGACAAGCTCAGGGTGCGAGGGTAACGGAGGCGGAGTTTACACTGTCCCTTTGGGGTCGAAGTCGGAGGGGGAGCTTTCTCAGATATGCTTAGAGTTGTGACTCGGGCTGAGTTGATCTAATCCCCTCGCCGCTTCGCGGCACTCCCCTTTGATAAGGGGAGCAAGTGCAGGGGGCGGACAGGTCGGAGACGGTATCTACAAATATGAAAAGGAGAAAACAATGGAAATCAAGATTTTAGGCGGGGGATGCCCCAAGTGTCATCGATTGGAAGAACTGGCCCGTGAAGCGGCAGCGGAGTTGGGCATCGAGGCGACCTTTACCAAGGTCAAGGAGATGACCGAGATCATGGCGTATGACGTCCTCAGCACCCCGGCCCTGGTGGTGGATGAAGAGGTTAAATCTTCGGGGCGCATCCCTTCCAAAGACGAGATTAAGGGCTTTTTACAGGCTGCATAGGTTTTGGAGGAATCGATGATCCAGATCAAGGTTTTTGGTACAACACCCGCCTGCGCCAATTGCAAGCGTGCAGAACAGCAGGCTGAGAAGGCTGCTGAGCAATTTCCCGGGCAGGTGGAAGTGCTCAAGCTGGATGCCCTGGGCCCTGAGGCAGATTCCTACGGGATCATGAGCACTCCGATGATCGTGATCGATGAAGAAGTGGTCAGTGTGGGCAAGGTGCTGCCGGCGGCGAAGCTGGTTGAACTGCTTGAAAATGCTTTGAAAGGCGTAGGATATGGTGCAATTGGAAATCTTTTCGGGTGATCCGCCCTGCCCGGGCTGTGTGGCGATCATTGAGCTTGCCAAACGGGTGGCGGAGCAGTATGCCGACCAGGTGGAATTAACGGTCCTGGTGGGGCAGGAATGTATGAATAAGTTCGAAGCCTACAAATTGTTCTGCGTTCCGGCGGCGGTGGTCAATGGTACAGTGCGCATTGAGGGCATGTGCCCCAGTGAGCAGACCTTAAAAACTGCGCTTCGGGAAGGCGGGGTGACGTTATGATCCGTATCGAAGCATTTGTGTCGGTCCCGCCGTGTTCGGGCGGCGTGGCGCTCAAACGTCTGTTGAAAGAGATTGAGGCTGAGTTTGGGTCACAGGTGGAGATTGTTTATCATACCGGCCCTGGGGATAAGGAATGGGAGGAATATGCAATTTCGAATGCTCCGGCGCTGGTAGTGGGCGATCTGGTCAAGTTTGTCGGCCTGGCGCCCAGCAAGGAAAGCATGGTTTCGGCCTTGCATGAGGCTGGCCTGGAGTAAGCAATTTAGAATGACAATATAGAATTTATAATGAAAAAACCTTCTGCTAACAGCAGGAGGTTTTTTTGATGTCAGATCGTCTTTGGGAAGAGTTGATTGCTTTATTCTCACGCAAAGTCGCAAAGCCGCAAAGAAAATCTTTGGTCTGTTTTTCCGAGGACGCAAATCGAGCCGCGCCCTGAGCTTGTCGAAGGGGGCGGCTCCACGAAAACCGTTTCAACATACCCATTCGAGCATACTGTCGTCCCCTGCGCTGAGAGGTTTTTATATGACAGAACGTTTATTCCTGATCCGCGATAAACGCAAACACGGTGCGGGGAAATTTATCGGTGGCGAGGAGGAAACCGTGCAGACCGCTGGCATCATCATCCAGGCGGACGAGGGCTTCCCAGTTGCGGGGGATGCGCAGGTCGTTGAGTTTGATCTGTATCGGCGGGCGTTCGGTGAGGGTGATGCCTTCCGGGGAGTACTGCATTTCCAGCAGGCGTTCCACATTCTCCTGGCGGCGGTGGCTGGGGCCTTTGCCGTATTTCAGGGCGATGGGATCGCTATCGCTGTAGTAAATTGGTTCACCGTCCCAGTAGATGTTGATCACCCAGAAGCGGCCCTGCTCGTCAGGAGCGGTGGCGTCGGTCAGGCGGTATTCGATATGGGGCATGGGGCGCGGGAAGGGGCCTGCCAGGTCAAGGGAAAAATAACGGGCAAAGGGGTTGGTGTTGATGTCCACCCCATTGACTTCGTACAGGGTGACGACTTCTTCGCTGGCCACGAAGATGACCTCGTCGGATTTGTTGGTGCGGTTGGCCTGGGCTGGCAGATTCTGGAGGGTGTTTATGTCCAGAGTGACTGTGCTCAGGTCCGGGGCGATCTGGCCGCGCACCACGTATCCGGTAGCGCCGCGGTTGTCTGAGGCTTCAATGGTCAGATAGACCTGGTTGCCATGAAAAGCGATGCCTTCAAAACCGTCAAAGCCTTCTATGGCCGTTACCAGCCCGGGAGCAGACAGGGGCACAGCCTGCGGGGTAAGTTTGCCGTTGCTTTTTCCGCTGAGGTGATCGACGATACTTTCTTTGTTGATTGCATACAGATTGCCATCCCAACTGCTTTCTTCATCGGAAAACCACGGATACTGCGGGACGATGATCAGTGTGTCGCCATACCAGGCCATGCTGGAAATCTCCGAGTTCCAGGAGGAGAGCGGTTTTGCCAGGGGGATGCGCTGGAGTTTGACTTCCGGCAGAAGGGAGGCGGGATAGGAAGTGCGCGAGGGGAAGAGGATGCCTTGCTGCCAGGCGAGCACCAGGGCGGCAAAGAAAAAAGCCAAAGCCAGAATGAAATACCAACGTTTTTTCATGAGAGATCCTTGTGCTGCTTGTACCAATAAGAAAGCTGACCGGGAAGCCGAATCGCGTGGTCTGATTGTATCACCTGCGGCGGCCTCCCGGTTGATCGTTACGGATCCCCTGTGCGTTCTGATTTTTTGTTAATCCATCCAGTATTCAAAGGATTGACAATAATGATTTCCGCCTGTCATGGGGTAATACAGGCGCTCATATTCCGATTCCAGGGGATAGTTTGTGCGCAGTTCGGGGGCCAGCTCGTTGAGCAGCCGGATGGCGCGGGTAGTGGATGGGTGGAAACTCTGCCAGGACGGCGGGTCCTCTTTATACTCCCGCGCCGCGATCGCCAGACGGCAGGCCAGTTCTGCGCCGAGGACTTCATGGTTGCGTTTGTTGAGATCAGGATTGTTGTAGGCCTGTACCAGGATCGGCACGGCATCGCTGGACAAATCGGTCAGGTAACTGCCATCCAGCGCTCTTCTGGCTGAATGTGGTGCCAGGGTACGCTGGATGTTTTGATTGGCGATGAAGCCATCTACATTCATCACCCCCAGGGCGATAGCGAAAGTGAAACTGAAGAGCAGCAGGGCCAGACCAAAGCGTCCGCGGTTGCCGGTCAGTTCCAGCGCGATGGTGGCGATCAGCAGGGCGGCCAGACAGAAAATAAAAACATGCGTATAGGTGCGCAGGCGGGTGAAGCCATACGCGCCTTCATACAGCAGCATGCGCTGTAAACTGGAAGCCAGCATGACCAGCACCAACGCCATCAACAGAGTCGAGAGGGTACTGAACCCGCGTTTTTGGGCTTGATTATTGGTGCGGGTGACGGCTGCCAGGCAGAGGTAGATCAGCAGGCTGAGGACAGCCACGGTGACCAGTTCGCCAAAGCCTTTGCGGGCATACTCGGCATAGGTGAAATTTAGCTCATTGATGTTATTTGTTCCCCCGAACAGGTAGCGAAACTGGATGGTGACAAAGAAGGCAAACAGCAGGTTGATGCTGCCCAGCACGATGGCCGATTCCGTCCAGCCGAGGAAGGGCTTGACCCAGGTGCGTTTGTGATCCGGGCGATCTGCTGTCTTTTTGGGCAACACTGCCTGGAGGAAGATGCCGGTGAAGGTGTACGCCAGCACGATAATATAGAAGATGCGGAAGAGGTATTCGGGCAGACGTTTCAGGTCGAAGAGTTTGAAGAAGTCTTCCAGTTTTTTGGCAAAGGCCATATCCGCCGAGGAGAGCAGTGCACCCAGGATGAGGACGATCGGCGCGGCAATCAGCAGGCCGCGCAGCACGGGCAGGAGATGACGCATGACCCGCGAGAGGGCGGATTTTTTCTCTGGATCACTTTCCTCGCCAGTGGATTGGGTGAGAACTTTGCCAGGGCGTTCGAAGCCGCCAAAAATGGTAACGATGATGGGAATGAAGTAGTCAACCACGCGGTAGTAGAACCAGTGCCCGCTGGTGAAGGTTGCTGCCAGCAGGATCAGGCCGCCCAGGGCGAGGGAGGTGTTGATAAAGCGGGTGAAGCTTTCCATACGCAGGGCGGTCACGGCCGTCATTAGAATGATGCCAAGCCCAAGCAGCAGGCTGAAGCTTGAGTGGCGCGTCTTTTCAATCCGCGCAAGAAGGAAGAGCGCGGCCAGGGCGAGGATGACCCAGATGGCGATGGAGATGCCGGGAGATTTCTGCCAGAAGAGCAGGTCAACGCCCCAGCCGAGGATCGCGCCGGCTGCCAGGAAGGCGGATGGCGAATTGGCTTTGGGGTCTGATGCAGTCTGCGGCTTTTGTGCAGGTGGTGTTTCGGTTACGGGGTGGGTCATGTAAGACCTCCTGTGGGATAGATGGCCTAAGTATAGTCCCGGGAAGGCTCTCAAAAACTGTCAGAAGACTACAGAAGCTATCAGGTTTGACAATGTAGAATGTACAATTCACAATTCATAATGTTTTGTTAGCCTTTTTACAGACATGTTTCAAGATGGCTGGAGATGCTTTTTTTACCAACTCTGAAAGCGAACTGATTGACTTTGTGCTATTTTTGTGGATCTTTTCTAGCCACCTGACAGTTTGAAGAATCAACGGTAAGAACACAGCAAAATCCG
>CAYURM010000008.1:0-102195 GCA_964447155.1 uncultured Anaerolineaceae bacterium
TAAGCCAACCATTTCCCATCTGGAGAAACATGAAAATAGTAATCCGCGTTCCTTCTTTCATTAAAATCTGGAACCTTTACTTTTGTGCCAGCCTTAAAATTTAGGATGTTCAAATCCCCGTCTTGCATCACCAACAAATTCCACAGAATCTCCATCTCCTCCGGCAGACCTTCCTCCACCGGGATGCAGTCCGAGAACACGATATCCTTCAACGCCTGCGCATCGGGGGACAAGGGCGTCGCTGTCACCGTGGGCACGGCCGTGGGACGCGCGGTCCGTGTAGGCGGCAGGGCTGGTGGGTACGGGTGCGGCCTGCGCCGTGCAGGCAGCCAGGATGGTGGTCAAGATGATGAGGACAAATCCCGTTCTCTTGTTCATATTCTCCCCGCGGTTGTGATAGTAGTGGGCAGCGAAAAAAGGTTTCCCCTCTTTATTCTATACCGAACGTAGAAAAAAAACAGTCCAGACCTATTGATTTTGATTGGAAAAGAGTTGAGTTTGCAGACTCGGCGGGCGAATGCCATTCGCCCCTACATTTTTTGAGTTTGTTTAATAGTGAAATCGCGTTCAGTGGTGAAATATGCCCGAAATCCCTAATTACCTAATCCCGAGTCCCTGATTGACTGATCAACCAAGTAACTGATTGACGGGGTTTTATCCATTGAGATATCGAACATCTTCCCCCCGCCTCGTGATTCCCAGATCATCCAGATGCTCCAGAAAAGCCAGCGCATACTTCCGGCTGGTGTCGAAATGGTCGCGGAAATCGCCCAGCGAGAAGCCTTCCGGTGCGGCAAAATGCGCGCGTATCTCGGTCAGCATGTGGTCATAGTCCTCGCGGCGGAAAGCGACCGTCTTGGAGACCGGCACCAGTCTGTCCAGGTCCACCAGAGCAAAATACACGTCCTCCCCTACTACTTCCTGCGCATCGATGATCGAAGGCGGTTTGTACGGGTCCGCCGCATACTGTTCCATCAGCGCATCCACTTTTGCCTGCTGGGCTGCACTGAAGCGCACCTCATGCCCGGGGAGGAAGACCAGCGCCGCCTGCTGGGCAAGCTGCCCGCCCTGCACCAGGGCGTCCATCGCCGCATTGAACACCGGCGGTTTGAGCTTGAGACGGCTCTTTAATTCCTCGCGGGGGATGCCCTTGCGCAGCGGCTGCTTGTCATGAAAACCGCTCACCAACTGCATGGCCTTGTCGGTCATCTTCTGCCAGGTGTCCACCGCAGCCACCAGCGGATTCTGCTTCTCCGGCTCCAGCACCACCAGCCGGCCCGCATCGATCAATTCCTGCGCGGCGGCAGCCCCGCCTTCCTCGCTCAAATGTGCCTGTTCGATCACATCCTTCAACGCTGCCACGCCGGCGGCCAGGCTGGCCTGGTACACCAGGTCAGCGTCCGAACCCTGGTACAGCGAATCCAGGTTTTCCAGCACGGTTTCAGCAAAGCGCTTGTGGCGGTATGGCGGATGGGCATCCAGCACGATCCCGCCCCCCAGCGTCTCTCCAGGTGACGGTCGGCGCAGGATGTAGCGGTCGCCGCGTACCACGGTCACTGCTTCCTCGGGCTCCAGTTGCAGCCAACCGGTCTCGCCGGGCAGCAGTTCCTTCGCGCCCAGCAATCGTACCCGCGCCAGTACCTCGGTGGCCCCCACAAACAGCTTGACCTGCATATCATGGGTCACAGAGGAGCTTGCATCCGCCAGCAGGCGAAACTGCACATCCAGTCGGCGGGTGGGCTCATATTGTCCGGGCAGGCACAGCACATCGCCGCGGTTGACCTGCTCAACATCCAGTCCGCTGATATTGACCGCTGTCCGGCTGCCCGGCTCGGCGTGCTGCATTTTCTTCTTGTGATTTTGTAACCCGCGGATACGTCCACGCGCGCCGCCTGGCAACACCACCACTTCCTCGCCGCTGTGGAAACTGCCGTCCACCAGGGTGCCGGTCACTACCGTGCCAAACCCGGCGATGGTGAACACGCGGTCAATCGGCAGGCGCGGCCGGCCAATGTCTGCCCGCGGCGGGCGCTCTGCCAGGATCTCCTCAAGGTGCTTTTTCAATTCATCCAGGCCGGAACCGCCCCGGGCAGAGACGCGCACCACCGGGGCATCCGCCAGGGCGGTGGCCGACACCACCTCGCGCACGTCCATCTCGACCAGGTCGAGCCATTCAGAATCATCCACCAGATCGGTCTTGGTGATCGCAATCACGCCGCTGTCAATTTGCAACAGATCCAGAATGGCGAGATGCTCGCGCGTCTGCGGCATCACGCCTTCATCTGCTGCCACAACGAACAGAGTAGCATCAATTCCCCCCACACCGGCCAGCATGTTTTCAATGAAATCACGGTGGCCGGGTACATCCACAATGCCAATATCCTCGCCGCCCGGTAAACTCAGCCAGGCAAAACCGAGTTCAATCGTCATTTCCCGTTCTTGTTCCTGTTTGAGTCGATCGGGGTTAATACCCGTCAAGGCCGCCACGAGCGTTGACTTGCCATGATCCACATGACCGGCTGTGCCAATTACCCGCATGCCTTCACCCCTCGCCCCGCGTCCTGTGCAAAATCATCAGGACCGGCTGCCCAGGGTGCGCTGATACTGCTCCAGCCAGTCACTGACGAAAGCCATTATCCCCTGCAAATGGGTCTGCGTGTCTTCCGTGATCTGATTGAGCACATCATTCATCTCCTGGGACAGGTCTTCCAGATTGCCCAGTCGGTCGTCCAGCTTGTCAAAATGGCGCGCCGTTTCACGCTGCTGTTCTTCCTGAGCCAGAGTATAGTTCGTCCAGCGCTTCTGGTCATCCGCCTTGAAATTGACCCATTCCTGGCGGAAGCGTTCTTCACCCAGACGCTGCATTTCGGTGATCTCGTTCACCCGGCGCTCAAAGCGCTGTTGAATGTCGCCAAACCCATCCTGGGCGCGGCGCACATCGCGCTGCAAGGTATCCAGCGCTTGCAGCTTTGCATCCAGATTGACCGACTGGGCTTGAATGGCCTCAAACCGTTCTTCCCATTCTTTCCAGGCCTGGTCACGATCCAGATTCGCCAGATTCATTTTTTCTACAAAAGCACTTTGTTCCTGCCGTCGCTCAGTTTCCAACATTTGCAAATCATTGAAGCGCAGCTCCAGTTTGGAGAGGCTGTCAGTTGCCAGATCCATCCGGCTGCGCTGTTCATCCACGCGCTTGCGAATACCGGCAAACTCCGCCTGGAGATCGGTCAGCCGTTTGGAGTCCTGCCGTTGGCTTTCACTGATCATGCGCTGTGCCCGGCGGTATTCTTCATCCATGTGCAGGTTTTCATCCACCTGTTTCTGGGTTTCCTGAATCAGGCGATTGAGCCGATATTCTTCTTCTACCCTGGCCTCGATCCTGGTATCCAGACCGGGTATCAACGCAACCGACTTTCGCAGATCGGCAACAGATTTTTTTAATGCGTCGATCTCGCCGCGCCGGGCACTCTCCTGATCCCGATCCTTGTCTGTCCGCTGCTTTTCATTACTGTCGATAATCCGCGTCAACTCAACCCGCAGATTTTTTATTCCTTCTTCCAAGTGGGCAAACTGGCCCAACTGGCCGGAAACATGCGCCACATCACTGGACAGATCCTTCACCTGTTTTTGCTGCTTGGGAAGCTGCCCTTCCAGACCATCCACTTTCTGCTCCAGGGCAGCAATCAGGGCTTTGTCTTTTCGTCGTTCGTCGTCCAGCCATTCCAACCGTGTAATGATTTGTTCGAGGTCCATACCTTCTCAACCTTTCCAGTGTGGGTTCAGATCATAATTTTATGAAAACCGGATTATACCAGAATCAAATTTTAACGCAGTCGTTCAAAAGCTGCCAGCAAAGGGGACATCAGCGGCAGGAACCATCCCGGGAATACCCCCGCCAGCAGCAGGAAGACCGCCCCCCCACTGAGTACGATCCGCTGCACCCAGCCTTCCTCAATCTGCCCCCCCCCTTCCCCCAGCACCATATACGACAGGATCCGCCCGCCGCCGAACAAAAGCCCCACACTGCCCAAAGCAGCCCATAGCACATTCGAGAAGGACACTTCGGAAAGGCTCTGCAACAGTGCCAGTCTGGCGGGCATTCCAGCCAGCAAAGGCAGCCCGCCCATTGAAAATACGGCAACCAGCAAACTCACCGAAGCAAATGGCTTGCGGCGCAGCAAGGCACCCGTTTCAGCAAATGTCAGTGATCCGCCTCCCGACAAAACGGTTAAGGCGCCGCTCCACAACAGCAGAGCTGCCAACCGCGGCAGGAACATCATCGCGAAAAGATTCAACCCGTTCGCATCCCCCAGGCTCAACGCCAGCAAAGCATACCCATTTTCAATAATGACCGCATATCCCATCAGACGGTTCAAATTCCGTTCAAAAATTGCCCAGGCGCCGCCTGTAGCCGCCATCAACACCCCCACCAGGCGCAACGCCGTTCGTAAAACAGGATATTGCCACAGCCAGGGAAATCCATTAAAAAATTGCAGCATCAAAAAAAGGATCACCGTCGGCAAGAGACTCAACACAAATCCGGCGGTGAAAGGCGACACTTCTTCTGCCAGCAGCGGGATCCAGGTGTACAACGGGAATACCGCCAGCCAAAAGGCAAAACCAAAGCCCAACAGCACCACCGACTGCACCAGAAGCTGTGTATCAGCGGGATTAATTGCCACCCCGCCAAACACCCAGCCCGCAAACAGAATGAAGGGCATTGCCAGAGTCTGGAAGATGAGGTACCGCAGCACACCCTTGCTCACCGGGTGACCAGGGGGAGAAAGCAGTGGTACGCTGACCAGCACAGCCATTTCGATTAATAGCGCCGAGAACAGAAAAGGCTCCACTGCCAGCGCAGCTACCAGCAGGGCGATCATCGCGATGCCCAACGGAGCAAAGAAACGATTGGCGCGAAGCAAAAGCCCGGACAGAAAAAATATCCCGCCCAGTAAAAAAATAAGGAGCAGCAAGTGGCTGTCCGCGCTGGTCAGCACAAAATTGCGACCCAATATGGTCGCCGTGGAAGAAACCTCCACGGAAAGCGGTCCGAGTTTGATGGCATTATCAATCGGCAGAATCCATGCCAGCAGCGCCAGCAGCAGGCTCATTACGGATGCCGAAATCAGCGTGAAAATCCGCCGCGACTGCAAAACCCATAACAGCACGGCCACAACCAGCGGTAGCGCGATCCAGAGAACGGCAGCGCTGATCATGTTTCCTCCTGCATGGTCGGCGAAGCGAGCAGATAGGCACACACCAGCGCCAAACCGAGATTGATAAAAGCCAGAATACCCGTCACCAATACCGAATATTCCACCACCGCATACAAAATTTCAAATCCGGTTACGATGGTCAACAAGCCAAAAAACACCCGCAAAGTGAGCGTCGTCATTCCCAATTGCAGCACCCCCATCCCGATCAACAAAATCCCGCCCCACACAATAGCCGCACTGCCAGGAATCCATTCCTGCACCGCAGGGACGAGGGTATAAGCTACCAACAGAATCACCAGCGCCGCAATCAAGCGCAGCGCGCGGCCAGCCCAGCCCTTGAAGTGCTCATCCACCAATTCATCCTCTGGCTGCGCAGCGCCAATCAGCGATCCCGCCATCCAGCCAGCTACCAGTTTCACCGCCGCCAGCCCTACCGGCCAGATCAGCGCCACCAGCCAGAAAGCAGCCAGATATTGCACCGCCAGCGCCAGCACACACACCCGCCAGTTCCGGCTCATCAACAACAAAATGGAGGTTGCTGCCAAAAATACCACCGGAAGATAAACCAGATATTGACTCATAAATTCACACTCGATGCAATCAACGTACTCAATAATGCCAGCAGCAGCAAAGCCCACAACATACCGCCCTGCCCTTCCAGCAGCAGACTGAGGAAGATAACCACCTGCTGCAAGAGACGATAAAGTAAATACAGCGAGCGGTACAACCACTTCAGGCCAAAAAACACCCCCACCCAGTGTCCCACCGGTTTGGCAACGATGGCAAACCAGCCTTCACCTTCTACCGCTTCCTCCCGAATCCGGGTGCGGGACAAAGCCCACCATCCCCCCCCCGCCAGGGCTGTTGCCAGCACCGCCGCCCACCACACCCCCATCGTCAACCCGCCAGCCTGTCCAAACAAGGCGATCACCCAGCCAATTCCCACCAATCCCCCCAATCCGGCTGGATAAATGATTTTTGCCCAGCTTTCATGGCCCTCTATCTCTCCTGCCGGGCGCAGGGCATGACGCAAATACCCCAGCAGGATCAAGGCATGTGCCAGGATAAAAACGATGCTTGCCGCGGAAAACTGCGCGCCGATCAACCCCGCCCATCCATTCGCTGAAGGGGTAAAAGGCAGGCCGGAAAATCCAACCAGGCCCAATCCAGCGATAATGTACACCGGAAGATAATGAATGGAAGCCAGGAAAATCAACCCGCCGTACAAGATCAGGGCGACACCCCAGGCAATGCTGGCAATCGGATTTCCCTGGATCACACAGGCAAACGCCATGCCGGCCACGGCAATCACCAGATAAGGACGCCCATCCAGTTCATTTTTGGCCGCAGCCCACATCGCCCCGCCATACACCGCCGCCAGGGCAGCAAATGCCAGCATGACCCCATGCCAGCGATCGGGGATAACCTGCACCGGCAGCCGCGCCAGCACCACCAGACTGGATGCCGCTGCCGCAAGACGGACAGTCGTCCCCAATCCACGCCGCAGACGCGGCTCTTCGTCATACGGCAAATGCAGCGGCACGACCCCCAGGCGCAGCCCAACTGCCAGAAGCAGCAATAATCCGACTTCAGGGATGATAGTGGTCATATTGAGCGGCATACCAAAGGCCTGACTGCGAACTGCCGCCCAAACGACCATAAATGTTCCTGTGATGCGCAGCATGAAAGATAAAACCGCTGACTGGCGCAGCGAAGCCTGGCGCACATTTGCCAGCATGACCAGCAGCTCGACAATATCAATCACGGTCCACACAAAAATCAGGGTCGTAAAACTGCCGGAGAGCAGCACCAGCAGCCCCGCTCCTTGCAGCAGCAGCATCTCCACCCACACCTGAGAGGCAATTTCATGCCGCAGGCGAACGGCAGCTGTCAAAGCCACTGCCATGCCCAGGCTGGCAAGACTAAAAGCATACATCCATGAAATCCGGTCTGCCTGGAAGGTGAGAAATACCGTGCGTTCCACCGGCCACCATATACTGAGAGAGACGACCGCATTTTCCTGCCAGCGCAGCGCCAGCACCAATCCCCACACCACCAGCGATATCCCCATCGCCACCAGCCAGGAATCCCCATAGCTGGGGCGCACCCGCTGCAGGATCAGGATTGCAAGGGCGCCAACAAAGGCAAGAGCGGCTGGCAGTAAAACCAACATTCGGGATTATTTCCTAAAGAACCGGGGAGTACGGCTGACAATTCAGATAGCGGCCCATGCCGGCCTTGCCCAGCCAGCGCTCGCCGTCCACGATCATCTGTCCGCGCAGCAATACTTTTTCCGGGTATCCGCGCAGTTCCCAGCGTTCATACAGATTGTAATCCGTGCGGTGGTGAGCCACATTTGCCCCATACACCAGATAACGCTCTGGATCCCAAATGGCAATATCTGCATCAGCGCCCGGCATCAGAGTACCCTTGCGCGGATAAAGACCAAAGATTTTCGCCGGATTGGTGCAGTTCAACGCCACGAACTGGTTCTCGCTGATCATCCCCGACTGCACGCCATACGTCCACATAATCGGCATGCGGTCAGCAATGCCCGGCAGACCATTCGGAATTTTGGTGAAATCATCCTTGCCCAGTTCCTTGCCAGGAATGGCCACCGGCTTACCCTCATACAGGATCGGCTGTGTGCCATCAAAGAAAAACGCGCAATGATCGGTTCCAATTGTCTGCAAGGTACCATCTTTCAATCCCTGCCACAGACGCTGGTTATCTTCCACGGTGCGCATCGGCGGGGAACAAACCCATTTCGCCCCATCTTCACGGCGCAGGTCATCCAGGGTAAAGAAAAGATACTGCGGGCAGGTTTCCCCCATCACGGAGAGCCCATGCTCACGGGCATATTTTAATTGATCCACCTCACCGGCCGCATTCATGTGAACAATATACAAAGGGGCGTCCGCCTGGGCAGCCAGCGAAGACGCGCGCAGCACGGCTTCCACCGCGCCCCACGCCGGGCGGGTCATGGCATGCCATTCGGGGGTCAAATTCCCCGCCGCAATCGCTTCTTCTACCAGGATATCGATCACATCGCCGTTTTCAGCATGCAGCATGGTCACATAGCCGTTTTCTTTGGCTACACGCATTACACGGAAAATATCCCCATCATACAAGCGCATACGCCCGTTATAGGCGGTGAAAACCTTCAACGAGGTAACCCCGTCGTTCACCAGCTCAACAATCTCGTCTGCCACCTCATCGTTCCAGCGTTCGATATTAACATGAAAACCGAAATCAATCGCCGCCAGATGGTCGGCACGCTCATGCCAACCGTCAATATTCTTCTTGAGTGACCCCGGCCCATGCGGCACAAAATCCATGCAGGTGGTCGTACCGCCAAAAGCCGCCGCTTTATGGCCGGTATAATGATCATCGGAAGAGACCGTGCCAAACATGGGCAAATTCAGATGGACATGCGGGTCTACCCCGCCCGGCATCACCAGCTTGCCGCTGGCATCCACCACCTCGGCGCCTTCCGGCACGGGCAGGTCTTTGCCCACCAGGGCGATCTGCTCGCCTTCAACCAATATGTCTGCATAAAAACTTTCGGATGCAGTGATCAATTTCCCATTCTTGATCAAAATTGCCATTACCGTGCCTCCTGAAAACTTATCTTGAAAAACCCACGTTAATTCTACCAGCCTCAAGCCTGATATCGACGAATTGCGCAAACCCCTCCGCTATCAGCGCAGGCTGAGCTTGTCGAAGCTAAAGCGGGAAAGAAATTCCATCTCCCGCGAGGAAATTTTGTCAAATTTGTAACCTGATTCGCCACAATTCTAGCCATCTTCCTCGACAATTGTGCCAAAATCACCCAGCAGCAGCAAAAGCTCCGGTGTCAGCTCCACCTCCAGCTCATCCTGGGTGTGATAACGATCCGCCTGGGAAGCACGTTCCCGCAGCGCGCGCCATAAACCTTCACGTTCTTCGGCTGAAACGACCAGGTCAGATACTGTCTCCGCTTTGCGCAGTAATCTGCCGGTCGTGTACAGAAAAGTCAGCCGGCGCACCGCTCCCGCCTGAATAGCTGCAGGCAGGGTCTGTAAAGCGCCTACCTGCATCTTGAAATACTCCTCCCGTGCCCGTGGGTGATCCGCCTCATCCCGGAAAAGGTCTGCCCGCCGTACCAGTTCATAGCCACGCAGCGCCGCGAAATGCTCGATCTGCCAGCGGTGATCCTTGCCAAACGAAGCGGGCTGATAAAAAGCCAGATAATCGACTTCGACCACCTTGGGCGCCGAACGCATGGGAATCCGATACCAGCCCAGCAACCGCACAATCTCCAGATCACGCGGCTGTGGAACAAAAACAACAAGCACAAAAGAAGAATCAGCGGGAAGTTCCGTCATCAGGCTGCCATCCTCCACTCGGGCGGGAACGTCATTCAACTCCAGTTTACCAGAAAATGTAATGTATCATGCAAACTGAAAATAAGGAATTTGATTTGCCTTTCAGGGTAGAATTTATTACAATAGAGAGGAATACCACCGGATAAGTGAGGTACAATCGAACGATTAAGTTCCTCGTAATGGGACACCCTGCTGTTCCCCTACGAACATGCGCTTATCCAGGATGAGAGAAGATGCAAATTATGTCAAGTTCAATCATCACAGTACCAGGAGGGGTTTAATGAACGGACTGACTCAAAAAGGCATTCAGGCATTCAAATCCGGTGATAAAACGGCAGCCCAGAATTTCTTCCGACAAGCCTTGCAGGAAAACCCTGCGGATGAGAATGCCTGGTTATGGCTGGCCGGCACATTTGAGGATAACAAAACCCGTATCCTGTGCCTGGAAAAGGTTCTGGCAATCAACCCCGAAAACCCTGCCGCTCAAAAAGGGCTGGCACAGCTCAAAGCCACCGCCCCGTACCCTCCTGCACCCGCACCTGCTGTTCCGCCACCACCCCCGCCTGAACCCGAAACCCCGCAGCCAGCCGCCGCAGCATCACCCGCAGCGATGCTGGCCGCCGATGACTTGTGGACGGACGATCCGGAAAACACCAGCGGCTTGTTCTTTGATGACCGCGCTGATACGGACGACATTTTTGGTGACATGCCTGTAGACGACAGTCCCCTCATAGAAAATGTTCGTTCAGATGCACAATTCTCCGAGCCGAAACCGATTGTTCAGGAAGGCATTATCCTGCCGGATGGTTCCTCTGCCCGCGTCAGCCATGACGATAGTGCCCCGATCAACTTCGGCCCCAGCACCCCGGCTGGCCCGATCCGCACACTGGAAGCAAAACCATTGCCCCGAGGCCGCTACGCCATCCGCATCCCGGGTTTTGAAGACCACCAGATCACCCTGAAACCTGCCTCTTTCTCGCGTGCCAAACTACTGTTTGACGGCGAGGTCATCAAAAAAGAAAAAGGCAGCAAAACCATTCCGTTAACCAGCGTGGAGGGGCTCATCGCCAAAATCGAGATCCGCCCCAGCATGCTGGATCCCCTGCCCCAGGTATGGGTAGATGGGGAGAAACTAAACTTCGCCCCGCCGATTAAATGGTATCAATGGGCCTGGATCAGCGTGCCGTTGATCGTCTTGATCGTATTAGGCACCTTCGTTGGCGTTATCTTTGGCATCCCGGCCATGCTATTGAACATTCAAATTTTCAGATCGCGTTTGTCTCCTGCCTTGCAGTACGCATTTTCGTTCCTGGTGACTTTTGCAGCAGTGGTGCTCTACACTGTTACCGCCTATTATCTGACCCCCTTGCTGATGGAATTTATTTCCAGTTTCTAAGGCAGACAACACCAAAATGAAACCCAGTCCCCGGCAAGCCGGGGACTGGGTGATTCACAGCTGATCTGGACTACTGGTATTTCTGGATCAGTCCAACGCGCTCGTTAAACTTGACGATAAAGGCGTCCATTTCCTCAATCTGGGTCTGGAACTCCGTCCAGTAATCAGGATCGTACCATTGATCCTGAATTTCTTCGTAGGTCTTGCCCTGCTGTTCCACCCAGGTGTAATACTTGAGGTTATGCACACGACGGCGGTCAACGTAAGTCAGTTCTTGCAGATTATCGGTACCCTCACCCAGCAAACTGGCAGCGAAATCGGCAGCCGCGTTGAAAGCCGTATATGCGCCAAAATCACGACGATACTCTGCAATCCGGGTGTTGTACAGTTCCATCGAATCTGTCAACACTGTCAACAGCACATCATTCTCCCCAAGTTCATAGTACTTGGCCATCTTGATCGCCGAAAGAACATTGGCAATGCCGGAGAAGCCAAGCAAATCAAGCTGATCAACCATTTCCTCAGGAACACCCTGGCTGAGCAAATACTTCTGGCCTTCAGGCTCATTGAACAGGCGCGAGATATTGACCACGTCGTTGTCATCAATCGCTACGAGCAAATCGGTATTTTTGACATTGTGGATCCACGGCACATGCTTGTCACCAATCCCTTCAATGCGGTGAGCGCCAAAACCATTTTCCATCAGGGTCGGGCATTGCAGCGCTTCGGAGGCACAAATTTTGGATTGGGGATAAAGCTGCTTGAGGTAATCGCCACAAGCAATCGTTCCGGCGGAACCGGTGGTCAAGGCTACACCGCGATAGCGGTCATTCGGCCCCAATTCCTTCTTGAGCACTTCTTCCATGGCATGCCCGGTGATTTCGTAATGCCACAGATAGTTGCCAAACTCCTCGAACTGGTTGAAAATGACCAGATCTTCGCCAGTGGCGCGCAGTTCCCAGCACTTGTCAAAGATTTCCTTCACGTTAGATTCGGTGCCAGGGGTAGCGATCACTTCGCCCGCCACCTGAGACAGCCAATCAAAGCGTTCCTGGCTCATCCCCTCAGGCAAGATGGCTACAGACTCGCAGGCCAGCAAGGAAGAGTCGTACGCTCCGCCGCGGCAGTAGTTACCGGTGGAGGGCCACACGGCCTTCTGGGTCTCCGGGTCGAACTGACCGGTTACCAGACGGGGAACCAGGCAGCCAAATGCAGCCCCAACTTTGTGGGCGCCAGTGGGGAACCATTTGCCAACCAGAGCAAGAATGCGGGCATCTACACCGGTAATGCTCTTGGGCAGCTCAATATAATTGACGCCGTCAAATTCGCCGCCAGAGGCAACCGGTTCATTTTTCCAGGTGATGCGGAAGAGGTTGCGGGGGTGAATATCCCATAAACCAATTTCATCCAATTCTTTTTTGATCCCGTCCGGGATCAAGTCAGGGTTCTTCTGCTGGGCAAAGGTGGGAATAATGATATTGCGTTCCCGTGCCCGTCGGACTGCATCCTGCAATTGGTCTTCATAAACAGTTAAGTCAATTTTAGCCATTCGCATTACTCCTGTGAAAATATGAGTTATTATTTTTCGGAAGGCGCCTCACTGACCACATACAGAGGACGTCCCTTCACCTCGTCATAAATCCGGCCGATATACTCGCCAAGGATCCCTAAAGAAATCAACTGCACGCCGCCCAAAAACAGCACAGCGCTTAATGTGGTCGCCTGACCGTAGAATGCCTGGCTGCCGGAAAGGCGCATGACCACCACCGCGATAATCGCCAGGATGCTGATCGCCGCCGAAGTAAAACCCAAATACGTAGCAAGCTGCAGCGGCACATAAGAAAAACCTGTGATCGCATTCAACGCAAGCACCAGCATTTTGCGCAGGGGGTATTTGGTCACACCCGCGTAGCGCGCCGCTCGTTTGTAGGGCACTCCCACCTGCTTGAAGCCCGCCCACGAGGACATGCCGCGCAGGAAGCGGTGCCGCTCGCGCATCTGCCCCATCACATCCACCACCTGGCGGTCCAGCAGCCGGAAATCGCCAGTGTCCAGCGGGATACTCACGTCTGTGATACGGAAGATCAGGCGGTAAAACAACGATGCGGTCATCTTCTTAAACCAGGTTTCGCCCTCGCGTTCTGCGCGCACAGCGTATACCACCTGATAACCCTCGCGCCATTTTGCGATCAACTCCAGGATCACTTCCGGCGGGTCCTGCAAGTCTGCATCCACCACCACCACCGCCTGGCCGCGGCTGTAATCCATCCCGGCCGTAACCGCGATCTGGTGCCCAAAATTGCGGGCAAAAATGACGGGGCGTACGCGCTGATCAGCAGCCGCCAACGCACGGATTGTGTCAGTAGAGCCATCCATCGAACCGTCATCAACCAGTATCAGCTCCCAGGCTTCACCGGTGGTATCCATGACCTCACAAATCTGGCGATACAGTTCACCCAGCGATTCGGTCTCGTTATACACCGGGGCAATGATCGTAAAAACAGGTTGCATTTCGTCTTTTCCTATCAGGTTTATTGATTTAAAAAGGCCTGTAAAGCGTCCATCGCAGGCTTGATCACTGGCGCTTCTTCCACAGACTTCATCGCCGACTTAACATCCTTCAAACCGCTGCCGGTATTGATCAACAGCACGGGGTCATCGCCAGTGATCTGACCGGTCTCCAGCGCCTTGACCAGCCCGGCATAAGAAGTCGAGCCAGCCGGTTCAGCAAAGATGCCCACCTTGCCCAGGGCAGCAATCGCTTTGATGATCTCATCATCGCTAACCAGAATATACGCGCCATTGGTTTCGGTGGCCGCCCGCACAGCGCGCACGCCATCGCGCGGCAGGTCAACCGAAATGCTGTCGGCCAGTGTCGTAGCAGAAACGGGGATGATCTCTTCGGTGCCAGCCAGGTAAGCGTTGGCAATCGCTGCCGAGCCTTCGGACTGAACGCCAAAGATGCGCGGCATCTGCTTCAACCAGCCCAGCTCCTGCAAGTCTTTGAAACCTTTGTGAATCCCGGAGATGATATTGCCATCCCCGACGGAAACGAACACACACAGCGGCTTGTCCAGTTCCTCGGCCAGCAGCACCTGCTCCCAAATCTCAAAAGCGGCAGTTTTCTTGCCTTCAGCGGTAAAGGGGTTATAACCCGTATTGCGACAGTACCAGCCAAACCTGTTGGAGGCTTCAATCGTCAGATCAAAGGCATTGTCATACGTGCCGTCTACCAGCATCACCTGGGCGCCAAACACCAGCAGTTGGGCCACCTTGGCCGGGGGAGCAGTCTTGGGAGCAAAAATGACATCTTTCTGCCCTACAGCAGCAGCCATGCCGGCCAAAGCCGCACCCGCGTTGCCGGTGGAAGCCGTTACCACCACTTCAGCGCCGATCTCCCGGGCGCGGGCCACAACCACAGCGCTGGCGCGATCCTTAAAAGAAGCCGTCGCCTGACGGCCTTCATCCTTCACCCACAACTGCTTCATGCCCAGATCTTTGCGCATGGCTGGCGGCGCATAGGTCGGCGTCCAACCCACGGCGCGCAAGGGAGTGCCCTCACAGCCAGGATCCTCCATCGGCAGCAGGGGCAGATAGCGCCAGATAGAGGTATCACGGCTGCTGGTGATGTCCTCAATAGTGTATGCTTTTTTGATGCCCTCATAATCCAGCAACACATTCAGGTTGCCGCCGTCATCAGGACACACATAGGTTACTTCTTCAGGCCCGTACTTCTTTCCACATAGTGAACATTGATATCCTCTAAATTTTTTTGTCATATCCTCCACCTGATAAACAATGAGATTGATTACAAACCGCGTTGACCGCGGATGTATGGCAGCCCCAGCGCTGCCGGTGAGCCAACCCGTTTACGGTTGGCCTCGCGTGAGCCGATAATTAAAACAATCACCGTAAATGCATAAGGCAGCATCTTCAGGAAAAAGCCGTAGTAGGGGTTGTAGTAGAACGGATTGATCATCCCCAGGATCATCGTCGGACCTTGCACATCCAGCACCAGCCGCCGCAGCGCGCCGAAGATATACCCGCCGAAAGCCGCACGGATCGGATCCCATTGCGCAAAGATCACCAGACCGACGGCGATCCAGCCCTGGCCGGACGTGGTCTTTTCAGCAAACCAGCCGGGAGAAATCGCCAGCGAAATCGCTGCCCCGGCCAGGCCGGCCAGCATCCCGCCCACAAATGTGTAAAAATAGCGCATCCCATACACGCTGATTCCCTGAGCATCGACTGCCGAGGGATATTCTCCCACTGCCCGTAGCTGCATCCCCTGGCGGGTACGGTTGATGAAATACCATGAAACCGGGATCATCAAATAGCCGATATAGACCAGTGCGGTATGTCCGGCAAAAAACACATCTCCGATGAAAGGAATTTGCGAAAGCAGGGGAATGTCGAAATCTTTAAGAATGGGAACATTGGACAAACTATTCAAGCCTTCGCCCAGTACCAGACTGATCCCCGTCGCCAGGAAGTTCAGCGAAAGTCCACTGACCACCTGATCTGCCTGCAAGGTGATCGTGATAAAGGCATGGATCTGACTGATCAATCCTGCCGCCAGCATCCCAAAAGCAACCCCAACCCAGGGATTACCAAACCTGTGGGATATGGAATATGCCGTCATCGCTCCCAGCAGCATCATTCCTTCCACACCCAAATTCAAAATACCCGAACGTTCTGTCAGGATTTCTCCCAATGTAGCGAACAAAAGTGCTGTACCCGTCGCGACACCGGCTTGTAAAATGATCGCAAGGCTCATGATTTACTCTCCTTCCGGCGTGCAAAGTAGATTCGATACCGCATGAAAAAGTCACTGGCAATCAAAAACACCATGATCACGCCCTGGATCATCGTGGGCACCCCGCTGGGCTGGATCTCGCGTCCCGCCAGGATCAATGCGCCAAACAGCACCGAAACCAAAAGCACAGCAAATGGGTTCAGCTTCGCCAGCCAGGCGATAATGATCGCTGTGAAACCATAGCCGGGTGAGATGTGACCCTGCAAACGATGCACCACACCGGTGATCTCGGACATCCCTGCCAAACCAGCCAATGCGCCAGAAAGCGACATGACCAGAATAATGTTGCGGGCAATCGGGATACCGGCATATTCAGCAGCTTTGGGATTATCGCCAATCAGGCGGATTTCATAACCCCATTGGCTTTTGTACAGGATCAGCCACACCACCACCGCCGCGATGATGGCAAACACCAGGCCAAAATGCATCGTCAGGCCGCGAAACTGCGGGATTTCTTTG
This sequence comes from uncultured Anaerolineaceae bacterium, assembly GCA_964447155.1. Taxonomy (GTDB): domain Bacteria; phylum Chloroflexota; class Anaerolineae; order Anaerolineales; family Anaerolineaceae; genus SMBSF63. The sequence continues at coordinate 16,255 of CAYURM010000008.1, forward strand.
GCATAATCAGCCAGCCGCGGCAGCCAGGCATTCTTCGGGAAGACCTTCGTCATCTGAAATCCGCCTTCAGACCATTTGGCGTAAATAAAATAATTGTTCCATTCCACCGCGATGTAGTTCAGCATCAAGGTCGAAATAATTTCATTCACGTTGAATTTGGCTTTCAGGAAACCGGGCACAAAGCCATAAATGGCGCCCATTGCCATACCGACAATCGCCATCACCGAAATGAAAATCCACTTGGGGGTTTCTTCGGGCAGGATCGGGGCGAGGATAACCAGACTTGCGCCCCATGCGCCAATGAAGAACTGCCCTTCCGCACCGATGTTCCACAGACGCATACGAAAGGCGATCGTGCAAGCCAGGCCGGTCAGCATCAGGGGGATGGCCTTGACCATGGTATCCGAGAATACGCCTACGCTGCCGAAAGACGAGCGGGCGATATGAGCATAGGCACGCCAGGGTTCCCCGCCAGCCATGGCAATGATCCCCGCCCCCACCAGTAATGCCAGCACCACAGCCAGGAAGGACAACATCGATGAAAACCAGCCTGAAGGATTGTTCAACCGCGGTTCAATCTTTAACTTGTACGGAAATTTCTTTTTGGGCGAGAGGTTCATCTTGGCTTCACTCATTAGACTTCTCCCCTTGTAATCGAATATCTTCCATCCGCATTCCTGTCATCATTAAGCCGATTTTTTCCATATCGCCATCGGCAATTTCACCCATGATCTCCCCTTCATAGATGACATAAATACGGTCGCTTAAGGACAACAATTCTTCCAACTCTTCAGAGACCAGCAGCACCGCCGAGCCAGCTTCTCTTTGCAGCAGCAGCAGCCGCTGCACGCCTTCAATCGCGCCCACATCCAGGCCGCGCGTCGGCTGCATGGCAATCAGCAATTCCGGTTGTTTGGAAATCTCGCGCGCCAGGATCACTTTCTGCAAATTTCCGCCGGACAACAGACGTACCGATGTATTCACTGTGGGCACAATAATATCAAACGCCGCTTTTAGCTCGCGGGCATATTTGAGGGCGGCGTCGTCATTCACCATCCAGCCCTTGCCAATCGGCTCGTCCGTATAATTTTTCATGATCACATTATCGGTCACGCTCAGATTGGGTGCCGTGCCAACATGGGTGCGGTCCTCAGGGATGTGCGATACCCCTTTGCGAATGCCCACCTTGGGAGGGGTATTGGTGATGTCTTCTCCGGCAATGATGATCTGCCCCTCAGTTGCCTTACGCAATCCGGTGATCACATCTGCCAGCTCACGCTGTCCATTCCCGGCAACACCCGCCAGGCCGACGATCTCTCCCGCGCGCACATTCAAGGTAACGCCATTCAATGCGTTCAAGCCTTTGTTGTTCTCAGCATGAATATTATTGACAGACAGGATCACATCGCCAGGTTCCTGCTCTTTCTTGTCAATCCGAAAGATGACTTCGCGGCCAACCATCAGATTCGCCAGTTCGGTGCGGGAAGTATCTTCAATCCTGATTCCAGCCGAAGTCACCTTCCCCTTGCGCAGCACGGTCACCCGATCAGAGATCGCCATCACCTCATGCAATTTATGGCTGATAAAGATGATCGACTTGCCCTTATCCGTCATGGAACGCAGCGTATTAAAGAGATCATCAATTTCTTTGGGCGCCAATACTGCGGTAGGCTCATCCATAATCAAAATACCTGCTCCGCGATAGAGCATTTTTAACAATTCCACCCGCTGCTGTTCACCGACGGAAAGCTGCCAGATCTTGGCTTTGGGGTCGACATGCAGCCCAAATTCTGCGGCCATTTGCGCAATCTTGGCTTCGTAATAAGGTAAATTCAATCGAAAGCGGGGTTCATCCATCCCCAGCAGAATATTTTCAGTAACGCTTTGCGAGGGCACCAGCATAAAATGTTGGTGAACCATCCCAATCCCCGCCGCAATCGCATCACGCGGAGAATTAAATTTGACTTCACGGCCATTGACCAAAATGACGCCTTCATCCTGACGGTATAAACCGGCCAGCACATTCATTAACGTACTCTTCCCGGCGCCATTTTCACCCAACAGAGCGTGGACTTCCCCCGCACGCAAATCAAAGTCGATATGGTCGTTTGCCAGCACGCCGGGAAAATGTTTCACAATCCCGCGCATACACACTTCATTTTTTTCGCATTCCTGGGTTCTATTGTCTTGGTCCATCATGAATACACCATCCCTGCCTTAGTTTCTTCCTGCTTGCTCTTCCCAAAACACCTCGCGGGAAGTCATGCAGGCTAAGAGGGTAGGGGGCAGGATTCATCCTGCCCCCTGTCCATGTAAAAACTTACTGAAGATCGGGTAATTCGGCGGTAACGTTCTCATTCCACCAACCGACACCCACTTCACAGGTGCCCCAGATAGCAAAGCAGTCCAGGTCGGCCTGTTCAAATTTTTCACCTTCTGCCAGGACCACATTGCCCTGGTTGTCGGTGATCGGGCCAGTGAAGACACTGAAACGATCCATTTCACCAGACTTGAATTTTTCGACTGTCTCTTCGATCATCGCCCAATCTTCTGGCAGCTTCTCTTTGATCTCTACCATACCAGGAGTCAATTCCTGATCTTCCATGAAGCCGTAGATGCCCACACCGCCTTCAGCCGAGTCAAAATAGTCCCAGCCGGGCGTATAGGTGCCGTCTTGCAAACCATTGGCGATGCGCACAAACTCGGGGCCCCAGTTCCAGTACGGAACGGTCAGGCAGCGGTCTGCCGTGCAGGAGCCCACCCAGTCATAGGTGATGCCCCACACGTCGCCGCGGGCCTGGGCAGCCAGCGCTGGCGCAGGCGTATCCGCACCGGTGAAGACCACATTGGCGCCGGCATCAAACAGCGAGTCAGCCGCTTCGCGTTCCACAATCGGGTCATGCCAGGTGCTCAGCCAGCGCACATCCATCGTGCATTCGGGGCAGGTTTTCTGCAGGCCCAAAGCAAAGGCATTCCCCAGGCGGGTTTCTTCAGGAATCGGGAAAGTGGCCGTATAACCGGTTTTGGTTGCGCCGTCCAGCTTGTTGCGCGAACCAGCGATCATCCCGGATACATACTTCATGTTTTCCACAGCGCCCATCAAGTTACCGAAGTTTTCTTCGTTAGATTTGAAACCGCTGATGTGAATGAAATACTGGCCCGGGAAATCAGCCGCAACCATTTCCATCGAATCCATATAGCCAAAAGAGCCGCCGATGATCAGGTCAAAACCCTTGCGAGCCAACGCGCGGAAAACCTGCTCGGAGTCGGCGCCTTCAGCAACGGACTCAACATACGCCGTGTGAATGTTATTCCCATTTTCTTCCAGGTACTGCAGCCCTTCCCACTGTGCCTGTGACCAGCCGCCATCATCATGCACAGAAAGCAGTACGGCTCCTACATTGAATTTTCCTTCAACAATCTCGGGGATCTGCATTTGGCCGGCAGCGGATTCTTCAGCGGCGGGGGCTTCTTCAGCGGCAGGGGCTTCTTCAGCGGCAGGGGCTTCTTCAGCAGCGGGGGCTTCTTCTATCGCGGGTTTGCAAGCGCTCAACGCAAACACAACAATCATCAATACGACCAGGCTTCGCCATAACAAACTCTTTTTCATTTGAACTCCTCCATTTTTATTGGTCTAGTCCTATACCATAGAAACTACGACAAACGAACGGAACAAATTGAAAATCTTTATTACCTCCTTTTCATCTATGATTTGGGGATTCGATGGCACAGTGTCAACTTCTCTCATCCATATCTGTGCGTTGGACATTTTATTTTACCCCTAAGCGCTTATCTGTGTATTGCTTTATAGAAAAATTGGTACAAAATTTACAACAAACGATGTTCGGTTTGGGGAAATCGGTAGCCCGATTTCCCCAAACCAATTTGTGATTTATTCCACTGTGAAGTGCGTGCCGGTCTCGCCGCGCAGTGCACGGCCAATATTGGGCGGATCGGTAATCAACGCGGTCTTGCCGCCATTCTCAAGGAACCAGATAATCGCGCCGATCTTGGGCGCCATGGACCCTTTGGCAAAATGCTTGCTTTCAGCCAGGTACTGTTTGGCTTCGGCCAAAGTGACATGATCCAGTTCCTTCTGGTCCGGTTTGCCAAAATTCAAGGCCACCTTTTCCACTGCGGTGGAGATCAGCAGCATATCGGCATCCAGCAGTTGGGCCAGCAAGCTGCTGCCAAAATCTTTATCAATCACTGCGGCTGTACCTTCCAACTGCCCGTCGCCCTTACGGTCAATGACGGGGATCCCGCCGCCGCCGGTGCTGATCACGGTAATGCCGGCATCGATCAATGCCTTGATCGCGTCCACTTCCACGATCATTTTGGGTAAGGGAGAAGCAACCACCCGCCGCCAGCCGCGGCCCGCGTCTTCCACCACATCCCAGCCCATCTCTTCCTTACGGCGCATGGCTTCAGCCTCATCCATGAAACCACCGATCGGTTTGGTGGGATTCTTGAAAGCGTCATCGTTGATATCAACCAGGGTCTGGGTCACCACCGTCGCCACCGGCTTGTTGATCCCGCGGCGCTTCAGCTCATTTTGCAGGTTTTGCTGAAAAGCATACCCAATCGCACCCTGCGAATCAGCGCCACACACATCCAGCGGTACTTCATGCAAGCCCTCCACCTTGGCCGCGATCTCGGAACGGCGCAAAATGAAACCAACCTGCGGGCCATTGCCATGACCGATGGAAATATCCCAACCATCCTCGATCATATCCGCGATATGCCGGGAGGTTTCTGCTACGGCGTTATACTGATCCTCCACCGATTGGTGAGCCTTGCTTTTGATCAACGCATTGCCGCCAACTGCTACAACCGCTACTTTCTTTTCTGCCATGTTTGCTATCTCCTGAGAATATGATTTAACAATAATTTTTTACTTATTTGCCATGCACAAGGCCATCACCGACTCGCAAACATACATCTTGTTCTCTGCTTCATCGAAGATCACCGAGTTAGGACCATCCATTACGCCATCCGTTACTTCCACGTTGCGGTCAGCAGGCAACGGATGCATGAAAATGGCATCATCTTTGGCAAGAGCCATCTTGCGTTCATCCGTAATCCAGCTTTCATGCTTTTCGATCATCTTTTTGGCCTCATCCGCATCGGTGGTGGTCATCCACGGACCCCAGGACTTTGGATAAATAATATCTGCATCCTTGAATGCTGCTTCCATATCATGAGTGATCTCAAAACTGCCGCCGGACTTCCTGGCTGCTGCCTTGGCAGATTCAATCGTGCTGTCGGGCAGGTCAAAACCTTCGGGGTATGCCAGAACATAATCCAGACCAAAGCGCGGCAGCTGCAAGGTCATCGAATTGGGAATGGACATCGGCTTCTGGTAGGATTCGGCATACGCCCAGGACATGACCATCTTCTTGCGGCGCAGGTCACGGCCTTTCTTTTCCATGATCGTCATCAAATCGCACAGAATCTGGAAGGGATGGTAGTATTCACATTGCATGTTAAAAACAGGCGTGGGAGAGGCTTCGGCAACCAGGTTGATATATTTATTCCCTACCCCCCACACATTGCTGTGGCGGATGGCCACTGCGTCATACATACGGCCCAAAATCTGGCCGATTTCACGCTCGGTGTCGCCGTGAGAAATCTGGGTGGATTTGCTTTCAATAAAAGCAGGGTGGCCGCCCAGATGGGCAAATGCGCTCTCAAAAGCGCCGCGGGTGCGGGTGCTGTTATAGAAGAACAACATCGCCAACACTTTGTCACGCAGGTAAGGGGTAGGTTCACCCATTGCGCGTTTACGCTTCAGGTCCCAGGCAACATCCAGAACGGTTTCAATTTCTTCAACGGAGAAATCGAGGTCACACAAAAAATTACGGCCTTTCAAATTGCTTTGCATTTTTTCTCACTCCTTCACAAAAAAATAATGGGTTCGAAAGCTGACATGCGCTCTCTTTTTTCTCAGGATGAGCAGCCCAGCGCTCTTTTCATTTCTGCGATGCGCTCTATATCCACCGCATCCAATTGCGCGGATTGCTCAACCCTTGTCCACAATGTACACAAACCAGGCCCGGCGTCCAGCGCTGCCACGTCGGTTAAAACCAAAGCCTGGTCGAAATCTCCTGTTCTGGCATACCCTTCAACGAAGGGTAAATACTCATCGCCGAAACCCGTTTCGGCGGTAAAGCCCTGTGCATCCGCAGCCTGACCCAGCTCGACAATGGTTTGCCAGTCGCCTGCCTGCTGCGCCAGAGCCGCTTTGGTGTAATAATAGCACCAGTCATGTGCCGGTTCCCCGCCCAAAATGCGCGGCGGTGTGGATCTCCCATCCATGAGGATCCGATCGACATGCGAAAGGTGCAGCGTATCCAGCAGGGTATCAGGCACATTGGCTGGCAGCATATCCCCCGCCGGGTCCAGCACTTTCATGCACCCCGGTGCCTGATAGAAAATGGAAAGCACATCCGATGTACTGCCGGTGAAACGGGTATTCCGGTAACCGTGGCTGAAAGTCAGGCCTTCTTCCAGGCCAGGCAGTGGAGAACCAACCCGGGTGGACATATCAAAATACTTGTAGGCCATCTCGCCCGTTTCCAGTTCAGGAGCATAGATCCAGTTCACCAGCGGGGTCAGGTCATTGTCGCTAAAGCGCCATAAAGGGATCGCATCCGAGATAACCACTGTACCCTCCTGCAAACCCGGCATGCGCCATGCCATCTGCCAGAAATAGGTTTGCAGGGTGCGCCATTCATCACGGTAGATGAGCGCATTCTGGAAGTGGAATCCCACCGCCAGCGCCACCAGCCCGCTCAAAATCACCACTTGCGCCTTTGGCCGCACAATCACATCCACCACCGCCACCAGGATCAGGCAGGCCCCCGGCATGAAAGGCAGCAGTGAACGATCCCAGGGGAAAGCCAGATTGAGGGGTATATTCGGCACCCAGAACGGCCAGCCCACCGCTGCCAGCGAAAAACCTCCCAGCAAAACAGCCTGCACCGGCCAGGACGCCAGCCAGCTCTTCTTCTGTCCTTCACCGCCAATATCTGGTCTCCAATTCACCATATACAGCAAGCTCAACAAAAAAGTGCCTGCGCTCAACAAAACAGTAAGAGTCAATGCCTCTGCCGGGCGCTTCAGTGCATAGCGCCAGGCCCCGTATACAACGGTCTTCCAATCCGTGAGTACACGGTTTCCCAACCCCAGCAAGGCATCCAGCGGTGCTTCCCGCAGGCCATAAAGCAGTTCTGGCCCATACGTGGGAAAGGAAAAAATGAACACCCGCCAGATGGTAAACGCCGCAAACACGATCAAGTATGGCAGCCAGGCCAGCAGACTGCGTTTCAACCGCTGCTTGCGGTCAGCCTCATCCCGCAGCACCATCCACACCAAAACCGGACGCAGCAGTTCAAAGCCCATAAAATACTCGATGCCAAAAATACCCAGTGATGCAGCCAGACCGAAAATGGTCAAAAGCCGGTTTTTTCCTGGCAGCTGCACGGAACGCAGCATCGCCCAGATCGAGAATAAAGTTAAGTCCAATGTTGCAAAATGAAGGATGAACTGCACCGCAATCGGCTGCTGCTGAAATCCTGGGTAAACCGCAAAAAGCAGCGCCGCCCAGCCCGTCTGGCGCCCATTCTGCGGCCAGATGATCCGCAAAATTTGCCACAACAGGAAAACACTCAGCCAGCGTAAGCCCAACATGAAAAGGTGGTACGGCCATGCATTTTCCCCAAAGAGGGGAGTGGTCAGGATGTAGATCCAGGCCGAAAATGGCCGGTCTACCGCCACAAAATCCACAAAACCAGCGGCGCCAAACACATGGTAGTTCCACATGTAGATCCAGTCATCACCGTACCATCCCCATAATGGAATAAAAATCCCATAGCTGAGAATGACGGCACCCAGAAATGCCCAGGGTAGTGAACCTTCACTGAAATGAATTCGCCTGATGGTTTTAAAAAGTTGGCGAGGGAACGAGACTGCTTGCAGGGACGCATTGTGTGCATCCTCCAACTGTTTTCTCGTTCCCTCGCTCGTCATCATGTTACTCCGGCTTCAATTACTCGGTGGCGCCCAGGATCAGGGCCAACAGAGCCATACGCATCACAACACCATTGAAAGCTTCTTCCCAATAGCGGGAGTGGCGGGTGATGTCAACATCCTCGGGCAGCTCGTCCTGACGGGGCAGGGAATGCAAAATAATGGAATCACTCTTTGCCTTGTCTGCCAGCAGCTGGCGGGTCACCTGGAACTGCGGCGGGGTCAAGCCCTTGTCGTCTGTAACTTCCTGGCGGGACTTGGTGTAATCGGGCTGCACAACCGGCTCCATATAAACCACATCAGCCTGGTCGATCACATCGCGCACATCTTCAGCTTCTTCCCATTTCAGGTTGTAATTCTTCAGATCTTCCATCATCTCAGGCTGAATGCTCATATCATCGGGATGAACCGAGATCATCTTGATGTCAAACTGGGAAATGGCATAGGCCATTGAGTGCATGGTGCGCATGCGGAAGTCACCCACGCACAGGAAGGTCAACCCATCGAGGGTGCCTTTTTCTTTGTAAATGGTATACAGGTCTGTCAAAACCTGGGTGGGGTGTTCGCCCCAGCCGTCACCGGCGTTAATTACAGGAATGCTGGCCCATTTGGCTGCTTCGTGAGGAGCACCCTGCTGGAAGTGGCGCATCACCAGTGCGTCACCGTAATATTCCAGCATCTTGACGGTATCTTTGATCGATTCCTGGTAGAAATCACCGGCACGGGTCATCTTTGCATCAGAGAAACCGGTAACGGCGCCGCCCAGGCGCAGCATGGCTGCTTCATGGGCCAGGCGGGTGCGGGTGCTGGGCTGGTAAAAAGCGGTAACCAGAGTCTTGCCCTTGAGCAGATCGGTGTTCTGGCGATCTCGGGCAATCGGGGCCAACTCATCGGCGATCTCGAAAACACGGAAAAATTCTTCTCGCTCGAAATCTTTCAAACTAAGAATATCACGACCTGAAAAGCTACGCATTGCAAATGCCTCCTGAAATAGAAAAATAGTTTTACTGCCGACCATCGGCAGTTTGAGTTATGGCCGGTGCTGTCTCGCACCAGTCTTGCCTCCTACTGGACAGGTGCAGCGGGAGGTATCGCCCCGCCCACCCGACGAACGATATGAAATCGAAAATATCCCGGCAAGAAATAGCTGGATGAATAATCAATCACTTCACCTTGATCGGTGTACAACGATGCAATGAATTTCAACAAAACATCGCCGCGCTGAATCTCGAGAGCACGCGCAATCCGGGAGGAAGCGACCACTGCCTGCACCTCGGTCATCGAATTGGTCAAAGCAGAACCGCCCTGGTGCAGCAGAAAATCCAGCACCGAGCCGGTAAAACCCCCATCAAATGCGGTTCCCGGCAGCACATGCGGGGGCAGAATATCCTGAAGGAAAGCGACCGGCCGGTCATCCGTATAGATCACCCGGCTGACCTGGGTCAGGGGGGAGCCGGGCTCCATATCAAAAACCTTTGCCAGCTTCGAATCCGCTTCAATTTTCGACACCCGCAGGTCACCCATGGAAACATCCAGAGACATGCGCGAAGCCAAAGTCTCAATACTCTCCAGCACCTCAAGGCCGGTATCAATTACATTGGGATGGTCAATCACAAAAGTACCCACCCCCTGCCGGCGGCGGATCAGTCCCTGCCCCTCAAAAGTGCGCATGGCCTCACGCAGTGTCGCGCGGGAAACCCCCATTTGCCTGGCAAGCTCCGGCTCTGAAAGCAGCCGTTCGCCCGGCGTCGTCGCGGCAATCAATCCAGCCAGCTGGGACTGTAATCGCTGAAACGTATTCTGTCCACTTCCACCTGTATATTCACCGTTCTGCGCCATGCATTCTTCCTGTCTTCTGAAATTCAGCATCCAAAAGGATGATGATCGGTTTTCAATCACGGAATCGACAAACTGTCCCGAAAACCATACAGCGCTAGCTATGCCAGCGCTGTATCACTCATTATCCAAAATTCACGCCATCCCATCCCAAAAAAAGCCACATCTTGGCTCGCAGCAAAGCAACCAATAGTTCGCCTTCTCGCTTCATACAAGGGGAGAAGCTGTGCTTGCAGGTTTTATTTCTGGAGAATATTCCTGTCTCTTGCAAAAAATTTTCAGGCATAGTAGTGATTTAGGGATCCTCAAATTGAGAAGAATGTTTGTCCGACAAGCCTTGTCAGACATTTTGAGATAAATCTAGTTTAACAAAAATCTTGTTGCTTGTCAATTGTCAGACAATATGATTTTTGTCACTATTTTCCCGCCAGCCTGGCAGAACGCAGCGTATTGCGCAGCAACATGGCAATCGTCATCGGCCCCACCCCGCCTGGCACAGGTGTAATCGCACCCGCCACCTCGCTTACTTCATCAAAAGCGACATCACCCACCAACTTGTATCCCCGTTTGCGTTCAGGCGCTTCCACGCGGTTGATGCCCACGTCAATTACGACTGCCCCGGGTTTGACCCAGTCTTTCTTCACCATCTCCGGCCGTCCCACTGCCGCCACCAGCACGTCCGCCTGACGGATAACTTCTTTCAGGTCTTTCGTGCGTGAATGACAGATCGTAACCGTTGCGTTTTCCCGCACCAGCAGCAAGGCCACCGGCATGCCAACGATATTGGAACGCCCTAAAACCACGGCATTCAACCCTTCCAGCGTGGGCAACGTCTCTTTTAACAGAAAGATCACACCATGCGGGGTACAGGGAATAAACAGCGGCTCACGCCCCTTCTGTGCCAATCGGCCAATATTCAACGGATGGAAACCATCCACATCTTTCTCAATACTGATCGCATTCAACACCTTTTCTTCATCCAGACCGGCCGGCAGCGGAAGCTGCACCAAAATACCGTCCACTTTTGGATCAACATTCAATTTGGTGACCAGTGCTTCCACTTCTTCCTGTGAGGCATCTTCAGGCAGTTGGCAGCCAAAGGATTCAATCCCGGCTTCAGCACATGCCTTTTGTTTCATGCGTACATATACCTGTGAAGCGGGATTTTCTCCTACCAGCACAGTCGCCAGGCCGGGTGCCTGGCGGCCTGCCGCAAGCATGGCACTCACTTCTTCCTTGATTTCCGCACGAATTCGTTCAGATGTTGCTTTTCCGTCAATGATTTTTGCCGTCATAGGGGCTCCTTCTGTCATCTACTGACTTGTATTTTTGGATTGTCTTACATTTGCTGAGATGAATTATATCGCAAAGTGTTCCAGGAACCAGTTGGACAGGACGCATGAATAATTCCTCCTGCCCGCAGTCACGACGAAGAACCAACAAGTCTATACGTACAAAACGAGCGCAGGGCATCGTCCCGTGACAATACCCTGCGCCACCTGTCTTTTTGCTTACTCGCAAAGTACTGCTCTGATCTTCCAGACAGCGTCCATTTGCTCGAGCTCTACAGTGAATCGATGACCGACAAAATCCGTTTCAACGACAACCACGGCCAAATCGCTATCGATTATCACTTCCTTTACCGTAATGTTCCCCGGAATATCCTGAGCACACAGGAAAGGATCGTAAGCAATGCTTTCAGACGCTTCAAGCTCAGCATCCACCCGCTCCATCAACGCCGGGCTTATTTGAGGCAGTTCACGATAGGTTTTCTCGACCAGTGGATTATGAAATTCACCGGAAGATCGGTCTCCCATACTGTTGAAATAAGCATCATAGAATGCTTCTACAACCTGCCGGGGATTCTCGTCCGAATCGCTGTCAGCAACCACTGCCGCAAAACTGCGGAAACCCACCCAGCCTGCCGCTGCCAAAACCAGCAAAACACTCACAGCAAACAATCTTTTCATCATTTTCTGTCCTTCCTTTCTCTTATAAAAATGGTTTATATTCGACAAACGATCTGGTCCAAAGAAAGGTTCCAATATTCCCCTGACCAACTGGCTGATTTTCTGCAAGCCAGATGGCCAGGGTTCACAAAAAAAGGTGCTAGTTTCAATATTCTGGATTTCAAACATCTGCCAATCCTCCTCCCTGATCAACGAATTGCCCATCCCCTTATTTACGCATACCTTATTCCTTCGTCTATCCAAAATACGTTACAATATGCTCAATTGAAAACACAACCTCGGCAGCCTCCCTGCCATCAGGAGAAGATGAATGAGTAAAATTTGCGTTGTAGGAACAGGATATGTCGGCCTGGTCACAGGCACCTGCTTTGCCGACCTGGGAAACGATGTAACCTGCCTGGACATTGACGAAAACCGCATTGAAAAAATCAACAATGGCATCATGCCGATCTATGAACCCGGGCTGGAGCAGCTGGTGGAAACCAACATCACTGCCGGACGGCTGCTCTTCACCACCGATTACAAACTGGCCTTGACCGATGTCGAATATGTCTTCATTGCTGTCGGCACCCCCTCGGGTGACGAAGGCGAAGCAGACCTGCAATTCGTGCGCTCTGCCGCTGAAGCCATCTCCGACCATGTCAACCATTCCATCATTGTGGTCAACAAATCCACCGTGCCAGTCGGCACCGGTGACTGGGTCACCGAAGTTATCCACAAACGCCGCAAGACCACCGGCGGGGAACCGCTGGACTTCAAGGTCGTTTCCAATCCCGAATTCCTGCGCGAAGGCTCGGCGATCAATGACTGCATGAACCCCGACCGGGTCGTGCTGGGTTCCACAGACCGCGCCGCCGCCAAGAAAATCGCTGAACTGTACACCCCCCTGCGCTGCCCGGTGATGATCACCGACCTGCGCACGGCTGAAATGATCAAATACGCTTCCAATGCCTTCCTCGCCACCAAGATCTCCTTCATCAATGAAATGGCGAACATGTGTGAAGAACTGGGCGCAGATGTGGTGGAAGTCGCCCGCGGCATGGGCCTCGACAAGCGTATTGGTCCGGCCTTCCTTGACGCTGGTCTGGGCTGGGGCGGAAGCTGCTTTCCCAAAGACGTGAAAGCGCTCGCTCACATGGCCGTGCTGCACGGCACCCACCCGCAGCTCCTCCAGGCCGTGATGGAGATCAACCGCAACCAGCGCCGCCGCGTGATCTACAAACTGCGCAACGCCCTCAACGGCCTGAGCGAAAAAACCATCGGTATCCTCGGCCTGTCCTTCAAACCCAATACCGATGACATCCGCGACGCCCCGGCACTGGAGATCATCCACATGCTGGAAAACGAAGGCGCCATCATCAAGGCCTATGACCCACAGGGCGCAGAAAATGCCAGGAAGATGATCCCCCGCGTGACCCTCTGCGAAACCCCCTACAAAGTCGCCGAAGGCGCAGACGCCCTCGTTGTTGCCACCGAATGGAACGAATTCAAGCAACTTGACTTCGACCGCATCAAAAGCGTCATGAATCAACCCATCGTCATCGACGGCCGCAACATCTGGGACCCTGATAGCATGGTGGAAAAAGGCTTTGAATACTTCGGTATTGGCCGCGGAGCCAATGGCCATTAAGCCAATGTAGAATGTACAATTGACAATGGAAAATGTCGAGCTGGTGAAATTTCACCAGCTCGTTTTTTTCTCTCTCCCCTTGGAAAGGGTGGCATGCTAAGATCATTACCTGCCTATTTCACGTTTTATCTGGCTTTTCGGCCTGCAAGTTAACCCTTTTCAAGGTTATTTTCTTCCCTTGGAAAGGGAAGCCTCGCTGACTGATTCATGGCATACTTTGCAAGGTTTGGAGTCAAACTACTTAGAAATCCAACCTTTCCAAGGGACGGTTTTGACGTTCTTGTTGATTACCACCGCTTAGCTTGATGTCTATGGCACGCCATGTGCCCCTACAATATAATTTCTATATGCAAAAGCACCCAACCCGGCGTACAATCAATATCAGCAGAACGATAACCGTCTCAAAGGAACCTGCCCGATGAAAAAGCTCATCCCCTTCCTCCTCGCCATCTCTTGCTAACTGAGTGTACCCCCGCCGCCATGGAAGTCCCCACCAGTAAGACCATCCCGCCTACAACCACGCCGCAAGCACCCACCTGCGCCGACCATCACGCCTACCGCTACCAACGTGCCGCCAACGGTAACACCCGAAATAACGACGTGTGCCTATGATAATGGTTTTATCGTATTGCCCGGAGGTCAAGAAAAATATGCCGAATACTTTGGTTGGACAAGCAAAGGGGAATACTATGTTGGTGCTGCCTTTCCTGGAAAGATAGTCTTTTGCTATTTGGAAAAAGACTTCACGGGAAAAATTACAGGGTTCGACTATCGCATGGACTATTACGCAGATAATGTCCCGGATCAAGTATTAGATGATAGTAGGAAGGGAAGGTCTTTTCCAGGTTTTTCCAACTCCCGATGGCAAACAATACTTATTCATCAAAGCTGCTGAACCACCCATTGTGAAAACCTTGAACATGTATGAAGTTTGGATATGGGATGCTGAAAAACAGGAAGCTTCGATCCTATATTTTCACCATCGCCGACCTGCAATAGCGCTCCAAACCCCAAATACTCCACCGGGACTCGAAGAAGCCATTCTGGGCGTCATCTTTGTAGGGGCGATTTGCAAATCGCCCCTACCTTGTTACAAAACCAAACCCGGATACAAAACCTTTTCAGAATGATATAATCCCACCGTACAGAAACATTATTTCTTTGCGCCTTCACGAAGTGAGCTTTACGTGAAATATAACCACATCCAAACGGAACCCCCATGCCAACCCAAACCTTCCCCGGCTATTACGAAAACCTCGAAAAGATCGCTGACTTTGTGCGCCAGCATGCGCGCCAGGCTGGCTTTGGCGAAACGGCCCTCTACGCCATCGAAACCGCCGTGGACGAAGCCTGCTCGAACATCATCGAACACGGCTATGGCGGCGAAGGCAAGGGCGACATCGAGTGCTGCTGCGAATTCGATGAAACCAGCTTGACGATCACCCTCACCGATCAAGGCAAGCCCTTCAACCCCTCTGAAATCGATATGCCCAACCTGAATGTGCCCCTCGACCAGCGCAAAGCGCACGGCCTGGGGCTGTACTTCATGCATCAGATGATGGATGAAGTCAGTTTTAAATACAAAGAGGGGGAGGGCAACATCCTCACCATGATCAAATACTACGAAGCCGACATTTGCGAACCGGACACACGCCAACCCGGCAGTGACCCGGAATGGCAGCACCTGCTGCGGCTTGGCGAAACCCTGTTGAAAAACAACACTGCCAGCATCCAGGCCAATCACATCGAAACATACGTATCCAAACTCCTGACCGCAAACGCAAAAATCTGGCTGGCACAACCCCATTACCCCCTGCCGGGCCAACCCGATACAGAAACCATCCCCGAAGATGCCGCCCCCTTCCTCGTGCAGCAGGCGATGATGACCGGGCAGGTTTGCTATCGCAACAAAGGAGATCAGGACGGCACCAACTGCGCCCGGATGGAAAAACCGCTGGCGACCACCATCCCGCTGATCGCCCAGGAGAAGCTGCTGGCCGTGCTGGAAGTGCAGCGGTTGGAAGGCCCGCCCCTCTGTCTGGAAGAGATGAACGAACTGCATCGCCTGAGTGCCTATGTTTCCATCATTCTCCAAATCACCCGTCAGGAGACGATCAAACGCTGGCGTGATGAACAGCTGGCCCTCGTTCGTTCCGTTAGCACACAGATTGCCAATGAACACGACCTTGACGAACTCTGCCGCCGGGTAACCGAACTGATCCGCGAGACTTTTAACTATTACCATGTCGCTGTTTTCACCCTCAACGAAAAAGAGGATCTCCTTGAATTTCGCGCAGAAGCCAACCCGGGTGAAACAGACTATCAGCGCACGGTCAAGACCCTGCATCTCAACCAGGGCATCGTCGGTCACGTCGCCAACACCGGCCAGGAACTGATCGCCCGCGACGTACACGACGAACCCCTCTTCCGTCATGTGGACGGCCTGCCGGATACCGTATCGGAAGCCGCCCTGCCCCTGATCGTCGAAGGAAAGGTACTCGGCGTGCTGGACATCCAGAGCGACCGTCTCGACACCTTCCATGAAACCGACATGACCGTGCTGCGCGCCCTGGCTAACTCCATCGCCCTGGCTGTGGAAGATGCCCGCCTGTACAGTGATCTGAAATGGCAGGCCGAACAAACCCGCATGGTCTTTGAAGTCAGCCACAAGTTGACCTCCATCCTTGAACTGGATAAACTGTTGGAAGCCGTTGTGACCATGATCCGCTCCCATTTCGGCTACCCCTTTGTGCATGTCTTCACCGTACACAACACCCGCCGCCGGGTGGTCTATCAAATTGGCAGCGGGGCGCGCAGCCAGGCCATGCGCGAGCGCGAACTCGAATATGACCTCGAAAATCCGAAAGGGATCATCCCCTGGGTGGCACGCACTGGCAAAATCCGGCTGGTTAATGATGCCAGCAAAGACCCGCTCTTCGTGCCCACAGACTTCCCCCCCACCAACACGCAGGCCGAACTGTGCATCCCGCTCATCTATGCTGATTCCGTGCTGGGCGTCCTTGACATTCAAAGCACCCAGGTTGATGCATTTGATGAAAAGCAGATCCCCCTGCTGGAAGCCCTGGCCGCCAACATCTCCACGGCTATACGCAACGCTAACCTGTACCGCTCCGAACGCTGGCGCCGCCAGGTGGGCGATTCCTTCCGTGATGTGGCCGGTTTGCTCTCCAGCAACGCCGACCTGAACACCCTGCTCGACACGATCCTCTCGGAGTTGGGCCGCAACCTGCCCTGCGACGCTTCGGCCATCTGGCTGCTGGATTCACGGCTGAATCCCGAAGGCAACCCCTGCATGAATCTGGCGGCGGTACAGGGAATCGATCCAGCCCGCCTCCAGCACTATTGTCTCCAGGAGGATGTCCGCGTCTGGCTGGATCAGATGCTCGCCTCCCGCGAACCTGTCATTCGGCAGGAAGAGGACGACTACGATCCCCTCGGCGCAGCCCTGGAGATGCCCGCCAATTACTCCTCGATCACCACCCCTCTGTATATCGGCGACCAGCCCCTGGGCGCCATCACCCTGGTGCATCACACGCCCGGCCGCTATGGCACCGAAAGTCAGGCAATGACCACCACCTTCGCCAGCTATGGCGCCATGGCGATCCGCAACGCCAGGCTGTATGGCGACGCGCAGAATCAGGCGTGGATCTCCACCGTCCTCCTGCAAATTGCCGAGGCCAGCCAGGCCGTGGAAAGCCTGGAAGACCTGCTGGCAACCACGGTGCGCATCACCCCTCTGCTGGTCGGGGTCGAGATGTGCGCCATCTTCCTGTGGGAAGAAAACCGGCAGAGCTTCATTTTCAAAGACCAGTACAATCTTCAACTCCCGCCAGGCAGCTCCCCTGTCTTTGACCGCCATCGCGCCCCGGCTCTGGGCCAGCTTGCCGCCACGCGCGAGATCACCTTTCTGGAAGACCTGCATAACGACCTGGGTATCCCGGCGGAGATTGAAGCCCCTGACGATCAAACCATGATCCTGCTGCCCCTGCAGGTGCGCGATTCCCTGCTGGGTGCCCTGCTGGTCGTCCACCACAAGCAGGGACAGGCCGATGCAAGCCTGTCCTACGCCCAGCAAACCCTTTCCATCCTGCAAGGCATCACCCGCCAGACCTCCCTGGCCCTTGAAAACCAGCTTTTGCTGGAAGCACGTCAGGAGGAAGGCTACATTACCGCAGTATTACTGCAAGTTTCGCAGGCGGTCGCCAACCAGAACGAATTGATCGACATCCTGGATACGATCGTCCACCTGATGACCATTCTGGTCGGGATTAATGGCTGCGCTATCTATCGCCGTGAAGAATCAGGCAATTTCACCCCATTGCAGGCCCACACCGGTTCCCGCCAGGAAGAAGACGAACTGATGCAGACCATTTTTGCCCCGGGAACTTTCAAAACCCTGGATGAAGTGTTTGAAGAAAAACGGATCGTCTTCTGCCCGCTGGGGGAAGATGTGGATTTTGCCGCCTGGGCGGGTAAAGAATGTCTGCCCGACTTACCCTCCCTCTCCCCGGCTCTGCTGCCCGGCAGCAATTATCTGCTGGGCTTTCCCGTCATCATGAAGGATGAATTTTACGGCGTACTGGTGGCCCGCGAACAGAATTCGGACGCCGCCTTTCGCCCGCGGCGCATGGAATTGATCACCGGCATCACCCAGCAGATTGCCCTCGCCATCCAAAACGAGCACTTCCAGCAGGAAATGGTGCTGCGCGAACGCATGGAGCAGGAATTTAGCACCGCCCGCACCATTCAGCAAACCTTCCTGCCAGACCGCATGCCCGAACTGGAAGGATGGGAAATCGACGCGCACTGGATTACTGCCCGCGAAGTCGGCGGGGATTTTTACGACATCATCCGTCAAGATGATCACAGATTGGGGCTGGTGATCGCCGACGTGGCCGACAAAGGTATGCCCGCCGCCCTGTATATGACCGTTACCCGCACCCTGGTCCGCGCTGTCACCCATGGCAGAACCTCACCGGCAGAGGTCTTGCAGCGCGTCAATAACCTGCTGGCGATGGATGCCCAGAACGGCATGTTCATCACCGTTTTCTATGCCATCCTTGATCTGACAAGCGGAACCCTGACCTTCTCCAACGCCGGTCATAACAAGCCCCTTGTCCTCCGCCACAGCTCCGGAAAAACGGAAGTCCTGCCCAAAGGCGGCATGGCCCTGGCCGTGTTGGAAGATATCGAACTGCAAGACCATACCCTGTCCCTGGAGGAAGGCGACTGCCTGCTGTGCTACACCGACGGCGTCACCGAAGCCTTCTCGCCCGACGAGGAGATGTTTGGCGAAAGGCGTCTGGAAACCTTGCTCGCCAGTCTGCAAGGCCAGACCATCCACGATATTCTGGACACCGTCATCAAAGTCGTGACGGACTTTCGCGGGGAGCGGGAAATCTCCGATGATGTCACCCTGCTGGGAATACGGAGGGAAATATCCTTGTAGTAACCACTTTAGTGGTTCCACTCGCAAACTGTAACGACTAAAGTCGTTACTACAATCAAACAAAAGAGGATCATCCATTGAAAAACACCCCCGTCAAAGCCGTCCTGTGGGACATGGACGGCACCTTGGTCAACACGGCCGAACTGCATTACCAGGCCCACATCACCACCCTGAAAAAACACGGTTACGATCTGCCCCACGAAACCTATACCATCCTGTTTGGCATGGATGACCATCTCATCATGCGTCAGGTTGCCCCCCACATGGAAGAAAATGCCTTCCAGGCAATGGTGATGGAAAAGAACGCCCGCTATCGCCAGCTTGCCGCAGCGGAAGCCTTGCCGCCCCTGCCCGGCGTGCGGCATTGGCTGGGCACCTTCCAAAAATGGGGCCTCCGCCAGGTGGTCGTCTCTACCAACTTTGCCGAAAATATCGAAACCTTGACCCGCTCGCTGGGGTTGACGCCTTATTTTGAAACGCTCCTCTCTACGATCAGCATGCACCTGCCCGGAAAACCTGCCCCGGACGGTTTCCTGAAAGCCGCCGAGATGCTCGGCCTGTCCGCCGCACAATGTCTGGTGATCGAAGACGCCCCCGCGGGTATCGCCTCCGCCAAAGCAGCCGGGATGAAATGCCTCGCCGTCGGCACCTCCAACCCGCTGGAAAACCTCCAGGCTGCCGATCTGATCACCCCCACGCTGGACGAATTGACAGAAGATCAAGTTGTGCATCTGCTGAAAAAATAAACCGCCCCCGAAAACAAGACAGCGCACACCGCCAAACGGTGTGCGCTGTGTCAATCTTTACGTTTATTTCTCAAAAAACAAAGCCTGCCATACTTCCCAGGGAGTGGGAGGCGGTGGTGTTGGCTCGCGGATTGCCGCCGCTGCCGGCGCTGCGCCTTCCTCGGGCACAGGAACAACAATATGGTCACCTTCCTGCTTCATATGCCCCTCACCGCGCGCCCAGTCGGCCACTGCGGCATCCGACCCGGCATACACCACCTGGGTTTGCAAGGCCTCCCGCGTTTCCAGCAGCTGCGCTACCTCAGCAGCCAGTTCCGCCCGGTGGGTTTCCATCCGTTTCAATTCCGAAATGCGGGCATTCAGCGTGGTCATCAGCACCACCACAAACATGCCGATCACCATCCCTAATAGCAACCGCGCATCCTTGATACCCGCATCCCGCTGCAGCCGGATTTTCAATTTTGACCAAAATTCGAGGATCAGTCTCTTCATATTTCTATCTTACCTTAACTCCCCAATCAATTCAAGAAATCACGGAGCCACTCACGATTTTCTTAAAGGAACCCTTTCACAAAACATCTCCTTTTCGAATGGGGCTTTTTTAAAATACCTTTTTTCCTGGCAGCTTTGCATGAGTAAAAAACCATGCGAGACCGCTAAAAAGATAGTTGCAAGAGCAAGGCCATTAAATAGCAATCCCCTCGAAAACGAGGGGATTTTGTGCCGAAGGAGGGATTTGAACCCTCACGAGCGTAATGCTCACTACGCCCTGAACGTAGCGCGTCTGCCAGTTCCGCCACTTCGGCAATGCTGTCAAGTATTTTAACGGATATTCGGCATTTGTCAACCTTTACAGAAGAAACGGGCAATTTCAGTCATCTACAAGCCCAAAAAAGGTGCGCAAAACTATCATGCTGGATTTGCGCACCGTTCTTTTAAAACGCCGTTCGTGTGTTAACGGGATTTGAAAGCCCGCTTAAGCAGCTTGACGCCGTCGATCACCAGCAATACCAGCACGCTGGCGCCCAAACTGATCCCCACTTCCAGCAGGGTCAGGGATCGGGTTTTGAAAATATTCTGCAGGAAGGGCAGGTAAACCACCGCCATTTGCAGGCCGAAGGTGAGCAGTACTGCCCCCAACAAAGAGAGATTGGTAAATAATCCAGCTTCCCACAATGTCTGGTGTTCTGAACGGGAAGCCAGCGCGTTGCCCATCTGTGCCAGGGTCAGAGTGGTAAAGATCATCGTTTGCCAGGCAGATGCATGGTCAAAATGGAATGCCCACAAACCCACCAGCAGGGAGAGAACGCCCATCAAAGTACCAATCCAGAGTACATCCGTTCCCATCCCGCGGCTGAACATGTTCTCCTCCGGGTCACGCGGCGGGCGCTTCATCGTATTGGGTTCAGCGGGTTCCTGGGTTAAAGCCAGGCCGGGCAGACCGTCGGTCACCAGATTGACCCACAAAATTTGCAGCGGCAGCAGCGGCAGGCCCAGCCCGACAAACGGTCCGACCAGCATCACAATGATCTCACCAAAATTGGAAGTCATCGTGTATTTGACGAATTTGCGAATATTCTCGTAGATGCGGCGGCCTTCCTTAACTGATGACACAATCGTGGCAAAATTGTCATCCAGCAAGACCATATCAGCCGCCTCTTTGGAAACGTCTGTACCGGTGATACCCATTGCCACACCGATATCCGCCTTCTTAAGCGCCGGCGCATCATTGACCCCGTCCCCGGTCATTGCCACAATTTGTCCCAGCTCCTGCAGTGCAGTGACGATGTTCAATTTGTGCTCCGGAGAAACCCGTGCAAAAACCGAAGCAGTTTTCACCCGCTCTTTCAGTTGCTCCGCGTCCATCTTTTCCAGTTCCGCCCCGGTGATGACTTCGTCATTGTCCGTAATACCCAGCTCTTTGGCAATATGCAAGGCAGTCAACGGGTGGTCGCCGGTGATCATCATCGGACGCACGCCGGCTTCTTTGGCCGTTTTCACCGCTGCTTTCACTTCAGGACGGGCCGGGTCGATCATCGCAAACATGCCCACAAATACCAGGTCCTGCTCCATTTCCTCTGAGACCTGCTTGCTGTCCACTGCGGAACACTGGCGGAAAGCCACCCCCAGCACGCGCATTCCTTTCAGCGCCAGATCATCATTGGCATCCTGAACACGTTTGTGCCAGGCCTCATCCATTTTGATCATCTCGCCGTCTGACCAGACCCTGTCTGAAACTTCCAGTAAACCGTCTACTGCCCCCTTGGTAAACATCACATAAGGGATATCTTCTTCAAAGACAGAGGCGGCCAACAAATCGCGCAGTTCATCCGGTAATTGCTGTTGATCCGATATTTGATGAAATGTGCTCATGCGTTTGCGATCCGAGTCAAATGGCAGCTCGGCTACGCGCGGCAGCGCGTTTTCCAGCTCCGACTTCCACAAACCAGCCTGGGCAGCAGCCACCACCAGCGCCCCTTCTGTTGGGTCGCCTACGGCTGAAAACTCCTCCGCCTTCTTTTCCAGAACCGCGTCATTGCACAGACTGCCGCCGACGAGCATCAACGCCACGGCATTATTCTCGTCAAGCACCGGTGCAACCGCCGCAGATTTGCTGACCGTAGGGCTGTAATCGCTCAGATTTTGCTGCAAATCCAACCGGTTGCCCGCCACATCCACCAGCGTCACCGTCATTCGATTCTCGGTCAGGGTGCCGGTCTTGTCAGAACAAATCGTGGTAACCGAGCCGAGGGTTTCGACCGCTGGTAATTTACGGATCAGGGCGTTTCGCTTGAGCATACGCTGGGCGCCAACCGCCAGCGCAATCGTGACCACCGCCGGAAGGCCTTCCGGCACAGCAGCAACAGCCATGCTGATCGCCGTCAGGAACATGGTACGCAGGTCTTCCCCGCGCAGCAAACCCAAAACGATTACCACAGCGACGATCCCCAGGGCAACCATCGCCAACGTCTTTCCCAGCTGGTCCAAACGGCGCTGCAAAGGGGTCTGTTCACTGCCAACAGACTGGATCATCTCGGCAATCTTGCCCAGTTCAGTCTGCATACCCGTTTCGGTGATCACAGCCGTGCCGCGGCCATAGGTTACAACCGTGCCCATAAAGATACGATTATGCTGGTCACCGAGGGCTGGGTGCTCTTTGTGAATGGCATCCGTATCCTTTTCGACCGGTTCGGACTCACCGGTCAGCACCGCTTCCTGCACACGCAAATTCACGCTTTCCACCAGACTGCCATCCCCCGGGACAGCATTCCCCGCTTCGAGAGTGATGATATCGCCTGGCACCAGCTGCTGGGCTGGAAGTTCAACAATATGCCCATCCCTGCGCACCCGTACCGTGGGCACGGCCATTTTCTTCAAGGCCGCCATCGCCTGTTCAGCACGATATTCCTGGCTGAAACCCAAAATCGAGTTCAATACCACAATCACCAAAATCGCAATCGCATCCTTGTATTCTCCCAACAGCAGGGTGATCACAGCTGAAATGATCAACATCACCACCATCGTCTCGGTGAGCTGCTCCCAGAGGATCTTCCACGGGCTTTTGGTGCCGCGATCCTCCAGTTCATTGAGACCATATTTCTCTTGCCGCCGGGCCGCCTCTTCGGAGGTCAGGCCGTGCTCAAGGTCACTATCCATTTCCTGGAGGACATCCTCCACTGTTTTTTCAAACCATCGGTTCATTCGACCCTCTTTTCCAGTTAGAATTTGTCGATCCCATTGATACCATTTTAACAAAAAAACCAACACAAATGTTGTGTTGGTCTCGCAAACGCGTTTCGCGCAAAGGTTACCGGGATTTCCTCACATGAAATTTTCTCACGCGGGATTGTATCCGTCTTGACGATAACCTAATTCCTGCCAAGGAATGCTACTCCCCAATCTATCCAATCATAAGTATTATCCTCCGATTTGTCAAGAATAAACCTGGCCTATTTTCCCGCATTTAGCGAATCCTCTCCTTAAAATCACCCCAAAATGGTACAAACCTTGCAGGAAATGCGTACAATGGATTAAAACGATTTTTCTTGCACCATGCTATAATGAATACGGCGATTCTTGATACAATCACCCACATTCAATATTCATTGGCTGGAACAGGGAGGGGTATGAACACTCTGCTCGATAACGTATTTACCATCCTGACATCATCTCCCGAGAATCTTGTGTATCATCTCGTGCTGGTATTTGCCATCATGGCGGCTTTTCAGGCTGTCATGGTGCTGCAGCGAAGAAGCGAAGGGAAACAATCCCGCCGCCTGATGTTAGGTCTCGCCGTTCTGCTGCTGGGGCAGCTTGTTCTTTTTGTGGCGAGCGCTTTCACCTGGCAGGGGCTGGCAAACCCCCAGCTTGTTCTCCCGCCGATTGACCGCGCCGTGACCATGATCAGCCTGACCTGGGCGGTGTGGTTGTGGGCTTTTCCAAAACCCAACCGCCTGGGCGATGCCATTGTCGCCATCCTCACCCTGGTGATGGTCATTTTCCTGATAATTACTTTCGTGCTCTGGAACCAAACACCCCTGACCAGCGGATTCAATACTTCCCTGCTGGACACTGGCTGGAATGCACTCGGCATTTTCCTGGTCTTCGGCGGCCTGCTTGTATTGGTCATCCAGCGCGGGGAAGGCTGGGGCATGGGTGCCAGCTTTTTACTGCTGCATCTGGCCGGATTTCTGACCCATTTCATTTGGGCCAAAACCGGCGGCGATTATTCTGCCCCCTTGCGCCTGGCGATGTTGTGCGCCTATCCCCTGCTGCCCAGTCTGGTGCAGCATTTACAACCCGTTGAGGTTAAAGCCGCCGCTGCCCCTGTGGTTAAAATGTCGGCAGTAGAAACCCCGCTCCCGGTTACCACCCTTTCACCAGATATAGAACGCCGGCGCTACACTGCCGACCCGCGTTCCTCATACACCTGGCTGCAGCTGGCCGCAGAAGAAAACGCCGCCCACACCCCCTACGCCATGGCCCGTGCCATTGCCCAGGCCATGGTTTCAGACTTATGCATCCTGGTCTCCTCCCCCCCACACGGGATGATCAACCTTGAATCAGGCTACGACCTGATCCAGGAAGAGGAACTTGCCCCGGCTGCCCTGCCACAAAAACAAATGCCCGCTCTGCACGAAGCACTCACCAGGGGGGAGGCGTTGATCATCAACAGCACCCCGGAAGCGATTGACCCGGCGCTGGAACAAATGGGAACCACGCTCGGCCTTGACCAGCCCGGCAACCTGATGATGATCCCGATCACCAGCAAGAATCTACAGGCAAGCGGTATCATGCTCCTCTCGCCCTACTCGAACCGCGAATGGAACCACGATGACCAGACCTACCTGGCCGGTCTCAGTGAGTTGATCGCCCAAATTCTGGAAAGAAAGCTCCACCCCGAAAAACTGGAAACAGCACCGCTCAAAAGAAGCCCCGACTTGCAGCAAGAACTGGCTATCACCCTCAGCAGCCT
The DNA here is from genome assembly GCA_964447155.1 of uncultured Anaerolineaceae bacterium. Lineage (GTDB taxonomy): Bacteria > Chloroflexota > Anaerolineae > Anaerolineales > Anaerolineaceae > SMBSF63. The sequence goes on from CAYURM010000008.1 coordinate 41,414, forward strand.
GTCGGCCATGCAAAAAGATGTGGAAGAATCCCAGGTCAAGATCACATCGTTGACCCAGGAACTGGAGCAAGCAAAAGAAGATTCCCGTTCCTTCAAGGCTAACCTGGAAAAAGCGGTAGAAAGCCATACAGACCTGGAACGAAAACTGGCAGAAGCCCGCCAGAAACTCGCCGAACTCGACGCCGAAAACAAAAAGACAGCCAGCCTGGCGAAAAAGGACAAAAAAGCTGCCGAAAGCGCAGAAATAGCGAAACAGTCCGAAGAACTGGAAATTGCCCGGGCTTCCCTTGAACAGCTCAGCCTGGAAAATGAAAATCTGCGCCGTGATTTGGAAAACGCAAAAGCCGAATCTCCTGAGCTGGATGAACAATTCCGCACCACACTGGAAGAATCAGCCCGGCTCAAAAACTCGCTGGCAAATGCCAACACCAGGATCGCACAGTTTGAAAGCCAGGCCAGCGGGCCTGCACCGCTTACCTCCAGTGACCAAAAAATGATTATCGCTCTCGGTCAGGAACTGCGCCAGCCGCTCGCTTCTATCGTTGGCTATTCTGACCTGCTGCTTTCCGAGAAAACCGGCATCCTCGGCGCCCTCCAGCACCGTCTCATGCTGCGCGTCAAGCAATCGACCAAACGGATGACCGAGCTTCTCGATGATATTAATGGCATTATCAACCGTTCGGGAGACCGTGAAACAACCGTTGTAGCGGTAGACTTCAACGCCATCGTGGACAAAACCATCGCCAGGGTTGGCAATGGCCTGCGTGACAAAAATATCGCCCTGCATTTTGACCTGCCGGAAGACATCCCCTCCGTGCATGTCGACGAAGATTCCATGGAACAGGTCATTTTCTACCTGATGCAAAATGCCATCCTCGCAACCCCACAGGAAGGGGAGATCAGCCTGCACGTCAACATTGAAGACGAAGCAGACCAGCCTCATTTCCTCATCCAGATTAAGGATTCGGGCGGCGGGATTGCCATGGATGACCTGCCGCGGGTATTCTCACGCACTTATCTTGAAGACCATCCCGAAATCAGCGGCCTCGGTGACCAGGGCGTCGGGCTTTCCATTGCCAAAACCCTGACAGAAGCACACCAGGGCCGCATCTGGGTAGAAAGTGAGATGGGAAGCTCGTCTACTTTCAGTGTATTATTCCCCTTCCGGCTTGACGAAGGCGAAATAGAAGAAATGACTACTGAGTAATCCGATGAAGAACTTGAGAGAAATTCTGGTTGGCTTGTTCACCGCCATGGCTTCCATTATCATCGTTTTTGGCGCACTCTCCCTGTCTGTTGCCGAAAATGAAACCGGCATCATTCCCGTGATCAACTCGCCAACCGCTGCCGAAGTGACGGCGGCAGTCACAGCTACTTCCCCCGCGGCGCTGCTTTCAGAAAAAACCCTGATTGTTGACGTAAAGGGAACCACCACCCCGCGCTCAACCCAAACAGACGCGCCCGCCGCTTCGCCAACGGTCACCCCCACGGAAAGCTGCCAGCCTCCGCAAAACTGGAACAGCTACACCATCCGTGCCGGTGACACGCTCGAATCCCTCTCAAAAACCTACAAAACCAGCATCAGCCAGCTCAAGGAAGCCAACTGCCTGGTCAGCGACACCCTCCTGCCCGGCACCATCCTGTATGTCCCGCCAGTCAAAGCCACGACCACCCCTACCCCCAAACCGAGTGCGACAGCCATCCAGTGCAGCACCCCGCCTTACGGCTGGACGACCTATACCGTCAAAATCGGCGACACATTGACCGCATTAAGCTACCGCTACCAGGTCAGTGTGAAAGACCTGCAAACCTATAACTGCCTCGGCAATTCCTACGCCATCAGGGTTGGACAGCAGCTCTTCGTGCCCTACCGCGCTACCGTTGTGCCAACGACCCCGTCCGCGTGGACACCCTACCCAACCGCTACCTGGTCACCACCGGTCACCCTCACGCCCTACCCGACCAGCACATCGCAAACCGGCGCAAATACCGCCCCCATTGACCTGACCCTCTCTGGAGATGGAATCGCCGAAAACCAGTCCGCTGGTTCCGTCATTGGCAGCTTCGTCACCGCTGATGCTGACCCCGGTGATACCCACACCCTGACCCTGGTCAACGCAGATGGCGGCCCCTTCACCATCTCCGGCAGCAGTCTGGTAACCACCGGCCCGTTGAACTACGAAGCCAAAAGCCTGTATACCATCCAGGTGCGTACGACGGACCGCGGCGGACTAGGCCTGACCAAGACTTTCTGGATCACCGTTACAGATGTCAATGAAGCCCCCACCAATATGACTCTCAGCGGCACATCCGTCACTTCCGGCCAGCCCGCCGGCACCGTGGTAGGCGTGCTGATGACCATGGACGTGGATAACGGTGATTCCCACACCTATACGCTATTTGGCGGAGAAACCGGCCCCTTCTCCATCCAGGGCAATGTCCTCGTCACCAATACGTCACTGAACGCAGAGATCAAGAATAACTACAATATCATTATCCGCAGCACCGACCGCGGCGGATTATGGGTAGACAAGCAATTCGTGCTCAGTGTATTGCCTGCCGCACCCTGAGGTGAAACGCAATCTGCAAAATGAGGAACCGTATCCTTCTGGGAATTTTAGCCGCAGTCCTTTTGGCCTGCGGCCTTCCCATTCGTTATGTTGACCCAGGCCAGCCGATACCTGCACTGCCCACGCTGGAGACTGGCCCGAACCGCCTTCCCAGCCTGACGCCCTTCCAGCCCCTGCCATTCACCCCGACCAGCACCATTCCGGTCATCCCGACTTCCACCCTCGCGCCCTCCAGCACTCCCATGCCGTCTGCCACACCCTGGCCAACCCCATGGCTGATCCGGCCCACCCAGCAAGTCAACATCCTTGTGCTTGGGTCTGATGAGCGCCCTGGCGCAGGCTACCGCACCGACGTACTCATCTGGCTGTCGCTCAACCCCGCCGAAGGCACCGCCAGCATCATTTCCTTCCCGCGCGACCTGTATGTCAAAATCCCCGGCCATGATGACAACCGGATCAACGTGGCACATGCCTTCGGCTTTGAAACCCTGCAGGACACCTTTTCTTTCAATTTTGGGGTGCGTCCTGACCATTACATCCTCACCAATTTTGGCAGTTTTATTGAAATTGTGGACAGCCTGGGCGGCATTAACGTGAACGCGGGGCGGGAAATGACCGACAAATGCGACCTCCCCCAGGGAGACCGCGGCTACTGCACCGTCCCGGCCGGAATGAACCATATGGACGGCGAGACCGCCCTGTGGTATGTGCGCGCCCGCTACACCACCAGCGACTACAACCGCGCCCGCCGCTCGCAGGAAGTACTGATGGGCCTCTTCCGCGGGATGCTCTCGATCAACGCCGTCGCCAATGCCCCGGCGCTCTACGAACAATACCGCCGCGGGGTCGAAACGGACATGAGCGTATCCGACATCCTGCCGCTCGTGCCGCTGGCCGCAGAAATCACCCAGCCCAACCGCCTGCGGTCCTATAACCTTGGCCCCGAGGAAGCAGCGCCCTTCACCATCCCTGAAACCGGCGCGCAAGTGCTGCTGCCCAACGTAGAAGCCATCCAGGCCCTCCTCTGGCAGGCGTTAACCCCGTAATCTGTAGCGTGTGACCACCAGTGAACCCGTCAAAACCACCCATCGCGTTCATCCTCCCGCAGGTTTCGAAGCAACAACCCCTTCCCGCCCATCCAGCAAGCAGCCTCTGAAACCCGCCGTTAAACCACCCTGCGGGAGAGTTTCCCCAACCAGCTTAACGCTTCCCGCACGATGATTTCACCTCCCCTCCCGCAGGTTTCGAAGCAACAACCCCTTCCCGCCCATCCAGCAAGCAGTCTCTGAAACCCGTCGTTAAACCACCCTGCGGGAGGTTTTCCCCACCATCAAATCATCCCCTTTAAGGAAAGAAGCACCATCGCTGGCTGCCCCAAACACAACCATCCAGAAATCGCAAAACTACCTCGAAATCACAGTTGACATTTTCTGTCAAACCATATACACTATCTTTATAAAGCTATACGAAAGAAAGGTGAAGTAGAGGGCCATATTAATGAATACTCCCCAAACTGCGGTGCATATCACCCCCCGCACCCCGCTCCTCCCGGCTATCCAGGCTTGGGAAATCTATTTGAAAGATCAGGATCGCTCGCAATATACGATTAAGGCGTTCATCGGTGATCTCAACCTGCTGACAGAATACCTCTCGCCCGACCGAACCCTGGGCGATATCACCACCGGGGATCTGAACAATTTTCTCAAATGGCTTCAGGATGGCCGCGGTGTACCTTGCAGCCCCAAGAGCCTGGCCCGGCGCATCACCTCACTCAAGTCTTTTTTCCGCTGGCTGCATGAAAATGGCACCATCGCGGTTGATCCGGCCGAGAAAGTTGTCCAAAAATCTGTGATCAGCCCCCTGCCTATTGTGCTCTCGCCAGACGAACAGGCCAAAGTGATGGAAGCTGCCCAGGCCTATCGTGAAGAGGAAAAACCGGATGCCCGCCCCTACACCCTGCTCAGCCTGCTGTTAAGTACGAACATCAAAAAAGGGGAATGTCTGGCAATCCAAACCACCCACCTCGAACTGGACGCCCCACAGCCCTACCTGTTCGTGCGTTATGCCAATCCCAATTATCGCTACAAAGAACGCAAAATTGACCTGCCGCAGGAATGGGTTGAAGTCTACCAGGAATATCAGGCCCAATACCAGCCAGACGGCCCCATTTTTCCCTGGTCGCCGCGCCGCCTGGAATATCTACTGGAAGAAATCGGCGAAAAAGCCGGTCTCGACAAGCACCTCTCCTTCGATATGTGCCGCTGGACAGCCGCCCTGAACGATTGGCGCAGCGGCATGGACCAGGAAAAAATCCGCCAGAAGCTGGGCATCTCCAAGGTGCAGTGGCGCGAAGTCAGCATGAAACTGCGCAAGCTGGCCGCAAAAATGGAGAGTGCGTAAATCCCCCCGCATTGAAAAATTTAACCTCCCGCGAAATTCAGGGGAGGTTTTTCATTGAGACATCCTGTTCATTACCGTTCTTCCACTGCAAGTGAACAATGCGCTGTGTGTCCGCCGTAATCCGGAAAGGGTGCGCCGGGCGGAAGCCCGGCACGGAGGCAATCTCCTCCCCGCTGCACACCAGCGGCCAGCCGTCTCGTGCGCGGCGGTTCAACCCTTCGTTCACCCAAAAATCGGACAGCTTCATCGAATGCCCGTCCATCCCCAAGGGTCTGAAGCGGTCTCCCGGACGGCGCGTGCGCATCACCAGCGGCAAGGTCAGCAAGTCCACATCCAGCCAGGTCTGCCACCTGTCCTGCATGGCGTCCGCCAGCCGAGCCACATCAACATCTTCCAGTAAATTCACCGTCAGATGCCAGCCTTCGAACTTCAAATCTCCAGGTACCGGCAAGCTGATCTCCACCCCCGACGGCATCTGCGGCCAACCGGCATCGATCACCTTTGCATGCCGCTCCGCCAGGAATAGATGACTGTTTTCGACCCACATTATCAAATTAGCAATCAAGTCCATCTGACCTGAATCGGCGGGTGCTGCCACAAAGGCTGCGGCACGTTCCACCGCATCAAAATCAACATCCTGCAGCACCGGCCGCAGGCAGGCAATCGCCCGCCGGATCAGGCTGCGCTGCATCCCGCGCGGATAGGCAGCCAGCACATCGGCAGCCAGCTCAACATACTCCTCCCCCAAACGCAGACACACCCGCTGCCAGGCTTCCTCACTCGCCAGTTGGAGCACTTCATAATCACCGGCCAGGCTCTGCGACATGCGCCAGACGACCTCCTTGATCCGGGGATTGTATTCTCCCAGATAGGGGATCAACTCATGCCGCAGGCGGTTGCGGAAAAAAGTGGTGTCCGCATTGCTGGGGTCGTGTACAGGCCGCAGGTCCTGTTTCACGCACCAGGCCTCAATTTCGCTGCGCCACACGCCCAGCAAAGGCCGCAGCAGGGGGATCTCAGCATCCCATTCCGGGTGAACAATGCGGTACGTCATCCCCTTCAGCCCGGCCAACCCCGCCCCGCGCACCAGGTGCATCAAGACCGTCTCCACCTGGTCATCGGCAGTATGCGCCACGGCAACCCCCTGGGCGCCATACTGACGAGCCTGCCGATACAGGAAACCATAGCGCGCCACCCGTGCCGCTTCTTCGATCGAAAAAGATTCCGCGCGGGCCAAAGCGGTCACATCCTGCCGGTCGGTCACAAAAGCCAGCCCCCGCGCCCGCGCTTCCAGGCGCACCTGCTCAGCATCCTGCGCCGATTCAGGGCGCAGCCCGTGGTCAAAATGGGCCACAATCAACGGATACCCCAACTGATAAAGCACATCCAGCAGACACAGGCTGTCCGCCCCGCCAGATACCCCCACCACCAGCGGTTTATCCCTCGTCAGCGCACAATCCGTTTCAAGGATTTTTTGAATTTTTTCCAGTTCCATATCTTGATTATCCCGTTTACACAGGCAGGGACAAGTTGCTAACCTGTCCCTGCCTGTTCACTCATACACGCCAGCATCACTTTACATGCCGGTACATCTCAATCCGCCGGAAAGCCTCAATATAGCCCATCGCGTACATCGCCGGCAGCTGCGGATCATCCACAGTGATATTTTCTACATACGTATCCTTCATCGGGAATTTCTGATGCAGGCAGCGCAGCAATTCCAGCCCCACTACCTGCGGGTCGCCCGCTTCTGTATGCATCACAAAATGGGTCAAAATGAATTTCTGGCATCGGAATATCATCCACCCGCTGCTGCCATTCACTTCCACATATAATCCAAGCACATCCCCTGAATTTAAATACGTTTCGATGTGGTTGGTCCACGCCTGCGGCACCGGATGAAACGCCAGATAGCGCAAGGCTTCCTCCTGTTCCATCCAGCGGCACTGACCCTTTGGCAGTACCTTTGGGCTGCCTGGCGGGCGGCGCAGGATCAGCAATTCACGAGTCTCATGAAAATTACATTTCAAAAATAACTGGTGAGCAGGAGCATTATTCTTGATCACTTCCAGAATGTTCAGCGGAATACCCGACTCATCCGCCCTGGCAAGCATGTAACGCATAATCGACTCCCCCACCCCCCCGCGCCGGCTCGCCGGCAGCACTCCCAGGCGGGTGATCCACGCTCGTCCCGGACGTACTCCCAACATGCCCAAAGCCAGCATTTCATCCCGAACCATCGCCACCACCGAGCGGTCCATATCGACATCATAGTGATGAACATATTCCTCCAGTCGTTTTGCGTTCATCGGCATTGGCACGAGGTAATCAACCCGGGTTTGATTATAAGCATACGTTAATTCTTCAATGGTAAATTCGCTGGCCGGGATCAACTTATGCAGCATAACAAACTCATTTCTCTTCTTTTTTAAAATAATCGTTGACCACTTCAATGAAATAGCGCACATTGATCGGCTTGCTGACATACCCGTCACAGCCATAGGCAGTGACCATATTCCGGGCGGTGTCTTCCGGCCAGGCGCTGACCACAATGATCGGCACCTTCTCCAGTTCGGGCACGTTACGCAAATACCCCACCAGGGTTTGTCCATCAATGTCGGGCAGTCCCAAATCAAGCAGGATCATTTCTGGATGGTTTTTTCCTGCCAATTCGAGGCCCTTTTCCGCCGTTTTTGCCCACAAAACCTCATACCCCTGTGATGTAAGGATTTTTTGAACCAGCATGGCATTATCAGGAATATCTTCTATCAACAAAATTGTATGCATTCTGACACCTTTTTCATCATCTTATGACTAATCATGCAACACTGTTCTGATTATATACTAGAATAGTATCAAAACTTGTTACAATACATCCTGCACATCATTGACATGATAAAATGTGTTAAATTTTAAATGGGGCTGGAGGTTTTGCATGTCTCAACCAAGAACGAGAAAAATAGCCATTACCGGTGTTATGGGCGCCATTTCGATTGTGCTGGGCATGACCCGGCTGGGCTTCATCCCCTGGTTCAGCGGCACCTCGCTGACCGTGATGCACATTCCGGTCATCATTGGAGCGATCCTGGAAGGCCCCTTTGTCGGTGCAGCCATTGGCCTCATTTTCGGTCTGTTCAGCATGCTGCAGGCCGCCATCGCCCCCACCGGCCCAACCGACGTGTGGTTCACCAACCCGCTGGTAGCTGTATTGCCACGGTTATTGATTGGTCCGGCTGCTTACCTGGTCTGGAAAGCGCTTTCTCGCTGGCAGGTACCGGCCCTGATCGTGGGCGCGATCGCCGGAAGCCTGACCAATACCATCCTCGTGCTGGGAGTGATCGGCCTGATGGGATACCTTCCCTGGGCTGTCCTGCCAGCAATCGTCGTGGCAAATGGCCTGCCCGAAGCCGCCGCCTCCGCCATCCTCACCCTGGTGGTGGTCGCCGCCTGGCGGCAGATCAAGATCGGCAAAAAAGACGGGGCAGACTTGTAAGCTGTCCTTCATTCGAAAAATAATAAACCGCGGCCTCAGATATTTGAAGGGTGCGGTTTTTTATTTTTACAATCTCCTGCTTTTTCTCACTGGACAATCAAATTACTACGCCCCACACCACCATCAACCCGGCCAGCAGCAAACTCCCCCCCACCGCCAGCCAATCCACAACCTGAAAATTCAGTTCATGCATTGAGGTGCGCGCCGCATTACCCCCATACCCGCGGGCATCCATCGCCAAAGCCAGATTCTCGGCCCGGCGCAGGCTGTTCAGAAACAGCGGCACGATCATCGGTAGCGCCTGACGCACACGGCGCAGCACGCCCCCGCTGCCCTGGCCCCACGCTGCCCCGCGAGAAGCCTGCGCCTTGACAATCCGTTCAGCAGACTGCGTCAGAAAGGGAATAAAGCGCACGGTGACCTGCACCATCAAAACCAGATCATCTACCGGCAGCCTCAACCGCCGCAGGGGACGCAGCAGCAAATTCAACCCCAGGATCAATTCAGAAACTGAAAGCGTAAACGACGTCAGACTCAACCACAGCACCAGGGAGGCAAACCGCACCAGCAGGATAACACCTTCCAGCAGACCGCCCGCCGTCACCCGCAGCAGCCAAAATTGAAATAATGCTGCCTCCGTACCCCGGGAGCGCATCAATACCTGTATCACGGCCAGAATCACCAAAAAAGGCAATGGCGGCAGCAATCCTTTTAATGCATACCCCAGCGGGATCCGCGCCAACAACAAACCGATGACGGCCAGCAGCAGACTTAACACCAGACCAGGCAGCCCCTTTGCAACGGTAACTGCCGTCAGAAAAGCAGTAAAAATAACAATGCGCGCGCGCGCGTCCAGGCGGTGCAAGACTGATCCGGTGGGCAAATACTGGCCGAATGTCATGCGTTGCATGAATTCGAAGTTGCTCATTTCATCCCCCCGGGCATGTCCACCAAGGCATTTTTCAGCTCTTGCAGATCAACAACCCCCGCCGGGATCGGCCAGCCATTCTGGCGCAGCTTTTCCGCAATGCGTGCGGCAGGCGGCGGGGCCAGCCCCAATGCCTGCAATGCCTCTGCGTCGGAAAAAACTTCGCCCAGGCTGCCTTCCATCTCCACCCGCCCGTGATGCAGCACCAGCAGCCGCTCGGTCAGGACAGCCAGATCATCCATGTGATGGGAGGAAACCACAAACGTCATACCCTGTGCGCGCAGGGCCTGCAAATGAGCGATCAACTCCTTGCGGGAGTGTGGATCCAGCCCGGCGGTAGGCTCATCCAGCAGCAAAACCTCTGGCTGCAAAGCAAGGATAGACGCCAGAGCAACCTTGCGTTTTTCGCCGCCGCTCAGCGTGAACGTCAGCCTGTCCTTGAACGTCTCAAAATCGAGACCGACCATCTCCATCGCCCACTGCACCCGCTGACGCAAGACGGGTTTGTCCAGGCCTTGCAAGCGCGGCCCATAAGCGATCTCATCCCCGGCATATTGTTCAAAAAACTGGGCTTCCGGATTTTGAAATACCAGCCCTGCCATCTGGCAGACCTGATAAACCGTTACCTCTGGTGCGTTGAAGTCAAACTGCCCCACCCGCACCCGTCCGGTGAATGGCTTGAACAGGCAATTCAAATGCTGCATCAAGGTTGATTTTCCTGAACCCGTACCGCCGATCAACCCCTGCGAGCCGCCTTTCGCGACCCGCATGTCCACCTCCTGCAAAGCCTGGTATGCAAAAGGAGTATCCAGCAGATAAGTATGAGAGAGTCCGGAAACTTCAATCCATGCTTCAAATTCTTCCACTGGCCGTGTTTGAGATACGGCCACAGGCGGCACAACACCCGCAGGTGCATGGGGTAAGGCAGCCAGCAAATCATCCAGCGTCAGCAAGTCTTGCGGCAGGGCAGGAAAAACCTCATGCAGCACAGCCGCCGCTTTGACCGCTGGCGGCAGATCCAGCCCCAGCTTCACCAGCCGTTCCGCATCTGAGAACACCTCCCGCGGTGAACCGTCCAGCGCCACCTGTCCCCGGTCAAGAACGATCACGCGGCCTGCCTGAGCGGCTTCTTCCATGTAGTGGGTAATATAAATGATGGTCAGCCCTTCCTGATGCAGGCGGTGCATTATCTCCATTACCGTGCGGCGCCCGGCCGGGTCCAGCATAGCGGTGGCCTCGTCAAACACAATACAGCGTGGTTTCATTGCCAGGATGCCCGCCAGAGCAACCCGCTGCATCTGCCCCGCAGACAGCAAATGCGGGGGGCGGCTGCGCCACGCCCACATCTCCACTTCCCGCAGGGCAGTTTCCACGCGTTGGCGCACTTCCGCTGGCCGAAGGCCAAGATTTTCCACCCCGAAAGCCACATCATTTTCTACTACCGTTGCCACCATCTGGTCTTCGGGAAACTGAAAAACCATGCCTACGGTTGAAAGAATCGTCTGCCGATTATCAGGAAGGGATGTATCCAGGCCGGCCACCCGCACCGTTCCTGTTGTGGGCAGCAGGAGACCGTTCAAATGCCGCGCCAGTGTAGTCTTGCCCGAGCCATTCGAACCGATCATCGCTATCATCTCGCCCGCAGCAATTTGAAGCGAAACACCGCACAGCGCTGGCGGTGTTTCGCCGTTTTGCCGGTCGTGGGTATAGGTAATCTGGTTTACTTCAATCAAATGGTTCATCGCGCCCCAGCCGCTTTCCATCTCTTATTTCGCATTTTTAGCGGTGAATGATTTTATCATATCCGTGCTTTGACAATCCATTTTGTTGGTCGCGGCCTTGTCCACCGCAGAATCAAAAGCGGGTGCGAAAATCGCACCCGCTTTTCATAACATCCGGTATATTAATCCACCGAGAAGAAGTACGCCCGGGTAAAGAGATAGATGAAATATAAAACGATCAAATAGATTGCATGGCCTTTCTTTAACTTACCCTTGGTAAACCACAGAATAGCCCATAAAATGGCGCCGGTGATCGTCTCCCACGGCAGGTCCCAGGCGACCAGCGGACGCGGCACCCAGTATGTAGAAACCAGTGCGCCGCCGCCAATCGCAACCAGCGGGTTGGTGATATTGCTGCCCACCAGCGCGCCCAGCGAAATACCATGCTCTTTGTTGCCGATACCGGCAATCGCAGTAGTCAATTCCGGCAATGCCGAGGCCAAACCGAGTGTCACCACACCGATCAGCGAACCGCTGATGCCCGTGCGATTGACCAAAAGCTCGGTCAATTGCAGCACAATCGCCGCTGCAAAAATGGTCAATCCAATCATCGCCAATGAGACCAGGGTGTCAACGCCAACCTCTTTCAGGTCCTTCGGCACATTTTCAGCAATTTCTTCGCTCTCGTGAAGATTATCTTCTTTCTTATAGTGCTTGCGTTCATCCGTGTATAAATAATAACTATAGGCAATGAAAGAACCAAACAGGATGGCACCGTCAAGGCGGGAATAAGTACCATCCACACCCAGAATAATACACATGATCGTCGTACCAATCATCGGCACCATGCTCTTCCACAGGAAGTAACGGCGGAAATACATCGTTCCAGCCAACAAAATAATGATCCCCATTACCAATGTCTGCTGAACGACATCCGAACCAATATTGGCCCCCAACACAATCGCTGAACCGGTTTTATAATCCAGCGACCCGGTCAAGATATTGACCGAGGCAGTGAGATGAGAGGTGATTTCGGGAATGCTCGTTGCCAAAGAGATAACCGTCATTCCCATAAAAGTAGACGACAGCTGAAAATAGGATGCGATCCCAACCAGTTTTTTGACTGCCTCGTTTGAACTAAGTACCAGCGTCGCCAAAGCGGCAATGCCGACAAGGGAGACGACCCAAAGACTTTGTGAAGCTAACACAGTGTTCCTCCTGAAACAAATAATAATGAATGCGCAACAACTTGCATTTTAAACTCCGGTTTTATAATCAATCTACGGGCTCGCACCAACATTCTGCCGGTTTACGAACCCGCACAATCCTGAAGTATACCCAAAATATTATACGGGGTCAATATTATTGGCACAAACTGCTTTATTATTTTTCCGGGATTTAACCCAGGATTTACGGGCATTTTTCGCCATTTACAGGCAATTTGTACAGATTTTCCATCAATCCCCACATATTGCAGAGAATTCGCCCATCAAAGGGGGTGGTTTTATAAAAAACAAACCTGTTCCGTCCCATTAAAAACCAGCAAGCTGTCCTCTTTAATGGACGGAACAGGAAATTAACTGTACAAAACAACGTTTTTACTGCGTAAGAGTCACCTTGTTCAAACCACGAGGCGATTCCGCATCAAACCCTTTGGCCTGTGTCAAATAATAGGTGAACAACTGGCCGGCCAGAATAGCTGCAATCGGACTGAGCCATTCGGGAATATCCTGCGGCAAAGCAATTGCCACATCTGCCAGATCCAGCGCCTCCTGCTGATCTGAAACGACCAGCAGATCGGCCTGATGGTTCTCCTTTAAATTCTTCACCAAAGCCAGCAGATCAGCATACACCGCGCCAGAAGGCATCACCGCAAATACAGGAAAACCCTGGTTCACAATTGCAATAGGCCCATGACGGAAATCAGCAGAAGAATACGCCTCCGAAACAACATACGTCATTTCCTTGAGTTTCAAGGCCCACTCATAAGCCGTGGCAAAATTATACCCGCGCCCGCAGACCACACACTGGTTCATAAAGCGGTAGCGTTTGGCATGGTTGGCAATGCTTTCTTCCATATCCAGCACAGCCTGCAAAGCCTGCGGCAGTGCGGCAATTTCTTCCAGCCGTTCTTTGTCGTCAGCCAGAGCCACCGAAAGCAGGGCAATGCTCAGCAGTTGAGCCGTGTAACTCTTGGTGGCCGCCACAGCCACCTCGGGACCAGCCATCACATTCACATGATATTCGCTGGCCTCGGCCATCGGCGACTGCGGCGCATTGGTCAAAGACAGGGTCATCGCACCCTGCTTGCGCCCTTCGGCAATCACACTGACAATATCCGGCGATTTGCCAGACTGGGATATCCCCAATACCAGCGCATTCTTCAACTGCGGCGGCTGATTGTAAATACTGAACAAAGAAGGGGCTGCCAAAGCAATCGGGAGCCTGTTGTAAGCTCCCCACAAATATTTGGCATACAATCCGGCATGGTCAGATGTACCCCGTGCCGAAAGAAAAATAAAATTGATTTCTCTCTGACGGATTTCCTCCGCCACCCTTTGAATATGATCCCATTGATTCGCCAGCAAACGCCCCGCCAATTGAGGCTGCTCCATGATTTCATCACGTAAACTCATTTTGACCTCTCCTGTGAAAATAGTTGAACCGCCCCTCGCAGGCGGATGATCCCTATTTCTTAATAGTAGCCCAAGTCGGATGAAATGTAAAATGGTAACCTTCATCTGCCTGGTTTTTTAAGACAAATCCAGCCTTTTGTCTATCCCCAAAAAGCTCGGAAAACCATTCGAATGGGGCGTATAATCAGGGGGGAACCTCCCGTAGCTAAAACGGTGCAATATGCTATAATTTGATCGTTGTAAGGTTGACAAACTTGGGAAAGGAGAAGCCTTATCGCAAGATAAAAACCTTGTGCATCATATCCAAAACACTGCCCCATACAATTTGGCTCATTGGGAATCACTGTGATTTTCCCCGCGCTGAGCATAATCATGGCAGATACGGGAGGAAGGCTGCATTCCCTCCTGTCTGGCGTGGAACACCAACTTTTCACGGCAATTCCTGGAGAACCTACAATTTATTTCTTAAGGAGGACGACATGTCCAAGAAGAGATTTTTTGCTACACTTATGGTTCTGTTTATGGTTTCAGTACTTGCCCTGACCGCATGTACACCCGCGGCTGCGCCGGAAGAAGAAGCAGCCCCCGCCGTTGTTGAAGAAGCCGCTCCCGCCGAAGAAGCTGCTCCTGTTGAAGAAGCTGCCCCCGCGCTGGAAGAAACCAATGCGTTGGTCATCTACTCGCCGAACAGCGATCCACTGTTGAACGCCACCGTACCGCTTTTCGAAGAAAAGTACGGCATCAAAGTGGAAGTTATCTCCGCCGGTACCGGTGAGGTTTTCAAACGTCTCGAGGGTGAAAAGAACAACCCCTATGCCGATGTGGTCTATGGCGGCGCTTATGCCACCTTTATGAATAATATTGACCTCTTCCAGCAATACGTCTCCCCCGAGGATGATCAGCTCCTCGAGGCTTATCAGAATAAAAATGGCTACATCACCGTCTACACCCTGGACGGCAGCGTGCTGCTGGTCAACAAGACTTTGATTGGCGATATTGAGGTTGAAGGCTACAAAGACCTGCTCAATCCTGAACTGAAGGGCAAGATCGTTTCTGCCAACCCCACCGCCTCTTCCAGCGCCTATGCGCACCTGACCAATATGCTCAAAGCAATTGGCGGGGATTATGAAAGCCAGGAAGGCTGGGATTTTGTCAGAGACTTGTATGCCAACACCGTTGTGATTGACAGCTCCAGCTCAGTCTGGAAAGGCGTCCGCGATGGCGAATACACCGTCGGGATTTCCTATGAAGACCCCAGCGTGACTCTCGTGCGCGATGGCGCTGATGTCGAAGTCGTTTACATGGAAGAAGGGGTCATCTTCCTGCCTGCCGGCTCCGCAATCATCAAAGGCGCCAAAAACCTGCTGAATGCCCAGCGCTTTATTGACCTGACCATTTCCGAAGAAGTTCAAACAGCATTTGCAACCCAGCTGACCAACCGCCCGGTGCGGAAAGGTATCGAAACTGCTGACTATATGGTCCCCTACGAAGAAATCAATGTCATTGAAGAAGACATGGACTATGTCAACAAAAACAAGGAAGCCCTGCAAGAACGCTTCAAGGAAATTTATGTCGCTGTCCAGTAAATTTTAGCAACTCTGGGGAAGGCTCTTCCCACGCTGGAAACGGGCCTTCCCCAGCCCTTCTTTTTTACGCATATCGGCTACACTTATTTATTGAAGAGGGTTATCCTGCCAGGTTGAGGTTGTGGCATTGTTATTGTGCGAAACAACTCGTTTCCCAACACAGAACTTAACTCAAACGAACGCATACCGCCTGTGTTGCTTTCCCAGCCTGAATTCCCGGCCTGAAAAGAAAGGTATATCTGATGAGCGTTAATATAACTATCAAAAACGCCATAAAGAAATTTGGAGAAAATACCGTTATTTCCGATATTTCGCTGAAAGTGAAGGATAAGGAATTATTTACCCTGCTTGGCCCTTCCGGTTGTGGGAAAACCACGCTCCTGCGCATGATTGCGGGCTTCAACACCATTGAAGGCGGCGAATTTTATTTCGACGACAAAATGATCAACAACATGGAAGTCAGCCACCGCAATATTGGCATGGTCTTTCAAAATTACGCCATCTTCCCCCACTATTCCGTGCGCCAAAATGTGGAATTTGGTTTGAAAAACCGAAAATACAGCAAATCAGAAATCAAAAAAGAAACCGATAAATTCCTCAAACTCATGCAAATCTACGAATTGCGCGACCGTAAACCTGAGCAGCTGTCTGGCGGCCAGCAGCAGCGCGTAGCCCTGGCGCGCGCCCTGGTGATCAAGCCGGATGTACTCTTAATGGATGAGCCGCTTTCCAATCTGGATGCCAAACTGAGGTTAGAGATGCGTCAGGTGATCCGTGATGTCCAGAGAGAAGTTGGCATCACCACCGTCTATGTAACCCACGATCAGGAAGAAGCCATGGCCATTTCGGATCGCATCGCTGTGATGAGTAACGGAAAAATCCAGCACGTCGGCACCCCCCAGGAAATTTATCACCGCCCCAAAAATCAATTTGTAGCTACCTTTATCGGCCGCACAAACTTCCTCAATGCCGTCTATCATACCGCGGATCGTACCATTCATTTTGGGGCATACAGCTTCCCAATGGAAGACCTTGCCCTGCCAGAGGACACCCCCGTTTTGCTGTCTGTCCGCCCGGAAGATCTTATTTTGCATCCTCATGGTCAGTCTGCCTTAACCGGCGTAGTGCAGGACAGCTTCTTTTTAGGCCTCAACACCCACCAATTGATCGAACTCGACGATAACCAGCAGCTGATTGAAGTAATTAGTGAATCATCGTTAGAAAATCTCTTACGAAAAGGGGAAAAGGTTTCGCTTGTCATCAAAGGCCACAAGATCAATGTCTTCTCTGAAGATGGCTCCCAAAATCTGATGAGGGAGGAATAAAACCTGATGAATCGAAAGGCGAAATTTGATCTTTGGAGCCTGGTAACCATCGGGCTTTTCGCATTGTATGGACTTTTTCTCATCTACCCGATGATGAATCTGCTCACCCAGGCAGTGATTGACAAGAACACCGGACAGTTCACCCTGAACTATTTCGTTAAATTCTTCAGCACCCCGTATTATTTCAACACCTTGATGAACAGCTTTAAGGTAACCACTGCCGTAACCTTCACCACCCTCATCCTGGGCACTCCTCTGGCTTACTTCTTCACGCGCTACGAAATCAAAGGCAAAGCCTTCCTGCGCATCCTGATCATCCTCTCCTCCATGTCCGCCCCCTTTATTGGCGCCTATTCCTGGATCCTTCTGCTGGGGCGCAGCGGCTTGATCACCCTGTTTTTCAAAAACACCCTGGGCATTGCCATTCCCAATATTTATGGTTTTTTTGGCATCCTCCTGGTACTATCCCTTCAGCTTTATCCCTTGATCTTCCTGTATGTTTCCGGCGCGTTAAAGAACGTGGATAATTCCCTGCTGGAAGCCAGCGAAAATCTGGGCGCAGCGGGCGTGAAACGCTTTTTCAAAATTGTCATTCCCCTCATCACTCCCACCCTGATGGCGGCTGGCCTGCTGGTCTTTATGCGCGCCCTGGCTGATTTTGGTACCCCCATGCTGATTGGCGAAGGCTATCGAACCTTCCCGGTAACCATTTTTAATGAGTTCATCAGCGAAATGGGGGGAGACGACGGTTTTGCCGCCGCAATTTCCATCGTGGCGATCGCCATTACCACCATTGTTTTCCTGGTACAGCAATATTTTTCCGTGCGCAAATCCTTTACCATGAATTCGATCAACAAAATCCGCCCGGAAGAAACCCATGGCATGAAGCGTTTTCTGATCCATGCCTATGCTTACCTGCTGGTCAGTATTTCCATCATGCCCCAGGTTTATATCTTTTACACATCCTTTAAGAATGTAAAGGGAAGTACGTTTGCCCCCGGTTATTCTTTACAAAGCTATACGGATGCCTTTAACAAGGTGGGCAGGGCAATCACCAATACCATGTTGATTCCAGCAATTGCTCTGGTAATCATCATTTTCCTGGCAGTGCTGTTGGCCTATATTTCTGTCAGACGTACCGGGCCTGTTTCCAAAATATTGGACTCAATCTCAATGATCCCTTATATCATTCCCGGCTCGGTGATCGGTATCACCCTGCTGATCGCCTTCAACAAACCGCCCATTCTATTAAGCGGTACGATGACCATCATGGTCATTGGTCTGGTCATTCGCAGAATGCCCTACACCATCCGCTCTACCGCAGCCATTCTACAGCAAATCCCCATGAATATGGAAGAAGCCGCACACAGCCTGGGCAGTTCAAAAATCAAAACCTTCTACAAGATCACCATGCCAATGATGGCCGCCGGAATCATTTCGGGCGCCATTTTGAGCTGGATCACCATGATCAGTGAGCTTTCAACCGCCATCCTCCTCTACACCGCCCGCACCAGAACCTTGACCATCGAGATTTACACCCAGATCATCCGTGGCAATTATGGGATCGCAGCAGCTCTTTCCACCATTCTGGCTGTGCTGACGATCATCTCACTGCTGATCTTCAACAGAATCTCAAAGGATGACGACCTGTCCCTGTAATCCGCAGCGGCAACAGTCCTGTATCATCCATATCCTGACCTCACCCTCCCGCATACAACAAATTTGCGGGAGGTGTTCATTTGCCCGGAAATAAATGTATAATGCAGTGAACGATCCATCACAATTTATCTGTTTCACCAGAGGAGCACCAGCAAAGATGTCCAAAATGTTAGTATTGTATTATTCGTTTGAAGGAACCACCCAAAGGATTGCCGAACTGATTGCCGGCAAGATTGACGCCGATATAGCAGAAGTCAAACCGGTCAAAGAGATCAAGACCAAAGGCTTTTTCAAATATGTGCTGGGCGGCGGTCAGGTGGTATTGAAAATAAAACCTGAACTCAAACCCCTGAAAGTAAATCTGGATGATTACGAAACCATCCTGCTGGGCTCTCCCATCTGGGCCGGCACCTTCACCCCGCCTATCCTCACCCTGCTGGAAAGAGGTTACCTGAAAAACAAGACCATCGCTTATTTCTATTGCCATAAAGGCGGCGCCGACCAGGCCGAGGAAAAAGCCAAAGCTGTCATTGAAAAGAATAACGCCTACCTCTCATCCTTCGGCTGCATGAATGTCCCCGAAAATTTCGAGAGCCTGCAAGCGCCCGTCATTGCCTGGGCAAAAAGGGTGATTTCAAAACCATCTTCCGCCTTTGAATGATCGATTCGGCCTCAGCACAATTCCCCTTTGTTGCGACTCCGCGCTGTCAATGAAGCAGATGATCATGGAGCCCCACCGGGTTGGGACTGCATATGACCAGTAGCACCTTTTGCCGGCAAACCTGCCAGGCGCAGTCACGCAAGGGTACGTTAGCGTGCTGTACCCTGTCGGGTATGGTATCCGCAACGCACCAATCGTCAAACTCCAATTCAGAACCATTCAAAACCAAAGGTGAGTTTTGGTGTGTTCGCCGCAGGCGTGCGAACACACCCTGCAACACCTGCCCGAGCAGTTACGGCAAGAGTAAGATTTGAATACCACAACCTGCGGTTACCTTATCCCCTCAATGGGGACTTGCGACCAACTTATGTTAAATATAAAAAGGCTCTGTTGAGCCTTTTTTGAGTGGCGAGAGTGAGATTTGAACTCACGACCAAGGGCTTATGAGTCCCCTGCTCTACCACTGAGCTACCTCGCCAGATGCCCCCCGTGGGAAGCCACAAAATCATACTATGAAGTCTTTTTTTTGTCAACAAACAGCCGCAAAACTTTATTCAAACCCCTTCCGTTCCTTCTTCAATGAAGTAAATTTCCCGTGCCCGACAATGATATGATCGAGCACCTTGATGTCCAGCAAGCTGCCCGCCTGCACCACCGCCCGCGTCAGAATCACGTCCTCCGGACTGGGGCTGGGATCGCCTGAGGGATGATTATGCACCAGGATCACCCCCGCCGCGTTGTGCTGGATCGCCGGTTTGAAAACCTCCGCCACGCGCACGGTGGAAGCATTTAGCGAACCCTTGTACAACTTCTCAATATGGATGACTTGATTACGGATGGTCAGCAGCAGCACCCACAGGTGTTCCTGCAAAAGCGGTGACATCTCATCCCGCACCATCTCGAACACATCCTGGGGTTCATGAATGGCAGGGCGTTCACCAAAATCCAGGGCGCGCAAGCGCTTGCCCAATTCCAGCGCAGCCTTGATCTGAGCTGCCTTGGCCGCCCCCATCCCGTGCTGGTTCTTCAATTCCACAAAAGATGACCGCTGCAATCCAAGCAGCCCGCCCATCTCATTCAACAGGCGCTGCCCCATCTGCACGGCATTCTCGCCGCGCACACCGACACGCAGTAAAATTGCCAGCAGTTCGGCATTGCTCAGCGAATACGCCCCAACCGACTCCAGCCGCTCCCGCGGGCGTTCCTGTGCGTCCAGTTCCATGATGGTATAGCCACTATTTTGTTTTTCTGTCATGCCCGTTCCCCTTTCATGCACATCCCTGAAACCCAGTATACAATAAAAACAAGAGCAGGCAACATAAATTAGGGGGGTAAATTTGGTTGTAATTAATCCCATAATTATCTATACTATTAATAGACTTAGCGACAAAGGGGTGGAAACAAGTTAACTGCAGCGAAATGCGTAAAAATTGGTGCCTTACCAGCCTGAATGACAGCCTTGCCCAATCAAAATGCAGTCGAATATTCATAACCGCACACCATTGCCGCAAACAGGATGCGGCGTTTAACCGTGTGCGTTTTTTGCCGGTAGAACGAGGAAAGAAATGGACGGATCAATTTTTTATCAAGACGAACAGGAGCAAACAGCCCAACTGCTTGCCCTGGGACAACGCAAACATTTCATCACCATTGATGATATTCTGCGCTTTTATCCAAATGCCGAGAAAGACATCCAGCTTTTGGAAAAGGCGTTTGCGGCGTTAAACAGCGCCGGCATCCCTTATGAGGAAGCCCAGCCTAAAGGAGGCCCGCAGGACGAAGAACTGAAACGGGTCGCGGATGAACAGAAAAAAGAAGGCCTGCAAATCGCAAATGCCGATGACCTGACAGCAATCGACACCAAAGATACCATCAGCCTCTACCTCAAGGAAGTCAGCCGCGTTCCCCTGTTGACAGCCCGTGAAGAGATCAGCCTCGCCCAGCGTATTGAGACCGGCCGCATGGCGCGCGAAGAGCTGGCATCTGGACAGGTAGACCCGGATCGCCGCCCGCAGCTTGTCCATGCCATCCGTGACGGCATGGAAGCTCGCGAACACCTCATCACGGCCAATTCACGCCTCGTGATCAGCGTCGCCAAAAAATACAATAACCGCGGGGTGCCCTTCCTGGACCTGATTCAGGAAGGCAATATCGGCTTGATCCGTGCTACCAAGAAATTTGATTACCGCCGTGGTCACAAATTCAGCACCTATGCCACCTGGTGGATCCGCCAGGCCATCACCCGGGCGATTGCCGACCAGGGGCGCACCATTCGCATTCCGGTGCACATGGGAGACCAGATCAATAAGATGCTGCGTAAACAGCACAAGTTGACCCAGACGCTTGGCCGTGACCCGACATCGGAAGAGATTGGGGAAGCCCTCGAGATTCCAACCGAAAAAGTGGAACAGATCAAAAAAATTGCCCGGCGTCCCCTTTCGCTGGAGACCCCTACCGATGATGAAGGCGATTCGGTGCTGTATGATTTTATTGAAGATCAGGAAACCCCCTCTCCTGATAATGTGGCCGCACATAATCTCCTCCAGGAGCAGCTCGTCACCATCTTCGACGAATTGCCGCCGCGGGAAGTGCGTATTTTACAGCTTCGTTATGGTCTCCTGGACGGGAAGGTGTACACCCTGGAAGAAGTCGGACGCAAGATGGGCGTCACCCGCGAGCGGGTGCGCCAGATTGAATCCCAGGCCCTGGGCCGCCTGCGCAACCCCCTGCTGCGCCGCCAGCTGCGCGGCTATTTGGATTGATCCCAAATCGTGCGTAGAGGCTTGCAATGTTCGATGCTTTACCGGAGCCTGCTGAGCCTCTGCGCACTTAATTCCCGTAAATCCTAAATGATGAATGATAATTTGTGTGGTTCCCATGCTATAATCGGGTCATTGGAGAACACACCATGACCCTCAATCCCTCATCCCTAAGTAACCTCGTTTTGATCGGTACCGCCTTCGCCGCCGCCTTCACCGCGGCCCTGTGGTTGAGTCTCATCATCTGGACCTACCGCGACATCCGCCACCGGGCGCGCGACCCATTGATGCGCATCCTGGCGATCCTGATCGTGGCCGTACTCTTCCTGCCCGGCATCCTGATCTACTTCATCATCCGCCCTCCGCAGACCCTTGAAGAAGAATACCAGCAGACTCTGGAAGAAGAAGCCCTGCTGCAGGCCATTGAGGACAACGCCCTGTGTCCCGGCTGCGGCCGCCGTGTGGACGGAGAATGGATCATCTGCCCCAACTGCAATACCAAACTCAAGAAAAACTGCCATCACTGCGGACGCCTGATGGAACTGCCCTGGAATTTATGCCCCTTCTGCGGCACACCCGCCCCGGGCATGCGCCGCGAAAACCTGAGCATGGATGATGCCCTGCGCGTACTTGCCCAGGACAAACACACAGACAGCGAGGGGGAATCTCCGTCTGACGCCATTGATTTTTCACTGGATCGATAATCTGCTTTTTGGGGGGCAGATTGATTCACAATGCTTCCATTGCAAACCTGCCCGTTAACCATGCGCACAGGCAGTTCGGGTTATAATTTATAGTTAAGGATGGCACAGCAAAGTATTCAAATGCGTGAACAAAAGATATACACACCTGTTGATTATCTGGTGATAGGTCACCTGACGCAAGACCTGACCCTTTCCGGCTCCGTTACCGGGGGAACGGTTGCGTATGCAGCCCTCACTGCGGCAGCCATGAACTTGCGCGTAGGGGTATTGACAGCTTTTCCCGGGACGGCCCTCCCGCCAGAGCTGCCCCATATCCAGGCGGTTGTGCAGCCTGTCACCCGCGCTACCACCTTTGAGAACCGGACCACGCCGGATGGACGGGTACAGATCATCCACCACATGGCGGCCGAGATCCAGCCGGACAGGATTCCCCCTGCATGGCGCGGGACACCGATTGTCCATCTTGGGCCGGTTGCCCATGAAATTCCGGCCAGCATGCTGGATGCTTTTCCAAATGCCCGCATCGGCATCACCCCCCAGGGTTGGCTGCGCCAGTGGGATCAGCAGGGCAGGGTCACCAGCGGAGACTGGGCGCAGGCCGGCAGCATCCTGCCCAAAGCGGCGGCTGTCGTGATCAGTGTCGAAGATGTAAACCGTGATGAAGACCTGATCGCGCATTACCGGTCACAAACACCCCTGCTGGTCGTCACAGAGGGCGATCGAGGCGCTCGCATTTACCAGGGCGAAAAAATGGTGCGGTATCTGCCGCCCGTCATATCCGAGGTAGACGCCACCGGCGCAGGAGACATTTTTGCAGCAATTTTTTTCTGTCATTATTTTCAGACAGGCAATCTTGATTCTGCCGCCAGGCTGGCAACTCTGGCAGCAGCCCATTCCATTGCCAGGCCCGGATTAAAAGGCCCCCCTCAGCCCGCAGAGATGCAAACATACCTCGCGGAGATCAACGAAGAGGCGTAAACCTATGGCTATTGTGTACACACTTGTCAATCAAAAAGGCGGCGTGGGAAAAACCACTTCTGCCATCAATCTGGGCGCATACCTGGGGTATTACGGCCAAAAAGTGCTGCTCATTGACCTTGACCCCCAGGCCAACGCGACCTCCTGCCTGGGCATCAACAAACACGATGTTAAGGCCGGCACCTACGAAGTCTTGATCGGTGAAAAAGGCATCGTAGAACCCATCCTCCACAATCCGCACTTCAAAATGTCCCTGCTGCCCTCTTCCCCTGCCCTGGCAGGCGCCGAGGTTGAACTGGTGGACATGGATGAACGCCACAACCGCATGCGCAATGCCATCCAGCCTATCATGGACCGCTATGACTATATCCTCATCGACTGCCCGCCCTCGCTCAGCCTGCTGACCTTAAATGGGCTGGTTGCTGCCCTGGACGGTGTGCTGATTCCCGTACAGTGCGAATATCTCGCCCTGGAAGGCATCGGCCAGCTTGTGCAAACCCTCGGCAAGATCCGCAGTTCCATCTTCCCTGAACTGGAAATTCGTGGCGTGATGATGACCATGGAAGACAAACGCACCCGCCTTTCCCATGATGTCATCACCGAAGTGCAAAAATTCTTTCCCAACCAGGTTTTCCAGGCCGCCGTCCCGCGCAACATCCGCGTGGCCGAAGCCCCCTCCTTTGGGCAGCCGATCCTGTTCTATGACGAAAGCTCCAGTGGCGCCATCGGATACCAATTGTTGGCGCTGGAACTGCTGTATGGGGACGAGAGACTGGATAAACCCCAAATCGTGCAGCAGCTTGAGGGAATGAAAGAACAGGGACGGATCAACGACGAACGTTATGACTCATTTCTCAACGCTCTGGAAATAAACTCACACTAAAGGGTAAGTACTATGGCGCGTAAAGGTGGTTTAGGTAAAGGTCTCGATGCACTCCTCCAGGATCCAACACAGCCTGCACCGGCGGCAGCCCCGCCGGGAGATTCAGGCGTAATCGAAGCCCCCATCAGCAAAGTCATCCCCAACCCCCAGCAGCCCCGTCAAATCATGAAAGCGGAGCAGCTACAGGAACTGGCCGACAGCATCATCGAACACGGCGTCATCCAGCCATTGATCGTTACCTATGACAAAACACTGGATC
Organism: uncultured Anaerolineaceae bacterium; assembly: GCA_964447155.1. Classification (GTDB taxonomy): domain Bacteria; phylum Chloroflexota; class Anaerolineae; order Anaerolineales; family Anaerolineaceae; genus SMBSF63. The sequence goes on from CAYURM010000008.1 coordinate 65,976, forward strand.
AATACATTCTCATCGCTGGTGAGCGGCGCTTGCGCGCCGCTGCCCTGGCGGGGCTGAAAACCGTCCCTGTGCTGGTGCGCGAGGCCACCAACCAGCAGCAACTGGAGCTGGCACTCATCGAAAACGTCCAGCGCGCCGACCTGACCGCCCTGGAAACCGCCGAAGCCTACGAACACCTTCAAAATGAATTTTCCCTTTCCCACGAAGAAATCGGCAGCCGGGTGGGAAAAAGCCGTACCGCCGTTACCAATACCCTGCGCCTGCTGAAACTGCCGCCCGTGGTCAAGCAAGCCCTGGCCGATGACCAGATCACGGAGGGCCATGCCCGCGCCCTGCTGGCGCTCTCCACCACACAGAGGCAAACCGCCGCCCTGCAAACCATCATCAAGCAGGGCCTCAATGTCCGCCAGACAGAGGAACTGGTCCGCAAACTCAGCGGCGAAAAGCCCGCCCCCAAACCGCGCCAAGCGCCCTCACCGGAAATCCTGGAACTGGAACAACAACTCCGTACCCATTTCGGCACCAAAGTGACCCTCAGCCACGGCAAAAATGGCGGCTCTGTCATCATCCATTACTACTCCAATGAAGAGCTGGACGCCTTGATGGGCCGCCTGCTCGAAGAGGATTGACCCCATGCACATCCTGTACAATGCCCGCATTTACACAATGGACAGTCCCGCGCCGATTGCCGAAGCCATCGCCATTCAGGATGGACGCATCGTCGCTGTCGGTGATAATGAAGACGTACTCAACCTGGCCGATGCAGACAGCATTGTGGAGGACATCAACGGACGCACCATCCTGCCCGGCCTGACAGACGCTCACCTCCACCTCGAATATTACGCCTTCGGTCTGCAAAAAATCGACTGCGAGACCAACACCAAAGCCGAATGTCTGCGGCGTGTCGCTGAGCGGGCAAAAACCACCCCCGCCGGCCAATGGATCCTTGGCCACGGCTGGAACCACAATCAGTGGGCCGCCGGCGCCGGCACAGCCGCCGAGCTGGATGCCGCCGCTCCGGGGCGCCTGGTCTACCTGACTTCAAAATCCCTGCACAATTCCTGGTGCAGCACCGCCGCCTTGCAAGCCGCCGGCATCGACGATAACACCCCCAACCCGAAAGACGGCAGCATCGGACGCGATGCCAGCGGCAAAGCCGACGGCATCCTTTACGAGGAGGCCGCCGCCCTGATCGAAGACATCCTCCCCGAACCGACCACCCTCGAAACCTGCAAAGCCCTGCTGAACGCCCAGCAAGCCCTGTGGCAGTTTGGCCTTACCGGCGTGCATGACTTCGACGGACGGCGCTGCTTTGCCGCCCTGCAAATCCTGGACAGTGAAAATCTGCTGCGCCTGCGCGTGCTGAAAGGCATTCCCCGCACCTCGCTGGACGCAGCCATCACCCTCGGTTTACGCAGCGGGCACGGCAGCCCCTTCCTGCGCAGCGGCGCGCTCAAACTCTTTGTCGATGGCGCCCTCGGACCGCACACCGCCGCCATGCTCTCTCCCTACGAAGACGACCCCGGTAACACCGGCATGCTCTTCATGCAACGCGATGAACTGCTCGAATATGGCAAGAAAGCCGCCAGCAGCGGCATCAGCATGGCCGTACACGCCATCGGCGACGCCGCCAATCATGAAATCATCGAAGCCTACGCCGCCCTGCGCCTTTATGAACGCGACAGGGGACTCCCGCACCTGCGGCACCGCATCGAGCACGTGCAATGCCTGCACCCCGACGACCAGCCCCGCCTGGCCGAACTGGATATCATCGCTTCCATGCAGCCCCTGCACGCCACATCAGACATGTTCACCGCCGACCGTTGCTGGGGAGCACGCGCTGCCGGGGCTTACATCTTCCAAACATTGCTGGCACAAAATACGCGCCTGGTTTTTGGCTCCGATTGTCCGGTCGAGTCCCCTAACCCCTTCCTCGGCATCCACGCTGCGGTCACCCGCCGCCGGCCGGGTGGCGAGCCAAGCCCGGATGGATGGTTCCCTGAACAGCGATTAACCCTCAGCCAGGCTTTGCACGCGTATACCCGTGGCCCGGCTTACGCCGCCGGGTTGGAAGCTGTCTCTGGCAAACTTTCTGCCGGGTATCGGGCAGACTTGATTGTGCTTCCGATAGACCCGCACACAATAGTGCCGGAAAATCTGCACACCGTGCAGCCCACAGCTACCATGGTTGACGGGCATTGGGTTTTTCAGGCATAATTGAATCAGGAAACTGCAAATGCACGAAATGAAGGAGAGAAGGTAACCATGCAATCCACCTCCATGACCCCTGAGATCCTGGTACCACGTCTGGGGGATTATCTGGTAGAAAAAGGGTTGATCACCGTCGAGCAATTGCATAAGGCCCTCGATTACCAAAACAAACTGCGGGAACCGGATCAGCCGCCCCCCCTGATCGGCCAAATCCTGATTGGCCTGAAAGTGATTGACCGCGCCAGTCTGGATGAATCGATCACCGAACAAATTTTGCAGCTGAGAAATGCCCTGGAACAAAACAACCGCGAACTGGAACAGCGCGTGCAGGAACGCACCGCAGAGCTGCAGGATGCCCTGGAAAAACTCTCCGAACTCTCCCTGCTCAAATCCAATTTCGTGGCAAATATTTCCCATGAACTGCGCACCCCTCTCACACATTTACTGGGCTACCAGGATCTGCTCTCAAGTGGCGATCTCGGCCCGCTAACGGATGACCAGACCAATGCCCTGACCATCATGCAGCGTTCCTCCAAACGTCTGGGACGCCTGATTGAAGACTTGATCCTCTTCTCCGCTGTAGAATCCGGCGAAGTGGACATCCAGCTCAATCTCTTCAACCTGACCGAATTGAGCAGCGCTTTGATCCAGCGCAGCACAGAAAAGGCAGAGGAAAAATACATCCAGTTGATCATGGACGCCCCTGAAAAATCGATTGCCGTCAAAGCGGATCAGGAAAAAATCGCCTGGGTGATCACCCAACTGCTGGATAACGCCATCAAATTCACCCCGAAAGGCGGCCAGGTCACCCTTCAGCTCAAGGTGGATGGCAAGTACGCTCACGTCATCGTTGCCGATACCGGCATTGGCATTGATCAAACCAAACAAAAAGAAATCTTCGAACCCTTCCACCAGCTTGATAATTCCTCCACCCGCCGGTTTGGCGGCACCGGGATGGGGCTCAGCCTGGCAGACAAAATCATCGAGGCGCACAGTTCAGAACTATATGTGATTTCGCAGCCAGGCAAAGGCAGCAAATTCGGCTTTTCCCTGTTCGTGGATCAGCCATTCATTCTCTAATCAAAAACAGCACCTCGGTTAAAAGGAAATCGTATGGATGATCTCACAGATCACAAAGTATCACCACAACAGGATTACGATTGTCTGATCAAGGTCAGTGAATTAATGAATCAGGTGATGGATCCCGTTGCTGCCCTTTCCCAAACCACAGAAATCCTGCATTCGATCATGATCTTTGACAATCTGGTCGTATATTCCTTTGACATCGAAACCAGCAGCCACGAAACCATTTACGCCCGCGCCCTGGGACGCGGCAAACATGCCGAAGCAGACATCAACTGGGGCGGAAAACTCGCCAACCAGCTCTTCATCGAACGCAAAATGATCCTCGAAAAGCCCAAAATCGTGGCAAGCGACCGCCTGAAACGTCCCTTCATGCTGGGCATTCCCATCTTCTCGGCGCAGGAATTTCTCGGCTCGATGATCCTCATCCGCTACGGTGGCCCTGACTATACGAAACGAGACCTTGAACTGGCAAAATTCTTCGCCCAGCAAACCAGCGTCATCTTTGAGCGCGAGAATTTCCAAAAAGAAAAAGAAATCCTGCAAATTCGCCAGCAGCTTCTTCAGCTGCAGGAAGATTTTTTCTCCACCATCAGCCATGAACTGAACAGCCCCCTGGGCTTCATCAAAGGCTATACCACTACGCTGCTGCGCTCCGATGCCAACTGGGACAGGCATATCCAGCTCGAATTTCTCAAGATCATCGACCAGGAAACCGATAACATGCAGGATTTGATCAGCAATCTGCTTGACTCGGCGCGGGCACAGTCCAATCAACTTGATATGGAATTTCAAACCGTGCGCCTGGATTCATTGATCCATGACCTGCATACCCGCGCCAGCCTGAAATACCCTGGACTGGAGATCATTTCCCTTTTACCAGACAATTTGGCCGCTATTGATGCGGATCCCAAACGGCTGATCCAGGTGCTGGAAAACCTGATCAGCAATGCCGTCAAATATGCCCCCGGGTCCCCCGTCAACATCACCATCCTGCAAGACGAACAAATCACGACCTTGTTGGTCAAAGATCATGGTCCAGGCATCTCAAGTCTTTATATTAATCACCTGTTTAAACGTTTCGTCCGCATCCCGGACAACTCAAGTGGTGTGCACGGCTCGGGGCTGGGATTGTATATTTGCAAAAAAATCATCACAGCTCACAACGGCGCCATCTCCGTAAAATCTACTGCCGGCGAAGGCGCCACTTTCAAGATCGACATTCCCAACCAGCAGTAACCCGGCGACAAAAACAGGAGGAAAAAATGCCGAGAATTCTTGTTGTAGATGATGAACCTCTGTACCAGCATCTGGTTACAGTCAATCTTGAAAAAGAGGGCTACGAAGTCATCACCGCCAATAATGGGGAAGATGCCATTGAAATGGTCTCCGTACGCCACCCCGACCTGATCATCATGGATGTGATGATGCCCCGGATGGACGGAATCACCGCCTGCGAACGCATCCACCAGTTCTCCAATGTCCCCATCATCATGCTTACCGCCAAAGGGGAAGAACAGGACCGTGTGCGCGGCCTGAACGTTGGCGCAGATGACTATGTGGTCAAACCCTTCTCGGCCACCGAGCTGGTGGCGCGCGTACGGGCGGTGCTGCGCCGGGCACAATCCTCTGAAAATGTGACCCAGAACCGCTATTTTATTCATGGTGATTTGAAAATCGACTTTGCCCGCGCCGAAGTCTGGCGGGACAATACGCCCATCTACCTGTCTGCCACCGAGTACCGTCTTCTCATGCAGTTCGCACAAAACGTCGGGCAAATCCTGTCTGCCGAAGACCTGCTGGTCGCTATCTGGGGATCTCAGTATCGCAAGGACAAAGAAATCCTGTGGGTCAGCATCGCCCGCCTGCGCCAGAAACTGGAAGAAGAACCACATGAACCCAAACACATCGTTACTCGGGCCGGTCTGGGTTATTTGATGCCTCCCTCTGAAGAAATGGAATCAGGAGAAAAATAAATGTATCCTCCCTTTGAAGAAAACAGGAAAATTTTCACGAATGTGATCCGCAAAGAACCCATTGAAGTCATCATTCAAACAACAGCCAGCACCTTCATCCATGGCATCCTCCATGTACAACTTGACCAACGGTTGAAAGACGAAGTAGATAAAGAGGAACCGTTTGTTGCCATTACAGATGCCACCATCTTTGATGCCCGGCAGCAACCCCTTTATGAAGCAAAATTCCTGGCAGTCAACCGCTCTCAAATCGTCTGGCTTCTTCCGAAAAATGAATGTCTGGAACCGGGAAGTGAAGGATGACCACACCCGCCCCCTCAGCCAATCCATCTCCTGACATTACAAAATTAAAAACGTATCTGATCAATTTGATCTCGCGTGAACTGGAAGCCAACCCGCCTGTTCCTGAAAAACGACGGCAAGCGGTGATGGAGACATTAAATCTGGCATACCAGAGTACCAAGCTGCAATTAGCCAATACCATTCGCGAGCAGCTTTTTCACGACATTCTGGATGAAATGTTAGGCTATGGCCCCATCCAGTCTCTGCTGGATGACGATGATGTCAGCGAGATCATGGTCAACAACCCCAAAAACGTATATGTAGAACGCAAAGGGAAACTGGTAAAAACCAACGTCACTTTTGAAGATGAGGATGCCGTGGTGCGGGTCATCGACAGGATCATTCTGCCGCTGGGCCGCCGTGTGGACCATGACCGCCCAATGGTAGATGCCCGCCTGCCAGACGGGTCACGCGTGAATGCCATTGTCCGCCCGATTGCGATTGACGGGCCGGGCATCACCATCCGCAAGTTCCAGAAAGAACGCCTTGGCATTGATGATTTGATCGAGTTCGGTTCCATCACCAAAATCATGGCCGATTTCCTCAACGCCTGCGTCGTCAGCCGTCTCAACCTGGTCATTTCAGGCGGAACAGGATCGGGTAAAACCACCCTGTTGAACATCCTCTCCAGCTTCATTCCCGAAAATGAACGGATTGTTACCATTGAAGACGCTGCCGAACTGCAATTACAACAGGATCATGTCCTGCGCATGGAAACCAAACCCGCTGACCTGGATGGACAAAACGCCGTCGTGATCCGCGACCTGGTGCGCAATTCGCTGCGCATGCGGCCAGACCGCATCGTCATCGGCGAATGCCGCGGCGGCGAGGCACTCGATATGCTGCAAGCCATGAACACCGGTCATGATGGCTCCCTCACCACCCTGCATGCAAACACCCCGCGTGATGCCATTTCCCGTCTGGAAACCATGTGCCTGATGTCCGGTGTCAACCTGCCGTTAAAAGTAGTGCGCGAACAAATTGCCTCGGCCGTAGATGTGATCATCCAGCAATCCCGCTTGCGAGACGGCTCCCGCAAGGTTACCTCGATCACCGAAGTGGCCGGTATGGAAGGCGATATGATCATCATGACCGAAATTTTCCGCTTTGAACAAACCGGGATCTCCGACGACGATAAAGTGGTCGGAGAATTGAAACCCACCGGCATCCGCCCCATGTTTATGCCCAGGCTGGAAGCTGCCGGGTTCAAACTTGGCCCGCAAGTATTTGGCGCCAGTATGAATACCGTACTCTCAAATCTTAACAGCAGCAACCGCCGGCGTTAGCAAGTAAAAAAAACAGCATTTGTTCCTTGCGAATCACTGCGCGCCGCGCAATCCTCCCCCCTGCTATCCCCATGCAGGCGGGGATTTTCATTTTGCCCTCTTTTGACCGCCCGCCTGACAAAAATGCAAACTGCGCACAGCTGCTCCCCATGTATAATGAAAACCTGCTGCGACGCCTGTATGGGTTCGCAAAACCATTAATCGAACGCCAGGTCTACTCCGGCCGAACCCAACCCTCGAATTTCAGAGGCTCCGGGAGAAAATCTATACGCAATATGATGGGGGCAATCACACGCCCGCCTCTTAAATCCTGAAAGAATCCGTATGAAATCATGCTTCAAATCCAGCCTTTTGGGGTGGTCGCAGCACTCGCCACCCCGCCCATAAAAAATGTCAGGAGAAATCATGTCCCCCCCATTTGAAAACAAAGGGAAAATATTCACCGATGTCGTTCGCACCGAGAAAGCAGATGTAATCATCCACACCACCATCCACATCACCATCCGTGGATGCCTGCATATCCGTCTGGATAACCGCCTGAAAGACGAGTTGGACATGGACGAGCCATTTGTTGCCATTACGGATGCAATCGTCATGGATATCCAGGGTAACGAAATCTATAAAACGGACTTCATCGCCGTCAATCGCTCTCAAATCGTGTTTCTCCTTCCCGTTCGCAACCAGGAAGAAAATGAAAGGTACTCATGAAACAAGCACAATCTTCCATGCAGGCGCCTGATCTTGCCAAACTAAAGGATTATTTGATCAACATCGTCTCCCGTGAACTGGAAGGCAACCCGCCCTCCGCAGAAACCCGTGACCAAAGAGTCATGGAAATTCTGCAAGCGGCTTACCGCAGCACCAAACTCCAGCTCGCCACAGCCATGCGCGAGCAGCTCTTCCACGATATCACGGATGAATTGCTAGGATATGGCCCCATTCAGTCCCTGCTGGACGACGAAGATGTCAGCGAAATCATGGTCAACAACCAGGATAATGTCTACGTAGAAAGAAAAGGAAAGCTGGTCAAAACCAATATCACCTTTGACAGCGAAGAGGCCGTGGTGCGGGTGATTGACCGCATCATCATGCCGCTTGGCCGCCGTGTGGACCATGACCGTCCAATGGTAGATGCCCGCCTGCCAGACGGATCACGTGTCAATGCCATTGTCCGCCCGATTGCGATTGATGGTCCGGGGATCACCATCCGGAAATTCCAGAAAGAGCGCCTCGGCATTGAAAAACTGATCGAATATGATTCCATCACCCAGACCATGGCAGATTTCCTCAAAGCATGTGTGGTCAGCCGCCTGAATATTGTCATTTCTGGCGGCACAGGCTCTGGCAAAACCACCCTGCTCAACGTACTGTCCAGTTTCATCCCGGCGGATGAACGCATCATCACCATTGAAGATGCCGCCGAGCTGCAATTGCAGCAGGATCATGTCCTCAGAATGGAAACCAAGCCTACCGATTCTACCGGCCAGCACGAAGTCACCATCCGCGATCTGGTGCGTAATTCGCTGCGAATGCGCCCGGACCGCATCGTCGTGGGCGAATGCCGCGGCGGTGAAGCCCTGGACATGCTCCAGGCCATGAACACCGGTCATGATGGCTCCCTGACCACCGTTCACGCCAACACCCCGCGAGATGCCGTCTCCCGTTTGGAAACCCTGTCCCTCATGGCCGGTATCGACCTTCCCCTGCGCGTGATCCGCGAACAAATCACTTCTGCCGTAGATCTGGTCATCCAGCAATCCCGTTTACGGGACGGCTCCCGTAAGGTCACCTCGATCACCGAAGTAGCCGGCATGGAAGGCGACACCATCATCATGACCGAAATCTTCCGCTTTGAACAAACCGAGATCACCAGGGACAATCAAGTCATCGGTCAGCTGAAAGCCACCGGCATCCGCCCGCTGTTCATGCCCCGGCTAATCGCCGCCGGATTCAATCTCGGCCCGGCCGTCTTTGGCGCCAATATGGACGAGCTGCTCTCCAACAACCGCGGCCGCCGCCGGTAATACACACCTGTCCATGCGAGGGGAATTTCCTCTCGCATGGACAGAAACGACAGATTTTGAGTGCTTGCAAGCACAACAACACATCGACTGATGCTATAATAGAAAAAATCCTGCATTGCCGAACCCCCACGGCAACCCGTACCGAAAGAGATGCTATGGATAAAAATGAACTGCTCATCCAATTGAGAACCCGCAAACTCAGCGCCCTGATCTACGATGCCCGCATTGCCTCTGCCCGCAGCATCAAGGACAGCGCCGAAGCGATCGGCGTCTCCCGCTATGCCTACAAAGCCTTCGAAAGCGGTGACCAGTCCCCTACCCTGCCCCAGCTTGAAGCCCTTAGCGAATACCTGGATGTGCCCCTCGAGCATTTTTGGGGCAGCAAGTCCCTTTCTGAAGCCCCTGAAGGAAAAGAAGCCGCAGCAACTGAAGCAATCATCGCAGAACGCGATCAGGAGATCATTGCCGCCCTGCGTCAGGCGCGGGATGAAGCCGGTCTTACACTGAAAGAATTGGCTGAAGAAAGCGGCCTGAAAAGAAGCCTGCTGGGCAGATACGAACTGGGCAAAGAAACCATTCCCCTTCCCCATCTCGAAGTGCTGGCAAACTGCCTTGAAATAGACCTGCGCCAGTTCTTCAAACAGAGCAACGCCATGAAACAACAGCGCATCGATCAGGACGCCCTCAGCGGTTTCCTGGAGCTGCCGGAAGAATTGCAGGAATTTGTCGCCAGGCCGATCAACCGGTCTTATCTTGAATTGGCCCACCGCCTGAGCACCCTCTCGGTTGAGAAACTGCGCACCGTGGCCGAAGGTCTGCTGGAGATCACCTACTGACCCCCATGACCGATACCAACCCCTCACCCGAAAAACTTGTCAAACAGGCCGCGGCTGCATACAAGGCGAATGACTATGCGATAGCAGCTATCCTGTACGAAAACGCCAGCCAGATATATACTGATGCCGGTGATTCCTTGATGGCCGCCGAGATGGACAATAACCTCTCCGTCACCCTGTTGAAGATGAAAAATGCCGAAGGCGCACTGGGTGCCGCGGCAGGTACCGATATCCTCTTCAAACAAGCCGGTGATATCAACCGTCAGGCGATCGCCATCGCCAACCAGTCCGCCGCCAAAGAAGCCCTCGGCCAGTTGGATGAAGCCCTGGAAGGCTATCAAATCGCCTCCGATCTGCTCAATCAGGCTGGCGAACGCCAGATGCGTTCCTACGTCCTGCAAAGCATCTCTGCGCTGCAACTGCGCACCGGCAAGCAGCTTCAGGCTATGGCAACCATGGACGCCGCTCTCGATAACAAGTCAAAACTCAGCCTGAAAGAACGTCTGCTGCGCAAGCTCCTCAATACCCAAAAACGAATGATGAAATAGAGCCAGGCAGTCATGCTCCCCTCTACCGACTCCAATGTGCACCCCCTAACGCCCCGTGACCGTGCCGGGGTGCTGGAATTATTTAATACCCGCAAATTCGTACACCGTCATCCCGGCTGGCGCAGCGTGCCGGATTGGCTCACCAGCCAGCCTTTCTGGGTGCTGGAACGTGAAGAAAATATCCAGGCTGCCCTCGCCTGCCCGGTGGAACCGAAAGACGTAGCCTGGGTGCGCCTGTTTGCCAGCGGCTTCCCCACCCGGCCGGCCAGCGTCTGGCCGCAGCTCTTTGAGCAGGTCTACCGATCCCTGCCCGACCCCAAACCGGAAGTCGCCGCTCTGGGCATCTCCGCCTGGTTCAGCGATCTACTGCAAAACAGCCACTTCATAGAAAGCAACCGCATCATCATTCTCTACTGGGACACCACCCAGCAGGCCATTATCCCTCCCCGTGCTCCATACATTCACCTGCGGCAGATGGCAAGCAGCGACCTGAACCACGTTCTAAAACTGGATCATCAAGCCTTCAAACCCCTCTGGCAGATCTCCTGGGAAGCGTTAAGCGCCGCCTTCCAGCAATGCGCATACGCCACTGTTGCTGAACGAGATGGTCAGATCATCGGCTACCAGATCAGCACCACCACCCATAACAGCACCTGCCTGGAGCGCCTGGCCGTCTCGCCAGACCAGCAAAACCAGGGCATCGGCGCTCAACTGGTCTACGACCTGATCGATGACTTCCAGCTCAGCAGCGCCATGCACCTCACCGTCAACACCCAGCAGGACAACCTCTCCTCCCAGGCCCTCTATAAAAAAATGGGCTTCAAACTCACCGGCGAATCCTATCCCGTGTTTGTGTATCAGGAATAACACTCCCTCATCCGCTCCTTTACCCATAACCACCCAAGCGAGTGAACATAATTGTAGTAACGACTTTAGTCGTTCCACCTGCATCCAGGGAATGGGCGGTCATGCATCAACACCCATCAGTCTGCATAATAACACCCAATAAAAGCACCAAATTGACACTACAAACTCGTTGTATCCCCCAGAAAAGTTTTCTTCATTTTCCCCTCATCCGCTCCCGCACCCAGGCCAATGCATCCCCCGGTGTGCCAATGCGTAACCCGCTCACCTGCACCACCCGCGGATCATCGATAAAATGCCGCCGGTTAAGCGTCACCAGGAAATCCACCTTCGTCTCCGCAGCCCCACCAGAATCGGTACATCTACCTCATGCCCCATCCAGTCCAGTCGCTGGCGCACCTGCGCGGCCGGTGGATCACGCCGCACGCGCAAGTTGACGTTCGGCAGCAGCTCCCGGGCGTAGGGCAGGGCCGCGGGCGCTTTGCGCGCCAGGTTTCTTTTTTAGAATAACGTTTTTTATGGCGGATTTCAACTTCCCGTTGTTTTCCCTCCCGCACCGTTGAACTTGATCATTATGAATAAAAACCAGATACTTGCTTGACAGAATGGGTGGTCCCTCCGAAACCTGCGGGAGGGTAAAAAAGACAGGGTTTGGTACATTTATTAAAGTCTCTCTTCCGGCAAGCGAAAGAGAGACTTAGAGAGAGGATATATGTGCAGCATCCCTACTGTTCTGTTGAATCTGTTACTTGTATTGCCCTACAACCCCACCCCCAGCAGCTCCAACAGCGCCACCAGCAGCGGCGCAATCACCAGCGCCGGCAGGAAGCTGCCCAGGCGGATCTTGCGCAATTCCAGCAGGCTGCTGATCGCAATCCCCATCACGATCACCCCGCCCACCGCGTTCATCTCCAGCATCATCGGATCGGTCACAATCGCCTGCACCTGATTGGCCAGCAGGGAAATCGTCCCCTGATACACAAACACCATCACCGACGAGAAGATCACCCCCACTCCCAGACTGGAAGCAAACGCCAGGGCAGCAAACCCGTCCAGCACGGCTTTGACCGCCAGCATATTGTAGTCGCCCGTCAGGCCATCCTGAATGGAGCCTAAAATCGCCATCGGGCCGATGCAAAACACCAGCGAGGCCATCACAAACCCCTTAATAAACCGGCCATCGTCCGCGTCAGCGTCCCCGTTTGACTTGATGAATTTCGTTTGCAGCCATGCACCCAGTTTTGCCAGCCCGTCCTCAATCTTCCACCATTCCCCCAACAGCCCGCCAATCAACAGGCTGCCGCACACCAGCAGGGTATTCTGCGTGTCCAGAAACATTGAAACCCCGTACGCCAGGACAAACAGGCCCAACCCGCTCACCACCGTATTGCGGATGCGTTCAGGAATGCGGCTGCCCATCACGGTGCCCAATGTTCCCCCAATCAAAATGGTGACGACATTGATCAACGTCCCAATCATTCCTTGCCCTTTTTTTTCTCAGCAGCCATTTGCGGCTGTTTCTCACAGGTATGGTTTTCCTGCAGTTCCAGCACAAAACACAGCGAGGACAGCCGGTTCAGATAGCGCAACAGATGAATATTCTCGAACGGCGTGCGCTGGTGCAGGGACACCACCCGGCGCTCTGCCCGGCGGGCGATTGCCCGCGCCATGCCAAATGCCGCCCCCGAGCGGGTCTCCCCCACCAGAATAAAGCCCTTCGGCACCCCTACCGCAGCCGTGATCGCGTCCGTCTGTTCTTCCAGCCAGGCCACGTGGGATTCGGAGATCGTGCGCACCTTGTGCGCCACCTCCGGCTCAGCTGCCACCTCGGACATTAGGGTGTACAGGTCGCGCTGCACATGCATCACCAGGTCATTCACCCCCGGCGTCTGGCACAGGCTGCGCGCCATCCCCAGAGCAGAGGTTACTTCGTCAATCGTCCCCAATGCCTCAATGCGCTCATCCGACTTGGCAACGCGCCCTTCGCCCAGGGTATTGGTAAACCCGTCATCGCCTTTGCGAGTATAAAATGATGGCATTTCTTCCTCCTTAACAACTGATGCAAATAGAATCAACAATCTGAACAAAATCTTCACGAACAATTTTCTGATCACAACTTCAAAACTCACCCGGCGTAGAATGGTTTCGCGTGCTGTACCCTGTCGGGCATGATAGCCACAACCCACCAATCCTCAAGCTCCAATTCGGAGCGTTTTCATACCTGTGTATTCAACGGTCACATCGTTATGAAAACATCCGGCTGCAAAAGCCAGCCGGATGTGCAGCCATTCCATTGGGATATTACGGTTCAGGCGTAGGTTCCACCACAACCGGAGCATCCTGCAAGGTACGTTTTGCCACCAGGAACCATTCTGTCACCGTATTGAAGCGGTCGCTGTTGTCATACAGCGGGCCAACACTGACCCCCTGCACATCATAAGCCACGCCATAATTATAGATCGGGTAATATAATGGCAGCGCGGGTAATTCTTCGCCAAAAATGACCTGGAAATTGCGGTACAAACGCTCCCGTTCGCCCAGGTCTGCTACCACCCTGGCTTGCTCAATATACTCGCTGGCAATGCGATTATCCCACTGGGAATAATTCTGCCCGCCGGTTGCCATGGCCTGATCCCAGAAAGGATACGGGTCCGGGTCAGGAGTGCGCGTCAAATTCAAATCAATCAACACCGCCTGGAACCGGCGGTCTTTCAGATACACATTCACCAGCTCTTCATACGGTACGGGCGTGATGCTCACGTCCACATCCAGTTCCGCCCAATTGGTCTGAATGGCTTCTGCCAGCCGGGCATGCATTTCCGTATCCGGGTAGAGCAGCTCGAAGCGCAGGGCAACCTCTTCTTTGGTACGCACCGGGTTTTCTTCCCCGGCGACCACATACTCCGCCTCACGCAGCAGCTTGATGGCTGTGTCACGGTCAAACGCCACCCGTTCTGTCTTGGGGTAATAGGCCCACGTGTCAGGCAGAATTGGCCCATCCGCGATGATCCCCTGCCCTCGCAGAATCGTGTTGATCATCCACTGGCGATTAAGCCCCGCGAGCAGGGCACGGCGCACATCCACTTCCTGTAAAAATTCCACCTCGGGATTGTTCAGATTGAAAATCACCATGGTCAATTCCGGCTTGCGCATGGCGTACATGGCAAGGTTCGGTTCGGCCAGGGCTTCTTCCAGAATGTCCAGCGAGATCAGACCAACCCCCTGCACCACACCCTGGCGATAAGCTTCCAAAGCAGCACGGGCGTCAGGATAAAAATTCAGCACAATTTGTTCAATATATGCAGGGTCACGGTAATATTCCGTATTCACGCTCAACAGCACTCCGCTGATCTGCCCATTCTCAACCACCACCCGGTCAAAGCGGTAAGGGCCTGTCCCCACCGGGCTGAGGTTGTAATCATCATCCACCATCTCGGCAAAACTGCGGTCGCCCAGAATATGCTGGGGAAGCACGCCAAAGGTCAGGTAATCCAGAAAGGGAGCAAACGGTTCCGGCAGCACGAATTGCAGCGACAGGTCACTGAAAACCTTGACTTCCACTTCCTGCCAGAATACAGTGATGTCAGTGGGCACCAGCCCTTCACCTTCGCGCATCATCTCAATGGTGAACAGCACATCATCCGTAGTAAACGGCTCGCCGTCATGCCAGGTAATTCCAGGACGCAGGGCGAAGTTGTACGTCATCCCATCCTGTGAAATGCCCCACGACTCAGCCAGCTCGGGATGCGGCACACCGCGCGAATCAAACTTTACCAGCCCGCTGTATACCAGCGCGTCCACATCACGATCCACCGCATTGTAATAATCCAGCAGGGGATTAAACCGCTGGGGTGCGCCAATCAGGGCTTCGGTGTATACCCCGCCTTGCACGGGTGCCGGTGCCAGGGTCTGCACAGCAGGCTGTTCCCCCAACAGCAAAATACCGACAACCAGCCCGGTCAGGAATATGATGATCAACTGCCAACGTAATTTTTTCATAGTTAGAATAGTAAAAAGGGCGACCTCTCAATGAGAAGTGCCCTCAATGATAGGACTCTTTTTCCGAATGTTTGAACTTCGCTAGCCGCTGACGATCACGGTCACAATGGTCAAAATGAAGAACAGGACACTCAGGCCAATGGTGATATAGAAAAGTGTCTTCTCGATGCCGCGGCGGGCTGAAAAAACACTGCCCGAATCGGCGCCTGTCAGGCCGCCCAAACCCACACCTTTGTTTTGAACGATCACACTGGCGATCAAGGCGATCGAAGTTATAATTAAGGCAATGTCAAAATAATCTGAAAGTTGCACGTAGTACCTCCTGATATTGAAAACCAGATTGGATTATACCTGTAATCAACCATAATCGTCAACCAACAAAATGACAGAACTTCGAACTGCCCTCCACCTCCACAGCCATTATACCGGCGGCACAGCCTCGCATGCCGAGCTGTTGGCGCGCGCCCTGGCCGCTGACCTGGACGTACTCATCACCTCAGACCACAATTTGCTGGTGGACGGCCTTGATGGCTATGCGCATGAAAATAACAAAATTTGCCTGCTGTTGACCGCCGAAGAGGTCTTTGACCGTACCCTCCAGCCCGCCCGCAGCCGCCTGTTGGTGCTGGATGCTGGAGGAGAACTGTCCCCCATTGCCCACAAACCCCGGCAGGTGGTCAGGAAAGCAGCCGAAAACAACGGCCTCGCCTTTCTGGCGCATCCCTTTGCCGCACAGCATACCGCCCTGGGCGAGTTATTGCCTCCCTGGACGCCGGAAGACATCCCGGATGGCATTCACGGTTTGGAGGTCTGGAACAGCCTTAGCGAATTGCAAGGAAAAGCACCCCGCCGCCTTTTGGCGGCCCTGTTGGCCTGGTTCCCCCGGCTGGCACGGCGCGGCCCGTGCCCGGAAGCCTGCCAGTACTGGGATGAGCAGCTTGCCGCCGGAGAAAAGCTCACCGCCATCGCCGGCAGCGGCCTGGGCGGATTGCCCAACGCCCCCCAACGCCTGCAGCACTACCTGCTGACCAATCTCAGCAACCACCTGATCGTCCCCCGTCCTCTCAATGGCAACCTGGATGAAGATCGGCGCATGGTACTTGACGCCCTGCGCCAGGGGCATACCTTTATTGCCTGTGATGACCTCGCCCCGGCGGAAGGCTTCCGCTTTACTGCCAAAGGCCGTGATGAGAAAGCTGCCATCGGCGACACCGTCACCCTCAAAGACAGCGTCACCTTTCAGATCCGTCTGCCGCAGGCAGCCACATGTCGGCTATATAAGGATGGCGAATTGATCCAAAAATGGGAAGATGCCGAAATCTGCGTGCACAACAGCACCCAACCTGGTGCCTACCGCGTCGAAGCCCTTCTCACCTGGCTGGATCAGGACGTCACCTGGATCCTCTCCAACCCCATCTATGTGCGTCCCTACGTCCCCCCGCCCCTGCGGGATCAGTTGTATGATTCATATTAGGGGCGATTGACTTGTAGGGCGGTTGGAAAACCGCCCAGGCAGTCCACCAACGCACCATTGTAGGGACAGGTTTCTAACCTGTCCGTCCAACCTTGAAAACTGAACCGCCGGATTTTTTTTGGAAAAGAACAATTCAAAAAGGTACCCCATGACCACCAATAACATTACCCGCCTGCTCGATTCCCGCAAGATCAAATACACCGCCTTCGAACTCCCCGCTGAAAAATTAGGGGCGCTGGAAACCGCGGCCCAACTGAACATCCCCCCCGAAATGGTCTTCAAGACCATCGTCGTCACCCAGAAAGCACCCGGCAAACCCGTCCTGGCCGTGGTTAACGCCCTCCAGGAAGTCGACCTCAAGCTGGTCGCCCAGGCGCTCAAGGTAAAGAAAGTCTCCCTGCCCACTCAGGACGAAGCCGAAGCCCTGACCGGCCTGCAGGCCGGCGGCATCTCCCCGCTGGCCCTGACCAACAAACCCTTCCTCGTCCTGCTGGATGAAAGCTCAAAGGCATTTGAAGAGATCCACATCTCCGGCGGTCAGCGCGGCCTCAACATCCGCCTGCCCGTCAAAGACCTGATCAAGCTCACCAAAGCCCGCGTGGCGAAGATCGGGGAATAGTCCCTCTTTAATTTTTCTCACGCAAAGCCGCGAAGACGCAAAGTAATACAGAAATTTCACTCTTCCATCTTTCGAAGAGTTGAAAACATATGGACGAAATTATACGCATTCCTGCCAAATTCAGTTATCGGCGCCAACAGCAACATCATCAGACAAGGTGTATTATACATTTCAGCACTTGCCTGCTGCCTCCGCAAACTCCCCACGAGGGAAAAACCATTGGCAATTCCTCCCGCAGGTTGAACTTGACCTGACTTTCGCATGCTTGTGAAGATATTGGCTTTGTTATCTTCTCGCAGCGAACTTCCCTGCGGGAGGTTCCCGGCCATCCGTTCAACTCGCGGTTTGAAAAGTTTCGTTGAAACTTGACGATTGGTGCGTTGCGGACATCTGTACCTGAAAGGTAAAACACGCAAACGCAGCCTACAAAAAGACATCAATTTTCCTGATCAATGAACTGGCTGGTTGACTTTTCCCTGTTTTTTATTATGAATTGTGATCCATAAATTATAAATTACCGGTGCTCCCACTGCCAGCAAAACCAGTCTGCACGGAATAACAAAAGAACAGCAATGCTACCCCTTAATCACCAGCACCGGCCGCAAGCGCGCCACCTTGCGCGCAATGCCCGCCCCGCTGACCGTCTCGACCACCTCGTCCACGTCCTTATACGCCTGCGGCGCTTCCTCTGCCAGGCCGGATAGCGACCCCGCCTTGAGCAGGATGCCCTGTTCGGCCAGCTCCCGGCGCAAATCCTCCCCCCGCACCTGTTTCTTCGCCTTGCTGCGGCTCATCAACCGCCCCGCACCGTGGCAGCACGATCCCAGCGAGCGTGCCATGCTCTCTTCCGTCCCAACCAGCACCCAGGAAGCCGTGCCCATGCTGCCCGGCACCAGCACCGGCTGACCGGTCTTCTGGTAGCGCTGCGGCACGCCTGGCATCCCCGGCCCAAAGGCGCGCGTCGCCCCCTTGCGGTGCACACATACCTTGCGCAGCTTACCGTCAAAGCTGTGCTCTTCCAGCTTGCCCATGTTGTGGGCAATATCATACACCTGGCGCAGATGCCAGTCCGGCACCTTGCCCGCCAGCACCTGTTCGAAAGCCTCGCGCGCCTGCGCCGTCAGCACCTGCCGGTTGGCAAAGGCGAAATTCGCCGCCGCGTTCATCGCTGCCAGATAATGCTGGCCTTCTTTTGAGTCCAGCGGGGCGCACACCAGTTCACGATCGGGCAGTTCAATTCCGTACCGCGCGGGAACGCCCTGCAAGAGCCTGACATGATCACTGCACACCTGATGTCCCAGTCCGCGCGATCCGCAGTGGATCATCACTGTCAGGCAGCCTTCATACAGGCCCATCACCCGTGCCGCTTCCTCGTCGAAGACTTCCTCGATCAGCGACACTTCCATGAAATGATTACCCGACCCCAGCGTGCCCAACTGCGTGCGGCCGCGTTCAATGGCCCGTTCACTCAGCTGGTCAGGGTCAGCCCCAGTCAGACAGCCTTCTTCCTCTGTCAGCAGCACGTCCGTTTCGGAAGCAAAGCCTTGCTTCTTCGTCCATTTTGCCCCCTGGGCGCACACCTGGCGCAGCTCGCTCTCGCTCAACTTCATCCCCCCGCCCTTGCCCACCCCACTCGGACAGGCACGGTTCAAGGCTTCTGCCAATTGCGGCAGATGCGGTTGCACTTCTTCCAGCAGCAGATTAGTGGAAAGCAGGCGCACCCCGCAGTTGATGTCATAGCCAATTGCCCCCGGCGAGATGACCCCGTCCGGGTACGACATCGCTGCCACGCCTCCGATCGGAAAGCCGTAGCCCTGGTGTACATCCGGCATGACCAGCACTTCCCCCAGCACCCCCGGCAGGGTGCTGGCATTCAACGCCTGCTCAACGGACGCATCCTGCAGGGCATGTTCCAGCAAGCCCTGCGTGGCAAAGAAACGCACCGGCACGCGCATGTCCCGGCGAAAGCCCAATGGCAGCCGCCATTCATACGCCGATAATTTTTCAAATGCTTTCAGTGGAATCATCTCATCCTCTCTTCCCAACGCAGTTACACGTCAAATACGATCACGGTTTCCAGCCCCTGCGGCGCTTCCATAATTTTCAGCCCATGATAGGTGACCGCCTTGATTTCCTTCCCCTGTCCACGAACCGGCACCGCGCACAACACCGCCGTCAATTGCTGCTCTTCGAACCGTACATCAAAACTGCGATAACCTTCGCCGTGTATCTCGGCCTGGTAAAGCAGCTCTTCCAGAAAACCAACCAGCATGTCTTCCGCATCCTGGCCGGTTAGCGCAATCGTACGTTCCACACAGGGCGTCTCTTCCAGCTCCACGCCCATCAACGCATACATACCCTGCGCGGCCTGAATAAACAGCCCGCCCAGGTCAGGTGCCCACACCTTCAGCGCCCAATCGGCGGTATGCGCCAATTCCCTGTATCCTGATTCGGTATTTTTCATCATCATTCGGTATAATCAAATAGAAGCAGTGCAATTTAAAACAATATCGATTAATCTAATCATACCAGAAGGTATCACCCTGCGCTTCGGGAGTACGAAAATGTTGTTGAAAATCACCACCACTTGATATCATTGCGAAGGAGCAGAGCGACTGTGGCAATCCCCCTCCTTGCGGTCAGGGGATTGCCACGTCGGCTAACACCTCCTCGCAATGACAAAATTGACAACCTTTTAATGCACCCGGCGCGGACAAGGTGCAATCCATCACGAAAGAATAGTGAACGATGACCGGAAAACTGGATCAAATCGAAGCAAAACTGAAGGCTTTTTTTGAGAAAAGCGCCCGCCTGGCCCCGCAACAGCAGCAGCTCCACATCGCCGAGCAGCTTGTGGTGGCAATGCGCAATGCCATTGAAGATGACGCCGAAGGCGGACTGGCAGCTCCCGGCGCTTATTTGCTGCGCATGCACCCCCAGACCCTGGCAGAATGGGAACAAAACCCACCCCTCCTGGCTGAACTGACCAGCACCCTGCAGGATGCTGCCAAAGAAGCCGGCATACGCTTCCAAACCCCGCTGATCATCCGTCTTACCGAAGACCATGCCCTCGCTCCCAACACCGTTAAAATTGCCCTGGCCAAACAAACCAGCAAACTGGAAGAAACTGCCGCTCTGTCATTGGAAAAAAGCGGCTCAGCAAACTCGGATACCGTACGGCAGATCAACGCCTTTCTGATTCTCAAAGACAGGCGCGCCATCCCGCTCAACCAACCGGTGATCAACCTCGGACGCATGCTGGACAATCAAATTGCCATAGAAGATCCCCGGGTTTCACGTAAACATGCCCAGCTGCGGATCATGCAGAATCATTACATGCTGATTGACCTCAACTCCACTGGCGGCACCTATGTCAACGGGCAGCGTATTCACCAGGCCACCCTCAAACCGGGAGATGTCATCTCACTGGCCGGTGTGCCCCTCATCTATGGCGAAGACAGCCATCAAAACACATCCATCGACCGCACCGGTGTGATGCCGGCTTCCAGCCCGGACGAGCCGACCTTCACAGGGAAGGAGAAATCCGCATGAGCAGTGTCATCGTTCTCATCTTCCGCATCCTCTTTGCCCTGGTCATCTATGCTTTTCTGGGCTGGGTGATCCTGACCATCTGGCACGAAATCCGCCTGAAAAGCCAGTTGATCAACGTTACCCGTATCCCGCGCATCAGCCTCTCGCCCGTCGATTTCAGCGAGCAGAACCGCCAGGAATTCTACGATGCCGAAGTGGTCATCGGACGTGACCCATCTTGTGACTATTACCTGCCGCATGACACCGTCTCCGCCCGCCATGCCCTGCTCAGCTATCATCACAACAACTGGTGGATCGAAGACCTGGATTCTACCAATGGAACGACCCTTAATAATGAACGCGTCAATACCCCAACCGTGATCATCTCGGAAGACCGCCTGCGCTGCGGCAAGATCAACCTGATGATCACCATTTCGCCTCAGAGATAGAGGGCAACTGCAATATTTTGTAATTGCTCAGGCAGGTCGTTGCAGGGCGCGTTCGTAGTTGAACGCGTATCCGTCAGCAAGTTTGTGTTCGAATATACTCCTGTTTCAAAAACCTGCCCTGGCACCCCCCCCAATCTTCCAAAAATCCGCATCGAACCGAAATTTGTTTGTATAATAGTACAAACGATCAGAAAGCTGTGAATTGTGTCCATATCAACGAATCAGTCTAAAAAAAAGAAGCTCCCTATCATCCGCCTGCTTGCAGACATCCTCTTCATGTTTGCATTTATCTTGCTGATTCCCGCCATCCTCGCCTACGTCATGAAAGAGCAGGCGATGTGGATCACTTTTGGCATTGAAGCCGCGCTGTGCTTCATTGTCACCCTAACCATCCGTCTTAAAACCAGCACCGGCGGGATGAAGCAGTACCACGGCGCAATTGCCATCGCCCTGGCCTGGACGATCATCTCCCTGATTGCCAGCATTCCCTACCGGGTCAGCGGTCTGGCCTGGATCGACGCCCTGTTTGAGGCCTTCTCCGGCTGGACGGATACCGGCGCCAGCATGATCCCCGCCCCCGAGACCCTGCCCTACTCGCTGGGGCTGTTCCGTGCCATGTCACAGTGGTTGAGCGGCCTGGGATTGGTTGTGCTCCTGCTTTCGCTGGGCGGCAGCTCGCCACGCGTCATGCGCCGCCTGTTCGAGTCCGAAGGCAGGCACGAAGACTTCAACACCAGCACGTGGAAAATGGGACTCACGATTGTGCTCATCTATTTCGGATATACCCTGGCTGGTGTACTGGGTATGTGGGCCGCCGGCGTGCCCGTTTTCGATGCCATCGTCCACACGATGACCTCCCTCTCTACCGGCGGTTTCTCTTCAAACAGCATTGGCATCGGCATTTACGGTGCCATACCGACCCTCATCTCCATCCTGTTGATGATCGCTGGCGGGATCAGCTTCAGCAGCCATCAGGCCCTGTTCAGTGGTAATTTCAAAAAATTCATCGACAACCCCGAAGTGCGCACCTTTGCAATCATCCTCATCATCAGCTCGGCATTGGGACTGCTGCAAATGCAGCTTGCCCATATCCCCTTGATGGAAAACGCCCTTGACACCATCTTCTACGTCGTTTCGGCAGCCTCCACTACGGGCGGACATACCACCCTCGCGTTACCGGAAACACCGGACGTGTTTCGCTTCATGCTGACCGTCCTGATGGGCATCGGCGCCAGTTATGGCTCGGCCACTGGCGGCCTCAAACTGTGGCGGGTGATCATCCTCGGAAAAATCATTTACCGTGAAGTGCGCGCACCTTTCTATCCCAGTGGTACGATCCTCCCCGTCCGCATGGGCCATAATGTCATCCAGGAAAATGTCGTCAGCAAGGTGGCCGGGTATACGATGTTATATATCACGGTTGCAATGACGGGCAGTCTGATTTTCATGATGTTCGGCCATACCGCTATTGATTCCCTTTTCACTGTTTTCTCGTCACAGGGCAACGTTGGCTTAACCGGCATGACCGCCGCGATGAATTTCGGCATGCACCCCTTTCTAAAATTGGTGCTCATCTTTCACATGCTGATTGGTCGTATGGAAATCTTCCCGCTGCTCTATATCCTCGTCGGCCTCCGAAACAAAAATCCGTAAATATTAATCAACGATACGTTGAAGGAAAAAATTATGAATAAAAAAATCAATATTGTCATAGCAGGTGACAGCTCATTTTCCTGGTATCTGGTCAATGAGCTTAAGACCCAGGTAACCGGACGTCTGTATTTTGTCCTCGAAGACAAGGAACAGGCCATTGAAGCCAGCTTGCTGGAAAACGTGATCGCTATCACCGGCGATATCACCGACACCAAGGTGCTCGACCAGCTTGAACTGGCACAATGCCACACCGTCGTGATCGGCTCCAAAGAAGAACGCACCAACATCATGGCAGCCCTGTACGCCAAAAAAGAAGGCGCCCCCAATGTGTATGCCCGCGTCTTTGAAGAAAAGGTCAGCAATTTGCTCGAATCCCTGGGCGTTACGCCGATCATCACCGCCGCTACCGCAGCCTCTTTCTCGGCAGTGCAAATCCTCCAGCCATCTGTATCGCGCATCGTCAACCTGACAGAAGACGACTTCTCCATGGTGGAAATCGAGGCAGACCAATACCCCGAGTTGATCGGCCATCGCCTGGGGAACCTGCACAGCGAACACCTGCACGTGATTGCCATCCAAAACAACCACAACATCTTCCTCGGTTATAACCACAAGGTAGAAGTCGGATCAAAATTAATCGCCATTTATGACAAGTCGATTAAAGGAAAAATTCAGAAAGAAGTGCGCCAGATCATCACGCTGGTTTCAAATCTATCCAAAGCATAGACAGGACGGTCAATCGTGGAAATCAACGTCATTTTTGAAATTGTCTCGGAAATCATTGATGTTTTGGGCGTGGGAGTCATTGTCCTGGGCATTGTGCTGGGAACTATTCGGTTTGTCAAAGCCAAAATCAAGAATCCAGAGGACGAGCATAATTTTGAGTTTTACCGCGAAGACCTCGGCCGCTCTCTGCTCCTCTGTCTGGAATTTCTGGTTGCCGCAGACATCATCCGCTCCGTAGCCATCACCCCCACCCTGGAAAGCGTCTCTATCCTGGGCATTATCATCCTCATTCGAACATTCCTGAGCATCACCATGGAGCTGGAAGTCAGCGGTCGCTGGCCCTGGCAAAAATGCGACCCCAGATTTACGAAAAACGGAGAGTAGCAGGGATATGTCACGACTTGTCGTTTTTTTGTAGGGACAGGCGCTGCGCGTGACCTGTCCGCCACCCAATGCTTATCCCCCCCTGCAAAGATCGGTATGCTTACCTGACGATCAGCACATGATTTTTGACTGCCCCGTATTCGCCTTCGATCTGGTACAGTCAAACGATTTTTTCCTCGCCACCGCCACCAGCGACGTGCCAAACGGCAGCCTGTGCCCTGCCCCCACCCAGCGTGCCTCCAGGCTCAAGGCCGCCGCCGCCAGCCCATTCACCACTGGTACAATCCGCAGCTCACTCACCACCCGCTCATCCAGGGCTTCTGCCTCCGGGAGCGGGTCGTTCTTTGCCAGGCGGCGGGTCAGCCACACCAGCGGGAAGCTCAGCGCCATGAAATAACTCACCTGCTGCACTTCATAGCCAGTGGCCTCCAAAACCGCCCTCAGGCTCTCCTGCGTGTACCGGCGGGCATGTTTGGCTGCTACATCGAAATAACTCCACAAAGAAGGATACGCCGGGACGGTGATCACCAACTGGCCGTCATCTATCAACATCTGGCGCAAATCATCCAACACCAGGTGGTCATCCGGCATGTGCTCCAGCACATCAAACATCCCCACCATTGAGAAAGCTTCTCGAAACGGCGGCGTATGCAAATCCCCCTGCACCAGCCCGCAGTCCACCCTCCGGCGTGCAAAATGCAAGCCATCAATGAACAGATCCATCCCGGTCACCCGCTCAGCAGAGACGGCGTCGATCAGCACCTGCAAGACATTGCCATTCCCGCAGCCCAGTTCCAGCACGCGGCTCCCTTGCGGAAGTTCACCGAGACAGCGCTGCACAACACGCGAAATCAGCCGGTTGCGCGCCACAAACCAGAAGTGGCGCTGCTCGGCAGCAAACAACGCCTCCTGATAGGCTGGATCGTAGGTGTCTCCGTGGGTTGAATGATTGTTTTCCATACCGGCATGATTGTAACATGGGGAAAGTTCTATCCCGATTGAAATTTACATCAATTGAAGTAAGGCGGATTCTATTAATCTGGGCGTTGCAGCAATTGCTCCAGCACATTGACCAATTGTGGCAGATCTTGATGAATTGTGACCCAAAGGATTTGCGGTGATATTGAAAAGTAGGCATGCACCAGTTGATTACGCATGCCGCGCATCAGGTGCCAGGGGACCTCTGGATGATTTTCCTGGATTTCTTCAGGGACAGCTCCAGCTGCTTCACCGATAACGATAAAGTTCAACTCGGCTGCCCGTATGGTTCTCAAGTCATCTTTGAAATCAACAAATTCTATATTCATAACAAACGAGTGAATTTCCTGAATTACGAGCAGAACATCTTGAATTCATTCATCCCATCGGCGGGGTGACATAATAACAATCCTCCATCACGTTCTGGCGAATTCGCTCTTTCAAGCTATCCGGGGTGCCAAGATCAACATTACAGTCAAGAAGGTTTTCAAGATAATCTTGAAGTTCAACCAACCCGAATAATCCTACCGGACGATCAAACTCAACCAGAATATCTACATCGCTTTCAGGTTGTGCCTCATCACGGGCAACGGAACCAAACAATGCCAGGCTTTTGCCCCCCCCCCCGCGTTTCCAAGTTGGCCTGATGAGCATGCAAAATTTCCAAAACTTTTTCTCGTTTCATACCCAAATTATACAATAACCAGGCAAATAATACGGAAGAATATGTAGAGCCTTTCGCGTTAGGTGACCGCCTCATTAACCCAAATGATTCGTATCTCAATAACTTCCATATCTTTCTGTCCCGGCCTATAATAAACAGTAGAAATCCAAATTTTCTACAAATATCAAATGACTCGAAAAAAATGTTCTGTATAATACTTTGCGTGAAATATATGAAGATTACGTCGTTTGGCGTGGAAAAGTAGCCGATAATGATGAGATATATTTATACCAAATCAGCAGTGGCACGACTATGCGCATTTCTAACAACTCAACTGATAATTGGTATCCTCAAATCAACGGAAACAATGTAGTGTGGGCAGGGAGAGAAAATGGAAACCAAGCTCCTCCCCCGCACGCGGCGGACAGGTCAGGAGACCTGTCCCTATGAATAATGACTACACGCATTAACTCTCCTCCCTTCCTGTCCCCACACGCCACCCTTATTTATGCTATCATTACAAAAAATGAACCACCCGCAACAGGAGACCTCTATGAAAAAAACACCCATCCTCGGCGTCATCGGCGGATCAGGATTGTACGGCCTGGAAGGCCTTGAAGACACACAAACCATCGACATCGACACCCCTTTCGGCAGTCCCAGTTCCCCGATCATGCTCGGCACCCTGTCGGGCAAACGCATTGCCTTCCTCGCCCGCCACGGCATCGGACATTTTCTCACCCCCGGCGAGGTCAATTACCGTGCCAACATCTACGCCCTCAAATCCCTCGGGCTGCACCATGTCGTCAGTGTCAGCGCAGTCGGCTCGCTGCGCGAAGACTACATCCCCGGCCAGATCGTCATCCCGGATCAAATCTTTGATTTCACCAAAGACCGTGAACGCTCCTTCTTCGGCGAAGGTATGGTCGGGCATATCGGCGTAGCTGACCCCTTCTGCGCCTTCCTCTCTGGCTCCCTCTTCGAAGCAGTCACCCGCACCGGCGCAGAGGTGCATCGCGCCGGCACGATCCTCACGATTGAGGGACCGCGTTTCTCCACCCGCGCTGAGTCAAACGCCTACCGCTCGTGGGGCATGTCCCTGGTCGGCATGACCGCCTGCCCGGAAGCCTTCCTCGCCCGCGAAGCAGAGCTGTGCTATGCGGTCATGGCCCATGTGACCGACTACGACGTCTGGCACACCTCCGAGGAAGAAGTCAGTGTGGAAATGGTCCTCCGCACCATGCAAAACAATACCGCATATGCCCAGCAAGCCATGCGCAACCTGATCGAGGATTGGGAAGCCCCCGCAGACTGTTCCTGCCAGCACACCCTGAAAAACGCGATCATGACCCAGCCGGACAAAATCCCGGCAGAAACCCGCCAAAAACTGGACCTGCTCGTCAGGAAATATCTCTAATCCCCCGTGGAAAACTTCCTCCCGCCCCCCGCCGAGTCAAAAAAACAGCTCCAGCAGCGACTTTTCCTGCTGGCGCTGTCGGCCGTGGTGCTGCTGGCCGCCATTCTGACCCTTGCACCAGCAGTGCGCCTGCATTCCTGGCAGGTAACTTATCCCTGGCAGCACTGGCTGGCCGTGCCGCTGTGGGCAGCAGGATTTACCTACACGCATATTCAAACCAGCAAACGCCTCCCCGAACGCGACGCCTTCCTCCTGCCGGTCACTGCCCTGCTGAGCGGCTGGGGATTGATGACCATCTGGCGGCTTAACCCCGCTTTTGGGCTGCGTCAGACCATCTGGCTGGCTTTCGGCCTGATCCTGTTCAATGTCGGCCTGCGCATCCCCAACCTCCTCGATCTGCTCCGGCGTTATAAATACGTATGGTTGTTCACCGGCCTGCTCCTCACCGCGCTGACCTTCGTCTTCGGCACTTACCCGGAAGGACAGGGCCCGCGCCTGTGGTTCGGATTCGGAAAAATCTTCTTCCAGCCCTCTGAGCCGCTGAAGCTGCTCCTGATCATCTTTCTGGCCGCCTACCTGGCAGACCGTCAACCGGTCAGTTTCAATATTATTCAGCTCCTCGCCCCATCTCTGATTCTGGTGGGCGCGTCGCTGTTCATCCTGATGGTACAGCGTGACCTGGGCACAGCCTCCATTTTCATCCTGCTCTATTTTGCCATCACCTACCTTGCTTCTGGCCGCCGACGCATTTTGGTGTTTGGCGCCGCGCTGATCCTGATCGCCGGCATTGCCGGCTATGCTTTGTTTGACGTCATCCAGGTGCGGGTAGATGCCTGGCTCAATCCCTGGCTCGACCCCAACGGCTCTTCCTATCAGATCGTGCAGTCGCTGATGGCAGTTGCCTCCGGGCGATTGCTCGGCAGCGGCCTCGGCCTCGGCAGCCCGGGCGTTGTCCCCGTCGCCATTTCCGATTTCATCTTTGCCGCCATTGCAGAAGAAACGGGCTTCCTCGGTTTGATCGCACTGATGCTGCTGCTTACCCTGCTCAGCCTGCGCGCCATGCACACCGCCATCCTGGCGACAAACCATTATCACCGCTATCTGGCCGCTGGCCTGGGTATCTATTTTATGCTGCAAACTATCCTCATTGTGGGCGGAAATTTGCGTCTCCTGCCGTTGACCGGGGTCACCCTGCCATTCGTTTCTTACGGTGGATCTTCCCTCACAACTTCGTTTGCTGCCCTGATGATCCTTGTCCTCATCAGTAACAGTGCTGATGATATCGAACCCGCCCCCCTGGTCAATGACAAACCTTATCTCTTCCTCACCGGCTGGATGCTGGCCTGTTTAGCAGCAGTTGCCTTGCTTGGCGGCTGGTGGGCCATCATCCGCTCAGATGACCTGTTAACGCGCACTGACAATCCACGCCTGAGCATCGCCGACCGCTACGTGCCCCGCGGCTCCCTGCTCGACCGCCGCAACACAACGATTGCCATCACCACAGGCGATCCCGGCTCCTTGCAGCGTGATCTGCTCTACCCGCCCCTCAGCCTGACCGTAGGCTACATCCACCCCGTTTACGGGCAGGCCGGTCTGGAACAAAGCCTGAATGATTTTCTGCGCGGCTACCGCGGCACCCCGTCTTCCACCATTTTTTTCAATCAGCTGCTCTACAACCAGCCGCCCGAAGGGCTGGACGTACGCTTAAGCATTGATCTCCAGTTACAGAAAAAAGCAGATGAATTGATGGATGGGCATACCGGCGCCCTGGTGCTGCTGAATGCCCAAAGCGGTGAAGTGCTGGCAATTGCTTCTCATCCTTACTTCTCCCCTGACCAGGCGCAAGGGTCATGGGAAACTGCGCTCCATGACCCTGCTGCGCCGCTCTTCAACCGCGCCACACTGGGGCAGTACCCCCCTGGCACCGCACTGGGGCCTTTCCTGCTAACTGCCGTTAAGGAAAACCGCATCGAGATTACGCCCCCGGCGCAATACACCCTCACTCTGGATGGGAAAAAATGGGGCTGCGCCGTCCCTCTGCCAAACAATGCTACCCTCTATCAGGCTGTGGCAGCCGGATGCCCCGGCGCATCCCTGTCGATGGGCACCGCTCTGGATTTAACCGACCTAAAAACCCTCTACCAAACGCTTGGTTTTGACCAAACACCAGACATTCCCCTGCCATCTGCCAATGCAGCCGCTATTCTGGCACTTGAAGACCAGACGCGCATTGCGCTGGGGCAAGACGCGATCCTGGTCACCCCCCTGCAAATGGCGCTGGCCGCCGCTTCCTTGTCAGCAGAAGGCGTACGCCCCTCACCGGCCTTTGCCGCCGCAGTCAACACCCCGCTTGAAGGCTGGGTCATCCTGCCCTCAGGCGAAAAGACAATCGCCTTTCTACCCGGAGCAGTCAGCGAAACCACCAGCAAACTGCCTAAATCTGGACTGCCGGCCTGGGAAACCACGGCCTCTGCCCATCATGACGATAAAACGATCACCTGGTATCTGGCCGGCACCACCCCCGGCTGGCGCGGCGTCCCCCTGGCAATGGCGCTCGTCCTTGAAGAGGATGATCCCGTGGCAGCCAGTCAGATGGGTACAGCGCTGCTTGATACTGTTCTCAACCGCCCGGCAGAAGAATAATTCGCCCTTTTCAAGGTGCTTTCCAGATTGTCCCATCACCTGAAACACAAATTTCGACAGGGGATGAGCATGCCGCCCACCACCGAAATATAAAAAATCTCCAGAAGCAATTGCCGCTGGAGATCTATACAATCAGGAACAGGGATTTATCGATATGGCCGCAGGTGCACGAATTTGCGCTTACCCACCTGCAAAACGCCGTTTCCAGGCACCATAAAGGGATCTGTAAGCACTTCACCATCGAGGCGTACGCCGTTCTGTTTGATCAGGCGGCGCCCTTCTCCACGGCTTTCGATCAATTGAGCAGCTTCCAGCACATCTAACAGGCTCAAACCGGGCTCCAGTTGAAAATCAGGGATGTCATCCGGCACTTCATTCTTCTGAAACATGGTCACAAAGACTTCCTGTCCGCGTTCGGCCTCTTCTTCACCATAGAAAGTGCTCACCACTTCATAGGCCAACTGCATCTTCGCATCCCGCGGGTGCAGCGAACCGTCTTCCAGCGCTTTCTCGCGGGCTTCGATAATGTCCGGCGTCCAGCGGGTTACCAAACGCGAGAACTGCGGCATGGCCGAGTCAGGAATGCTCATCATCTTGCCATACATATCTTCAGCATTGGTATTGATCGGAATATGGTTGCCCAGAGACTTGCTCATCTTGATCACACCATCGGTGCCGGGCAGGATATCCACAATCACAGCGATATTGGGCAGGCGGTCCAGCGAGGTCATGATCTTGCGCGCCGCCGTCATGATATTGAACAATTGATCCGAGCCGCCCACCTGCACATCAGCCTCCAGGGCATAGGCATCATACCCCTGCATGATCGAGTAGAAGGTCTCATGCAGGTACACGGCATCCCCATTTTCAAAACGTTTTTTAAAATTCTCGCGGGTCATGAACTGCTGAATGGTGAAATTGGACGCCAGGCGGATCACCTCGGCAAAAGACAGCCCCGAAAGCCAGTCAGCGTTATAACGGATTCTGGTCTTCTCCTTGTCCAGGATGCGGAAGGCCTGCTCCGCATAGGTCTTTCCGTTCTGCTCCACCTGCTCAGGGGTAAGCTGCGGGCGCAGCACATCCTTGTCCGAGGGGTCGCCGATCAGGGAGGTGTAATTGCCAACCAGGAAGGTTACCTCATGCCCCAGTTCCTGGAACTGGCGCAATTTGCGCATGGGAACCGTGTGGCCGAGATGCAGGTCTGTGGTGCGCGGATCAAAACCGCAATACAATTTTAACGGGCGGCCTTCTTTTTCAGCCGCGATCAACCGCTCACGCAATTCTTTGGTCATCGCCTCTTTGAGGGTCTCATCGCCATAGGCGGTACCCTGCATCAGGTAAGCTACTTGTTGGTCAATATTCATAAAAACTCTCCTTGAAGTCCAGATCGGTTCTAATTTTACCGCCGTTCAGTACACATATCAACTTAAAAAAGAAAAGGCGCTTCCTCCAGCGCCTTTCCCATCTTGCTGGCTGAAACTCAACCCGGCAGAATGACCATTAAATCTTGTGCCAGACTTACTTCACCTGAAAAAACGGCTTCCGCATCTGCGATCATCGCCGCCTGTGCTTCCTTGCCAGCCAGGGAATCATAATGAATCAGGTATAACTTCTTCGCTCCGGCTTCCGCCGCAATCTCAGCTGCCTGGGCTGATGAAGAGTGTCCCACCCCTTCCCCGAAGGATTCATGCAGCAACACATCTGCCCCGGCGGCCAGCTGCACCACTTGCGGACACGGCTCGGTGTCACAGGAATAGGCCGCTACAGTGCTGTCAGCCAAAAATTCCACCCGGACACCCACCGTCGGCACCATGTGCTTCACCGGCGAGGTGAAAACCCGGAAGGCGTCATTTTCCATCATCCGGGTCAACGGTTCTTCCGGCAGGCGGTGGAAATGCACTGGATAGAAATCCGGCCATTTGCGCCAGCTATACATATCCATCAGCGCTTCCAGGCAGTCCAGGGT
Organism: uncultured Anaerolineaceae bacterium; assembly: GCA_964447155.1. Classification (GTDB taxonomy): domain Bacteria; phylum Chloroflexota; class Anaerolineae; order Anaerolineales; family Anaerolineaceae; genus SMBSF63. Next base: position 97,649 of record CAYURM010000008.1, read on the forward strand.
ATGCGTCAAGCCATACAAATGCAACGGTTCCGTCCGCCCCAACAGCCACATATCCATCAACAACAACGGCGCGCCGGAAATATGGTCCGGGTGAAAATGAGTGAACAGAATATCAGTGATCGAATTGATCTCAATCCCCGCTTTGGGAAGGTGAATGACGGGATCGCTGCCGCAATCCACCAGCAAACCTGCCTTCCCCTCCCGAAAGAAAAGGTGAGTATGTTTGTGATTTTCGTCAGTCAGAGCCGCCCCGGAACCGAGGACAACGATTTCTCCCATGATGTTTTTCCCTTCTGATCCCGCTGCATGAATAATGCTATTGTATTTTAGAGAGGTTAAAAAAGCAACGCAAACCGCTAAAAGAACAAACCGGCAATGCGTGGGGTGAGCCAGGCTTCGATCATCGCCGCCCCAAACAAAGCCGGGATAACCACCCCGGCCATCACCTTGCACCAGTCAGCCATACTTTCCAGCCAGGTCTGGCCGATCGTCTTGCCAGGGGCAGGTGTTGCCAGGATAGCACCGGATTGCAGCACGGCTGCTGTAGCCAGCACCAGCGCCGGAATCTCCAGAATGCCATGCGGGATGATGAACATCGCATAGTTCCATAATGGCAGGCCATTGGTCGAAAGCAGCGCCATCAAATAGCCAATCACCGTCATCGTACCCAACAGCGGCAGCATCCCCAGAATACTGAATGACACCAGCCCGAGGAAAAATCCCAGCAGCAGACTGCGGAGGTTATGCCAGAAGATGAACATCACTGGCCCAAAGCTGAACAACGGCCACATCTGCACCAGTTGAGCGATGCGCGCGTCCAGATCTTCCAGTGAGGTCTCTGTAATCGGGATCGTAAACCGCGCCAAAAGCCCGCGCCCTACAAAAATACCAATCACGCCAATCACTGTGGTTAGCAAAATGGCCTTGCGCATTTTACGCAGCGTCGGGAAAACCGACTGCCGATACCAGCCGCGCAGGCCCTTTGCCCCGCCTGTGAACTGTGCCTTGAACACCCGACAGCCCCACTTCACATTCAGCACGTCAATCTCGCGCCCCAACAACTCTTCCCGTTGGAAGTTCGCCAGCCCAACCCGCACCAGCAGCACCGCCAGCACAAACACACCGATCACGGCATACCACAAGGTATCATTGGTGCCCCAAAACATCATCACACTCTCCCCCTGAATGAGGAAAGCGGTCGGAATGACGATGAAACTGGACAGCAGATTGGCCGCCCGCACCGAGGTGGTCTGCGAAGAAACGACTACCGCCCCGCTGACCATCATCACTGCCTGCACAGCAGTCAGTGCCAGCACCTGCATCAGGATATTAAATTCCGGCAGGGGAATGCCCTGAATCAATAACCCGGCAGCATATACGCCCATGCCAAAGAAACTGGCAAGCAAAGGGGGGAAAGTTGCCGCCAGCAGCTTGCCCAGGTATAACTGCCAATCCTTGAGCGGCGTATTGAGCAGCGGTTCAATGCTGCCGCGTTCGCGCTCGCCGACAAAGGTTTCCAGCGCCATCACCAATGAAACCGAGATGGGGAAGAATCCCACGATCATCATCAGGAATGGCACCAGCCGTTCGCCGATGATGTCTGCGCCGTATTGATTGACAAAATCCAGCATCTGGGCAGCAGCAAAATTCGCGATAAACGGGAACACCAGGGTCAACACCAAAATCGGAAAAATAATGCGCCAATCCCGGAACTGATCACGTATTTCACGTTTGGTGATCACCAGCGCAGGACGCAGACTCTCAAACATTGGCCGTCTCCAGTTCTGCTGATTCTTCCAATGGCTCGCCCGTTTCATTCTCGGCATGCACCTGACTGACTGCCTTTAAATAGGCCTCCTCCAGAGTATGCGGCACTTCCCGGAAAGACACCACATCCAGCCTGTCATCCAGCAAGCTGCGCAGCAGGCCCGGATTGGTTGTATCGGGGTCTTCAATCCTGAAACGCAGCCAGTTCTCGCCGCGCGCTGTCAGATCAACGCCCTTCGGCAGGCGGGCTTTCCAGCCATCCAGCTGATTCGCCAGACAGGCTTCATATTCCATCGGCCCCAGCAAGCCGGTTTTCATCTCCTGCAAAGGGCCGCTCGCAATGATTCGCCCATGCCAGATGATCGCCACCTGGTCGGCCAGTTCTTCTGCTTCCTGTAAATTATGTGTACAAAGTAAAAAAGTGCGGTCACTGGAACGCATCTCATTAATTGCATCGCGCACCATGCGCGCGCTCTCGGGATCCATGGCCGAAGTCGGCTCATCCAGCAGCAGCACCGGCGGATTATGCAGCATCGCCCGCACCAGTGATAATTTCTGGCGCATGCCCTTGGAATATTCCCCCAGCCGGCGGTGGCGGGCAAAATCCATGCCCACCTGCTTCAACAGCATGTCAATCCGCTCCCGATACACCGAACGGGACAAGCCGTATAGCTCACCAAAAAATTCAAGATACTCATCGCCGCTCATCCGCCCATATAAACCGTGATGTTCGGTCAGCACCCCTACATTGGTACGCACCTGTTCGGCATCTTTGACCACATCATACCCGGCAACCACTGCCCGGCCTTCTGTCGGCACAAGGATCGAATCCAGCATGCGCACCGTTGTCGTCTTGCCAGCCCCATTCGGCCCCAATAAAACCAGAACCTGACCCATCGGCACGTCGAGATGGATGCTGTTCACAGCCACAAAATCGTCGAACTTCTTGGTCAGGTTTTCTGCATAGATCATAATATCCTCAAACTTCTGTTCGGGCAGCTGCCCGAACAACAACCATTAATGGCCGTACAAATTATTCAACAGTTTCCTGTTTTTCTGCCGCCGCCTTCGGTTCACCGGTCTCCACAACAGCGCCAGGACGATGCCGCCAAATGAGCGCACCAATCGAAACCAGCGCAATCACCGCCATCAAGGTCTGGTTGGCATTGATCCCGCCCACATTGGACACGTCCAATCGCAGATACTCCAAAGAGAAGCGCACCATCGGATAAGCAACCATATACATCAGGAAGACATCGCCATCCTTCAGCACATTTTTAAATCGGCTGCCCACATACAGCAAAATTCCCGCGATAGCCACATTTAAAAGCGATTCATACAGGAAGAGGGGGTGGAAATGGGTAAATTGTTCAAACCCCGGCAGGCGATGCACCGGGTCAATTGCAATCGCCCACGGCAGATCAGAAGGGGCGCCGTACAATTCCTGATTAACGAAATTTCCCCAACGGCCAATCGCCTGAGCCAGGATCAAACCCGGTGCAAGCACATCCAGCACCACTGGAAAACTCACCTTGCGTTTCCGCACGAAGAGATACAAAGCCAGCACGCCCCCCATCACACCCCCGGGGATGCCGAGTCCGCCATTCCAGATAGAAAGCATATCCAGCGGATGAGACAAATAATATTTGGTCGTCAGGCCCATCGCCACATTGGAAGCAGACGGCGTCAGAATATGCCAGATGCGCGCACCGATGATCCCGGCGATTAACAGCCACGGCAAGGCATCCCAGATCAATTCATCTTCCAGGCCGCGCTTGCTCGCCAACCGGTCTGCCAGCCAGGCCCCCGCCAGAGCCCCGATCATGATGATTAGTCCATAATAATGTACAAACAAGGGTCCGATTTGAAATCCAGTTGGCATAAGTCTTTCATCCTTTTCTGTAATCAACTTGTGGATACGTTAATTTTTTATATCAACGACCATCGCGCCACACGCGCAGAATGCGCTGCATAGCAGTGAAATTCGCCAGTACGGCGATGATTCCAACCCCCACTACAGGGAAATTGAACAGCAGCGCGGCAATCAACACGATATACCGTTCTACCCGGGTCATGATCCCGTTTTTGGCCTCAACCCCTACGGCCTCAGCCCTCGCACGGCTATACGAAACCATCAATGATCCCATCATTGCTAAATAGACGAGTACACAAGCCATTATATTACCCTGGGAAATATAGTGGAGCAGCAACCCGCCAAAGAGAAGCAGCTCAGCATAACGATCTGTTACCGAATCCAGAAAGGCACCGAAAGGCTTGACATCGCCTTGCAAGCGTGCCATGGAACCATCCAGCGCATCGGCGGGTGCCAGCACCAGCAACACCACTCCCGCCAGGAAGATATGCCCCCTTAAGAGCAAAAAAGCAGCCACAAAATGACCGGCCAATCCGATCAGGGTTAACGCATTGGCAGTCAAACCGATTTTCAACAAAAAACCAGCCGCCGCATCCAAAACACCTTTTAATCGTTCCCGTAAAATATCGGTCAGGCTCTTCGGATCCTTTTCTTTCGCTTCAAGCACGATTCATCTCCCGTTGTGGTTTGTTTTCGGTTATATCTCGATAAATCGCACCGCGAATCAAACCGGTATTTAAGCGATTCAATGCTATCTTACCCCCGCTAAACTGTCAAGCGGATGAATTCTGTTCAAATCCCCCTCCCGCAGGTTTCGAAGAAATCACCAGGCCGTCAAGGCAAGGATTGAGCTTCGATACAACTTTTCAATCTCATCCCTGCGGGAGGTTCCACAACCGCCAGCTTA
>CAYURM010000009.1:0-96672 GCA_964447155.1 uncultured Anaerolineaceae bacterium
TCTTTGTCCATGCCTTAAGATTACCCGATTTTTGCCTCTTTTGCGTAACATCAGTGGATTAAACATCCTGGGAATGGTATAGTTATGCACATGGAACCATCCAATTCCGCTCATTTATCGGACACGCTTCCATCGAAGCAGCAAAAAAAACCGTCACCCCGTGGGACGGGCAGCAAGAAAAGCGCGCATGCATTCAACTTTGAGCAAGAACTGGATGAAGGGGAAGCTGACGAGGCGCTAGAAGATGAAGGAGAATCGTCAGACACCGACGAAAATGACAAAAGCGGGGATATTGACGACTGGACAGAAGAGACCCAAGTGGAGGACCCCCTGGAGATTCTCGAAGACCCCTCAATAGCGGTTGAGCTTTCTGAAGACCCGGTGCGCTTATACCTGAAAGAAATTGGACAAATTGACTTGCTGGACGCCGACAGCGAATTTCGTCTGGCTACGCGCATTGCTGCCAGTTGTATTCTTGCGTCTATTCTGGAAGGCAGCCTGGATGGCGAACGCAGCAAGCTGAGTCAGCATCAATTGGTTTATCTGGTAATCATCCAGGGTGTGCTTGATTCCTGGAACCAGCTGGAAAAAATTGTTGAGATGCTGGAAGAAGACGATTTGCCTGATTTCTCGAAAATCTTCCCTGAACGGGAAGAGAGCAGTCACAAACAGCTTGGCACTGCCTGGAAAGCCCTGCGAAAACGAACCGGTTCGAAAGGCGGACTGGATTTGCCAGACCTGCCCCTGATCCTCAGCGAAGCCCAGGCTTTACGCGCCTCATGGGCTTCAGACGAGCCTTCTTATCTGCGCTCGTATCTAAGCAATGGCATTTGGGGAAAGAATGACGCCTGGGACAGCATCGCCCGCCAGTTTTTTGATGTGTTTTTGGGAATGTACGTCATGCCTCCGCCGCTGGCAGAGGATTTACTCGCCCATTTTCAACGCAAAGAAAAAATGCCGCGCATGGCCTTCTTTGAGCGTCACTTACCAGACGAAGAATCGCTGCAAGCGGACATACTATGCATCGATGACCTGGCAGAAGAAGCCAGCCAGGCGCTGATCCGTGCCAATTTGCGTCTGGTGGTCAGCATTGCCAAGCGCTATCTGGGGCGGGGCATTTCTTTCCTTGATTTGATCCAGGAGGGCAACCTCGGCCTGCTGCGGGCGGTGAATAAATTTGACCCGACGCGCGGCTTCAAATTCAGCACCTACGCCACCTGGTGGATCCGCCAATCGATCAGCCGCTATATCGCTGAACAGGCGCGCACCATCCGCATCCCGGTGCATCTGTTTGAAGCCATCACCCGCCTGATGCGCGTCCAGCGCCGGCTGGTGCAGGACCTGGGCCGCGACCCCACCAACGAAGAATTGGCGATCGAATCCAACTTCATGCAGGAAGAAGATGTGGCAGCGATCAAGGCGGCCAAAGAGGAAGACAAAGAACTGGATCCTGACCTGGAACGCCGTCTGGTGTGGGCCACCGCCAAGGTACAGCGTGTGCTGCAATCGGCAGATGAACCCATCTCACTGGAACGCCCCGTCGGTGACGAGGACAGCAGCTCGCTGGGTGATTTTATTGAGGATGTAGATGCCCTGGAGCCAATGGACGCCGCCGCGCGTGAAATGCTGCGCGAACAGGTGCAGTCGGCGCTGGGCGCGCTTTCCGAACGTGAGCGGCAGGTGCTGGAACTGCGTTTTGGGCTGATTGACGGCAAGGATCATACCCTCGAAGAGGTCAGCCGCTATTTCAATGTGACCCGCGAGCGCATCCGCCAGATCGAAGCCAAAGCCCTGCGCAAGCTGCGTCACCCCACCCGCAGCCGCTTCCTGAAGGATTACCTGTACTAAGGCTGCGTGCCAGAAATCATTTCAGCGTATGGCTGGTGGTAGGTTGCCGCCAGCTTTATTTTATAAATGGAGAAAACCGATGACAAATATCCTGATAGCAGCCTTTCTGGCGGCGATCGCCGGCATGGCAGTGACCATTCAATCACCCTTAGCCAGTATCCTGAACCAGCGTATCGGGCAAATCGAGAGTGTGTTTATTGTGCATATAGGCGGCACGATCGTATCCGGGATGATTTTGCTGTTAATCGGCGGCGGGAATATGCGCGCCTGGCGCGAGACCCCCTGGTATACCTGGCTGGCAGGTTTGCTGGGACTGGTGGTGATCTCTTCAGTGAATATCGCCATTGTTCGTTTGGGTTCAGTAGCAACGGTTTCGATCATGGTAGCAGCCCAACTGGCATTAGGGGCTGTCATGGACCATTTCGGCTGGCTGGGGCTTGATGTCCGCCCAATGACCCTGCCGCGCATCATCGGTATGGCAGTGATGGGGGTAGGCGCGTGGCTGGTGGTACGCTGACGCAGCACAGCGGATCGCTCCCCTGTCCATTTCTGAATAACCCTTTCCTTCTCCCGCAGCGAAAAATCTGCGGGAGATTTTTTTTGCAACTTTTCCAGCGGTGATGCGTATGTAATAGTGAAATCTAAAATAAAAGAGGGTACTGATGAAAGAAAAATCATTCTTTGAAAAATTCTATGGCGTGTTCGCGCAGGCATCAACCTATTTGAATCTCGCCTACCTGTATCTTACCTTCCCGCTGGGGATCGCCTATTTTGTTTTCCTGGTCACCGGCTGGTCACTGGGCATTTCACTGGTCATCATCTGGATTGGCCTGCTGGTGCTGGCGCTGGTGTTCGCCATCTCCTGGGGGCTGACTGCCTTTGAACGCTGGTTATCTGCCGGGCTGCTGCGGGTCAACATTCCGCCAATGAACCACCCGGTTGACCCGGCCGCAAATTTCTGGGGGCGGATGAAAGCCTGGTTCAACAACCCGGTCACCTGGAAAGGGATGCTCTACCTGCTGCTCAAATTCCCGCTGGGCATTCTCAACTTCACCGTGGCGACGACAGTGCTGGCAACTTCCGTCAGCCTGCTCCTGGTGCCCTTGGCGCTGGTCATCCCTGGCTGGCAGATCTATACGGGGGACTGGAATATTCACTTCCAGCTCTTCAACAATCAGGTCTTCATTGCCCGACCCGACCCGTATATGATCGCAGGTCTGTCCTTCCTGGTGGGCATCTTTGCGGCGCCCGCCTCGCTGCACCTGCTGAACTGGATGGCAAAATGGCAGGGTAAGCTGGCCCAGGCCATGCTCGGCCACAAGGAACTGCCCGCAGACAAACCTGCTGCACCCGCAGTGGCTGCTGAACAACCCACAGAAGAGACTGGTGTAATTGAGAAGGCTGCACAAACCGCCTCAGAAATTGAAGCTGGAAATATAGCTGGATAAACAGTAGTTTTATTGAAAAAGGAGTGTTGCAATGAATGAAAGAGGAAATATTCACCGCAGCCGTGACGAGCAGATGATCGCCGGCGTGTGCGGCGGGCTGGCCGAATGGCTGGACCTGGACCCAAGCATCGTGCGCCTGATCTTCATCCTGATGGCCCTGACTTTCGGACACGGCATCCTGGTCTACCTGGTGCTGGCACTGGTCATGCCACTGGAAAAATAAGGTACAGACAGGTTCACCTATCGGGGGATTTCGCGGGAACCTGTACCTGGGATAAAAAAATGCGCCCAAATTGGGCGCATTTTCTGTTTAAGGGTAGGGCAGCAACCCTTCCTGCGAACCAAATCCAATAACTTATGTTTTTTGTGGGCATATCTATACTTTTAAGAGCGTAGTTTTTTTGATATATGAATATAATAATAGAAACCTGGAAAATTACCTTGAGGAAAAGTGAAAAAATGAATCCTGCTATTGAAAGTCTGAATGTCAAACTTGCTGAGATCGAAAATATGGTTGGGGTATCTGAGCATGATATATTGTCGGAATTAACGAGTATCAGAAATCAAGAAGTAGATGATAAGCCGTGCAATGAATGGAAGTATGAGGTAGTAGCATTTTCTTGTCACGAATACCATGATCATATGTCGAATTGGGGAACCTATTTTGGCCCAATGGCCACGTGGGAGGCGGAAGGGGGAAAAATCATTGAAAACCCAAGCATTTCTGAAATTGATGTTCTGATGATTGAATACTGGAAAAAACGATCTAAAGAAACAAACAACCCTCTTCTGAAAGCAAGATATTCGGGGTTAGTATGGGATTTATCAGAAACTGCGATTGACGAGCAGCCTGAATTTGAATATGCAATTATTTATGTGAGGGCATTACATCGTATTGTGGAACGGCGATTGCATAAGTATATCGTAAGTATGGTTCAAAAATTAGAGCGTGCTTTTTCTGTTTCAATGTCTGTGAATAATCAGGAATTAATTTCACGTTCAAAACAGATTATCCTTAATTATGAAGCAGGAGTAACTGATGATGCAAAACCAGGCCTGTGGGGGTTAGGTTTTGATCTTCTCGTGAATAACAAAAAAATTAAACTTACTCAGAATGAAGAAAAGAAGATTGTTGCAGATTTAGAAAAGCGGTTACTTAGACTTGACGATGATGATCCTTGGGTATCTGAAAAAGCAGCAACACGATTAGCTCAATATTATCAAGGCAAAAAGCTTTTCCAAGAGGTTGACCGGGTTATTTTGTCATTAGGTCAATCATTTGAGCACTTAGCATCCAAATCTGATCCAATGATTGCAGCAGCCCATTTGGAACATATATATCAGATATATAAACAATTCAACCTAAGGAATAATGCCGAGCAAGTATTGAAAACTATCCAATCACTTGGTTCGAAACTCAATGACAATATGCAAAAAATTTCACATGAAATCAATATTCCAAGAGAAGAATTTGAGGAGTATGTGAACCGTTTTTTAAGGGGGGAAATTTCTAAATCTCTTCAATTCATGATCATAAATTTCATACCAAGTGTAGAAGAAATAGAGGATTTATTGCGTGATTTGTCAAATCGTTCCCCATTCGCGTTTTTGGTTACAACACAAATAACTGATTCTCAAGGGCGAATTTTAGCAAAAGTTGGTCCTCTTGATGAGGATATCGATGGACATATTGTTCATCAGATGTCACAAAATTTAAGCCTCTCAAGTATATTCTTGAGCGAAGTTCTTATTAGAATTACCAAAGAATATTCAGTAACAACCAATGAATTAATTCAATTTATCCTTGAGTCCCCTATTATCAATGAACAGGATGAGAAATTCTTGAGTGATGGTATTGATGCCTACTTTGTTGGAAAATATAATCAATCTATTCATCTTCTTGTACCGCAAATAGAACGGGTAATTAGAAATTTAGTTGAACTTTCTGGAGGAGCAATACTAAAACCCAGTCGGAATGGTGGATATCATTTAAAAACACTAGATGAATTAATTAAGAGTCAAGAAGTGATATCTGCTCTTGGGAAAGATGCGAGTATTTATTTCCGCACTTTGCTAACAGACCAAAGAGGTTGGAATATTCGAAACAATGTTTGCCACGGAATTTCTTCATATGAGCAAATGAATAAAAATACTGCGGATAGAGTACTTCATGTTCTTCTCGTTTTATCTTTAATTAGAAATAAAGAAGTTTGAGCTTAACTGAGCTTAAAGAATTCCAGAAAGATTGCCTGTCTTGTTACGGTATTTTATGGTCTAGAATACGAAACAAGTAGCTTCAAATTGAATTTTTTTACTTTTTGAGAGTCTTTGTATCCAGCATGACTCGCATGGCTGATCAGTCTCTGTTCTGACATACTTCTTTTACCAATTTGACAACATCTTCTTCATCCTGCAAACCGAGCCGTTCTGCTTCGCCAGCAAACCCTTCGCGGGCTTCACGAAGCACAAGAGAAACAGGGTTGGCAAGCACGTATTGACCGTTCAATTCAACAAAAGCAACCTTGTCACCGGTTTTCAGGTTTAACGCTCTGCGGATATTAATCGGCAGGGTAACCTGTCCTTTGCTGGTAATTTTTGCGAGTTCCATATAAACCTCCGAATTCCTTACTTTCCTTGTATTCCTTTCTTATTCTATCCCGGATTGAGTAAAAATACAACACTGTCTTTTTAACTATCGCCAATTTTCAATGGCCGCGATTAAATCAAATCGAGGCTGTCCTTTTGGAATAGCCTCGATTTGATTATTCGATAGAATTTTTTTTTACGGCAGACCAATCGCCTCGCGGACTTCGACCATGGTTTGTTCGGCAATCTCACGTGCCCGTTTGGCCCCGTCATTGAGAATGTCCCACACTTCGTCTTCGCGCTGGGCAAAAACGGCGCGGCGCTCGCGGAAGCCCGCCAGATGAGCGTTCATGTTGGCAGCCAGGCGCTTTTTGCAGTCCACGCAGCCGATGCCAGCCGTACGGCATTCACGGTTGATCATCGCCACTTCTTCTTCGCTGGAGAAGATCTTGTGCAGCGAGAAAACATTGCACACATCCGGGTCACCGGGGTCGTCACGGCGCAGGCGCTGCGGATCGGTCTTCATCGTCATCACCCGCTTCTGGGTTTCCTCGGGAGTCGAAGCCAGCTCGATGTGATTGTTGAGACTCTTACTCATCTTTTGCACGCCGTCGGTACCAATCACCTTGGGAATCTGGGTGATCTTCATCTTCGGCTCGATGAGCACATCGGTACTGTACCGATAGTTAAAAGAACGCACCACCTCGCGGGCAAATTCAAGATGAGGAGCCTGGTCCACACCCACCGGCACCACGTCGGTCTTGTAGAGCAGAATATCCGCTGACATGAGCACAGGATACCCAACCAGACCGTAGTTGATGTTCTTGGGGTTTTCCCTGATCTTGTCTTTAAAGGTGGGAAGCTCGACCAGCTTGCCGTACGGGGTGACCATCGAGAGGATCGTATGCAGTTCCATCACCTGCGGCACATGCGACTGGATGAACATGATCGACTCTTTGGGATCAATCCCCGCGGCCAGCCAATCCAGGGCCATTTCCATCGTGTTGGATTTCAAGTTCTGCGTGGTCTCAACCGTGGTCAGGGCATGGATATCAACGATGCAATACACGCAGTTATAGTCTTTCTGCAATGCAACATAATTTTGAATGGCGCCCAGGTAATTACCCAGGTGCTGACGGCCAGTGGGGCGTGCCCCCGAAAAAACGCGGCCTTTCTTCTCTGTCATTTTCTGCCTCCAGGGAGGAAGGGTTATTGCCTGTAAATCCTCCGTGCTGAATTATAACAAAGGTAAGGGGGATTGTCATTGTGGAGGAAAAATTATAATGCATAGAAGAATGCTCTTACCCCTCTGATGTCATTGCGAGCGAAGGCGGAGCCGGAGCGTGGCAATCTCCTTGACAGTGGCTGACGCTTCGCGGCCACGTCGGGCCATAACCCTTATCGCAATGACAGAAGAACAACTCTCTGGTAAAATGCCAGCATGAAACTCTTCCCCCGCGGCGTCCCCCTCTCCAAACGCCTGTTTGACCTGCTGGTAACCCTGCTCGGTCTGGTGATCGCCTTGCCCATCATGCTGGTGGTCGCCGTAGTGCTGCTGATCATCCAGGGCTGGCCGCTGTTCTTCTGCCAGCCGCGGCCCGGTTATCATGGCGAGGTGTTCACCCTGTGCAAATTCCGCAGCATGCGCAGCGCCGTGGACCGCCAGGGAAACCCCCTGCCGGATGAGAAGCGCATCACCCGATTCGGCAAACTCCTGCGGGCTACCAGCCTGGACGAGCTGCCGGAGCTGTTCAGCGTGCTCTCAGGCAAAATGAGCCTGGTCGGCCCCCGCCCGCTGCTGGTCGAATACCTCGACCGCTACACCCCCGAACAGGCCCGCCGCCACGACGTGCTGCCCGGCATCACCGGCTGGGCACAGGTCAACGGGCGCAATGCCATCTCCTGGGAAGACAAGTTCCGCCTGGATGTATGGTATGTGGACAACTGGTCACTGGGGCTGGACGTGCGTATCCTGTTCAGGACGGTCAGCGCGGTTTTCAAACGCGAAGGGGTCAGCAAACCCGGCCACGCCACCACCCCGTACTTCATGGGCAGCGAAGAAAAACACGAGGAATAATACGAATTCCAACCTTAAATACACAGGCCTGACAGGTTACCAGAACCGTCAGGCCTGTAGTGTTTTCCGCAGGATCAGTCCACCGCCACCATCACATTAGAAGCCTTGACCACCGCATACACCTTCTTGCCTTCCGCCAGTTCCAAACTCTCCGCAGACTCTTTGGTGATGATGGACACGATCGTCTCACCGCTGGCCGTTTCAATAACCACTTCCGAATTAACCACCCCGGGGATGACCTTCTTCACCTTGCCCTTCAACACATTCCTCGCACTGATCTTCATCTCTGCCTCCGTATCTGATTGAATAACACGTCCTATTATTATCTATTATATCCGGTTTCAAGAGTACAGAGCAAAGCGAAGCACAATAACTTTTTATTGCCAGGCATTTCACAAAAGAAAAGCCCAGAACTATTTTTTGTACAAATATGCAATCCGATTGCATATTTGTACAAGTTTTCCAGCATAAACAAAAACACCCGTCGCTTTGACAAATCCAGCGTGCAGGGTGTAGTTAATTATGAATTGTAATATATAAATTATAAATTTTTCTTGCGTACTAATTTCAGAAAATCCGGCGTATTCAGCTTGCGCTCGAGATGGTACATCAGATAGGACTGAATGGCAGCTTCCATTTCAGGGCGCACGGGGTCAGGCAGAGAGACGCGCATGGCATCGGCGTAGGTGCTGCGCTGGAAATGGCGCAGGAACTTGAGCGTGCGCATCGACATGGGCCGCACGCCGGGCACACCCTTACTGCAGTTGGGGCACAGCGCGCCGCCCACCTCGGCGGAGAAGAACTGGTCCTCCGGCTGGATCGGTTTTCCGCAGTTGCCGCACACCTTCAGCTCCGGACGGAAGCCAAGCAGGTCGAGCAGACGCAGTTCGTAGTAGCGCACCACCTGGAAGGGATCATCGCTTTCGGCCAGGCGTTGGAGGGTATCGGTCAGCAGGCGGTAGAGCGGCAGGTTTGCGCCTTCCTCCCCACTGGAGCGGTCCATGAGTTCGACAATATAGGAGGCGTAACCCATGCGTTCCAGGTCTTCGCGCAGGGGCTGGTAAGCCTCCACGGTCTCGGCCTGGGTGACGATCCACAGGTCACGGCCTTTGGCAAGCTGAAGGATAACGCGGGTAAAAGGTTCAAGATGGCCGGCCTTGCGCGAGCGCAGTTTGCGCACGCCTTTGGCGATGGCGCGCACCTTGCCCATCTCGCGGGTGTAGAGCACGAGGATGCGGTCCGCCTCGCCCCAGTCAGAATGACGCAGGACGACGGCATCTACGCGTTTGGATCGCTCGGTGGATGGCATTGTCTAATTCTTGCTCCTGTATAAAATTCCTTTATTCACAACAACACAATTCCATTTACATAATCGTAGTAACCACTTCATTGGCTACCCTTTGCAGGCTATAACGGCTGAAGCCGTCTGGCTTGCCGTACAATTAATCATCCCACCCTTTTCCAAACTCGCCCGTAGGAGCAGCACGACGCCAACAATTTTGCAGCCATTCACGGCCTTCCTGCTCAAGATAAACCTGCAAACTGCTCCATTGCCACGCATAAGGATCATTCACATAACCATGCTTGACAGGGTTGTAATGAATGTAATTGAAAGACTTCTCCAAATGCACTTCATTCCGCATCACGCGATCTGTATATCGGTACCAGACCTTGCGCTGCCCGGTTAATAAATCCTCTTGATTCCATTTTCGTGCATTTCGTCCAGGAAGCAATTGCAATAGCACTGCCAAATCATTCAAATCAGACATTTCAGCAAGAAAATGATAATGATCCGGCAAAATGACCCAGGCAATTAACTCACATTCTATTTGACGAAGAGAATCATGCAAATCTTCCTGAAAAACTGCGCGACGCTGTTTTGTATTCAAAATGCGTTGGTGTTTATATGTTGCTGCGGTGATCAAGAAAATGTTATGCTCTCGAAATGGATGTGGTGGCGCATGTAAAGGATAGCCAAATTGAATCCTGCGTTGAAGGACGGCGTGCTTTTCATCGTCGGATTGTGCTTTTGCACTCATGATGAAATCCTTGCAGGTTGCAGCCTCAATCACTATTACAACACTGTCATTTTACATCATTGTAGTAATGACTTTAATCATTATAGCTTGTGGAGAAATAGCCACTAAAGTGGCTACTACAATGATGTTTCGCAACATCATTACACCCGTATTTTAATCGAAAAAGCGCAGCCATAAGCTGCGCTTTATTCACCAGCATTTATTTTTCCAAAAACTCCGGCGTAAACGCACCGGGCAGCAACTCGCTGACAGTCATCTCAAAGTGCACATTACCCTGATTATCAGCAATCAGCACAAGCGTATCAAGACCAAACTCGGCCAGTACCTGACGGCAGCCCCCGCAGCAAAATCCCGCATTTGCAGTGACCACGGCCATCGCTTCAAATTCCTTCTCACCTTCCGAGACGGCCTTAAACACCGCCACCCGTTCCGCGCACATGGTGGTCGGGTAAGCAGCGTTTTCGATATTGACGCCGGTGAAAATCTTGCCGCTTTTGGTTAGCAAGGCCGCACCCACTTGATAATGCGAATAGGGCACATACGCCTTTTCACGGGCTTCAATCGCCAGCTGGACCAGCTTTTCTTTCATTTCATTACTTACCATTCTCTTGCTCTCCTTCCATTTCTTCGGGTTGAGGAATTCGTTTTGCGCGCACACTGCGAATGCTGCGTCCGATCACCTGCTCAACGGTCAGCACCCAGTCCTCGACTTCCACGCTTTCGCCGCCTTCCGGCACGGCGCCAATCTCGCCGATGATGAACCCGGCCAGGGTATCCGAAATCTCGCGGGTCAGGTGCGTACCAATCAAATCGTTGATATCTTCAATATCAATCCGGCCTTGAAAAACGTACTCATCTGCCGAAACCTGTTCATAGGGGTCTTCTTCCAACTGGTCATATTCATCACGGATCTCGCCGACAATTTCCTCGACAATATCCTCCAGCGTGACCAGGCCGGCCATGCCACCGTATTCATCGACCACCACAGAAAGGTGCACACCGCGGGCCTGCATTTCGCGCAGCAGCTTGTCCACCCGCTTGGCCTCGGGGATGAAATAGGCCGGCTTGAGCAGGGTGCGGATCTCGCGCTCCATATTGTTATTGCCATTCACCTGCCATTCGAGCAGATCTTTGGCATACAGCAAACCGATAATATTATCGATTCCTTCTTCGTAGACCGGCAGGCGTGAATGTCCGGACTCCAGCACCATCTTGATCGCCTCTGGCGGCGAGGTATTCACATCCAGGGCAAACACGTCAATGCGCGGCACCATGATCTCACGGCACAGGGTATCACTGAAATGGAAGATCGAGTAGATCATGCGCCGCTCGCCTTTTTCCAGCGTATTTTCGTCCGACAGGCTTTCCTCAGCCCAGGTTTTCAGCTCATCATCGGTCATCGATCCAAGACTGCGTTTAAGCTCTGTATCCGCACCGAGCATGCGCATCAACAAGCGCGCCAAAGGCCGAAATAGGCCATCCTGAAATTGGACCACCGGCAGCAACCGCACCGCCCACAGTTCAACCGACTTTAACACCCGGCCTTCAAGGATAAACTCCACGGACAAGGTCAAAAAAGCAAATACGAGCAGCCCCAAAATACCCCACCAGGGATAAACCTCCTGCATCCATTGCACCGCCAGCCAGCCGCCAATCCCGGCCATCAAAAAATGCACCAGCACCACGCTCATACGGAGTGTGGCAGGCAGATGACTGAGATCCATCAACTTTTGGATTTTTTCAACCGACGAGGAGTTGGTTTCTGCGTATTGTTCCAACTGCGATTCGCGCAAATAGGTGAAACTGGCACGCGACGCCGTAAATAACAGATCAAGAATGAACAAGGCTGCCAGAAGCAGCCAGATTAAGTCAGCTTCCATCTTTCTCTTTCGACTTATGCAGCGGGCGGGCAGGCACACCCACCACGGTAGTATTGGCATCAATATCCTTCGTCACCACTGCGCCTGCACCAGTGCGCGCGCCTGCGCCAATCCTGACCGGCGCAACCAGCATGGTATCGCTGCCAATGAACACATCATCCCCAATTTCTGTGAGATGTTTATGCTTGCCATCATAATTACAGGTAATTGTCCCGGCGCCGATATTGACCTCTCTGCCGATATTGGCGTTGCCAATGTAGGAGAAATGCCCCATCTTGGAGCCAGGGCCAAGATACGAATCCTTTACCTCGCCAAAATTGCCCATGTGAACGCCTTCGGCCAGATGCGCGCCCTTGCGCAGGCGGGCAAACGGCCCCATATCCACACCATCTTCTAGTTCTGCTTTTTCCAGCACAGAAGCAAGGATCTTGCAGCGGCTGCCGACTTTGGTATCGCGGATGATCGTATTGGGGCCAATCTCGCAGTCCTCCCCGATGACGGTGCTGCCGTGCAGGTACGTGTTCGGCCAGATAACCGTATCGCGGCCAATCTGCACGGAGGCATCAATATAGGTTGCGGAAGGGTCAATCATCCTCACGCCAGATTCCATCCAGGCAGTATTGATGCGCTGCCGCAGAATGGCTTCGGCTTCCGCAAGGTGTACCCGCGTGTTAATCCCGATCGTCTCTTCCATATCTTCGGCCACCAGGGCCTGCACCGCCTGCCCCTCGGCAACAGCAATCTCTACCAGATCGGTGAGGTAATACTCGCCCCTGGGAGAGAGTTTCACACGGTTCAATGCCGGCCACAACCAGTCATCGCGGAAGCAATACGCGCCAACGTTCAGTTCACGGATGGCTAACTGTTCCGGCGCGGCCTGTGCTTCTTCAACGATTGCAGCCACGCCCCCCTCCGCAGTGCGCACAATCCGCCCAAAGCCGCGGGGATGATCCGAAATCACGGTCAACAGAGTCAGCGGGCCAGGGTTCTCCATCTGGCAATGAACCAGCTCCTGCAGGGTCTCAGGACGCAGCAGGGGCATATCCGCGCTGATCACCACCACCAGATCAGCCTCACCCGCCGCCGCCGTCTCGGCAGCCTGCACCGCATTGGCCGTGCCCAGCTGTTTTTCCTGCACCGCAAAGCGGGCTTTATCACCGACAGTTTCACGTACCTGGTCAGCGCCGTGCCCCACCACCACTACCGGGGAGTCTGAACCAAGCTGCGCGGCCAGGTCAAGGGAGTATTGCAGCAGCGGTTTGCCGCCCAAAGAATGCAAAACTTTGGGCAGGGCAGAACGCATGCGCGTTCCCTGTCCAGCTGCGAGAATTACTGTGGTTGTCTTCATCCTGTCAATACTCCTCTGATAAAGCCTCTATTAACAATCCAGGCTTTGCACTGCCGAAGCGGTGCAAAGCCCGTCTGCGTGGGCAGTATGTTGAAACGAGCAGGGGCGCCTGGATTCGAACCAAGATTCACGGATTCAAAGTCCGGTGTGCTGCCATTGCACCACGCCCCTAGATTTGTCTCAATTGTACTATAGCCGCCTGATTTTAACACATTTTAGAATAAACTGCCAACCGAAACGAATTGCCAGTTGATGAAATTTGTGCTATAAATTATATATCGCATCTACCTGTCATTAAAAACGTACATTGTGTCCCGATCACAATAAAATAAGGCTGGCAGGCATTTTCCGTTTATCGTATCCTATTTCAATAAGCAATCCGCTTTCAGTTTTCTGCAGCGGTTCTTTTATTATAATCAAACCGGGAATACATTCAAGCAGGTTTTCCAGAAAGGAGCCCCGAAAAAAAATTGCCTTACGGTCGAGCAGTATTAATAAACAATTTGATTTGGAGGAGAAACAATGTCACGTAACAAAACGTTATTAGCTGTCAGTCTGTTTATCATCACTGCGATGGTCTTGGCTGCCTGCCAACCGGCTCCAGCTGCACCGGACACAATGATCGAAACCGTCGTCGTCGAAGGCGAAGGCGAAGAAGTCATCGTCGTTGTTGAAGGTGAAGCCGGAGAGGAAGCTGCCCCGGCCGCCGAAAAAGTCTTGCGGCTTACCTACAATCAGGATTTCCCCACCATTGACCCGTCTTTGGCCTGGGATGTAAGCGGTATTCTCATCATTGATGAAACTACCGTCGGCCTGACCCGCCAAAACGAACAAACTGCAGAGAATGAACTCGCCATGGCGACTGATTATGTGGTCGCTGATGACGGGGTAACCTTCACCTTCACCATCCGTGACGATGTGCCTTGGGTCCGCTGGGACGCTGTAAAGGAAGAAGTCGTGCAAGTGATGGACTGCGAAGGCAACCCCCGCATGGTCACCGCAGATGATTTCGTATACGGTATCCGCCGCACGATGACCCCTGCCACAGCCGCTGATTATGCGTACGTGCAGGGTGCCGTCATTCAGGGCGCCGAAGCTTTCAGCCAGGGCGAGACCGACGATTTCAGCACCGTAGGCGTCAAAGCTTTGGATGCCCAAACGCTGGAAGTCAAGTTCATTGACCCGGCTGTTTATAACCTGAGCGTGATCGGTCTGTGGTTCAATCACGCGATGCCCGAATGGCTGATTGAAGGCAGCGACTGCACGGAAGGCCGCGGCGACCGCTGGATCGAAACAGGTTTCTTCCAGGGCTACGGCCCCTTCACCTTGAAGGAATGGATCCACGACTCCGAATTGACCATCGTTAAGAACCCCTTCTGGCCCGGCGACGAAGTTGTCCCCACCCCGCAAATTGACGTTGTTACCTGGAAAATCATCCCCACCAGCAGCGCCCTGGCTGAATTTGAAGCCGGCAATCTGGATGTAGCCGCCTTCCCCGCCGGGGATTATGACCGCATCATGTCTGATCCCGATTACTCACAGTGGCTCTACCCAACCAGCACCCTGGGAACCGAATTCTACAGCTTCAATACCCAGCTGGCCCCAACCGATGATGTGCGTGTGCGCCAGGCTCTTTCCATGGCGATTGACCGCGAAGCATTGGTTCAGGTGATGAAAAGCGGCATTGTTGCGAACTGGTTCTGCAACCCCGGTGCTTCCGGCTGCCCCACCACGGCTGCCTATCCCGACCTGGGTGTAGCCTACGATCCTGAGGGCGCCAAAGCCCTGCTGCAGGAATACCTGGATGAAACCGGGCAGACCGCTGCGGACCTGAATATTGTGATGATGTTCAACACCAGCGAAGGTCACAAGATGCGCGCTGAAGCCGTCCAGCAGATGTGGAAAGACAATCTGGGCGTAGAAATTCAGTTGACCAACCAGGAATGGGCAGTCTTCAAAGTCAGCCGTAAAGAAGGCAAAGAAAATGTTTATCGCAGCAGTTGGGTGCAGGACTACCCGGATGCCAACAACTTCCTCAAAGAGGTTTTCTCTGCTGGCGGCGCTTACGCCGACGTGGTAGACTGGAACAGCCCCGAATTTGACGAACTGATGACACGAGCTGGACAGGAAGCAGATCCAATGGCCCGCATGGACCTGTATGCCCAGGCAGAGCAGATTCTCGTCGTCGATGAAGCCGTGGTTTCCCCGCTGGCCTGGTACAGCGATTGGGTAATTATTCGCCCGGAAGTGAAAGCCTTCGTCTCCCTGACCGGATACGACCGCTACGAAAAATGGACGATCGAGTAAACCCGGCTTGATAAGCTGATCTACAAACTAACTGCCGCCCCATACGGGGCGGCAGTTTTTATAAGGTCACAGCAGATTATCCAGTGTCTTTGGGCGTCAATCCGCGCCGTTTGGCTTCCTCAAAGGTCAGCGTATTCTGATTTGATTTCACATTCACATCAGGGGCAGCATTCCAAAAAGCATCCGCATCCTGCTGAAGGGACTGGGAGAGCATATTTTCCAGGTTTTCCTCCGGTTCAACTTCCGCCAGGGGGACTTCTGCAGCCGGCGTTGGCGTCGTTTCTTCCGCGGGGATGCCCATTTCCGCAAGGATTTTCACCAGTACTGGCTGCACGATTGTCGTCGCCTCAAAAACCAGCGACGGGCGCACTGTGGTACGTCCACTCTTCAGAATACTGACCAGCGAATACCCGGCGACCGGCGCGAGCAGCATCATGTCAAATGTCTTGCCGCTGAAGGCAAGGATATCTTTCTCAGGCACATCTTTTCCCAAGAGATGAGAGACCTCGCCGCCGGCTTTAAGCACTTTCAGCATGGATGGCACCCATACGCTTTCAAAATCTGGCGCGGGGATGTCTCCACACAGTTCCACTATTTTCCCCTCCCTGTCCAGCAAGATTATCGCGAGCGCATTCACTTCATCACGGAAAGAGACCAGCACATCAGACAGGCGCGTGTCCATCCTGGATTCTGTAGATGTAACTTCCACAGCATCTATCTCCGGGCAGCAGGAATCCGTATCCAGTTCCAGCAGGGTCATCACTTTTGTGACCAGGATTTCCAGTTCAAACGGTTTTTCGAAGAAAGCATCGGCATTCAGCGCCTTGACTGCCTTTTCATAATTGGCATCGCGCATCCCGGTAACGAGAATGACCTTGATATCTGGATGCAGGCGGCGGATGCGTTCCACCAGCTCCAGACCATCCATGCCGGGCAGACGAATGTCTGTCACTAAAAGATCAATGACATGGTAATTTGCCTCCAGCAAGGCTTCTTCGGCGGAGGGCACCACGGCAATGTTCAATTCAGGCGCCGCGGTGCGCAGTGCAGTCTGCCACAAACGCCCCAGATCAAGCGCGTCATCCACTATCAGTATTCGATCCATATACGATCCCTTTCCCAAACTGTCCTCAAGGGCAAAGCTCACCATACCCAAGCGCTTCCAAATTCCACAAGGCACTGCGCGCGGTAATGTCCATATTCAAACCGCACAAATCTGGCCGTGCCAGGGTAACAGCAGTACGATAATACAAGGGCACCACCGGCAGATCGGCAGCAAAAATACGCTGCGCGGCCTGATGATTTTCAGTATAAGCGGCGGTATTATCCACGCGGGCATAGCGTGCCGCCTGGCAGGCTGCATCAAATTCAGGGCTGCTGTAACCGGTAACATTGATCCCCAGCCAGTTATTCGCCGGGGAGGGCGTCTGGCTGCTCTCATAGAACAGGCAGGGCGGCTGGGAACCCGAACCCCAGGCATATTGCACCAGGTCAAACTGGCGGCCAAACATCATGCCTTCCGGGCCGGGGGCATACAGCTCAGCCGGATCATAATACTGCACATTGACCTGAATGCCGCATTCGGTCAGCGAAGCGGCCAGGAGTTTCGCCACTTCCTGGCGCATGTAGGCCTGTGTGGTGGCATAATTGACCGAGAGCGGGGTGCCGTCCGGGACACCCGCCACACCAGCCGCCACGCGCGGGGTGGCCGGGTCACCGTCATAGTCCCTCCAGCCCACCTGGTCAAGCAATTGCGCGCCGGCGATGGGATCATAATCCAGCGGGCTCTGATCGGTAAGTGCCAGCGGATGGGAGGGTGCCACATAGCCCACCGGTATCGGCGATTGATTCCACAGCCAGCGGCTGACCATCAGCGGGCGGTTCATACACATCGTGAAAGCCTGCCGGGTGCGCACATCGCCGAAGAAATCAGGGCGGTCACCCACAAATGCATTGTAACCATCATCATACGATGCCGGGACGATGCCAAAATCGAGATGCTCCCACTCGGCAGACGGGGCAATCCAGCTTTGCAGTTCATTGTTCTGCCCCAGGCGCAGCACCACATCCAGATCATCGTCCACCATCGGCGCCTGGTCAATCACATCACATTCTTCGGTCAGCAAGGCGGTCAGATTGCTGTCGGTGTATTCACCGAGGAAACGGTACACCAGAATATCAAAGGCTGGCAGACCCTCATCGGCACGGAAATAAGCCGGGTTCTTGCGCAGCTGGATATGATCGCCCCGCACCCATTCATCGATCACATACGGCCCCCAGCCCAGCGGTCTTTCAGCGGAAAGATCAGATGCCAGCAGTTCAGCGGCTGTCATTCCGCTCCAGATATGCTCCGGCAAAGGCAGCCAAAACAGGGTCTGGTAACGCTGCGGGAAATAGCCCGGCAGGCCAGCCCATTTCACCGTCAGCTCATCCAGCGCGGTGTAGGAAGCCGTGCGCGCAGTCACCTCACGCGAGACCGGCGTAGCCGGGTCATTTGACAGTTCAAAGGAATACACCGAATCGGCAGCAGTGAGGGGGGCACCGTCAGACCAGGTCAGGTCGGGCAGCAGACGGAAGGTCAATTCCAGGCGTTCCATTTGCAGGGGGGTGCTGCCATCCCACTCAATAATACAGTCCTGTGCGCTGCATCCGGCGGGATGTACGCGAATGCCTGTTTCCAAAACGGCCAGATTGCCATCCACATCCACCACCAGATCCCCGGCCGACACATCCTGCAAGGCGAAAGACGCACCGCCGTTTTCGAAATCCGGCAAGGATTCAAGGATCACAGGCTGAACACCGTGCTGGCGGGTATCAAAAGGACCGTCATACACCGCTTCCAGCACGCTCCACATACTCTGTGAAGAACCGCCATAGGCATACAGGGTAGCAGGCTCCTGGCGCAGGCACACTACCAGCGTTTTGGGCGGCGCAGGGGTTACCGTGGGCGTAGGCAGCGCGGGGACATCGGTTGCGGGAGGAGGCGGTGCAGGTTCCTGTGCGGCTGGTTGACAGGCGGCCAGTAATCCTGCCAGCAACAGGGGGAGCAGCCATTTAAGTCGTCGACGATAGGGCATGAATAATTCTCCTGAAACAAGATATCAACTGCGGAAGAACCCGCAGAGCAAATTCATGGTACTGGTTAATTATACCAATGGCAGATGAAATCGGGATTAGGGATTGCGGTGCTCGTTTTTTCTCCGCAACTCAAATTAACCGAAAAACGACCTCCCGATAATCGGGAGGTCGTCGAGCAATCAAAACGAAATGGCTACTGTGTGCCCCGCAGGCGCGGGTCCAGCGCATCACGCAGCCCGTCGCCGAGGAAGTTGAAGGCAAACATGGTAATTGCCAGCGCCAAAGCCGGGAAAATGGTTTGATTCGGATACGTCCGCACCACCTGTGCGCCATCCGAAATCATGGCACCCCAGGAAGGGGTGGGCGGGTTGACACCGAGGCCAATAAAGGAGAGGAACGCTTCCGTGGAGATATACCCCGGAATGGCCAGGGTCTCTGCCACGATCAGCGGGCCAACGATATTGGGCAGCACGTGGCGGAACATGATCCGCGTATCCCGGGCGCCAATTGTGCGGGCAGCCTCGATAAATTCTTTTTCGCGGATCGAAAGCACCTGACCGCGGGTCAGGCGGGCCATCGTCTGCCAGGAGGTGATCCCGATACCAACGAAAATGAACAGCATCCCCCCCATTTGTTTATCAAGCTGGCTGATGACATACGTAAAAGACCCCGGGTCCGGGTTTGCAAATGTACCCCGGAAGAAGGCCATCAACAAAATGATGAGAAGCAGGCTGGGAAAAGCATACATGATGTCCACGATACGCATCATAATAGTATCAACCCTGCCGCCCAGAAATCCTGAAATACCGCCGTAGACCACACCGATGACCAGACTGATGATCGGCCCAATGAAAGCAACCCGCAGGGAAACCTGACCGCCATATAAAATCCGGCTGTAAAGATCACGGCCGACATAGTCAGCGCCCAGTGGGTAATCTTCGGAAATGCGGGCATAAGGCTCCATTACCGAGAAAACTTTCACCACCCATTGCGGGACAACATTTTGATCGGTCAAAACCTGCTCTTCAAAAGGTTTGAGCGCCAGAAAATCAGCGAATACAGCAGATAATATCAAAATGAGGATGATCACACCGCCCACGACGGCTGCACGGTTGCGTATCAGGCGGCGCAGGGCATCCATAAACATGCTTTCACCCTTTTGGCCAATTGCGCCGCCGCTGCCTACATTCTCATATTGTTCAGGGTCTACTTTTAGTTCAGCAGTCATTGATCCTCCTCAAAAACACCTGAAATAATGCGGGATGTTTTTGATTAATTAAGAAATGATTAGATTAATCGTATCGAATCCGTGGATCCAGGAAAGCATACACAATGTCCACGATCAGGTTTGCCACCACCAGGAACAACGCATACAGCAGGATCGTTCCCATAATCACGGGATAATCACGGTTGGTAATGCTGGTCACAAAATATTTTCCCATGCCAGGGATACCAAAGGTTAACTCGGTTACAAAAGTACCCGTGATCAATGCGGCCAGCATCGGACCAAGAATGGTTACCACCGGAATCATCGAATTCTTCATTGCATGTTGAATGATGATCGCGCGTTCTTTGAGGCCTTTGGCACGCGCCGTGCGGATATAATCTTCACGCACAACCTGCAGCAGGCTGGCACGGGTCAAACGGGCGATGATGGCCGAGCTGCCCAGCCCCAGGGCAACGGCAGGCATGATCGCATACTGCCAGAAACCGGTATAACTCAAATCGGTGGGAAGAAACCCAAACAGGAAAGGTGGTTTGGCGCCCCAGCCAGTGGGGGGGAACCATTTCAGGCTGACCCCGAAAATCCAGATCAGCAGCGGCCCCAGCACAATCACCGGAACAGATACCCCGAAAATTGCCAGGCTCATCCCGACATAGTCGACAATCGTATTCTGTTTCAGCGCAGACAGGATGCCGGTTGGCAAACCAATGGTTAACGCAACCAATACCGCCAGCAGACCGAGCTGAACCGAGATCGGCAGCTGGTCACGGAAAATATCGTTGACCGTACGGCTGCGAGATTTGAACGAAGGCCCGAAATTCATCCAGTTAACATAAACATTCCCCACCTTGAACTTGATCATCGCATCATCTTCTAATGCAGAAGTAGGAGCAGTGGTGCTGAAATGCGGAATAAAAACATCATTAATATAATTGCCAAATTGAACAATCAACGGATCATCAAGATGATACCGTTTATTCAAATTCTCCATGATTTCCGGCGGCAGCGCTTTTTCCCGGTCAAATGGTCCACCCGGAACAGCATGCATCAAACCAAAGGTAATCGCAGAAACAGCAAGCAGCACCAAAACGAGATAAAGCAAACGACGGATGATATATCGACCCATTCAAGGCCTCCAAAAAAACTGCGAACTTGATAAAGATAAAGCGGTAACGATTGAGGGGATTCAAGGGGGGGACATTGCCCCCCCTTGAATGTTGTAACAATGGTATTCTCGATGTCCTACTTGCCGGACATGTCAATGTCCCACTTTTCAAAGTGTTCGTGCCCACCGGATGAGAAGGTGCGGGTCACGTACGGCTTGGTCATAGTGGTGCGGGTGTACCAGTAGATCGGGATCATGGCAGCCTTTTCCCAGACCAGCATTTCTTCCGCTTCAGCATACAGCGCGGTGCGGGTATCAGGATCAAGCTCGCGAGCGGCTTCGATCATCTTGTCTTCGAAAGCCTGGTACATCGGATCGTCGGTGCCCCAGAAGATGCCGCCATCGGAAAGACCGTCTTTGTCGTTATCCGGATTAGAGGATCCGCCCAATGCCATCACTTCAAAGATGAAGTTGTTGGCATCTGCGTAGTCCAGGCACCAGCCCAGGCGCCAGATCTGGGGAGTGTCAGCGCTCTTGATGGTCTTCAAGTAGACAGCCCATTCCTGGTTGACCAGTTGAACAGTCAGGCCCAGATTATCCTGCCACATCTGCTGGATCGCTTCAGCGATCTTGCGGTGAGCATCGGAGGTGTTGAACATCAGGGTGATGTTGACATCATCGACGGTGATTCCCATTTCGTCCAGGTATTCCTGAAGAACGGCTTTACCCTGTTCCGCATCGAATTTCACACCCAGGTCGGGGTATTCTTCGGGGGTCGGGGCGCCGGCCAGGCCGGGGCGGGAGAACCATTGGGCGGGAATCTGCTCGCCCTTGGTCACATTGTCGATCAAGCTCTGGCGGTCAATACCCATGGAGAGGGCGCGGCGAACGCGCACATCGTCCACGAATTCAGCGGTGGTGTTGAAGCCATAGTAGTAGGTGCAGAAGTCAGGAGCAATGACCAGTTCTGCCGACAGGGTCGGGTCAGACTTGATGCGGTCGATATCGGCCAGCGGGGCGGGAACAACATCCATACCGCCAGCTTCATATTCCGCGAATCCGGGGGAAGCATCCAGGAAGTACAGGTTGATTTCTTCAATGCTGGCAACAGGAACTTCGTCGGTGCCAGGCCAGAAGGGGTTCTTGACCATGGTCAGGTAGGAGTCATGCACCCATTCCTTCATGGCGAAGGGGCCGTAACCCTGGTGGAAACCAGTCTCGGTCCAGCGGTCGCCGCGGGCTTCGGTGCAGTCATCGCCTTCGATCAGCCATTCCGGCTGAGCAAAAGCAATCCACATGCCGGCGATTGCCGCATTGTAAGCAGCGGCGTTCTTAAAGGTCATTTCCACGGTGGTCTCATCAATTGCCTTGATGCCCACATCTTCGGCTGCACCTTCGCCTGCGTTGTATTCATCACCGCCAACAATGGCAAAGTTCAGAACATAGGCATAGTCAGAAGCAGTCGCGGGAGCCAAAGTGCGCAGTACGCCATACTCGAAATCATAGGCGGTGACCATGCGCGGGTTGCCTTCGCAGTCCATCACCTGAACAACGGAATCAGAAGCAACATCGTACTTCACCCACGGCACATCATCGCGCAGGTTGAAGGTATAGACGGTGCCATCTTCGCTGATGTCCCAGCTGGTTGCCATACCGGGTTTCACAACGTTGGTGACTTCGTCAGCGCGGGTCAGACCCACAAAGGTTTCAATAATGACCTGGATTGAGGAGGTGTCGGTGCCCAAGGCAGGATCAAGGGTGGGAATGTCGCCCGGCCCTAAAGCAAAATTCAGAACCTTCTTCTGTTCCGGCGGGGGGGGCGGGGTAGCAGTAACTTCAATGATCTGAGATTCGCCTTCAACCATCACGGTCTGGACGATAACCTCAGGTTGTGCTGCGGGCGCCGGCTGGCAAGCAGCCAGTACCATGGAGGCCACGATCAGAATCGTAGCCAATGCAAAAGTTTTGTTACGCATTTCTTCTCCTCCTTATAAGAGAGTGTAGAGAAAGGATTAATTTGATAAGAGTCAGCCCGTCTGGACACCTCGACCATCCTGACTGTCTCCTACTCACAACTTAAGTATATTATACAAGATGACAAGCCACAAAGTGGCCTGGCTTCACCTCACGAAATTCGGGGCGCTCTTTCGCGCAAATCTCGATCGCCAGGGGGCAGCGTGTGCGGAACCGGCAGCCGGATGGCGGGTTAACCGGCGAGGGAACATCTCCTTCCAGAATGATGCGCTGCCGCTTCTCTTCGGCAAACGGGTCTGGAATCGGCACTGCGGAAAGCAGCGCCTGGGTATACGGATGTAAGGGATTATTATACAATTCTTCCCGGGTGGTCAATTCAACAATCACACCGAGATACATGACCGCCACTCGATCGCTAATGTGACGGACCATCGACAGGTCATGAGCGATAAACAGGTAAGTCAGACCAAGTTCTTTCTGCAAGTCTTCCAGCAGATTGACGACCTGGGCCTGAATGGAAACATCCAGCGCGGAAATCGGTTCATCACACACAATCAACGAAGGATTCAATGCCAAAGCACGGGCAACCCCAATGCGCTGGCGCTGACCGCCGGAAAATTCATGAGGATAGCGATTGGAGTAAGCCGGGTTTAAACCCACCAATTCCAGCAGACTGGCAACGCGGTCACGCAGTTCCTGACCTTTCATAATCCTGTAAATCTGCAAAGGCTCACCGATAATCTCGCCTACCGTCATGCGGGGATTCAAACTGGCATACGGATCCTGAAAGATCATCTGGGCGCGACGGCGTACCTGGCGCATCTCTTCATTGCTCAGTTTGGCAAGGTCCCGGCCTTCAAAATGAACACTGCCGGCTGTGGGGCGGTAAAGCTGCAAAATCGTGCGCCCGGTGGTGGACTTGCCGCAGCCTGATTCCCCCACCAGCCCCAGGGTTTCACCCTTGTAGATATCAAAGGAAATGCCATCCACCGCATGCACGGCGCCGGTTTGTCTCTGGATAATAATGCCCTGGGTAATGGGAAAATGTTTTACCAGGTTGTCGACTCGTAACAATACTTCATTTTCAGAACTCATTTACGTTCTCTCCCGGTTTCAGGATCTACCCAGCAGGCAACCCTGTGATCAGCGCTAATCGATTCAAGCATCGGGTTTTCCTGCCAGCAGTGGTCAAGAGCAAATTCGCAGCGCGGCGCAAATGGGCAAAAACGGGGTTTTTCCATGAGCGTAGGCGGCAAACCGTCAATGGACGCCAGACGGTCCCCATGCTTGCCATCCACCCGCGGTAAACTGGCAAGCAAACCAATCGTATAAGGATGGGTTGGCTTCGCATACAGCTCTTTCACCTGGGCTTCTTCAATAATATACCCCGCATACATCACAGCCACGCGGTCAGCCAGACCGGCAACAACGCCCAGGTCGTGGGTGATCCAGATAATTGCCATCCCCAGCTCGTCGCGCAGCCGCTTCACCAGCTCAATGATCTGGGCTTGAATGGTTACATCCAAAGCAGTGGTTGGTTCGTCAGCAATCAACACCTGCGGGGTACAGATCAGCGACATGGCAATCATCACGCGCTGGCGCATACCGCCCGAAAACTGATGCGGATAATCGTACAGCCGGTCTTTTGCACTGGGAATGCCGACCATGTCCAACATCTCGGCAGCCCGCTCGTAGGCCTGTTTACGCGGCACACCGTTATGAATTTCCAACGGTTCAGCCACCTGGCGGCCAATGGTCAACACGGGGTTAAAAGAAGTCATCGGGTCCTGAAAAACCATGCTGATTTGAGAACCGCGCACATGGCGGATTTCCTCATTCGGCATCTTCAGCAGGTCCTTCCCCTGATAAACTGCCTCCCCCGCGACCACTTCGCCTGGTGGCTGCGGGATCAAGCTCAGCATTGACATGACAGTTACGCTCTTACCACAACCGCTCTCTCCCACAATTCCGAGCGTTTCACCCTCTTTCAAGTGGAATGAAACACCATTAACCGCGTGAACAATCCCGTCACGGGTTTTGAATTGGGTTTCGAGGCCTTCAACATTCAAAAGATCAGCCATTCAAATAAACCCTCTGTAAAATAAGTAGTTTGGGGGGAAATCAGGAACAAATACACCTCGCCCATTGGATTTGGCAAGCCAAGATGAAAAAAGTATACACTTAAAGAACTTTAATGTCAAACCCGTATCCTTCAAAAATCGCACTTGGGTATACAAGCGCATATCCATTCCCCTATCCGTTAACCAATCACTCCCCAACTGTTTTATTTCCGGTATCCGTTCTTTTAGAAGCCGGCTTAACGTCACCCGAATCAGTCAAAAATCAGGGGTAATTTAATCCGCCATTCTGCTATAATTTCAGTATGAACATACATCCCCTTATCAACGAATTGGAAACCACCGGCGGGCAATATGCCTTCTACTATCGTCCACAGGCCGGCCCGCCATTGCTGCGCGGCAATGGCGACCGCTTTTCGGCAGCCTCGGTGATCAAGGTGCCCATCTTGCTGGCCTGGGTTTTCCTGGAACGCAGCGGGCAGCTCGACAAGGAAGCCCTGTGCAGCCTGGACAGCGAGCCGGAAGTGCGCGGCGCAGGATTCTCCTGGCTGCTGCACCAGCGCCGTATTCCCTGGCATGACGTCCTTCTGCTGATGATCTCCCTCTCCGACAACCTGTGCACCAACCTCGTGCTGGAACACATCGGCCTGGAGCGTTTACAGCGCACCTTCACGCAGGGCCTCGGCCTGCAAGCCACAGCCGTTGAGCGCAAGCTGATGGATTTCGCCGCGCGCGAGCAGGGCAAAGACAACTGGATCAGCGCGCGGGACTGTGTGCATTTTTATGATCTGCTGCGCCAGCTCAGTCCGCAGGAACGCGCCTGGGTTGAGCCGATGCTGGGCGTCTGTCAGGACAACACCAAGCTGATGCGCGATGTCCCCTTTGATTCAACCGTCTTCTATCATAAATCCGGCTTCATTCCCGAAGTGGTGCATGACTGGGGCTATACCGATAAATGTGATATTTTTCTCCTCACGCAGGGCTATAAAAACGAGGCACGCCTGCGGGATATTTTCGGCCAGCTCGGCCAGTTGATGACAACCGGAGAAACCGTAGAACTGTAGGGACAGGTCTACCCTTGCGGGCATGATATCCGACCTGCCCGCCCCCCGCCTCTGCATCTACCAACGCTGCATTCATCTCATCAGCAGTATTTCAAACAAACCAGATGATGATCCTGTCCAGCCGCTGGCGAGGCATGCCTCGCCAGCTACGGCCGCGGGCATCGATTTTGGCGCATCCTTATTGTAGGGACAGGTCTCCCGACCTGTCCGCCCCCCGCCTCCACATCCCCTCCTACCTCAAATACGTACACGCTCCTGTAAATCCATCACGCAGATGATCCACTGCCTGCACATCATCGTAATACACCCCGTTACGGCTGCGGGAAGAATGCACGATCTGCCACCCCCCCACACTGATGCCCACATGCGTGATCGATCGTTCTTCCAACGGCAAATCAGGATCGCCAAAGAAGACCAGATCCCCCGGCGCAAACGGCGGCTCAACTGGCACGCCGTCGAAAAACTGCATCCCGGCATCCCGGCGGGTAGTGATCCCCACCCAGCGGTGCAGCAGCTGCGCCAGGCCGGAGCAGTCAATCCCGTTGGCCGAGCAGCCGCCCCACTGGTAGGGCACCCCAATCAACGGAACCACATCCTTCACGATCGCCGCCCGGCGTGCTCCTTCGGTACGGGGCATGTCTGAAAACGCGCGCAATCCCGCCAGCGGCACCCAGCCGGGATGGTCACAATCCACCATCGCCCATTCCTCTTGCACCGATAACACAGCCACACTCACCCCGCCCAGCAAACGGCCTGCCGGCAGGGCATCGGCGTGCGGTTCCGCCCGCAGCTGCACCACAGGGGACATCGCCACATGTGTCGGCGGCACAGGGGCGCTTTCCCGCATATACGGCTTATACACCCAGCCCAGATAACCATCGTCCTGGCGCACAAAGCACCAGCCATCCTTCTCCTCCAGCACCTCAAGCTGCCAGCCGTACATCTGTTCACTGAGATACTCTGCCAGGAAGGAAGGCTCGGCAAAGAACCCGGTCAGGTTGGTGTTCACCGTCAGCGTGGTGGCCTGCGGCTGGCGCAGCACACGCACCGCCTGACTGTTCACTTGCAGGCCAGGCTGGGCTGCCAACAAGGCATCCCGCACAACGGCCAGCGTCGCATCATCCAGTACCCGCCCCGCGATGGTCAGTGTGCTGCCTTCCAACGACTGCACCTCAACCTCCAGCAATTGTTCACGGGTATCGCTGAATCTTTTCGCAACTTCCTTGAGTACTGCCTGGATCTTTTCCATCATACTACCCTCCCCGTCTATTTATTTTCTTAAACGAACACCAATGCCGGGCACATCCGGCACGGTAAATACAGCATGTTCATCATATTCAATCCCCTCAAAGGGATCATTGGAAATCAGCAGCGGCCCATCCAGGTCCACCCACTCTGCCAGACCAGTAAGATGTCCCATCGCCGTTGTACCCAGCGATGTTTCCACCATCTGCCCCAGCATGATGCGCATCCCAAACTCACTGGCGCGCTTCAAAAGCTTAAGCCCATTGGTCAGACCGCCCACCTTCATCAACTTGAGATTGATGCCCTTCACCCCGGCTGCACCAAGGCGCTCAATATCTTCCATCGTCTGCACTGACTCGTCCGCGACAATGGGCAGCTCCGTATGACGCTGCACCTCGCCCATCGCTTCGATCGCCTCGCGGGCCAGGGGCTGCTCAATCATTTCCAGATCGAGCGGAGCCAGTTTTTCGACATGACGCAGGGCTTCATCCAGCGTCCAGCCGGCGTTGGCATCCACGCGGATCAAGGCATCCGGCCGGGCTTCACGGATGGCGTGCAGGCGGGCTTCGTCATCCTCGCTGCCCAGCTTGACCTTGATGATGGGATAGTTGGCAATCTTGCGCGCCATTTCGGCCATCCCCTCCGGCGTATCAATCGCAATGGTGAAGGAAGTCGCCATCGGCACGGGTTTGGGCAGCCCCAGCAGGGCGTACAACGGCAGTTCCCGCTGGCGGGCGATCCGGTCGTACAGGGCCAGTTCCACCGCGCAGCGCGCCGGGGCCGGGCCATTCGTGCCCACCCAGTCGGGAATCTCTGCCACATCATCGGGAAAAGCACGCTTAGAGCGCGCTTTCTCCGCCCAGTAGGCGATCATGTCTTCGTCTTTCACCCCGTAATAAGGGGGAATGGTGCCTTCTCCCCAGCCGGCGTCATCCGCAAGGCGCAGCCAGAAAGCCTGGCGCGTCTCACTGACGCCATAAGACAGGCGAAAAGGATTGCGTAATTGAAGCGTAAATTTTTGCCAGGTTAACATTTCCACTATCTTCTCCTTATATTGCTAGATCAAAAGGCAAATCGCTAATATCTCTTAACCGTTTCCCATTAATCATGGTATCTAACAAGTCCAATGCCACTTCGTTATTCAATGAAACAATTGCCGCTCGCAATTCAGGGAGCGCAAAATGATAAACACAATCAAGATCGCCTGTTCCTAATGCCAATGTTGCCAGCCGGCTGGGAAGAGGCTCTGCGGTTACAGCAGCCACATGCGGCAAGGGGCCTTTCCTGTTTCGAATTAAATTCAACGCTTCTGTGCGAGTATTTTGTGAACGATCACTTCTGATCGTCCACTTGCAAGAAATACTGGCATGCAAAATAGGATTGCGCGATTGCAAATTAGCCTTTCTTAAAGGAGAAAACGCGGCAATATTTTCCTCATCGACAATCTTCTGGAATTTATTAATTTCCTCATCTGCAACCGGCATTCTGCCGACTACGATATCAGGCATAATTAAATAATCGCCCTTCAGTGCAGCGGACAATGCAGGGTCTTTATCCATTACTTTTTTAACATATGCCAGATGCTCATATTGTTCAAAATCTGAAATAGTGCTTTGTGTTGAATATACCCACTTCCCCGGACGCAAATGATGGAGCAGCCCAAACGCCTGTTCAAGAAAATCTTTGGTGAGCGCTTCAAAAAGCGTCCCCGTTGTCTGTCCTGCGACTTTGGCTTGAAAAACATTGTTCAGGCCACATAGATTGTCGGCTAACCGATCAGCAATTTCAATACTGGCTTTATTACCACAATCAGCCAAATTGACATAATTTTGTTTTCGTTTCTTGTCGTAAGAAATTCGCAACATTTGCCTGCAAATGCTCTGATGATATGCTTTACGATATCCGGCAATACTACTGCTCATTCCGCCCTCCCATGACCAAGTTATTCTTTGGGTTTTAAGAATCCAATCACATATTCCTGATGCATCCGTTGCTGAATCTGTGACTCATAATTGATCTTTTTACCAGCAGGCATCATGCGGCGATTCCGGTCCAAGCTCCGAACACCAATCCCCGGCACATCAAACCCTAAACTTGCACCAATCTCGGCCAGACAATTTTGCGTTTCAGAATCCCTGCCGCGCAAAATTGAAGTGCCCACTACCAAAACAGCTGCTTTTCCCGGCTTCAATATCCGATACATTTCTTTCAAAACAAGTGTCATTTCAGAATAATAACGATGTAGCACAAGCCCTTTCTTTCGATCCAGGGCTGATACTTCTTCTACAATCCGATCCGTCTCAAGTGGCAAATCCTCAAAGCGAAAATTTTGGGTTGTTTCTGCACCAATATACTCCTTGCGCCTTTCACTCAGCTCACCAATCGATTTCCCAAACCAGACCAGCGAAAATTTATGCGCACGCATGTAATCAATCGCATTGGATGCGTAAGGGGGGGATGTGATGATTAAATCAATCGAATCATCGGCCAAAGGAATATGCTGCGCATTGCCAAATGACACATGTGGAATTTCGATTGTCTGGGCAGACATTAACAAATTTTTGTAATTTACCTGAAACCCTTTCTTAAATTCAGACAATGCTGAACGAAGCTTTTTTATCGAAAAACGGCGCTTCTTCAAAGGAATTTCGGATTCCAGTTCCTCGCCAAAAAGATACGCACCAGAAGAAGAAATGGCAACTTTTACTTTATGAGGGCGCGTATGCGCCAGGTCAAGAGCCAGAGAAACTCCACCAGATTTGGTAATGATCAAGGAAGAAAAGATCAAT
Source organism: uncultured Anaerolineaceae bacterium (assembly GCA_964447155.1). Lineage (GTDB taxonomy): Bacteria > Chloroflexota > Anaerolineae > Anaerolineales > Anaerolineaceae > SMBSF63. The sequence goes on from CAYURM010000009.1 coordinate 30,092, forward strand.
TCAAAAAAGTCGCGAATATCTGGGTTGTCGATTTTTTCAATTTCAGAGATTAATGCCATCAGTTCAAGCTGCGTCTCTGGCGCAAACCAATAAGCAACAAATTCTTTTGTCCTTCGATCAAATCTCCCATCAAGCAGGTTTTGTAATTCATCAGATGAATTTGTCACAGCCTCAACTGCATTTTTCAGAATCAATTGCCCAATGCGATTAACTTCTCTCTTATCCAAAGGAGTCGTTTTCACTTTTGCCAAAAGAATAGCTAAAGGATCAATGTCCAGTCCAATTGCCTTGCGCCCCTCTAAACAAGCCTCAAGGATTGAAGTGCCAGATCCTGACATCGGATCAAGAACAATATCTTCTGTTGTGGTTAGATGACGAATGAATTCACCAGGTAATTGGGGGGGGAATTTTGCCGGAAATGCATGAAAATTATGCGCAGCATAGTTGCCGTTTTGGGAATGAAAATTCAAATCGCTATTAAGAATAGCGATCAATTTCTCTCGATAGCTCATATCTTCATACAAATGAATTTCTGGCAACAAAGAAATCTGCAACTTCCACTCCTCAACCCAAACTACGCTTCTCTATCCCCATCATAGCCTTCTTCTACCTCTTCGTCAACAAACATTTCATCCAAATCATCTCCAAAGCGCATACGCAGGTAAGACTCATATCGCTCTGGCGAAACGCGGCCGTCATCAACGGCCTTGTGCACCGCGCAGCCGGGATCGTCGAGGTGTTTGCAATCGTTGAACTGGCAGTCCGCTACCAATGGAGCAATCTCGGGGAAATAGGCGTCCAGCTCTTCGGGTTCGATGTCCCACAGTGCCAACTGGCGCAGCCCGGGCAGGTCGGCCACATAGCCGCCCCCTTTCAAGGGGAACATCTCCCGCACCACGGTGGTATGGCGGCCCTTGGTCGTTGCCTGACTGACCTCGCGCACATCCAGCCCCAAATGCGGCTGGATGGCATTCAACAGACTGGTTTTGCCCACCCCCGAAGGCCCCAACAAAGCAGACAATTTGCCTGTCAATTGCTTGTGCAGCTTGTCAACGCCTTTACCCGTCTCGGCCGAGGTGTAAATTACCGGATAGCCAATGTCTTCATAAATGGAAAAGACCATGCGGGCATCCCGCAGGCGCACCAGATCGATTTTATTCACCACAATTAAGGGAGAGAGTTTTTGCTTTTCGCAGATCACCAGAAAACGATCCAGCATACGCAGGTGCGGCTCGGGGTCTGCACAGGCAAACACCAGCACCGCCTGATCCGGATTGGCAACCAACAACTGCCGGTACACCCCGCGCGGGGTGGGCGCCAGGCGCACCAGTTCGGATTTTCTGGGCAGCACCCGCTCAATCGCGCCGCTGCCATCCGGCTGGAGCATAATCTCCACCCGATCTCCCACCGCAGCAATATCCCCTGTGGCACGGCCTTTTTTCAGGCGGCCGCGCAGGCGGCACACGACCACGCCTTCATCGGTCTGGACTATGTCCTCCTGGACGGAATCCAGAAGGACTGTGTAAAACCCGGACTGCACCCGGGTAACAAGACCTTGCCGAAGGATTTTGCTCATGGACGTTTATTCATCGGGATCGGGTGTTGCCGTCGGCGCAGGGGTACTGGTCACATAAAAGGAAGATTCCCACGGATACAAACGTACCGGCTTGCCGTAGAAATAAACCTCCACCGCCCGGCGGAAGATGGGGGCAGCAATATCGGAGCCTTCTCCGGCAAATTCAGCGATTACCACAATGGCAATGTCTGGCCGGTCGGGATTGCCAACATCGGTATACCCCCCAAACCAGGCATGGGAATTTTGTCCGCCGGAAGTAGACGATGTACCCGTCTTGCCATATACCGGGATATCCAGGCCGGTGAACATCCGGTAAGCCGTGCCGCGAGGATTGTTGACCACACTGCGCATGGCATCACGGATGAACAGCCTGTTCTCTGCAGAGACGGGCAGTTCGCCAATCACCTCCGGTTCAAAACTCATTTTCTCGTTGCCGTTTGGTTCAACCACTTTCTCGATCACCTGTGGGCGGTGCAGTGTGCCCCCGTTGCCTAAAGCCGCCAGAAAATTGACCGCCTGCAAGGGGGTGACCAGCATAGTCCCCTGACCAATCGCCATTTGCACGGCATCGCCTTCATTGGCAGGGTCGGTGATACTGCCTGTGCTTTCAGCTACCGCTTCAATGCCGGTTGCCGCATCCAGCCCAAAAGCACGCGCCATGTTGGATACATCATTCGGGCGATTCTGACGGTAAAGGTCAAGCCCTATATGATAATAATATGGATTACAGGAGCGCATCAACCCTTCTGATAAGGTCAGCGTCCCACTGGGTGCGACATCCTTTTCATACGTCCAGTCATACAGGGTAAAACCAGGCAATTCTGTAAATTCGTAGCCGCATTCATACACCGATTCTGGCGTATACAGACCGCTTTCCAGAGCGGCCGCCAGCGTCACTACCTTAAAGAGAGAGCCCAGCGGATAGGCAGTTTGCGCCGCACGGTTCAGCAAGGGCTGTTTGTCAGACAAGAAGATCTCATTCAATAGCCAGTTACTGTTTTCGTTGGCCGGCTCAAACAGGTTGGGGTCGAAACCCGGGGATGAAGCCATCGCCAGCACCCGCCCGGTATCCCGTTCCATGATCACAATTGCACCCGTATGCCCGGCAATCGCCTTCTGTGTTTCAAGCTGGAGATCTGCTTCCAGCGTGGTATAGATCGCATTGGCCGGGGTGGCCGCCACCTGCGACAAACGGGTGACGATCTGCCCCTGGGGATCAACCACATACAGGGAAGCGCCCCTGCCGCCGGAAAGTTCTTCCTCCCCCCATTTCTCCAGCCCGGCGGCGCCAACCTTCTCGTCACCGAGATAGCCGCGGCGTTTGTAATCATCAATTTCATCAGGGGAAATCGACAACACATAGCCGGTCACATGCGGGGCTATACCCCCGTCATAATAATAACGGGCGGAGTAATTTGTCATCACCAGGCCGCTAATCCCGGAAAGGATATCGTATTTTTCTTCCACCTGCTGGGCAGAAGCCTCACCCACGGCCACATACCAGTCTGCGCCTGCCTTCTGATACATGGCAGCAATCGCATCGGTGGTCTTGCCCGTCAGGCGAGAGAGTTCCACCAGCAGCCGTCCTTCCTGCCCGTCTGCGATCTGTCCGGGCCAGATACCCAATGCCACCGCATCCGTCTGGGACACGATCACATTCCCGTCGCGGTCATAGATATTACCGCGAGCGGGCACTTTCACATCCAGCGCCAGGGTATTCCCGCCGCTCAGTTCAGGCAGGATCAGAGCATCTTCCCACAATACGCCCCAACGCCCGTTATCCAGGGCGAGGTTCATTAATATATCGCGTTCGATATCGTCCAGCAGATTGGTATGGTAAGTTACCCGGTAAGCGACCTGCGCCGTGCGGGGGTTGGTCAATGCCGAATGAATATCATAATCCAGTGACTTGAGCGTCATCGAAACCGCTGCATCCTGATTACGCCTGATGAAAGTCTCCTGCGTAATCGCATCCCGGCTGGCCGGAGCCAGCAGTTGGTACATGACCGCATAGTCTTCCAGCTTCCAGCTCTCCAGAAATGCCTCAACCGTTGAGACAGGGTCCGGTGTACGGGTAACAGAAACCTGCGGCGCGGGCAGTTCCCCGGCCGTCGTGGTGGCCGTCGGAACGATCACTTCCGGCGCTGCTTGCGGCTTGCAGGCAGATAACAATAAAACGAGCAGTAAAAACCCGTATCGATATTTCATCCTTCATACCTCCGGTCAGCGTTCAGTTAACCGATCATCTGACCTTCCAAAACTGCTTGAGAAATTGGACAATCATAATCCAGATTTTCGCGGCAAGCCGCGGCGATGTCCACATCTGTGGTCAATCCAAATTGCCGCAAGCTGCGTGCCAGATGACACAGCGGCAGTCCCATCACATTCGCAAAACAGCCGCTGAAACCTTCCACCGGGTGAAAATCCGTGTTCTGGATGCCGTATGCACCGGCCTTGTCCAGCGGGTCTCCGCTTGCCACGTAAGCGGCAAGCTCTTCATCTGAATAGTTGCGCATTGGCACCTGAGAGACGCACAGGTCAGCCTGCTGCCGGTTTGCAGCCGGTGAGACCAGTGCAAAAGCAGAACAAACCTGGTGCGGCTGGTTGCGCAAACGACGCAGCATGGCCTTTGCCTCGGCGGCATCTGCCGGCTTGCCCATGATCTCGCCCTGATGCACCACCGTCGTATCCGCAGCGAGGATGATGCTGCCATTCGCGGCATGGGCCGCGGCGGCCTCGGCCTTTCCGGCTGCCAGGCGGCAGACATAGGCCTGCGGGTCTTCACCGTCCCGCGGGGTTTCGTCAATATCCACCGCGCGGACAACGAAATCCCAACCCAGCCAGGCCAACAGTTCCCTGCGGCGCGGCGAGGCAGAAGCAAGGGTAATTAACGGCTGTTTCATGGCAAAGATTCTAACACAGACTCATTAAGGGAACGGGTAATCAGGAATCAGTCAATCAAGCAACCAGGAACCAGAAAGCTGCCTGATTGACGACACAACGCCATATAATCTCCGCTTCGCAAATTGAAGCAAATGCGCAGCCCTCGCCCCTGTTCACAATCAATGGGATAATCAAGGAATCCACCCAATTCCACCCCAAAAACCATCCATTCGGGGTTAGAATTGTCTGAACAACTTTTCTTTCGAGGAGACAATTTTATGCAGGCATTAAAAGATCGTATTTTAAGCGAAGGCAAGAACCTCGGCAGCAATATCCTTAAAGTGGACGGCTTCATCAACCACCAGGTGGACCCGGCATTGATGGACGCCTGCGGCAAGGCCTTTGCCGAACTGTTCGCAGACACCCAGCCCGACCGCATCCTCACCGCCGAAATCTCCGGCATCGCCCCGGCCATTATGACCGGTATTTATATGAACATCCCCGTGGTTTATGCCCGCAAGACCAGGCCGGTTACGATGACAGCCGATGTATACCTGACCACGGCCCCCTCGCATACCAAAGGCCACCTGGTCGAGCTGATCGTCTCCCCCGAGTACCTGCGCCACGGCGAGCGCATCCTGATCATCGATGATTTCCTCGCTTCCGGCGCGACCATCAAGGGGCTGGTGCGCCTGACCCAGGCCGCCGGCGCAAAGCTGGTCGGCATCGGCACCCTGATCGAGAAACCCGATGAGGGCGGCCGCGCAGACCTGGCCCACCTCAATATCCCGATCCATTCCCTGGCAGCCGTAGACCTGACCGATGACGGCCAGATCCTGTTTGTGGACTGACCCGACATGAGTCACCAGACCCTCGCCATCCTTGATTTTGGTTCGCAGTACACCCAACTGATCGCCCGCCGCGTGCGGGAATTGCAGGTCTACTGCGAGATCTTCCCCTGGGACGCCGACCAGCAGACGCTTGAAGCCCTGCAGCCGAAAGGCTTCATCCTCTCTGGCGGACCGACATCCGTTTATGACGAAGGCGCCCCTGCTATCCCCAATTTCGTGCTCAACTCCGGACTGCCCATCCTGGGCATCTGTTACGGCATGCAGGCCCTCACCCAGGCTCTGGGCGGGGTGGTCGCACCCTCGCAGTCGCGTGAATACGGTCTGGCACAGATCGACGTGGTCGCAGATAACCCCCTGCTGGATACCAGCCAGCAAGTGTGGATGTCGCACGGCGACCGCATCGAAACACCGCCACCGGGCTTCGTCGTCCTCGCCCGCAGCAGCAACAGCCCCACCGCCGCGATGGGCGACCTGGCAAGACAGCGCTACGGCGTGCAGTTCCACCCCGAAGTGCATCACACCCCCGGCGGAAAGGACATCCTGCACCGCTTTGCCGTGGACATCTGCGGTATCACCCCCGACTGGACGCCCGAATCGATCATTCAGGAATCCATCGCCGCCATCCGCGAACAGGTAGGCGGCGCCCGCGTGCTGACCGCCGTCAGCGGCGGCGTGGACTCCAGTGTGGCCACCGCCCTGGCGCACCGCGCCATCGGTGCCCAGCTCACCGCCGTCTTCGTGAATAACGGCCTGCTGCGCAAGGGTGAACGCCAGCAGGTGGAAGACGCCTTCGGCGGCAGCCTGGGCAGCAACCTGATCGTGGTCGATGCCGTGGACACCTTCCTGAACAACCTGCGCGGCGTGACCGACCCCGAACAAAAACGTAAGATCATCGGCGAGACCTTCATCCGCATCTTTGAAACCGAAGCCAACCGCCTGGGCGAGATCCCCTTCCTGATGCAGGGCACCATCTACCCCGATGTGGTCGAGTCCGCCTCCAGCGGCAAAGCCCACACCATCAAATCCCACCATAACGTGGGCGGCCTGCCGGAAGATATCCAGTTCAGCCTGGTAGAGCCGCTGCGCTACCTCTTTAAAGATGAAGTGCGCGCTGTGGGCGAGGCCCTCGGCCTGCCTGCTTCTCTTGTGTGGCGGCAGCCTTTCCCTGGCCCCGGCCTGGCCGTGCGCTGCCTGGGAGAGATCACCGCCGAACGGCTGACCTGGCTGCGCGAAGCGGATCACATCTTCACCACGGAGCTAGTACAGTCCGGCTACCTGCACAACCGCGGGCCAGACGCCCCCACCCAGGTGGCGCAAGCCTTTGCCGCCCTGCTGAATGTACGCTCAGTGGGCGTGATGGGCGACCAGCGCACCTACCAGCAGACCATCGCGCTGCGCGCCGTGACCAGCGAAGACTTCATGACCGCCGACTGGGCGAAATTGCCGGCCGACCTGCTCGGACATGTTGCCAACCGCATCGTCAACGAGGTGCCGGGCGTCAACCGCGTGGTCTATGACATCACCAGCAAACCCCCTGCCACCATTGAGTGGGAGTAAACGCCCTTTTGTAGCGACGACTTTAGTCGTCATCACCAAATGCAGGGCCTGCCTTCGCCATTCGATTCTCAAAATTGCCGCGCAACTTCCAGGGCCGTTTCCCGTATAATAATATATAGGAACAATATTTAATTTTGAAAGGAAATAATCATGGATTTCGGCGAAATTCTCACAAAAGCATGGAAGACCATCTGGAAGCATAAAACCCTGTGGGTCTTCGGTATTCTGGCGAGCTGCGGCGCCAATGGTGGCAGCAGCGGTGGCAGCGGAAACAGCGGCAGCAGTTTCAATCAAGGCGGCTCGTCCATGGGACAGAATCCCTTTGCGGGCATGTTCCCGCAGGCCGAGCGCTTTTTCTACAACATGGAACGCTATTTTGAGAACATTCAGGAGGGCACCATCGTCCTCATCATCATTGGCGGCATCCTCCTCAGCCTGATCATTGCTGTGCTCGTGCTTTTCATCAGCTCCATCGGCAAAGCCGGCCTGATCTACGGCGCATCCAAAGCGGATGAAATGGATGAAACAACTGCCAAACTGACTTTCAAAGAGGTCTGGAACGGCGGCAAGCCCTACTTCTGGCGGATTGTGCTCTTGAGTCTGCTGATTGGTGGTGCCACCCTTGTGCTGGTTCTGCTGCTGATGGTCCCGCTTGTTCTGTTGAGTGTACTCACCCTGGGGATCGGTCTTTTGTGCCTCCTCCCCCTGATCTGCATTATGGTACCTGTCTTCTGGATGGTAAACATCCTCATCGAACAGGCCACCGTGGCAATCGTCGTGGAAGACCTGGGTGTCTTCGACAGCATCAAACGTGCCTGGCAGATCGTCATTCAGGAAAATCTGGGCAGCTACGCCGTCCTCGGTTTGATCCTGGGCATCGGCGGTGCGATTGTCGGCTTCATCTTCGCCCTGCCCCTGTTCCTGATGGTCATCCCCATCGTGCTTGCCCTCATTGCCGGCGGCGATAGTGCCATGGGCGGAGGGATCATTGCAGCCATCGTCATGTTCATCGTCTACCTGCCCATCCTCATCGTCCTCAGCGGCGTCCTGCAGGCCTACATTGGCACCGCCTGGACCCTGGCTTTCCGCCGGGCAGCCAGCATCAGCCTGCAAGAACCAAAAGACTTCGACGGTGACCTGGAGCTGCTCACCAGTGACACCCCGAACTCGGTGGGGTAAAATCCCTTTGGAATAAGACCCCATCATGTCGGAATAACAGCATCCTCCCGCAGTGCGGGAGGATTTTTTTTGCGCCAATATCAAATACCCCTTTGGTAGGGTGCGTTAGCCGCGAACGCGGCAACGCACCCTACAGGAGTTTATCTTATTCTCGGTGAGGTAAGATCCCTTTGGGATAAGCTCCCCGTCATATCGCAGGTACATTATCCTCCCGCAATGCGGGAGGAATGGTTTATACACCCTTGGAAAGGTTGAATTCAAACACTACACAACAAGCAATACAAAATCAGGCCATCATGTTCCCCGTCTGGCCCATCAACCCTTTTCAAGGGTGTTTGAAAAAGGCCGGCACCTCATAAAACGAAGCATTACCAGGTGATCTGTATACCCCTTATCAAAGGCATCTTCGAAATCAAAAACTCCGGGAAGAATTCAGTCGGGAAGGGGATATCCTGCGTTTCACCATCGGGAATTTGAATCACTGCCAGTCTATATGAATTATCTCGTGAAACACTATTAACATGCGTACAGAGGATAAATTGACTGTCATCGCTCCACTCACGCTCCGCCACTATATCCGGGATATCACCAACATCAACGATCATTTGCTTCCTTTGCACATTTATGATCCCCAATACCGGCGCGGCGCCTTCTTCCTGATACCGGATTGCAATCCATTGCCCGTCTGGCGACCACAAAGGATCTGAACAAGTTGCCGTTTCACTGCATGCAATAAAGCTTTCCGCATTCCCTGAATAGCTATCAACCAACCAAAGGGTGTTTTCCTCAGCTACAATCAATTTTTCATTTCGCGCCCCCCATACAAACGCATCATAAACTTCAAGCTCAAAATCCTGTTTGACCGGAACTACGAGTCTATCCAGCGATTTAATATCTTGATGTACCAAAATCAAATCACCTGACTCTATGCCCGTCTCATCAATATATGCGATTGAATTCCCGTTTGCGAACCAGGAAGGATGTCTGCCTTCAGAAAACAGAATACGCTTATTTGTCTCTCCATCCCATAGCCATATTTTGCTGTTGAGTTGCTCTTCTGTAGCAGGGTTCTTGCTTTCTAAATAGGTAAGGTACTTTGAATCGGGAGACCATGAGATCGAACGAAAATGCTCCAACGACTGATGAATTTCAATAATGGTTTCATCCGACAATTGCATCACTCGCAAATTGTCCTGTCCTCCCAAAAGCTCTTCAACGCGCCAAAAACAAAACTCTTTCCAGGCCAGATATTGATTATCAGGAGATAGTGTTAAATCGGTGATTCCGCAGTCAAGCAAATCATCATCCTTCATTCCCTTTGCAACCAGCAAATCGACAGTATCCTGGGTAAGGAAGCCGGATGAGACGGTAGAAGAAAATTCGGCTCGATACGCTGCACCATAAAGGAATTTTGCCTCGCCGGTGATCCTGTCCAAAGACCAGATTTCAGTTTTGTCTCTCGAAACAGAAAAATAGATGACTCGATTGCCATCAGCAGAACTTTCATTCGCTGTGTTTTCCTGATCGCTTGCGGTGGGTGTCAGTAGCGTGCAAGAAGTAAGAAAATACAAGAAAACGAAAAACACTATGGCGATACTTGTGCTATGTGATCGGATTGTCTTTCCACTCATAATAATCTCTCAAATTATCACTCCCTCGAACCAGGTACGCCGCAGTCAAGCTTTCCAATGATTGACGCTCACACCCCCTGCCCCTTCAACACCTCCAGCATCTTGCCATGCAAGACGGGGTTGGCCGCCAGAATGCAATATGGCGGGCGGAAATAATCCACATCTCCATGCAAATCCGTAACCAGCGCCCCCGCCTCGCTGGCAATCAATCCCGCCGCAGCCACGTCCCAGGCATTCAACCGCTTGACCCAATAGCCATCCGCCTGGCCGGCGGCCACAAAGCACAGGTCCAGCGCGGCACAGCCCAGGCGCCGTGCGCTCTGCGCGCAGGCATTGAAGGCCGCAAACAGGCTCATGCTGCTGGACGGGCCGTCATCTCCGCCTGGCTCGCGGGAAATGCTGCCCACCAGCAGGCTGTTGACCATTTCCGTCTCGGATGAGACCTGAATGCGCTCGCCGTTCAACCAGGCACCCTGGCCGCCCTGCGCGGTATAACAGACATCCTGCATGGGGTCATAGACCACGCCCAACTGCACCACGCCTTGATGGGCATAAGCGATGGATACCGCGAAGACAGGTAACCCATGCGCATAGTTTAATGTGCCGTCCAGCGGGTCAATATACCAGCAGTGTCCCCCCACTCCCTCGGTGAGACCGCTCTCCTCGGCGATAATCTTGTGATCGGGGAAAGACTGCTGGATGCGGGCAATGATCAGCGCCTCGGCCTGCTCGTCGATCTCGGTCACCAGGTCCTTCTCGGCCTTGTGGCGCACCTTGTAATTCGTGCGATACCCGGCCCGCAGAATTGCGCCTGCCTCGCGGGCGATCTCTTCCATAAATCTCAATGTTGGCTGCATACGGTTCCCTTCCTGAAAAGAATTTTCTCTCCCATCATACTCTGAAATCTTGTTACACGACAAGTCAGCGCAATCCTCCCGCAGGAAGATTCGTTGTGCAGAGACCAATGCGTCAAGAACTGAACAGGTATGGGGAAGCTGCCTTCATGCCAACCTGCGGGAGGGGAAAACAGAAAACAAAAAGCGTGTCTGTTGATCACAGACACGCTCAAATACCATCAACAGAAATATTTACTTCTTATTCTCGATCTTGCCGGTGGAGCGCAGCTCATCCAGGGCAGCATACAGCCGGCCCAGTTCTGCCTTGATGCGGTCTCGTTCGGCAATGGCCTGTTTGAGCAATTCCTCAAAGGCGGGTTTTTGATCTTCCGGCAGACTGCTTAACAGACGCTCCGTGCGGGAGATCTGGGTTTTCTTATACATCAGTTTGTTTTCCAGTCGCTCGCGGTAGCCCTGATAAAAAGTTGCTTCTGCCATCGGGCGCGGCAGTGCGGCAATCCCATCCGTGAGAATCTCGGCCACGGTCAACAGGAAGTCCTCCGTGTCAATCGGTTTCTCAATGAAGCGCACCGCCCCCAGTTTGAGGGCAAAAGATTTGTCCTCAGGGGTAATATACGTGGCCGAGATGAAAATGATCGGGATCTGGCTGGTAAGCGGATCATTACGCAGGGTATACGCCAGAGAATAGCCATCCACTTCCGGCATCAGAATATCAGAAATGACCAGCGCCGGCTTTTCCTTTTCAATATATTCCAACGCCTCACGCCCATTGCGCGTACCCACCACCGGATAGCCCTTGAAACGCAGGGTGACCTCCAGCAATTGCAATAAGTTAGGCACATCTTCTACAACAAGTATTGGTCCACTATTAACATTCATATACCAATTTTAACCTTTAAAGTCCTTCTTATCAACCATGACACCCAAAAATTGCGTAAAAATGGTTCTTGCCTACATCTCTCCGCGGCTTTCGGCGGCAAACCGGCGGAAAAATTCTGCCAGATAGGCATCACGACCTTCGGCCACCCCTCGCGCGGCAGCGGTGAAAAGTACATCCTTAATTTTGCGCAGCTTGAAAAGATACTCATGATACGCGCTGTGCGGTTCACCGGGTTCTTTTTCACCGGTGTCCAGAAAATGCTGTGAAGGCTCCACGTACGGCGGTTCGCCGGCCAGGAGGGCATAACCGAGGGTGCGCATCACGCCTACCGCGCCGAGCACATCCAGCTTGTCGGCGTCAAACAGCACTTTGGCTTCAATGGTTTCCGGGCGTTCGCGTTTGTCACGGAAACGGTGGGCGCGGATGCAATGCTGCACGGCTGCAATCCTGTCCGGCGGCCAGCCTTCGGCGGCCAGCACTTCTTTCGCAAACACAGCCGAAGCCAGATGATGTTCGGCACGCTCGCCGCTGCCGGGCATCGTCCCGCGCGAGTCATGCAGCAGGGCTGCTGCATGCACGATTTCCAGATCAGCGCCTTCGGTCTTTGCCAGGCGCTCGGCCATGTGATACACGCGCTGGATGTGTGAAAAATCGTGGATCGCGTCCACGCCTTCGTACCACTGTTTTGCCTGTTCCATTGTCGGCATTAGGGCGTCTCCTTTTGTAGGTTTGGTTCAGTTTTCACATCCATTATAAAGCCGTGGTGCGGTAGCAGGGAGAATAAGTGGTGACAAGGAACCAGATCACCCCAAATCCCCGCACATCTCGGACGGGTTAGAAACCTGTCCCTACAATACGACAGTCTGTCTAGATATGGGGATGCTTTTTTCAAACCGTGTCAATGTAGGGACAGGCCTCTGGCCTGTCCACTGAGACCCTTTTTTGAAATCATGGTTCAGGGTACAAAATCAAAAAAAGCAGGCAGTTAAGAGACAAAAGAACTTGTAGAAGATATGTCTAATAATTTGGTGTATTGAGATATTCACTGATGTTCTCTTCATGAACTTGAGGTGATTCGAGAACAATCCATTGATTCACCTCATCATATCCACCCACCATCCTTTATCTACTGGTTTAAATTATACTTTGGTGTGTCGCACAAACCAAAGCAGTAAAATATCTCCATACAAACAAATATCATTTGACAATCTCCCCCTTTTCCCCTTACACTCAAATGAACTTCACACAGGGAGGACCCCATGACCACCAATTTCAAAAAATCCTTGCAGCGTGTGCAGGAAGCCCTTAAAGAACACGGCTATCCAGACGCCACAGTGCTGGAACTGGCCGCTTCCACCCGCACCGCCCAGGAAGCGGCGGATGCCATCGGCTGCACGCTGGCCCAGATCGTCAAATCGCTCATCTTCGAAGGAGTTGAAAGCGGGAACCCCATCCTCGTACTGGTCAGCGGTATCAACCGGGTCAACGAAAAATCCCTTGCCAAACTGGCCGGAGAACCCATCCGCCGGGCGCACCCCAATTTCGTACGCCAGCGCACCGGTTTTGCGGTGGGCGGTGTGCCGCCCCTGGGACACAGCGAACCCTTGCAGCCCTTCATCGACGAAGACCTGCTCCAGTTTGACGAGATTTGGGCCGCCGCCGGCACCCCGCATGCCGTCTTTTGTCTCAAAGCTGCTGATTTGCAGGCGCTCACCAATGGCAAGGTTGTGCGTATCAAGTAAAAACACAGCCTGCGATACAAACCTATGTAAAAATTGGTAACCATTTTATTCCCCTTTTCACATCGTACCCGCAGGGTAAGGTTGATTTCGCATGAACCTTACCCTGCGGGTACGATGTGAAAAGGGTCAGTTCGCAAGCGATTAACGCTTATGGACGACGGAATTTAGCAAGCAAAATGCTGAATACACCAACCTTTCCAAGGGAGTTTTATCTTGGCGTATGCGCATGGCACGCCGTCCAACAAAGCATTGAATGCTATGCGCCTAAAATCACACTACAATCAACACAATCGCTGCCAGACACAGCCCTACCCCCATCCATTGACGGTGGGAAATTTTCTCTTTCTGAATAAGATAAGCCAGCATGATCGTGGAAGCCGGGTAAAGCGAGGTGAGCACCACCGCCACATCCAGGCGGGTGAGCTGCTGGGCAAACACAAACAGGGCGCTGGCGGTGGCATCCATCACGCCGCCCAGAATCGCGATCGGGCTGATCTGCCGGAGAGATACCTCATCACCCTGTTTCGGGCGGAGCAAGACCAGCAAAAGCGCAGTGCCAAGAGAAGCCGATTTGGCGATCAGGGAAGGCAGCACAACAGCCTCCGAAGCAACCTGGGCCAGGAAGGTGAAAAAACCCGCCGCAGCCACACCGGAAAGCACAGCCAGCAGGGACGCTTCCTTTTTGGCCTTCTCAATGCTGGTAGTCTGGGTCATGCTCACCAAGACAATCCCCGGCAGGGCTACAACAAAGCCCAGCAGTTGGGAAAAAACAGGCAATCCCTCGGTAATCATGCCAAAAATGGCAGGCAGGGCCGCCCCGATCACACCGGCAATGGGAGCCACCGCAGCAGTACTGCCCATGGTAAAGGCACGATAAATAAAGATGATCGCCAGCGCGCCGCAAATACCGGCCAAAATGCACCAGACCACATCATTCCACGAAAGCATCGCTTCCCGCCAGATAAAGCTTAAAAAGATGAGCAAGCTCACACCGGCAATATTTGTAACGACTGTCACACGCAGCTCGCCGCCGCGGCGTGAGGCAAGACCGCCGCAGAAATCGCTGGCGCCAATCAAACCGGATGCGGACAGGGCAAGGAACATACCGAAGAAACTGGTTAATATCATGGAGGTGATTATAAAGGGAAAGATCGTTTAAAGGTTCAAAACGGGCTTTAAACAATCTTGTCAGGTCCTGGTGCGTTAAAACCGCAACAGGATTGTGCGGATTGCAAAAAATGGAGAAGCCTTACCGTTTCCGCGAACGCAGGGAACCGAACACCACCATCCCCAATCCCAGGCCGCACACCACAATGATGATAATCCCGATGGTGCGGTCGCCAGATGAAGCGCCGGGGGCGAAATTGGGCAGCAGAGGCTTTTTGGTTGGAGTAGGCGTCACTGAAGCAGTGGGCGTCATCCGGGTAGGCGTAATCGTATAGGTCGGACGCGGAGTACGTGTAACCGTAGGCGCGGTGGCCGTAATGGTCGGTGTCTGCGTTGGGGGCAGCGCCGTACGGATCAGCAGTTTCCGCCCTGCCCAGATCACAGGGTTATTAATATCAAGGCCATTCAACGCCGCCAGTTCCTGGATTGTCATCCCGTATGCTTCGGCGATCGAGTACAGCGCCTGCCCGGGCAGGATCTCATGTTCAATTTTGCCATCCGGGCCGGGGGTGGCTGTGGTCACGGCAAAGATCAGTTCTGGTGTGAGAGTGGGCACGCTGGGCTGTACCGTGCCGGGGCCGGAGGTAGCGGCCGGGGTGTAATTGGCCGGACTGCCGGCAATATAGCCCACATCAATCGTATAGAAAAGATAGTTGGAGCCAACTCCCACGCCGCCGCCAATGTGGGTGTATTGTGGATTGGTCATCGTGTTCCAGTGGATCGCATCGGCCCACAGGCTGTACAGCACCGTATCCAGGCTCGTGCCCGGGCTGACCTGAGCCACATTCTCCGAGATAAAGACGGTCGCTCCATTGCCAAAACCGGCGGCATAGGCACGCTGGCGGGGGTTGGAACCATCCGCGCCGGTATGCGTCCACGAGCCAATCGAAGCCTGATAATCTGCATGAGATTGAGCGCTTGCCATTAACGTACCGTCCATTTGCAGGGGCGGCAAACCATTGCTGGCGCGCAGCGCATTCACCGCAGCAACCAGGTCATAGGCATTGGCGTCCATCACCGGGGCCGGCCGGACCGCAGCCGACAAAGAGAGCGTTGCCAGCAGAATACTCAATAGGCACAAAATCAATATTACCCGTTTATTTGTCTTCATAATGGGTATTTTACTCCAGAATTTGGGAAAGAAAGGAATTGGACAATTCGTTACCCGTCAACCAGGAAAGTCAAAACGGGCAAAGATCCGTGACGCTATGTGCTTTTAACTCAAAAAAACCACCCCTTTGTGCGGGGTGGTCGGTGCTCTGTTTTACGAAATCCTTTTCTCAGTGTTTTGGGCGTTCAGGCAAACTGTTAAAAAAGACCGAACTATGATCATATCCCGTGATGATGCCAACCTTCTTTAAGTAATCAAGCTGCGGGTCCTGGATGAGATGCCGGCTAAATTCTTTATTTTTCATCGTTAAAAATTCGCCGGTATAGACATCCTGGAAAGTGTTATCGCCCCAGTCAATGATCACATCGCCGTTATTAAGAATGAACACCCAATGCCTGCCCACTTGCATCTTTGAAAACATCTCCTTTGGTAACCCATCCCGCATAAACGCTTTTATTATACCGTTTTAGTAAGTTGTTGGAAATTGGTATTTTTTAGTCGTTTCACCAGCTCTGCCTGCGATTCCTGCCAAATCGGGCGAATAGGACAATCGTCGCCAAATTCACATATTTCGGGATGAAGGACGCATTCATTCAGTGCAATCGGCCCATCAATCGCTTCGACAACTTCCAGCACGGAAATTTCTTCAGGAGCCCGCGCCAGCGAAACCCCGCCGCGTGCTCCGCGGGACGTGGCGATCAAACCCGCGATAGAAAGCTGGGAGACAATCTTCGCCAGGAATGAGGGGGGAATATGTTCTTCTTTGGCAATAAAACTGGTTGCGGCCCGTTTTCCCGGTTCAAGTGCTGCCAGATAACGAATGGCACGCAGTGCATAGTCTGCCTGTTTGGTAATTTGCATGAAATCAGCCTCTTTTGATAATTTTGATAAGATTACTCTTTTATACCCAATAAGTTTAATATAGTTTCCCGTTTCCGGCAAGTGACAGAGGTCATACCCATAAAATGATTTTCTACCAGCTAATTGCATTTTTGGGTGATTTTTTTGGGTTATTCATACAAAATATTGGTTGGAATGTGCTGTTCTTTTATTCGTCTGGTTTCAGAGAGAGGGTACTCACCTGATACCGGGACGGTATCAGCGTCCGCTTCCCTCCCTCAGTCTTGAAAAAGATGGCAGGGAAACTTCACCAGAGCATACCCCTGTGCGAATCAAAACCTTCCGCCGGAGCTAAACCAGCGGAAGGCTCTGCAAGCATGCGGCGGGCAATGAGCCCTCATCCCCCCTTTTTAGTCCACTTGCCGCTGCTTTGATCCTTTTCATATTCGTTTTTCACTGCGCTCCAGGCCACTTTATGGGCCGTTTCTTCCCGCGAGGCATCTCCATAACGATCTTCAGCATCTTTATACTCGTCCCAGGCACTGTTATAGGCCGCACGGTAAATGTCCTGGGCATGCTTGGGCAGATTGTCACGAACGCTTTCCGGTAAATCCTTGATAGATGAGTAAGGCATCGTTTTCTCCTTTCCTGCTTACTGTGATTGCAATTTGGGCCGGATCTCTTTTTCATAAAATTTGAAAAAGCCATCCTGATCAGGCCCAATTTGATGAAAATAGATATGATCAAAACCCGCCTGGGCATACTTGCGGATCTCAGCGAGGAGTTTTTCCGGGTCCGGGCCGCAAATGACATGTTCAGTAGCCTGCTCTTCGGTGACCAATGAAGCGGCTTGTTCGATAAAGGTAGTAGTAGCCAGCTCCACATTCAGTTGCCCCGGCACTCCGGTGTTGGCCCATTGTTTGTGGACAACCTTGCGGGCCTGTTCTTCACTGGCTGCCCAGCACACATCCAGCTTACCAATTTTAGGCTTCCCTTTGCCACCGCTTTCGTCGAAAGTATTCAGAACTTCCTGATCAGGAGACAGGGCAATCAACCCATCACCCATTTCTCCAGCGATTTCTGCCGAGATGTCGCCACCCGAAGCGATATACATGTCCGGCAGCTCGTCGGGCAGGGTATAAATACGGGCATTCTCAACCGTAAAATACTCGCCATAGTAACTGGCTTCTTCACCCTCCCACAACAGGCGGATCACTTCAACCGCTTCCTCCAGCATTTCCAGCCGAATAGGAGCCGTCGGCCAATGATCCCCGAGGATATGCTCATTCAAATTTTCGCCGGAACCCAGGCCCAGGAAAAAGCGCCCCTCCATCAACGCCGCACTCGTCGCCGCCGCCTGCGCGATAATTGCCGGATGAATGCGCATGATGGGACACGTGACCCCTGTCCCCAGGCGGATGGTGCTGGTGGCCTGGGCGATGGCGCCGATCATGCTCCACACAAAAGGCGAATGTCCTTGCACATCCAGCCAGGGGTGGTAATGGTCCGAGATCATCACAAAATCGAAACCCAGTTTTTCGGCCCGTTGGGCATTTTTGATGAGATCATGGGGAGGATGCTCTTCACTGGAGAGGTTGTATCCGTAGCGTATGTTTTGTTTCATTCAAATATTCCTTTCTGCGATGTTCACCATCCCCGCACGGCAGCATACGGAAAATGGATTACATTCGCTTGCGATCTGATGCCATTAAGATTTCCAGGCTTTTTCTGTTTTCTCTTCATAATGTTCAAAAGCGTTATTCAATCCTGCCAGAACTTCGGCAGAAGTCTCAAACAGCGCTTTGGCCTGCGGGTCATCTATTTTTTCAAGGTCTGTCCGAAGATGGTGGATCAAATCTTCGAATTTTGCTTTTACCTTTTGGGTGTGATGCCGGGCATCACTTTCGGGAAAAGTTTGCTGATTCATAATTTTCTTCCTTTTTAAATAAAGTCTTTACCATCTTTTTTCTTATAGCATCGTTGGGCACACAATTCCATAAGGAATATTCCTAAAATCGCTAAGGGAATCTACCTACTTCGTTTCTTGGCTTTATACAGGCAGGCGTTTGCTGGATATGAGCATCCCCCCGGCCGGTCGCATCATCCACAATGCCCGTGCCCCTCTGGTATAATCCCGAATATGAGCGCGTTCCGTTTCATCTGTCCGATTGAAATTCGCTACAGTGACCTTACCCGCAGTCGCATGTTAATTTTGTGCGCTTCCCCCTCTGTGTTGAACAAGTCCATTTCCCCGCCCCTAAAAGACAAGAAAGAATAGGATACCCCCATGCCGCTTCCGCCTGTTGATCAAAGCTATCTGCTTGACGTCCTCAGTAATTTGCTGAATATCCCCAGCCCCACCGGCTTCACCGAAAGCGCGGCGGACTGGACAGAAAAGGCGCTGGCCGCTTTCCCCCCCTTACAATTAAAGCGCACCGTCAAAGGCGCAGTTTTAGCTACCTGGCAAGGCAGTCAGCCCGGGCCAGCGCGCGCCCTGGCCGCCCACCTGGATACCCTGGGCGCAATGGTCAAAGAGATTCTGCCCTCAGGCCGCCTGCGCCTGACCAATTTGGGCGGCCTGAACTGGGCTTCGGTGGAATGTGAAGCCTGCACTGTCTTCACTGCCGACGGCCGCACCTGCCGTGGCAGCCTGATGCCAAACAAGGCTTCCTCCCATGTGCATGGCAAAGACGCCGTCGAAATCACCCGCGAAGCAGCCAGCATGGAAGTGCGTCTGGATGCACGCGTGCTGGACAGTGAAGAAACCCGCGCCCTGGGGATCGAGGTGGGCGACTTTGTGGCTTTTGATCCGCGTCTGGAAGTGGTCAACGGTTTCGTGCGATCCCGTTATCTGGATGACAAAGCCTGCGCTGCCTGTATGCTGGCCGCCGTCAAAGCTCTGCACGAAGCCGGGCTGACCCCGGTGCGCACATCGCATTTCTTCTTCAGTGTTTTTGAAGAAGTTGGTCACGGCGCTTCAGCGGGCATCCCCGCTGACATTGATGAGCTGGTGGTGGTCGACATGGCCGCCATTGGTGACGGCCAGGCTTCGGACGAATACAACGTGACCCTGTGCGTCAAGGACAGCAGCGGGCCGTATCATCACGGTCTCAGCCAGCATCTGCGCCAACTGGCCGAAGAAAACAACATCCCCTTCAAGGTAGATATCTATCCTTATTATGGTTCAGATGGCGGGGCATTATTGCGCGCCGGCGCCGATACGGCGGTGGCCCTGATTGGCCCCGGCGTGGACGCTTCCCACTCTTACGAGCGCACCCACATGGACGCCCTGATCGCCACGACTCAGTGGATCATGGCGTATTTGCTGTCGTGATTAAATAAGGGAAAACACAACACGGATATCCCCTCCCCGCCGCGAGAAATCTGCGGGAGGGAGGCATTGGTTTTCCTCCTGGAGAATCGAAGCCGAAGCGGTGCAAATTCTCTACCTCTGTGGGGTCGCAATAACAGGAATTTTCCATTATCATTAACCATACCGGATGTCGTCTGCCCCCTATTGATGCACGACATTCTTTCAGGAGGTATGCCATTAACACCGTACAGAAAACGATCAACTTCTTCCAGCATCTGCTGGCTGCCATCTTTGACCGCGAAACCGAGAAAAACTTCCCCTGGCTGGGCTGGGGCTGGCTGGGCGGCCTGTATGCGCTGGGGGTCTTCCTGTTTGGGAGGTTTCTCAACTGGGGGGCAATTCCTTTTGACTGGCTGGACTGGGCCGAAATCAACGCCCCACGCCTGGCCTTTACCAAGAACGCCGTGATGAACGGCGTGCTGCCCCTGCACATGACCGACTCCTCGGCTCTGCGCGGGATCACCGATCGCTTTATGACCGTGCCCGACCCGATCCTTTCACCACAAATCCTGCTGCTCAAATTCATGGATGTCGGCCCGTTCGTGCTGGTGCAGGTGCTGCTGTTCTTTACCCTGGGCTTTTGGGGCCTGCTGTGGTTCCGTCGCCGCTATCACCTCTCGCTGGCAGCCTTCACCCCCCTGTTCCTTTTGTTTAATTTCAACGGTCACAACCTCACCCACCTCAGCGTGGGGCATGTAACCTTCGCCGGATACTTCCTGTTCCCGTGGTTTCTGGCCCTCATCATTCAACTGGTGGTGGATGGGCAAAAAAGCTGGGCCTGGGTGGCGAAAATGGCGATCCTCCTGTTTGCCATCTGGCTGCAAGGCGCCTTCCACCATTATGTGTGGGGGTTGATGTTTATCGGGCTGATCGGCCTCACCTCGGCAAAAGCTTTCTGGCCGGCGGTCAAGGCAGGTGTGGCGGCGATACTGCTCAGCATGGTACGCATCCTGCCCCCGGCGATGATGTTTGGGCAATACGACGATGATTTCCTGGGCGGATACCCCACCGTATGGGACACGCTGCGCTCGATGGTCACAATCGTCTTCCCGGCCGATGCGATTGAAGCCCCGCGCAGCATGCTCAACTCTCTGGCCTGGTGGGAGTTTGATCTGTATCTCGGCATCCTCGGCGCGGCCTTCCTGCTGTGGTTTGGGGTGGGCCGCTGGCTAAAAAATAAACGCAGCGAAACCGGCTACCCGGCTCTGCTGCTGCCAGTTGTGATTATATTTATTTTTTCCATCGGGCGGGTCTACCGTCTGGTACGTCTGATCCCGATCCCGCTGCTGGCCGGGGAACGTGCCACCTTCCGCATGATCATCCTGCCTGTGGTCATTCTGCTCATTCTGGCAGCGATCGAGTTCCAGGCCTGGCTGAACGAACGGGAACATACCCCCATCCTGCAAGTCAGCATGTTAGGCGGCTTCTTCCTGATCGGGCATGACCTGTGGCAGCACCTTAAAGTATGGCAGGTGACCAATGCCGTGGGAGCTTTTGATGTCGCGCGGGTGGATTTGACATTGAAAGTGGTCGGCAACCATCCCGACCCGGCCTATACCACCATCCTGGCGATTGGGGCAGCCGTCTCGGCCCTGACCCTGGCGGCCTTGATCATCCTGTGGGTACGCGAAAAGCACGCACCCAGTACCTAGATTGGAGAAAACAATGGATACCTTTACCAGCGCCAACCTGAAATCAATCTTCACCTACCCGTTTAAAGACGAGAAATGGCAAAACAAGCTGCTCATTGCCGGTGGACTGATGCTTGCCAATTTCACCATTCCCCTCCTGCCGCTCCTGGCGCTCTACGGTTATATGATGCGCATCATCAAACAAGTGGTGGAAGGGGATGGCGAACCCACCCTGCCGGAGTGGGATGACTGGGGAGACCTGCTCCTGAACGGGCTGAAACTAATGGGGCAATCCTTCATCTTCGCTTTGCCGCTGATCATCTTGTGGATCGTCGGATACGGGGCCATGTTCTTCCCCATTGTCCTTTCCGAACTGGCTGCCGAAAGCGGTGATATGGGATCTGAAGGCCTGTTGACCATCATTTCCCTGCTCACCATGGGAGGCAGTTACGTCATGTTCGGCCTGGTGATCCTCCTGTCGGGTGTGCTGGGCTTCATCCAGTCCGTCATCATCTGCCATGTGGCCGTCACGGAACAGTTTGCGGCAGCCTTCCGCTTCCGCGAATGGTGGCGCATCTTGCGCAGCAATCTGGGCGAGTTCCTGCTGGCGTATATATTTTTCACGGGACTGACCATTGGTGTCAGCCTTCTCTACCAGGTGTTGATCTTCACTATTGTGCTGTGCTGTATTGTGCCGTTTGTCCTTTCGGCGGCTTCTGGATACCTGATGCTCGTGATGGCCCCCTTGTTTGGCGGGGTATACCGCCATGCGCTGGAGAAAATGGACGCCTGACTTCCCTGATAAAGATCCAGGCCGCCTCAAAACGAGGCGGCCTGTCTTTTTTTCCTGATCCCTGATTGACAAATCACCTGATCTCTTTTTTCTCTGTTATCATTCGCTTCATCTTACATCATTGAGGTTTTCATGAAAAATAAAGGTGTTTTTTATGCGCTAGGCGCATATTTTCTGTGGGGCATCCTGCCCATCTATTGGAAGCAATTGCACCAGGTGCCATCTTTCCAGATTTTTGCTTTCCGCATCATTTCTTCCTTATTGTTTCTTGTCCTGGTTCTAACCGTGCGCAAGAATTGGGGGGCATTCAAACAGGCGGTTTTCAACCGAAAATCCATCCTGCTGTTCACCCTCTCCGGCGTACTGCTGGGGATCAACTGGCTGGTCTACATCTGGGCGGTGAATGCCAACCACATCGTTGAAACCAGCCTGGGTTATTTCATCAACCCCCTGGTCAGCGTGGCATTAGGGGTCATCTTCCTGCGCGAGAAGCTGCGCCCGCTGCAATGGGTGCCGGTAGGCATGGCCGCGGCCGGCGTGGTTTACCTGACCGTACAATACGGCACCCTGCCCTGGATTTCGCTGACCCTCGCCTTTTCATTTGGCATCTATGGATTATTGAAGAAGATCGCTTCCACCGGCGGCCTGTACAGCATGACAGTCGAGATGGCTGCCCTGTGTCTGCCTGCGCTGGGCTATCTGCTGTGGATGGGTTCGCGCGGCGAGGGGGTTGTCAGCACCGCCAGCCTGACGACCTGGCTGCTGTTGATCGCTGCCGGAGCGATCACCGTCGTCCCCATTTTGCTGTTCACCGCTGCCGCACGCATCATTCCCCTCGCCCTGGTAGGCATCCTGCAATATGTAGCGCCCACCCTGCAATTCCTGATCGGTGTATTGCTCTACAAAGAACCCTTTACCCGGACAGACCTGATCGGCTATAGTATCGTTTGGGCAGCGCTGATCATCTTCTCGCTGGAAGGAACGCTGCAAAGGCGAAAGACTGCCAGAGCGTGAAGAATGTGTGCATGTTCTTCGGCTTGAGCGAAAAGGTTGCACACATTCTTGATGACTACCAACTCTTTAACCCTACCCTGCACCTGTTTACTAAAAAACCCGCATAGAATTCACCCTTCCATTGGTACAATGGAAGGGTAGAATCTATCCTGCTCAATTATTCTTCAGGGACATGCTCATGAAATGTACTATCGCGCTGGCACAGATCAATACCAAACTGGGATGCGTGGAAGACAACCTCGAGAAACACATCGAATATATCAAAGCTGCCCAGACTCAAAACGCAGACCTGATCGTCTTCCCTGAACTATCCCTGACCGGGTATGCGCTGCAAGACCTGACGTCCACTGTCTCACACCGCCCCACAGCGGATGACCCCATCTTCCGCCCGCTGCTGGAAGCCAGCCAAAAGATGGACATCATGGTTGGCTTTGTGGATGAAGATGTGCGCAACCGTTTTTATGTCGCCGCGGCCTACCTGTCTCATGGTGAGGTGCTGCACGTGCACCACAAGGTCTACCTGCCCACCTACAGCCTGTTTGACGAGAGCCGTTTCTTTGCCTGGGGTGACGGCGTCCAGGCTTTTGACACCCCCTTTGGCCGCATGGGCATGCTCATCTGCGAGGACTTCTGGCATGCTTCACCGCCCTATCTGCTGTGGCTGGACGGCGCAGACATCCTCCTGCTGCATTCCGCTTCTCCCGGGCGCGGCCTGGGGCAGCAGCCAGAACTGGAATCTGCCCACTGGGTGGATCATATCAACCGCGCCTATGCCAGCCTGTTCACCAATTTCGTCATCCACACCAACCGCGTCGGCTACGAAGACGGTCTCAACTTCTGGGGCGGAGCCTCTGCCTATGATCCCAATGGTCAACGGCTGGTGCTGGGGCCAAGGCATGAGGAAGCGCTGGTGATGGTCGAGATTGACCTGAATCAGTTGCACCGCACGCGGGCACGCCTGCCCATGCTGCGCGATGAGCGCACCTCACTGGTGCAGCGCGAGATGAACCGCATCCTCGGCAGCGGCGACAAAAATTCAGGGAGGTAAACCATGACAAATAAAATTCCGGTTTTTCAGGCACAAAAAAGCAGCCAGCACGATATGTCGATCAATACCGAACTGGCCCGCAAGATCCTGACCGGCTTCCTCCATTCCGAAGTCACCCGCACCGGTTTCACCAAGGCCGTGCTGGGGCTTTCCGGCGGCATTGACTCAGCCCTGTCCTGCTATCTGGCCGCAGAAGCACTGGGAGCGGAGAATGTACTGGCCGTGCGGATGCCCTACAAGGCCTCCTCCCCGGAGTCACTTTCACATGCTCAATGGATCATCGATGACCTCGGCGTACAATCCCTGACGATTGAGATCACCGACATGGTTGATCCCCTGTTTGCCAAAATGCCGGAGATCAATAACATGCGTAAGGGCAACATCATGGCCCGCCAGCGCATGATCATCCTCTACGACCAATCCGCCGCCTTCCCCGGTCTGGTGATCGGCACCAGCAACAAGACCGAGATCCTGTTAGGATACTCCACCCTGTTCGGTGATTCCGCCTGTGCGCTGAACCCGATCGGCGACCTGTATAAATGCCAGGTGCGCCAGCTCTCCCGCGCCCTGGGCGTGCCATCCGAGATCGTGGACAAAGCCCCTTCAGCTGACTTGTGGGCCGGGCAGACCGACGAAGCCGACCTGGGCTACACCTATGACCAGGTTGACCGCCTGCTCTATCTGCTGGTCGATGAACGCTATACGCCTCAGGAGTGCATTGAGGCCGGCTTTACCGCAGACTTTGTGCACAGCGTGGTCGAGCGCGTGCGCCGCAACCACTTCAAGCGCATCCTCCCCCCGATTGCCAAGCTCAGCAACCGCACCATCGGCTACGATTATCTCTATCTGCGGGATTGGGGGACCTAGATTTTCCTCTCACGCTTCTTTCTCGAATTACTCCCCTATCTAGCAGCCATTTTTCTCTATTTCGGGTTGCTCAAAAAATTATCCAAACGCCAGGTAAGGCAACTGCACTTCCCGGAAGTTATGCGCAATGCAGCCTGCTTTTAAACCGGCGATTTCCACATCGATTGGCAGCCCGACAACCGCGGGCGCTTGGTGGCGTGCAACGCAGCCAACCTGGACAAAATGCGGTGGACCACCCTGCCCGGCAAAGCCTTTATCTGTGTAGCCATTGGGCAGAAATACGTCAAGGAATCACGGGGATCATTCAAGATCAAGGACAAACGCAGCGCCATCTTTACCAACCAGACCATTGACGCTATCCAGGCCAAAGATTTGAGTAGCAAAGCCGGCGTGCAGCGCAATTTTTTTACCGAAGCCAAAGAAGCCAGATACCTGGTGCGCCGGGATAATAACGAACCTTATCTGGTGGTGAACACCGATTTCTCCACCGGCCTGCTCAATCTAACTAACCCGGACGCGTGGTCTGGATGCAGAATGTGATCCGTGAAGAAAGCTCGCCACCGGCGAATCCTGCTAGACAGCAGACTTTGGCGAGGCCCTGCCCTGGGACGCTGAGCTGCACACCGGCGAAAGCGCAGCCAGCTACCACAATCATTACCCCGTGGCCTGGGCCAGGCTTAACCGCGAGGTGATTATTGAGGAAACACCCAATGGCGATGAGTTGGTTTTCTTCTCTCGTTCCGGCTATCGTGAAAGCCCCGCATATCCCCCCTTTTCTGGGAAGGCGACCAGATGGTCCTCTGGGGCCGCCATGATGGCTTGAAAAGCGCCGTCACAGGCCATGCTTTCAACCCATTCCGATATCGGCGGCTACACCGCCATCAGCCACCCTCCAGTTCACCACAAATCTTGGAGAAAAGGGTTTGCTGTAATCGCCGGCGCTATGGACAGGAACGCTGGCAGAAAAGAAATTCTGAGTATTTACAAAATGACTATTTTTCTACCTTATTCACAAACTTATGCTTACAGATTACCAATGTGAAATAGTGTGTTATTTGTTCGATTATGTTGTTTGATTGACAGCTTTATAACTTAAAGTGCATAATTAAGTACATTCAATACACACAGGTATCTTTATGTATAAAGAAGAACGGCAGAAAATCATTCTCGATCTTGTGGATAAAACCAGAAACGTAAAAGTGTCTGATTTAGCCAATAAATTCAAAGTCTCTGAAATGACAATTCGCAGGGACCTGGAAGTTTTGGAACGTGAAGGGTTAATCCAAAAAACGTATGGCGGGGCGATAGCAGCAGCAAACCTGCCCATAAACAATGAAGCTCATATGTATGAGCGTATGAGGTTGTTGGCAACAGAAAAACAACGAATGGCAAACTATATCGCCCGCCTGGTTACCCCCGGCGAAATGATCTTCTTGGGTTCTGGCACAACCACCACTTTTGTCGCCAAAGCACTGTCGTTTCGGTCAGACATCACAGTTGTGACAAACGCTTTAACGGTTATGGAAGAACTAGCAACAAATGCAGAGATGACCGTGATTGGCATTGGTGGATTTCTCCGACGGAATGAATATTCCTTCTACGGGCATTTTGCGGATGCTGTTTTGAATGATCTGCGGGTGGATCGCGTGATCATGGGAATGCGCGGGGTTCATCCTGAACATGGATTAACCAGCGATTTTCCTCAGGAAATACATACAGACCGCAAGATCATTCAAACCAGCGATAATGTTATCATCGCTGCTGACCGAACCAAAATTGGGTATATCGCCAGCAGTGTGTTAGCACCGTTAAGTGCTGCAAAGATGATCGTCACAACTGCAGGCGTAAACGAAACGTATGTTCAACTGATCCGCGAAAAAGCGATCCGGGTCGAAATCGTATGAGCAAAGGAGCTCAAACAATGAAAAAATACAAAGCCTTGGTTGTTTGCGGAACAGGAATGGGTAGCAGCCTGATGTTGAAAATCCAGGTAGAACGCGTAGTAAAGGATAACGAATTACCGGTGACCGTTCAATCTGATGTCTTGTCGGCCGCCAAAGGAGCGGATGCGGATTTCTTTATTTCGATGCTTGATTTAGTCGATATCTTATCGGGAACTGGAAAACCGATCGTTGGAATCAAAAACATCGTAAGCCGACCGGAAATATTGGCCGGTATTCAGAAACAGATAGCAGCTTTCGAACAAAGCAATTAGCACTGAAAAACACATAACTGAATAGTAATATCCACATGAGTCAACAACAGGTATGACTGTTGTAGAAAGGAGAGTCTTGTCTTAATTTTCGGACACATTTAATCGTTTCATCGCAGTACCAGCAGTATAAATTGTCGTTCTTAAAAATAATAAGGAGAAACAAAATGAGTATCTTGATGACCTTCGTTACCGATT
Source organism: uncultured Anaerolineaceae bacterium (assembly GCA_964447155.1). Lineage (GTDB taxonomy): Bacteria > Chloroflexota > Anaerolineae > Anaerolineales > Anaerolineaceae > SMBSF63. The sequence goes on from CAYURM010000009.1 coordinate 57,502, forward strand.
TCTTGGGTAACGCAACCGTATTAGTTGGTCTCGTCGCCCTGGTGGGTTTGCTGTTCCAAAAGAAATCCTTCCCCGAAATTCTGACCGGTGTGATCAAAACCATGACGGGCTTCATCATTTTTGGTATTGGTGCAGGTGCGGGTGTTGCTGCTCTGGCCCATTTCCAAAGCCTGTTTGCTGCAGCTTTCAATTTGACTGGCGTCACCCCCCTGGCTGAAGGCATTACCGCTATGGCCATGGGCACCTTTGGCGTTCAAACAGCCCTGATTATGGTTTTCGGCTTTATCGTCAATCTGATCGTCGCACGTGTAACAAAATTCAAATTTATCTTCCTCACTGGTCAACACAACTTGTTCTTCGCCGCCATGTTAGCAGTTGTCTTTGGCGCAGCGGGTATAAATCCTACCATTACCGTGATTGTTGGCTCGATTATTTTGGGTGTTTTCGCTGCCGTTTTTCCCGCGCTTGGAAAACGCGGTATGAGGGCGATCACCGGCACAGACGATATTGGCATCGGCCACTACTGCACAATCGCCTATGGCCTTTCGGCCTGGCTCGGCGGTTTGGTGGGTGATCCAGAAGACAGCACAGAAAAAATCAATCTGCCAGAAGGACTGAACTTCTTCCGCGATTATGTTGCTGCAATTTCCGTCACCATGATCATCTTCTTCTACATCTCGGCCCTGGTTGCCGGGCGTGGAGCAGTAGAAGCACTTTCCGGCGGCGTGCATTGGCTGTTATTCCCTTTCTTACAGTCCCTGACCTTTGCTGGGGCAGTGTACACAATCATTACCGGCGTGCGCATGTTCCTGTCTGAACTGGTACCGGCCTTCATCGGTATCTCCGAAAAACTTATTCCGGATTCTATCCCCGCGTTGGACTGCCCCGCCGTTTTCCCCTACGCCCCGACTGCTGTTATCATCGGGTTCCTGGCTGCGTATGCTGGCGGCTTGATCACCATGTTTGTCCTGATCGCAATAGGCGCAACGGTCATCATTCCTGTAGCCATCCCCTACTTCTTCATTGGCGCAACTGCTGGTGTATTTGGTAATGCAACTGGCGGTTGGAAAGGTGCTGTCGCAGGCGCCTTCTTGACCGGCATCCTGATCGCTGTTGGCCCGGCACTCATGTATCCGATCTTCGACCAAATTGGCCTGACCGGTACCGCCTTCCCCGAAACAGACTTCAATGCCATTGGTATTCCGCTTTACTATCTGCTGAGCTTATTCAGCTAACATATTGTATTCCAATCCATAGGTACAGGTATAACCAAATGACCAACTTAAAGCAAAAAGCAGAAGAGCTAAAAGATCGTGCACCTGTGCTCCGTGGACGGATCCTGAAAATGATTAATGCTGCCAGGGCAGGGCATCCAGGGGGATCCCTGTCCGCAGTAGACATCATATCTACCATCATGATGGGGTGGGGTAACTTCCACCCCATCATGGAGAGTAAAGACTGGTTCGTTCTCGGGAAAGGACATGCTGTTCCGGCACTCTACAGCATTCTAGTGGAACTGGGATACCTCCCAGAAGAGGAATTATTAACTTATCGACATTTTGGCTCGCGGTTGCAAGGACACCCCGACCGCAACAAATTACCTCATATTCAAGTTAATACTGGGCATTTGGGTCAGGGGTTATCAATTGGTGTAGGTCTTGCCCTTGCCGAAAAAATGTCGCAATCTGGAAAGAAAGTTTATGTCTTGCTGGGTAATGGCGACTTAAATGAGGGGCAAACCTGGGAGGCGATACAATCCGCAGCCAAATTTGACCTGTCAAATCTCATTGTTTTCATCGATGACAATCGCCTCACACAGCATGGTGTTGCAGAAGATATCATGGATGTTTATCCGCTCAAGCCAAAATTCGAAGATCATAAATGGTGGGCAATAAATATTGATGGACATAATTTTGAAGAAATTCTGGCCGGTTTACAAACTGCCTCCAACCAGGATCGGCCAGCCGCATTAATTTGTCAAACAATTAAAGGTAAAGGGGTTTCTTTTATGGAAAATCAACCCGAATGGCACTCCTGTGACCTGCCAGATGATCTTTTGGAAAAAGCATTGTGCGAATTGGGGGTGGAAAAATGACGCAATATGATTCTACAGGAAACAACCTTGCACCGCGCGAGGTGATTGGTGAAACATTGGTAGAACTTGGGGAAAAAGATTCGAAACTTCTTGTGATTGATTGCGACCTGGGTCTTTCTACACGCTTGGTCCCCTTTGAAAAACGATTCCCTGAACGGTTCATTCAGTTAGGTTCTCAAGAACAAAATGCAATTGGAGTTGCCACCGGACTTTCCTATGCCGGATATCATCCCGTATTTGTGTGTTTTACAATGTTCTCCATTGGTCTTCCCTGGACACAAATTCGCATGGCGGCTTACTCCAAAGTGCCCTTCACCATTATTGGAACACATCCAGGTTTTGATATTGGCCCAGATGGCGGCACCCATCAAATGATGGAAGATCTGGCTTTGGCACGCTCCATCCCGGGACTGGATGTGTTATGCCCGGCGGATTCTGTCGAAGTCAAATCTGCGATGACAAATTACATTGGCTCAGACCGTCTGGTCTATATCCGTGTAGGGCGCCAGCCTGTGCCGGCATGGCACACAGAGAGCGTTGACTTTGTGGCAGGAAAAGGCGTTTTCTGGAAAGATGACGGACGCGATGTTGTATTGATCGCCGATGGCAGCATGAGTTTTAATGCTTTGGAAGCAGCAAAGTTGCTGGATCAGCGGGGATTGAAAACTGCCGTAGTCAATATCCGCTCGCTCAAGCCTTTGGACGAAGACCTGATCCGCAAACTGGCGATTGAATCGAAACTGCTGGTTAGCGTTGAAAATCATTCCATTTTAGGCGGACTGGGCGGCGCTATCGCTGAAATTGCAGCAGAAGAAGGCGGACGGCTGTACAGAGTCGGCAGTCCGGATTGCTTTGGTGAATCTGCCAGTGCGGACCAACTACGCCATAAACACAAAATGGACGTTGAAGGAATACTCGAAAGACTGGAAGCGCCGATCCAGCGTTGGGTAGACAAAAGTATTTAGAAAGAGATGGGTTGAATATGGAACTATTACCTGTGAATCAGATCAGGGTAGATGTAGATGCTCCCGATTGGCAGTCTGCTGTACGCGCCACAGGACAGATACTGGTTGACAATGACCTGGCTGAGGAAGGTTACATCGAAGCAATGGTCAACATGGTGGAGGAATTGGGTCCTTATATCGTGATGACACCTGGCATTGCTATTCCACATGCCAGGCCCGAAGAAGGGGCAAAAGCAGTTGGCTTTGCTGCTGTCAAACTGGCTGCCCCTATCTGTTTTGGTAACGAATTCAACGATCCTGTTTATCTGGTTTTGGGTTTTTGTTCTCCAAATGCCCAGGCACATGTTGAGCTCTTGGCAAAAATCGCTGAAGCTTTGGAAACTGAAAACCTTTTAGAACGAATAAAATCAGCAAAAACACCAGTGGAAATTGCAGCTTTGTTCAATGGGTAATTGTTAGATTTCCTTCAACAAAGTCTGGAACAGATCAAATTGTTTGGGGGATCCCCCCATCATTATTAACCTATTGGATATGCAAATTCGTTCTCCTGGGCAGTTTTAGTAACTGCCCAGAGAACTCTTGCGAGGCGGATAATAGGCAGGTAAGCCTTGTGCAAATTTATAAGTACTGAATTGACAATGAAGCAAATTGGTTTTGATTGACAAGTGAAAAATTGTTTAGTGCATGAAAAATAACTACTTAAAAGGATACTTAAAGTGAATGCTATAGAAAAGAAAGCTGTCAACGCAATACGGTTTTTGGCAGCAGATGCAGTACAGCAGGCAAATTCCGGCCATCCCGGTTTTCCCATGGGTGCAGCCGCGATCGCCTATACGATTTTTGCCCGCCATTTGCAATTTAATCCCCAAAATCCCAACTGGGTCAACAGGGATCGATTTATCCTTTCAGGCGGGCATGGCTCTGCCATGTTATACAGCTTGCACTATTTATTAAGAAGCCTCTCTCTGGAAGATTTGAAGCAATTTCGCCAATGGGGAAGTATTACCCCGGGACACCCTGAGTTTGGACTAACACCTGGCGTGGAAGCGACTACAGGGCCGCTGGGCCAGGGATTTGCCAACGGAGTTGGTATGGCCATCGCAGAATCACATCTGGCAGCCACTTTCAATCAAGCGGATATGGAAGTCATTTCCCATCATACTTACGGTCTTGTAACCGATGGCGATTTAATGGAAGGGATTGCTTCTGAAGCCGCCTCTCTCGCAGGGCATTTAAAATTGGGAAAGCTGATCTACTGCTACGACGACAACCGTATCACAATCGATGGATCAACAGATCTGAGTTTTACAGAAGACTGTGCCACACGTTTCATCGCTTATGGGTGGCATGTGCAAAAAGTCGATGACGGTAATGATGTTAAAGCCATTGATCAGGCAATCTGCCAGGCAAAAGCGGATCCGAGACCCTCGTTGATTATCTGTCGCACCCATATTGGGTATGGATCGCCCAACCTTCAGGATACATCTGCAGTCCATGGTTCTCCCTTAGGCGATGAAGAGCTTGCTTTGACAAAAGAAAACCTTAACTGGCCTGTAACTCCCCGCTTCTTTGTACCAGATGATGTACGCGACCATTACAATGCCATCGCAGATCAAGGCCGTCAATACGAAGAGACATGGAATAGTTTATGGTCAGTTTACCAAAAACAGTATCCTCACGAGGCAGGCGAATTGAATCGACGGTTATCAGGAAAACTGCCGAATAATTGGGATGATACCCTCTCATCCATAACATGGTCAGGAAATTCCCTGGCTACCCGAAAAGTTTCTGGAATGGCGTTGAATGCACTGAGCCATTCCATGGGCGAGCTTTTCGGTGGTTCTGCGGATTTAACATCCTCAAATGGAGCCGCTATGCTGGATTACCCTGTTTACCAGAGTGAAAGTCCATATGGTCGGAATTTGCACTTTGGCGTGCGCGAACATGCCATGGCCGCGATCACAAATGGGTTAGCTTATCATGGCGGTATACTGCCATACTGCGCCAGCTACCTGGTTTTCACCGACTATCTGAGGCCTGCCCTGCGTATTGCTGCGCTTTCACATCTGCATACGATCTATATCATGACCCATGACAGCATTTTTGTTGGGCAGGATGGACCTACACATCAACCTATTGAACATTTGATGTCCCTTAGACTGATCCCCAATGTAGTCACGATCCGCCCTGCAGATGCCACTGAAACGTTGGAAGCTTGGCGGGCGACATTGCTTCACAATGATGGCCCTGTCGTTCTTTCATTGGCCAGACAGGATGTGCCTGTCATAGATCGGCAAAAATATGCTTCAGCAAATGGCCTGCAGCGGGGGGCGTATATTCTGGCTGACCTGGGCGATAAGGAGCCTGAAATTATCCTAATGGCCTCCGGGTCGGAAGTGCAATTGATCCTGGAAGCGGGCGAGCAGCTTTCTGACAAAGGCGTGTCTGTGCGTTTGGTTTCGTTCCCTTGCTGGGAACTGTTTGAAAAACAGGATGTCGCTTACCAGCAATGTGTACTGCCAGATCACATTAAAATGCGGGTTGCAGTTGAAGCAGGTGTGACCACTGGCTGGGAACGTTGGGTAGGAGCCCAGGGCAAGGTCATTGGCATGAATAGTTTTGGTGCTTCCGCACCTCCTGAGGTGCTGGCAGAAAGACTTGGTTTTACCACAAAGCATGTCCTAACTGTTGCGTGCGAACTTCTGGATTTGTAAATTAATATTCACCGGAATAAAATTCATGAAACCAAAAACCCTCCTGTGGTACTTACCACGGGAGGGTTTTTCTTACATGCTGCGCTCTTCGCCCCAAAAGGGGTCTCATATAAACTCAGGACACATACGCTAAAACGCCCGAATCGCCTCCACTACCTGCCTGATCTCGTCATTGGTTAGCTCGGCGCACATCGGCAGGGAAAGGATTTCGTCGGCCACCCGCTCGGTGAGCGGGAAATCGCCCTGCTTGTAGCCCAGGTCAGCATGCGCTTTCTGCACGTGCACCGGGATGGGGTAATGGATGCCGTTCTGAATCTCTTTGGCATTCAACGCCTGCTGCAAGCCATCCCGATCCTTGCTGCGGATGCAGTAGATATGATAGACATGGCGGGCATAGTCCATTTCCTGCGGCGGAGTGACCGGGGAATCCTTCAGCAGCTCGGTATACAGTGCGGCGTGGGCCCGGCGGGCTTCGGTCCAGTCTTCCAGATGGCGCAGCTTGACGCGCAGGACAGCGCCCTGAATACCGGTCATGCGGTAGTTGTAGCCCGGCAGGTCATGGTAATACTTTTTCTCCGCGCCCCAGTCGCGCAGCATGCGCACTGTCTTCGCATAGTCGGGGTTGTTGGTTGTCACCAGACCGCCCTCACCATAGGCACCCAGGTTCTTGCCAGGGTAGAAGCTGAAACAGCCCAGGTCGCCGATGCTGCCTGCGCGGCGGCCCTTATACTCGGCGCCATGCGCCTGGGCCGCATCTTCAATCACCAGCAGCTTGTGCTTGCGGGCAAGGGCCATGATCGGATCCATGTCAGCCATCTGACCGAAGAGATGCACCGGGCAAATCGCTTTGGTCTTGTCAGTGATAGCAGCCTCAATCCTGGCCGGATCGATGTTGAAAGACTGTTCGTCCATCTCCACAAAGACCGGCGTGGCGCCGGTATAGCGGATGGCGGCCACCGTGGCGATGAAGGTGTTCGGCACGGTGATCACTTCATCACCCGGGCCAATACCTGCCGCCAGAAAGGCCAGATGCAGGGCGCTGGTGCCCGAGTTGACCGCCACACCGTGCGCAGCCTGGCTGTAATTGGCGAACTCTTCCTCGAATGCCGCCACTTCTTTCCCCAACACGAACTGGGTACTCTCCAGCACGCCCAATACGGCGCTGTCGATCTCTTCCTTGATGCTGTGATACTGGGCCTTCAAATCAACAAATCGAATCATTGGTACTGCCTCCAGATTTTTCATTGTAGGGTGTGGTCGTGCCTTTCGACCGCACCATTTTCGTCTGCCTGACTAACAGGGCGCTTCGCAGCCGCGCTACGCGTCGGAAAAGCATACCCTTCGGGCACTTCGTACCCTTTAGATATTATCATCCACGGCTCCGCTCGCAATGACAAGGCTGAGCAGTTACGAATTTCCTAAAGATTGACCGGCTGGCCCCGATTTTTCATCGATTCAGTGGCCGCTTCCAGAATACGCACCACCCGCAAGCCGGATTCACCGCTGGCAATGGGCTGCGTGCCATTCTCGATACAATCGACAAAATGATTGGCTTCCACGCGCAGGGCTTCGAGATTTTCGATGCGCGGGGCGCACATATCGCCGGAGCGATAGCCGATCAGCATCTGGTAGACCTCATCAATGCGCTCCGGCGAGCGGCTGAGGGAGATGCCCTTGTCATAGATCTTGATCTTCTCGCTCGGTTCCAGATCATCGTAGACCACCATCTTGTTGCTGCCGCCCACCAGGGTGCGGCGCACCTTGACCGGCGAAAGCCAGTTGACATGGATATGCGAGATCATCTGGTTGTCATAGAACAGCGAAAGATAAGCTACGTCTTCCGGGCTGCCGGCAACGTGCGAAATGCCGGTCGCCGAAACGGCCACGGGTTTGCCGGGATAGATGTATTCGAGGATCGAGAGGTCATGCACGGCCAGGTCCCAGATGACGTTGACATCATGCTGGAAGAGCCCTAGATTGACGCGCACCGAGTCGTAGTAATAAATATCACCCAACTCGCCGCTTTCGATCAGGTTCTGTATCTTGCGTACCGCGCCGGTGTAGATGAAGGTGTGGTCGACCATGATCACCAGATTGCGTTTCTTCGCTTCGTCGAGCAGTTCCTGCCCCTGGGCCGAGGTCTCGGTGAAAGGCTTCTCCAGCAGGACGTGCTTGTTCGCCAGCAGGGCGCGTTTGGCCAGTTCGTAATGCGTGGAGACAGGCGTAACCACCACCACGGCGTCGATATCCGGATCGGCAAAAATCGCATCCGGCTCGGTCATGGTCTCAATGGTTGGATAACGTGACTTGACCAGCTTCAGGCGCTCGGGGCGCATGTCGCTGACTGCCTTGACCGTAGCGCCGTCGATCTCCATGAAATTGCGCACCATGTTCGGACCCCAATAGCCATATCCAATGATCCCTACGTTAATCATATTTTTTCCTCATTCCTTCCCCATCAAAAAGATGCCTGCCACAATGATGACTGCCCCCACAGCCTTGCGCCAGGTGAACGGTTCCTGGAACAATAAAATTGCTCCGATGGTAACAAAAATAAAGGACAGGGCAACCAGCATGGGATAGGCCGTGCTGAGCTGCAATGTCGAAATGGCGCGAAACCAGACCAGCGCCGAAAGGCCATACAAAACGAAACCAATATCAAACATGGGCTGCTTTGCCAAACGCAACAGACCCGGCCACAAATCAGATAACTGGCTCGGGAAACCACCCACCAGCAGGAGGCCCTTGCGCAGCAGCAGATTCGCCCCCGACTGCAAAACAGCCGTGAGCAGGATCAGCCACAGCCCGCCGCTGGTCATGTACTGGCTTTCCCGTGCGTGCGCACGTCGCCGATCACACGGGCAGGCACACCGGCCACAACGGCAAAGTCCGGCACATCTTTGGTCACCACCGCCCCCGCCCCCACCAGAGCGCTCTCGCCGATGGTGACACCAGCGATGATGGTGGCATTGGTGCCGATGGACGCGCGTCGTTTGACCAGGGTCTCAACCAGCGTCCAGTCCTCCGGGTTTTGCAGGCTGCCGTCGGGGTTCGTCGAGCGGGGATAAATGTCATTGGTGAACATGACCCCATGCCCGATAAAGACCTCGTCCTCAATTTTTACGCCTTCACAAATGAAAGAATGTGAGGAGATCTTGCACTGCGCGCCAATCACCGCGCCGCTTTGCACCTCCACAAAGGTGCCGACCTTGGTCCCAGCGCCAATCTCGCAGCCATACAGATTGACCAGGTCAGGATGGAAAATGCGCACGCCATCGGCGAGCACGACAGAGTCACTTACGGGCATAGTTACACCTCTCCCACGGTTGTATTCAGTTGTGAGTTTGTCAGGAAATAATACATAGGCAAGCAATTAACCGCCGTATTGAGATACCTGGATTATACCAACGAATTGTCATATTGTCATTGTGATGAAATTCACAACTAAGGGGAATCAGGGATTGAGGAAACACTTTTAGTAAACGTACCCCGCCTCTGGCTTTTCTTCACTTAAGAATTTCCACATATCAACAAACAAAAAATGATCAAAGGTTTTTATGTGGTCTTTTAATATATCTTCGGTTTGCATATTCGGACGTATATCAAAATAATACACTCCATCCAATGGATTCAATTTGATCGTATACCCCTTAAAATGTCCTGGCAGGAATGTTGCATTGATTCCATATTTGCCATTCTTTCCTTTTCTTTGTACATCATTCAAGAAAACAGCAAAATGCGGGGTTGAAAGCTCTGTCAATCGATTATACAAAAACTTATCAACAAAAACTTTATCTAAGCGATCCTTACTTGAAGTCTTGACAGAACCAATTGCCCGCACATTTTCATCCACCTTAATAACAAGATCATGCTGGTAACTCATGTGAAATGCAACTTCACCGTCTATTTTCACCGGTACTCGGATTACGCCTTGGGAAACATTAACATTCACCTCGGCAATAATCAGTCGGATTAATCGCTCAAACAAATCGCCATTTATTTTTCGAGCAGTATTGGCTCTGCTAGCGGGTAAAGCATCCAACGCAGCGCCAATACATTGTTGCGCTGTATAGATACTTCTATTCAAAATTTCCCGATTTTCGGGCGTATCGTAATCTTGATTTTTTACATTCTGCAGGATTTTACCGAAGCTATCAATACTTTTTTCCATCTCTTCCAACGCATACATCAGATTGGCATTTATTGGTCGCGTAACGTTAAATGTCCCTTCTGCCTTGTATTGAAAAAAACGATAGTGATTTTCATTTCTGGAAACAATAACAGCTTGAAGATGATCTTTAATAAATTCGAGATATGCTTTTGCAAAATCGAAATAGCTGCTAACGGTTAAAAATTTATCTTTATTGCATGCGGTATCTACGAGTTTCGTCAAATTCATCGAATTGAGCCTCTTCTTTTATCATTCTCATTATCGAATTCGACCCATGCTTCTTCTGTCTTGTAAATCACATTTTCCAATCTGTTAATCGCCCATTCATTATATTGGGCTTCAATTTCACAACCGGCCCAATTCCTCCCCAATTGTTCCGCAACAACCAAGGTCGTGCCAGATCCTGAAAATGGATCTATAATATAATCCCCTTTATTCGATGAAGCTAAAATAAATTTTCTGACTAATTCTTCTGGTTTTTGTGTAGGGTGAGGAGTCTTTTCTCCCATACCGTTACAAGTCGTAGGTACTTCAAGAACATCGCGCGGCTTTGCGCCCAATGGATGTGGTGTCCAGATGTCTTTCCTTTTCCCGCCATTGCCATATTGGCTTGTTACTGCCTGTGGATGATCAGGATACTTTAACGTATGTTTGCTATAGGGAATACGAACATCATCAATATTAAAAGTTTGATTTTTATCTTTGCGTAAATGTAAAATACTCTCGTGTGACCTTCCCCAATCATTACCCAAATTTGCTTTGTTTTTGTAATACCAAATCAACCATCGGCATGAGTTAAAGTATTGCATTGCCGGGTGTTTGATATCAGCCAGGATTTCTGAAAAACCACAGACATATAAAGTGCCATTCTTTTTGAGCACTCGAGATGCTTCAGCTATCCATTTTAACGACCACTTGATATATTCTTCTTGGGATTCAAATTTATCCCAATCAGCTTTTTTAATATTATATGGTGGATCAGCAAAGATCAAATCTACAGTTTCACTATCCAGTGTTTTTAGCCATGCAATTGAATCTCCCTGATAAAGGGAACCATGTGGGTGAACATATATCTCGTGAATACCAGCGTCATTGTCTGGATGTTTACGCTTACCTTTCATTTCAAATTCAATGAGTTGCTTTTGAACAAAATCTGTTGCTTTCTCCGACATCATGAAGTCTCCTTCTATCACCTAACGATCATCTTAAATTATACATGATGTCAACTCACTAATCATTCAAAAAAGTCAGGTGCCTCTTTACGGGCACCACTCCACCGGCTGAGACTCAGACGGTTTGAAGAAGACCAGCGTCAGGCGCTGGTTGCTTTTCAGGTAGCCGGTCAGCACCTCTTCCCCGCGGAAGAATTTGTAATAGTAGTAATGCGCCAGCACGTTCAGATCGGAGCCGGCCTCAGGGTTGCGGCGCAGGATGAGTTCGGCCTGGCAGTTCTCCAGACCGGCGCCGGGGGTCAGATAGCGCAGGTTGCGGTCGGCAAAGTCCTGCTCGCTCAGGCCGCGGTACTGATCATCAATCAGGGAATGAGGGCCGCCGTCCGGCCAGGCGAAGGCTGCGATCAATTGCAGCTCTTCCCCGGCGTAGAAGCCGCGGCCTTCCACGAACTGGATGCCGCCAGCGGGGAATTCATCATATATCCACAGCACAGGATACTGCTGCGCCTCGTCCATCCCGGCCAGTTGGGCGATGAAGGAATGGTCCTTGATGGCGCGTAGCTGCCAATCGGCGTAGTTCTGCACGTGGGCGAGGGCTGACTCGGCGGCGAACACCACCAGCAGGGACACGCCCAGGGCCATCACCACCGGGCGGCGTTTGAGCACCAGCCAGCGGGCGATGGTGGTGAGGAAGATCGCCACCGGCAGGCCGAGCAGGATGGTGTTGCGCGTGTCTGTGTCAAAGGGAATCCCGGCAAACACCGAACGACCGAGGCCTTTGTTGACCAGCACATAGGCGAAAAAGCCCATCACGAAGAGCATCACGCTGAACGCCAACCACAACCAGTGAGCAGGGCGTTCGTCAAACGAGTCGGTGATGCGCAATGATTTCTTCGGAAGATAGTACAGAAAAGCCGCACAGGCGGCAAAGACCAGCAGGGTCAGCCACCAGTGACGGGTCAGCAGGGTGGAGAGCGGATCCCAGAAGCCAAAATTAAAGAAACTGACCGTCCATTTGAGGATGATGTCCGGTTCAAATTTGAAGGAATTGTAGCCGGTTGAGGGATAAAATGTCTGGCGGATGCCCCAGGCAATGAAGGGCAGCAAGATCAAATCCAGCCGCCGCGGGGCGAGCTGCTTTACCCCTTCCCACAGGCCAAGCCCTTCGCGTTTGAGCAGGAAGAACAAATAGAAAAGCAGGAAGCCAAAATAGAAGACGTACAAAGATTGCAGGAAGTTCAACCCGGCCAGCAGGAGCAGCAATGCCAGCCCGCGCTGCGTCCAGCGCCGCCAGCCTGAGGCGGACTCCATCCGCAGGGTCAGCAGCACCCCTGCCAGGAAGAGAGCATAGCCAAAGAGATAGGCCACAATCGTGTTGACCACTGCCAACTGGAAAACGGGATAGAGCACGGTGAGCAGGGCAATCCACAGGCTTTCGCCGCGGCGCATCAGTTTTGAGGTCTGGCAGATCTCGTACACCAGCAAGCCAATTGCCAGGAAACTGAGAAAAGCGATAAAATGTGAAGCCCAAAAGGCATTGGCGAAGGCCCCCAGCATGAGCAGGAAGGGTATAAAGATCGGAATCGCCTGCACCGTCCACAGGTACATTTGAGCTGGATCACGGCTGACGATGATCGGATAATTAAAGGCCCCTTCCCAGAAGGTCCAGTCCATCAGCAGCAAAAAGCCGTGGGCAATGAGGGTTACCAGCGCGACCGTGAAATACGGCCAGGAGCGCCCCCAGAAGCCCTGTTTGGATGTTGGCTGCTTGTTCTCAACGGTCATTTGATATTGTATCTTTCAGGGATTCAATCCGCTCTTCAATCACATAGCCCGGCCGGCGGCGGGATTCATCCAGCGAACGCCAGATATACTCGCCGAGGATGCCCATCATCAGGATCTGCAAGCCACCGATGAAGAGAATCACCGCCATCTGCGAGGCCCAGCCGTAGGGGGCAATCCCGCGCAGGCCGTTGATGATCACCACGATCAAATACAGGAAAGCCACCAGGGCCAGGATGAACCCGATGGCGGACATGATGCGGATCGGCTTGTAGGAGAAAGAAGTGATCGAATCAATCGCCAGCTTGAATTTCTGCTGGAAGCTCCAGCCGGATTTACCGTGCAGGCGGGCCTGCTTGTCGTACTCGATATGTCCCTGGCGGAAACCCATCCAGGTGATCAGGGCCAAGATACTGGTGTTGCGTTCGCCGAAGCGGGCCAGAGCCGCGGCCACTTCCCTATCCAGCAGGAAAAAGTCCGCTCCCTCGGAAGGCATATCGGTGATGCCGACAATCCGGCGCATGACGAAATAGTACAGCCGTGAGGCGGCCACAGTGGAGGATTTTTCGCCCAGGCGCTGGCTGCGCACCGCCCACACCACTTGCAAACCCTCCTGCCATCTGGCGATCAGGTCCGGGATGACTTCCGGCGGGTCCTGCAAGTCCCCGGCGATGGCGACCACGCAGTCGCCGCGGGCCTGGTCAAAGCCGCAGCGCAGGGCCATGTGTGAACCAAAATTGCGCGAGAAGCGGTAGGCGCGCAGACGGGCATCGCGTGCGGCAAGGTCCCGCAGCACCTGGGGAGAGTTATCAGCGGAGTGATCGTCCACCACAATCCATTCCCAATCCACGTTAGTCTCGCCCAGCACATCGCACAGCCGTTCGTACAGCAGGGGCAGGTTCTCGGCCTCGTTATAGGCCGGGGTGACCACAGAAAGCAGAAAAGTTTTCTTTTCAAATGACATGCTAGTCTCCCCTTCCGCACTGCTCAACCGCCTTGCGCAGGGAAGCCACCACTCGGTCCTGGTCGGCATCCGTCATTTGCACATACAGCGGGATGACGATGGCATGCGCCTGGGCCAGTTCGCTCTCGCGCAGGCGGGCGCAGGTGCCGGGGGCGCAAATACAGGCGTGGGTTTCGTCCCCGCAAGACCAGGTTCCCGCCGGGTAGGCAGGTTCACGGTGGGCGTTCATAATGCCGCGCCGCGTGGCAATGCCATCATCCAGCATGGACTGCATCACCGCGCGCTGGTCACAGCCTTGCGGCAGGCGCACAATGTAGCTTTGCCAATTGCTGCGCGCCCAATCCGGCTCAAAAGGCAGCACAAGGCCGGGAATGTCCGTCAGTAAAGCATGGTAACGCTCCGCCAGTTCGCGGCGCCGCTCCAGGATCATCGGCAGGCGGGAGAGCTGCACCCGCCCCACCGCGGCCTGGATATCCGTCATGCGGAAATTGAAACCCAGTTCATCATAGGATTCAAAAATGACATCATTGGATTTGTGGCGCACCGTATCCGGCACAGACATGCCGTGCTGGCGCAGCAGGCGGAATTTTTTATCCAGTTTGGGATTGTTGGTGGTCAGCATGCCGCCGTCGCCGGTGGAAATGACCTTGCGCGGATGGAAAGAGAAACAGGCCACATCGCCATGCGGACGGCCAATCTTCTCCCATGCGTCGTTCCAGAAGATCTCGCTGCCAGTGGCGCAGGCCGCATCTTCAACGACGGGCAGGTTATGCTGGTGAGCAACGGTCAGGATCGAGTGCAGGTCGGCGGGCATGCCTACCTGATGCACCAGCAGGATGGCCTGGGTGCGCGGGGAAATGACCCGCTCAATCAATATCGGATCCATGTTGTATGTCTCGGGCTGGATGTCAATGAAGACCGGTTTGGCCCCGCAGTAGCGCACAGCGTTGGCCGTGGCGATGAAGGAATGGCTGACGGTGATGACTTCGTCCCCGGGCGCTACGCCCACCGCCAGCAGGGCCAGGTGCAGCGCATGGGTGCAGTTGCCCACCGCGCAGGCATGGGCGGCGCCAGTCATGGCGGCAAATTCCTGCTCGAAGGCGGCCACTTCCGGTCCCTGGGTCACCCAGCCGGAAAGGATGGGCTTGTGGGTAGCGAGGGCTTCTTCTTCCCCCATCAGGGGTTTGGCAATCGGGATGAAAGGCTTATCGCTCATGTTCCGCTACTCCGCTTCCTGCCAGTTATGCACGCGTTCCTCAGCCAACAGTTCTTCCAGGGTTTTGTCCTGTCCCAAGTACCATTCCTTGAGCTGCTGGAGGCCGTCGGCCAGACTGATGCGCGGGGCATAGCCGAGCAGCCGCTTCGCCTTGCTGATGTCGGCATACAGGCGCAGGTTATCACCCGGGCGGGGGATGTCATGGATCACTTCCATGTCTTCCACACCCGCCACGACGGCCACTTCCTCAGCCAGCTTGTTGATCGTCAGCTCGTCACCGTTGCCGATGTTGATCGTCTCGCCGATCACGCCGTCCGCCAGACCAGCCAGCAGGATGCCGTAAGCCGTATCCTGCACGTTGGTAAAGTCACGGGTCTGGGTGCCATCGCCGAAGATGATCAGCGGCTTACCGGTCAGGGCGCGCAGCATGAACTTGGGGATCACCTCGCCGCTGTCGCCTTCGTGGTGGCAGTGCGGCCCATAGGTATTGAAGGGACGGATGACCACGGTCGGATAGCCGTAGGTGCTGTAAAACGCACGCGCATACGACTCCCCGGCCAGCTTGGCGCCACCGTATACGGTTGTCACAAACGGGGGATGTTCCTCATCCATCGGTACCTTGTAGCCGGTGCCGTAGATCTCGGAGGTGGAAACACAAACGAAGCGCCCCACAGCCGCGGCGCGGGCATCCATCAGCAGCCCGAGGGTGCCGTTGGCGTTCACGTCGTGATTCTCCTGCGGAGAGTGGATCGAATGGCGCACACCGAGGGCGGCCAGATGGAAAACGATTTCTACCCCCTGCATCAATTCCTGCATCGCCGTCCGGTCGCGGATATCCACTTCGTGCAGGGTCACGCCCGACAGACCTGCGATGTTCTCGCGTTTGCCGTTGACCAGGTTGTCCACCACGGTCACCACAGCGCCGGATTCAGACAACTGGCGCACCAACTCGGAGCCAATAAATCCCGCCCCGCCGGTAACCAGCACTTTTTTATCTTTGTAATTCAGCATTTTTGTTCCTCAACTTCGATAATTTTTGTCGCAAACCTTATTAGGCGCGTAGCGCGGTGTGGTCGTGCTTTCCGACCGCACCATCCTCCTGTGTTGAAATGGTGTGGTCAAGCAGTTTGACCGCACCCTACAGGCCTATCTGCCAATTATATCCGCTCATCCCCTGGTTCTTCCAATGCTTTCAACCGCCCCTCAAGATCCTGAATCCGCTCCAACAGTTCAACAAGATTCAATCCCAGGCTGGCGCGCACGGAACGTATCACGCTGGCCGGGGCTGCCGGCTCCTCACCCTCCAACTGCACACTCGTCAGGCGCAGGATGCCATCACCAGTCAGCACATCCACCCAGCCTTCGGCAGGCGAAAGCCCCACCACCCGCCCGGGGATGCGCCCGACGTAGTTCACCGGCGGGGCAGGTTCCGCCGCCCACACCAGCAGCTTGCGGCCCTTATAGTAGGTATAGGCCCCAGGATAGGGCTTGGTCAGGGCGCGGATCAGATTATAGATCTCAGTGGTGGGGCGATTCCAGTCCATGCAGCCGTCCAGCGGGGTGCGGCTGCACGTGTAACTGCCGACACCCGCCTTCTGCGGGATGCGCGGGGCGTTCCCGGCCAGCAGGCGGGCATGGCCTTCCAGCACCACATCCACCGTGGCCTGGCACACCTTCTCGTACACCTGCGGGGCGGTCTCATCCGGCCCGATGGGCACGGCCTGTTGCAGGACGATGTCGCCCTCGTCCATGTCTTCGCTTAAATAGAAGAGGGTCACACCGGTATGGTCTTCGCCGTTGAGGATTGCCCAGTTCAGCGGGGCAAAGCCGCGGTACTTCGGCAGCAGGGAGTCGTGCACGGCCAGGCTGCCGAGGTGTGGCGCTTCATACACCGCGCGGGGAATCAGCACCCGGCAGCCGACGATAAAGGCCATATCCGCCTGCCATTCATCCGCCAGCAGGGCAGCATAGTCACGGTCTTTCATCCATTGTGTCTCAATACAGGGAACATCATACCGGGAAGCCAGGTCTGCAATCGCGCCTTCAAAACGCTCAGTTTCATGTGCGTGTTGGGCCAGACTGACCACGCCAACCAGGTCAGCGCCAGCCTCCAGCAGGGCTTTTAGCGTCTCATATCCGCGTTTTGTACTGCCAATAAAGGCCACTCGCATGGGTCTACCACCTGATCAAAATTTGGCTGTTTCATCAAAAGTGTATCACGGTTGCAGGGGGAATGACAGACGGGACAATACGTTAATAACTATTTTTTGACCCGAATTCTTGATCACTGATAAAATTATCAAGCAGCACAAGGATTCATAGCCGATCTCCCGTACCTTGAAATCCTTACTTGGCACACAAGGCGCCCCGGGCGGAACAAAATACATCAACAAGGAGACCACAATGGAAAAGAAATATCATTACCTGACTGGATGGCAGCGCCAAAGATGTCACCGGTCAGATCTTTAAGAGCAGCTTTTATACTGAAGAAAAAGCTGAATGGATGATCAAGTACTATCGCAAGACGGGGTATTGGCCTGTTGAAATGCCCCCGGAATATGAAGCAGAATACATGGAATAAGAACCACGATTGAGAATAAAATTCCCTCGATTGCGAAAACAATTGGGGGGAATTTTCACTCACGTTTTCATGCCGCAAACAAGCTGGGATTTCGTTTACGCTTTCCGTGCTTTCAACTTCTGATAGCGCACCAGCATGTTCATATTGGTTCCGACAGTAGAGCCGGCGCTGAACAACATGGTCGCCAGACCGGCCGCCACAAATCCTGTCGTCGCAACAGCCGCCAGCAGTTGGGTGATGGCATAGGAAAACCCCCAAAAGACGAGATGCGCGATGGAACGCTTGACCACCAATTGCTCGTCTTTCTTATAAAGCTTCGCAGTCTGCCCCCAGGCAAGGCCAAAGCCCAGCCCAAAGACTGCCACGAAACCGCCGACAAAAAACACGCTGAAAAAATCGGGCAAGGCCCGGTTCAGGAAGATGACATTGATCAGCAGGGTCATTGGGGCCATAATGATCCCGATGATGTTGGTGCGCATGCGAGCGCGCTGTTCTTTTTTCACCATGCGGATCATCGAAAAGATCATCACCAGGGTCAGGGGGACGGAAAGCAAACTCAATGTGCGGCCCAAAAAGTTCAGGATCATCAGCCGCTTCTTTCCGCTTGCTGGTGCCCGCATTTCGCGCAGAATTTTGCGCCGGTGCGTAATGGCGCACCGCATTTTGTGCAGAATTGCTGTTTCACCGCGCTTTGAGGAGGCACCTGTGGCAGCATTTCGGTCTTTTCCTCTTTCTCTACCGGCGATTCTTCTACGACCTCCTCCCCCGGGAAACCAATGCGGAACAGCAATTTGGAAAGCTCAATGCCATTCACGGCCGTCAACTGCAGCCAGGTTCTCCCATCTTTCCCGGGTGCGGCTTCCAGCACCAGATTGGTGCCCACCCCAACCACAAAAACCAGATGAAAACCCGTAACCTCTTCTTCCAACTGACGGATCGCACAGGAACCAAAAGACAGCATCGGGACGAGGGCATCGGCCAGCGCCACAACAAAATCATTGGGATAATAGAGCCCTTCCTTATTGCGATCCAGATAGCCCATACCAGCCAATTCATCCAGCAGCTCCGCAAACCCCTCTTCGCTGACCGTAAAATCCAGATTGGGGAATAGATAGGGCAATAGCGCAGACATCCACATCAAATCATCCCCCAGCTGAATTTCCATTACCCGCTGCCAGAGGGACTGTGATGTGAACGCAAAGGAAACCTGCCTGTCATTTTGCAGCTTGCCTGCGATCCTCAAGGTGTAGATCCAGTCCAGCACACAGCAAAAAACAAGAGCGCCTTTTGAAGGCAAAGTCAAGGCAAATTCCAAGCCTTCCAGCCGCGGGCCAATCATTAAATGTTCCAGCAGGGCATCCGACACCTGAGCGGGCGAAACACCCGGCCGGATCACATACCGCTCTTCCGCCTTGCGTTCGGTGAAGATGACCAACTCGTCATCGTGGAAGCCGTCTGCACTGTACATTTCGGTGATCAGGACCTCCTGTAAATCTCCCAGCACAAGCTGCACGCTTGTTTTGGGCTGTAAGAGGGCCTGCAGGGCCGCCTTGCCCCCCGCGCTCAAACCCGACAAACCCGGATCAGCGTTTTCTTCCAGCCAGCCGCTTGCTTTCAAGGCAGCTGACGGTTGATTGCGCATGGTCGCCCCATCCCTGGTATCCACAGGCGGTAGGGGTGACGACTCGCTGCGCTGTGTGCCAATCAGCATCAATAACTGACTCAATTCCTCTTTGGTCACCTGCAAGGGCTGCAATCCTGCTGTCATCTGCCACCTCCCAGATCAGACGGTAAATCCAGATATTCTATGTAGTTCTTCCAGACATCATCCAGTTCACCCCCACTGAGGTGATAATTAGGATCATTTTTCAAGCGCATCACCTTATCCATCCAGTCCGGCATTTGACTGCCTGATCCAGCATTCTGTGCTTTCCATACACGCACAGCATGCTTACCTTCCAGACGCAGCACAGTCAATGGGTCCAGCGGTCCGCCCGTCTCATTCACCCGCGCATCCACATGGCAGTGAATCAACTGCCGCACATCGGCCGCAATATCTTCTGATATTGCCGAAAAACGCGGGGCTGCTTCCATCTGCCCAAGATCTTTCATCAGCCTCTCTTGCATCGGTGCTGCATCCGGGTGTGCATTGAACATCACGCCGCCATCCTCCAAACGTACGGCACTCTGTCCGTGAGAGGTCATATCCGCCTTATGCCAGTGGGTCAGCCCCTCGCTGCTGTAACCCTCCGGAATAGGGGCATCTGGACTGGCAGGTACACCGGTAAACATACTCACTTCCGCTGTGTCTGCATTCACCCCAGCTTGCCGCAAAGCGTCATCGAAATGTGACTTGAACAACTCTTCCGCCTGACGGCCTGCCGACCCAACGACATCACCGTCTCTTGCAATCACGGTCGCATCCCAATCCGTGTAACGACCCACAGCCTGTGGATTCAACGGCCGCGCCCCCGTCCCGCTTACAGTCACGTTCTTGATGTAACTACTGGCCGACTGCCCGTTCAGGTCAACCTTATCCAGTGCCTGAAAAGCCTCCACAGTGGCGTTTTTAGCGATCTTGTCCCGCGTCTGGTTTACAACCTGCTGCACCCGGTTTGGCACCAGGCCATCCTGCACAGCTTGCTTGTAAGATGGGTTGTTCATCAGGCTCCTGGCAACCTCATCTTGTGGTGTTAACGGATAAGAAGGATTCCCCGGAGACAGGACATTGTTGATATGCGGATTGACCTGCGATCCTTCCTCAATGATACGCCGCACATCATCAGCAAGGCCGCTATCAAGCTGGCTGATGCGCTCCAGCCCATTTTCCATCCCAACCCGCATCAGGACATTGCTCTCCGGTGGACGGTAAACGGGACCAGCCAGATTGGTCTGTGCGCCATTTCCCCAACTTGACTTAACGACAGGCAGATTAGCGGCTGGTTTGGGGACCTCCACCAGCTTTGCGCCCGCGCCCTGCCATAAATGTACCGGCATCTCCGGATCGTCCCGAAAGTCAGCTATCGTCTTCTCGGCACCGACATTGAGCCGCTTCTCAAGGTATTTTTGGGCTGCCTTGCCGATCACGGATGGGCTATTTTGCCGATGGCCTTTTCCACTCAGGTAATCCAGTCCCAGCGATAATCCCGCATCCTTCATCACTGACCAGGCAGCCTCTGTGCCGGTTTTCCCCAGCATCATCGCCCGCCGGCGGGCATAGATCGCACTGACAAGTGCCTTGGTGGGCATAATGATCAGGTTGGAAGCCCCCTGGGTAAGCAGATCGACTGTGACCTCTGCGGCGGCCATTTTATGGCTGCGCAGGATACTGTTGACCTCGGCTTCCCGACGTTGATTGGCATCCCACATGCGCTTCCATTCCGCACGCACTTCATCCTCGCGGTCCAGCACCAAACGTGAATTGATCATTCTTTCTAAGCGCTGCAGTCCGTCGGCATCCCATTTCCCATCACGATATACAACCTCTTGCAAATCGTCCAGCAAGTCCACCAGGTATTCACTGTTTTCATGCTTCTTTACCGTTTCCAACAGTTTATTGCGGTAGCGTTTCCATTCCGCTTCCAAAGCGTTCTGGTTGGCACCCTCTGCCCGTTGGCGGGCCTGCTGGCGGGCTTTCACTTCATCATTGCGCTGCATCTGGTCTTCATACCAGGCCTGGCGGTCTCTGGCCTCTTGTGCGTCACGACGTTCCTCCGCCAGGGCACTGCCCTTTGCCGCCAGCCACTCCGCCCATAGCCAGGCGCCGATCAAAGCCGTCGTGCCCACTGCCGAGGCAGTCTGCGCCCCGGCCGGGATGCGGTTGGGCGCGTCATCCGGCGAGGCAAAACCGTCCACCTCCACATTCATTGCCGCCACGCGCACATCCCCCGTCGCGCCATCCAAAACTGTCACCTGCACAGTATGCGTCCCCGGCGGCAGATTGGGAAAATTGAAAGTCGCAGAATTCCCCAGTACATTGTCCTGACCGGCAGCATACCCATCCATTTCCCATAAAACAGTCAACATGCCAACTTCATCGTTATCCCGCTGGATATTCACCCGGCAGTCAATATCCTGCCCGCTGGCTATACTGTCATCACAGCCCGCGCTGATCGAGAAACGCGCGTTCGGACTGTCCGAGAGGGAAGGCGCTTCTTCCAGTTGAGGCTGATCTGCCTGCCCCTGATCTGGAGGATCATAACTTCCCGGTTCAGAGAAAGCCGGGATCTGCTTTTCATTCCCCTTGTCATCAAAATCCAGGTCACCATACCAGAAGTCTTGTTCATTGTTGGGATCGTTTTCCAGATTTACTTTAAATATCTCAGCATTGTGATAACAAAGATCCTTTGTTCGCTCGGTCCAACGATTCGTGATATCAAAACCTGATACACCTTTAAAATTGGTGTACATAGCAAAATACTCCATCCCGATCTCATAAGTAATTGTATTTTGCTCAACCTGTGGAGTATTTCCTGAAGTATTGATGGCACTGTACGTGTACGTTACCTGCATTGTGCCGCAGGAACCATTGCAATACTCTTCATTGCTGGCAACCCGCAGGAATCCATCGCTGTTATACACCCCTTTCCCGGATTCAACTTCACCCTCAACCCAGATTTCATGCAATTCCTCAAAACCGTTCAAACTGGGGTTGCCGTCAACCGTATTCCAGGTATGGTCTGCAAGACGCCCTGTTGATTTTCCATGCAGGCTGAATGTACCAGAAACATCCCCTTTTTCCCCGGTTTCTACAACCAGAGAATAGTCTCCCCGGTCTATATCAAACAAAAAGCCATTGGACATTTTGGGATGGCCCATCCATAGATCAAGATGGCCCTCCACACAATGCGGGACAAACAGCATCTCGCGGCTGTACTTCATATCATCAGGGTTATATCGAATTGAAAAATCCTGGTGATAATACTCAGTAATATCAGGAACATCCACCACAATGCGCCCCTGGTCAGGGCGTTCCACCGGCCCCGCCGACACCGGCTGGAATACTCCCCACAGCAATGAAAACAGAATCGCAGAAACCGCGCAGCAGCGAAGAACGCCCAGGCTTCTCTTTTTCATCTACCCTCCCTGATGTACCAAAAAAACTTTTCTACTTCGCCTCCACGCGCAAGGACTGAACCACCGCGTCAAGCACCTCCAGTTTCGGCTGGTATTCATCCGCAGAGGACTCCAGCATCTCCCCATTGGTGATAACATATTCTTTCAATGCCTCGGCCTCTGTCATCACATCCAGCGGGAGTTCCCAGTTGTCTTCACTGAGCGCAGGATGGCGCAGATCAAAATGGGCATACACATAGAAATGGCCATCGTCTGTCAGGCCGTTGTAGTAATAATCAATCGCTTTATTATTGATCGCGGAAGTATTCTGCACCGCATACACCGTCACAGAGCGCAGGCCGCTGCCATTCTGAAAGTCAAAATAGGTGACGTTGATATTCATCTCCTGATGCGGGCAGGGGAAATCCCAGGTGGGGATGCAGCCCCAGGCAGCCACGCCAGGACGGTTATCGAGGGTGAACTGCAATTCCTGCATCGTATCGCTGGCAAATTCTCCCATGGGGATATAGGCATCCACCGGCACAAAATGGACGACGCCTTTCGGATTGTCGATTTCCAGGCTGAGGTGCATGGGGTGATAATCCCAGGGCACATACCCGCCGGGCGGTTCCGGGTCTACCATCACCGCGCGCACGCCCTGCATCAGGCTCTCATCAAACCAGATTCTCACGCTGCCTTCAACGACGTTGGGGGCATCAGATGCAGCCGCTTCGCTCTGCTGCGTTGGCCATGCTGTTGGCTGCTCAACCGGCTGTTGCTGATCCGCCAACTGCCCTGCCACCTGCGTTTCCTGCGCCGAGACGGTGGCCTGTAATTCGGTCAAAGCCTGGTTCTCTACCGGCAACGGGACAGCACCTACCTGATCAACATACAAGAAATACCCGCCCGCTACGACCACAGCACAGCACAACACCAATGCAACCAAAATGATCACCACCAGCAGCCAGCGCGGCATCCCTTTTCGTTCCGCCGGAGTAGCAGCTTGCACCGCAGAGGGTGGGACAGACTTGGTCACCGGTTGTCCGCAGACAGGGCAAAATTGATCCTCTTCCATCAAGGGAGTTTGACAATTGCTGCATTTCATTGACTACCCACCTTTCACACCAACTCACCTTAAAACAATAGATCCCCTGTAAATAATTATAGAAACTTTAACTTGAAAATACAACAGGAATTTCTTTCTTCATGGAACCTAACTCTGGTTGACAGCGCGGCAAGCGCAAGATGACAATCTCCACCCCGGCGCAAAACAAAAACGGGCAGATCGTCTGCCCATTTTTGTTATTTTCGCCTATCGAAACCTATCAAACAGCCACATCCAACTGCTGCTGGGCCAGCACCAGCCGCCGGTACAGGCCGTTGTTATCCAGTAATTCTGCATGGGTGCCCGCTTCCACCACTTGCTTGCCTTCCAGCACCACAATCTTGTCTGCTTTGCGGATGGTGGAAAGGCGGTGGGCAATCAGGATGGTCGTGCGTCCTACCATTAAGCGTTCCAGCGCCTGTTGGATGAGCAATTCAGTTTCGGTGTCCACTGCTGAAGTGGCTTCATCCAGAATGAGAATCGGCGAGTCCTTGAGAATGGCGCGGGCAATTGACAGGCGCTGCTTCTGACCGCCAGACAGGCGCGTGCCGCGTTCACCAACCAGGGTATCGTAACCATCCGGCAGCTCGTTAATGAACTCATCGGCATTGGCGGCATGGGCGGCGGCGATCATCTCTTCCTCGCTAGCCTCAGGACGCCCAAAGAGGATATTCTCGCGCACCGTGCCATGGAACAGGAACACATCCTGCAAAACAATGCTGATCTGCTTACGCAGGCTGTCCAGACGGATATCGCGGATATCGCGGCCGTCCAGGGTGATACGCCCCTCTACCACATCATAAAAACGCGGGATCAAACTGACCATTGTGGTTTTGCCCACCCCGGTCGGTCCCACCAGCGCCACCATCTGATGCGCCGGGATCTCCAGCTGAATATGCTCCAAAACCGTATCCCCTGCCTGAAAATGAAAGGAAACATCTTCAAAGCGTATCTGTCCCTGCACCTTGCCCTGCAACGGGACGGCATCCGCGGCATTGAGCGGTTCCGGTTCTTCTGCCAGCAGGCCGGCCAGACGATCTGCGCCGGCCAGTGCGTCCTGAATCGCCTCCCAGGCATTGCTCAAATTGCGCACCGGTTGGTAAAACATCTCAAGGTAGAGGAAAAAGGCCACCAGATCCGCCACCGGCAAAAGACCTTGAAGCGCCAGCCGCCCGCCGAAATAGATGACCACCAGTACCCCGATAGAGGAGGTGAATTCAATAAAAGGAAGATAGACCGCCATCAAGCGCAGTGCACCAATCAGCGAGACGCGATAGCGTTGAATGCCGCGGTCAACACGTTTCTTGATCTCTCTTTCACGGGTAAAAGCCTTGATCTCGCGGATGCCGGACAGGCTGTCATTCAGCACCGCATTCAACTCGCCCAATTCCTTCTGGCGAAAAACAAAGGCCGGGCGCACCCGTTTGGCATAGTATTTCAGAGAAAAAATAATCAGGGGAATCGGCAGCAGGGAAAATAACGCCAGCTTCCAGTTCAGACTAAACAGCACGGCGCCCACCCCCAGGAAGGTCAAGGCATTCACAAATATATCCGGCACAGCATGAGCGATCAGGTTTTCAAACAAGCCGGTATCATTGATCACCTGTGACATCATTTGCCCGGTTTGCTTGTCGTTATAAAAACGCAGGCTGAGACGCTGCAAATGGTCATAAACAAATTCGCGCGCATCGGACACTACCCCCCACCCGGCAACATGAGCCAGATACAGGCGCAGGTAGGTCAATCCGGCCCGCGCTACATAAATCGCCAGCACGAGCAACGCCAGCTGGCTGACCCTGCGCAATGTGGCGGCCGAAAGCATTTCAGTGGTGATGATATTGACCAACTGCCGGATGACCCACGGAATGAGCAATTGCGCGCCCACCAACAGCAGCATACTGATCACGGTCAGGATCAGGGCGCTTTTATATTTCCTGGCAAACACAAACACAAATTTCAGCGATTTCATTTTTAAAGCACCATTTCTTTAATTGATTGGACCCATCTCTGTTGATTATACGGCAGGTTTACCCGTCTGCTGTCTTTTGCAACAGCATGCAGCGTGCGCGGTAAAAAATGGAGGCTGTCCGGTCAGGGCAGCCTCCATTCTGCATGGAGAAAGTTTTAAACCGTGGGATCCTGGTTACTTTACAAAGGCGGGATGGTAACTTCCAGGGTATAGTTTACCGGCCCGGCGGGAGAGGCGACCACCGTGATGTAATAATCCTGGGTCAGGGGCAGTTTGCCCTGCCAGTAGGTGGTAACCGCATGGTCGGTTACAAAGACGGTGCCGTCCTTTCCCCAGATGATCAACAACGCTTCCGGGCCTGAGGTGAGGCGGAGGTTGACCGTCATCACCTGGTCGGCAGCAGCCCGGAGAACATAGCGGTCACGGCCGGAGGCAGACAAGCTGCCTGACTGCTGGGCAAAGATCGAGCCGGGAGCAAACGCAATGCGTACCGGTTCCGTTTCAGCAGGTGTGCTGGCGGGGACGGGGGTGTCGGCTGGCAAGGGAGTAAATGTGGGCAGGGCGGTAGCGGTGGGTAGCGGAGCATTCGTTGGTACGGAAGTATACGTGGGGAGGGCAGTTGCAGAAGGGATGGCTTGCGTAGGTTCTGCTGACAGCAAGCCGCATCCTGGCAAAACAAAGACGGATAGCAGCAAGACAGCCCCCAACCATAATTTTTTGTATTTCATTTTTTCTCCTTAATCCCAAAAAAATTCAAAGTAAGCGGACTTTATTCTACCCCCAATCTTCGACCAGCGTTTCATCGCCTGGCAGCTGCTGATGTTCCTGCCTTTTGCCCTGTTCCTGTTTGAGAAAAACAAACGGCTCAATCTTCAGGCTGCTCGGTATCCAGCTTGTACCCCAGACGATCGACGTTGACAATCAAATTATTCTCGGGATCGGCATCGTTGAATTTCCGGCGCAGCAGGTAGACCAGATATTTGGTGCGTTTGCGGGCATTGGCCGCGTTGGTTTCGTCTTCGCCCCACACTTCGCTGGCAATGGTTTCATAACTGACAATGGCAGGGGCGTGTTTGGCCAGCACCGCCAGCACGGCAAATTCGCGCTGGGTCAGGCTGATCGTATGCTCACCGAAAATCACTTCCTGGTTCATCTGGTCGATAATCAAACCCACCTGCGGGAAAACGAAACGGCTGATCTCTTTGGGCTTCTGCGCGCGGCGCAGCACGGCGCGCACCCGCTCGATCAACTCCTCCGAGTGGAAGGGCTTGGTGACATAGTCATCCACCCCCGCCTGAAAACCGCGCACCACATCCTGCTTTCTGCCCAGCGCCGAGATGAACATGACCGGCACTTCCGTCATCTGGCGGATGTATTTCAGCGTCTCCCATCCGTCCATATCCGGCATCATGATATCCAGCAGCACCATATCAGGTTCGTATTTGACGATCTTCTTCAACGCTTCTTCGCCATCCATGGCGCTGACCACGTTGAATCCTGCAATGCGGAAAATCTGCTTCAACAGAAAGATGGTATCGCTCTCATCTTCTACAACCATCACCCGCTGTCGTTCGACAGATTCCACCTGATCCAGGTCTATCCCAATATTGGCTGTGGGGGTTTTATATATTGTCATAGCACCACTCCAGATCCCCTGTCATGAAACAAAATACCGGCCTCAAACCGGCCGGTTTCGCTACTTGCTCCCCAAACACCCAGCCCCGCAGGGCAAGCGACCAAATGAGGTGTTCGAATCATCGCATCCTGTTCCTGTTTGCGCGAACCACTGTTGCAAAACAGTACGCCCACAGTTGTATAGTAGTAATATACAATGCCCGAATCGCTTTGTCAACGGTACAAACGTACCTCTCACCCTATTTTTAACTCGTTTCATCCTCTCCTTTTTCGGTTTACAATAAAAGAAAACTCCGCACCTCGCGGGAATTGGGAGGGGTACCATGCACGAAACACTGGAAAAACTAAAAGGCGGTCTGATCGTCTCGTGCCAGTCACTGGCACCTCTGAACGAACCCCACGTTACCGGGCTGATCGCCCAGGCGGCCGTCATGGCCGGTGCCCACGGCATCCGCGCCTGCCGGCCGGAGAACATCCGCGCTGTGCGCGCCCTGGTGGACGTGCCCATCGTGGGCATTTTCAAGCAGAATTACCCCGGGTTTGACGTTTTCGTCACCCCGACGATTGCGTCCGCCCTGGCTGTGGTGGACGCTGGCGCCGAGATCGTCGGCATCGAAGTCAGCCAGCATCCGCGCCCCGATGGCAGCAGCTTCAGGCACCTCGTCGATGCCGTGCATGCCCGCGGTGCGCTGGTGATGGCGGACAGCTCCACCCGCGAGGAAGGCCTCTTCGCCGCCGAGCAGGGCGCGGATATCGTCGCCTCCAGCCTTTCCGGCTACACCGCGCACAGCATCAAGACCCCCGGCCCGGACCTGGACCTGGTGGCGTTCCTGGTCAAGGAAACCGGCAAACCGGTCAACGCTGAAGGGCGCTACCATAGCCCCGAAGACGTGGCTGCCGCCTTCGCCCGCGGCGCCTTCATGGTCAGCATCGGCGCGGCCATCACCGAGCCGCAATTCCTGACGAAAAAGTTCCTGGCGGCGGTGCCGAAAAAATAAATCACCCGCTGCATTTGGAAGTACCCAATCAAAAAACCCGTAGGATCTTCCTGCTGGGAGAAGAGGGTTACGACCCCGATATGGGCGCCCGCCCGCTGATGGACACATCGTCCTCACCAGGGATGACAACGGCGAAAAAGCGCCCGAAGAAGCACTGGATGAAATTCAATACGTCCCAAATCTGCCGAGCGTGGTCAAATACCTGTATGATCACCACAGGATCAAATTCCTGTTGACAGGCTCCAGTTCCTATTACCTTAAGAATTACTTCAGCGAATCCATGGCCGGGCGAAAGATTGTGTATGAAATGTTCCCGCTGGGATTTGGCGAATTTCTCGACTTTCGCGGCAGCCCATACCGACGGCGAACCACGCTCGCAGAAATGCGTTTTGACCCGCATGAGTTTGAACGACTGAAAACCTGTTATGAGGAATTTGTTACCTTTGGTGGATTGCCAAATGTGGTGCTTGAACCCAGGCTGGAGGTCAAGCGTGAAATCCTGAATGATATTTTCTCTTCATACATTAATATTGACGTTCCATCGATGGCTGATTTCCGCAAGATAGACGAACTTCAGAAGCTGCTCAAAATTCTTGCAGTTCAAATAGGCAACAAACTGGATTACACCAAGCTGTCCAGTATCGTTGGCATTTCCCGCCCCACTTTGAAGACGTACCTGGAATTTCTGGAAAAGACTTATGTTATTTACCAGTTGCCAGCTTATGCGGGGCCGGATAAAGCGGCTGCCCTGGGGAGGAAGTTGTATTTTCGGGATAACGGGATCGCCGGAATTTTAGCACATCCTGGTGACGGGGCATTGTTTGAAAATGCCCTTTTCAACCAGCTTTGGGGGTATGGTAAATTGGCATATCTGTCCAGGGGAAATGAACATAAAGTGGATTTCATTTTGACCCAAACAGATGTACAGCCAGCAGGTCTGGAAGCCAAGTATCACCCCATAGAGACGGATGACCAGAAAGTAAAACGCATCGTCCGGAAAAATGAACGATCACAGGCGTGGACCGTGGGCAAATATCCTGCCCCAGGATTTGAAGATTTTATCTGGGGGGATCGATTTTTTAAGCTTTGCAATGAGCGTTTGTCATGTGCGGTGATGACGTATCCTGCAGTCGCACTCTATACCCCTCGGGTACGATGCTTGACTGCATCATTTTGTTAATGTCATCTGGTGCGGTTTACAATAGAATGCTCACTGGCCAAACGGGTGTATTTTTTTTCATTCCAAAGGATATCTTTATCTTATCCAACTGCCGGATGACCTGAAGATAATAGATGAAGTATATTGAATTTGATGGATCTGGCATTACATAAAAGTGCAGAAAAGACAGGGCTTCTAAAAGCATATTAAAGGAGGAGACAAACATGGACCATATCGTATATGTCGATGCAAAAGAAAATGATCTGGAGAAAATTCTGGACAGCACAAAACAGATGATCATCCGCGGCGCAGCCGGGCGGAAACTTCCGCATGGACGGGTTGATCCTGGAGACAGTCTGTACTTCATTGAAAATAACGGGGATGGACTGGTAAAGGCTTGTGCGAGCGTAACTTCGGTGGTCAATTCGGATAAACTCAGTAAAGAAGAATCTCAGCAAATGGTTGCAGAGCACATGCAACAGTTGCAGCTTACCCAGGCGCAGATGAAACGCTGGGCAGGGAAGCGGTATCTGGTGCTCGTCAGCATTGAAAATGCAAAACCTCTCGAACCCTTTTCAATCGACAGGAGCGAGTATGGGAATATGGACGATTGGCTTCCGGTGGGTGAAATCGAGCGGGTTCGGATAGGTTAGTTGTATAAAGCAGGGTGGGCTGGATGGATCGATTGAATTTCAAACGGGTTGTTTATTGGGTATCCAGGCGCTCTTCTTTCAGCACGACACTGCGCCCGACGAAGGCGAAGGCGATCAGCACGGCTGCGCCCAGCCAGCCGCCCAGGCTGAAGATGCCCGGCCCGTAGAGGCCGAGGCCCGTGCCGCCCAGGATCAGCACGGCTGCCAGGACGCCAAACTGCGGCATGCCATACAGGAAAATGAAGGGCAGGTAATGTGCGCCTACCACGATCATGGCGGCGGGATAGAACCAGCTCTGCTGGTGAAGGGTTGCAGCGCCAACCAGAATGAACCCGATTGGAACGGTGAATGCGATCTGGGTTGCCAGTTGTCCTAATGAATTGTTTTCACTGAGTTTGGCTGGACGGCCGATCAGACGCAGGATCAGCTGGGTCAACGGGAACAACAGCATGCTGACGAAAAACAGGATGGCCATACCGAGGCGGGGTGCGGCCCATGTGCTGACCGCTGCCGACAAAGCCCAGATCAGACCGGCTACCAACTGACCAACAAAGCCGCCCAGGAATGAAGATCGAATTTCTTTTTGTGCTTCTTTAATGTACATGAAATATCTCCTAAAGGATTAAATTTGGAAAGACCATCATGATAGCCTGTAATGATGTAATTTTACTACTCCCGCATCATTGCGGTTTCGGGAGGGAAAAACCTGTCAGGTCTTGATAATGCGCGGGGTTGAGGTACGGCTCGATGATGTTTGCAACCTTGAGCGACCACTCCACCATCTCTTCGTCACGGTTTTCCTGTAACCACCAGCTCGCATTCAGGCAGGCATACATGTAGGTGAAGGCCAGCACCCGCGGCAGTTCAATATCTAGTTCGTCGGCGAGGATGGCGGCGTTGGTCAGCAGGCGAGTTTCGTTGTGGACGAGTTCGGTCATGGCCGGGTTGCACAGCGTGTTGGCGCAGTCGTACGTGCGTTCGCCAACCACCCCTTTGGGGTCAAAGGCCAGCCAGCCGCGGGCTGACTGGCGGATGTTGCGGTGATGGATATCGCCGTGCAGCACGCGCACCTCGCGCTGATCCGCCAGCAGGCGCTCGGCAAGGGCAGCGCCGCGCACATAGATCGACTCAACGCCTGCTCCCCTGTCGGCTGCCCCTTTGAGGAACAATGCCCGAAACCAGCGTTCCAGGGTGAACATGCCGTCACGCGGGGCATCTTGCGGCACGCTGTGCAGCTGCCGGATCACCTGGGCGATGACCCGTGTGGCATTTTCATCCTCGCCGCGCTCGACCAGTGTTACCAGTTCATCCCCGGCGGCGTATTCCAGCAGGTGCGCGCCGTCGTCGTGATATAAGAGACGCACCGCCCCATGACCCTCAAAATAACGCAGTGCCAGGGCGCCGCGCTGCTCTTCCGTCTCGGTTGGGGCCAGCAGTTTCAGGATGACGGTTTCGG
The DNA here is from genome assembly GCA_964447155.1 of uncultured Anaerolineaceae bacterium. Classification (GTDB taxonomy): domain Bacteria; phylum Chloroflexota; class Anaerolineae; order Anaerolineales; family Anaerolineaceae; genus SMBSF63. The sequence goes on from CAYURM010000009.1 coordinate 89,192, forward strand.
ATTTATGGGTGACGGTGTAGATGTCACTGGTCATCGTTTGGGTGAGAAGCTGGGGGTCCGCAAGCGCCCACGCGGTGAGGTAGTGGTTTAGTCTGGCTTGGTCGCTCATGGGGGTGATTATAGCATTGCAGGGTGGGTCACCAACCCACCTGCAGTATTCTCGTGCTCTCGAGGCGCCGGTTGTATAATCAAACCAGGAACACAGAGCTTTGGTGTGTACGGCTGAGGGGATTTTGGTTGGGTTGTAATACCTGAAAATTTCAGTGAGACAGTCATTTTCAAGAAAGGGTTAATGGATGAAGCCATATAGCCAGCTCCAGATTAAACTGGCGCAGCAGTTTCCCCACGATATTGACGGCTATTGTGACGGCAAGGATGTTTTGATCCATCAACTGGATGAGAAAGCCAACCAATGGAAGCTGGAACAGGAATGAAACCCTGGCTGCTGGTGGGGTTAGGTGTGTGTTTATTGGCAGGCTGTGCACCACAACCTGCTTCCCTCGCACAGCCGTTGGAATTGCCCATCCCCCTGGCGGGGGATGATATCTGGCAGCCTGCCGTGGGCAGTACCTGGCAGTGGCAGTTGAGCGGGGCATTCGACTCTTCCGTTGAAGCGCAGGTCTATGACCTCGATTTGTTTGATACGCCGGCGTCCACGGTAAAAGCCCTCCATACCCAGGGTGCGCACGTCATCTGTTATCTCAATGCCGGCTCGTGGGAGGACTGGCGGTCGGATGCCGCAGACTTCCCTGAGGAAGTGATTGGACGGAAATACAGCGGCTGGCCGGGGGAGCGCTGGCTGGACATCCGCCGCATGGATGTGCTGGCGCCGATCATGGAGGCGCGGCTTGACCTGTGCGCGGCCAAGGGCTTTGACGGGGTGGAGCCGGACAATGTGGATGGATATGGCGCTGCAACTGGTTTCCCGTTGAGCGAGGTCGATCAGCTTGCCTATAACGCCTGGCTGGCGAACGCTGCCCATCAGCGCGGGCTGGCGATTGGACTGAAAAATAACCCTGAACAGGCGCTTGATTTGCTCCCCTATTTTGATTTTGCAGTCACCGAAGACTGTTTTGACCAGGGCTGGTGCGGGAAGATGTCGCCGTTCATTGAGCAAGGCAAGCCTGTATTTGCCGCTGAGTATACGGATTCCGGCGCGGCGCTGGACGAAATTTGCCCGCAGGCGGGGGCATTGCAATTCAGCCTGATCCTCAAACAACGCGGCCTGGATGCCTGGCGTGCAGAGTGTCCCTAAACCCATCAGGCGGCTCAAAATATGAGCCGCCTGATGGGTTTCACTATTCGATAAAATTCAGCGTTTTCTCCGTGTAGAACCCGGCCTGGTTATCCAGGGCATGGAGTTTAATCGTCGCGGTGACATTGCTGCCGATCATCTGGAAGTTAAAGGCCCCGGAGGTGACATATCCTTCTTCACCAGGGGCAAGGGTACCCAGATAAAGTGAAATACAGGCGCTGCTGCTGGCAAAACCGTTGACGTTGTTGGTGGTGGTCTGGTTACCGGAAATATCTTTGGCGGTGATGGAATATGATTCAATATTTATTGTGCCGGTGTTTTGCACGCGGAATTTAAGGTAATACTTGCCATTACAGGCCAGTTGTTCGGTGTACGTGACCGTAGCTTTGGGAGTGACGATTACCAACGGGGTGATGATCAGCGGTGGCAGCAGCAATATTCCCGAAACTGCTTTGATCTCCACATAGAAAGGCGTGGTGCCGCCGGCGCCGATGCCAAACACAGAGCCGTCAGAGCTTTTTAGTTTGAAATCGCCTTTATAGGTTCCCGCAGTGTTGGGTGCAGTCAGGTTGACGGAGACGTCTACTGTCTGTCCCGGGGCCACCGTGCCGCCAGTCAGCACAACTTCGTCCGGGGCACCCATCCGGTCGCCATTGGAGAAGACCAGTTTGTAGCCGGAAGTCCAGGTGCAGGAACCGTTATTTTGCAGCCGCCAGGTTTTGACAAAGCCGGTATTGACCGTTACTTCGCTGCCATCCGGGTAAGTAACATCACTGACGAAACTGGCCCGGTTACAGGGAATGCTGGTGGGGGTTGCCGTGGGTGGTAAGGTGGGCGCGGTGGTCTCCGTCGGGGGCGTTGTCATGGTTGGTTCAGGGGTGAGGGTGGCGGTGGGGCTTTCGACCGGGGGCAGGTCTGTTTTCTCCAATTGAGCGGCAACTGTTTCCGCTACGGTTGTGGCTTGTTGATCTTCTTCACTGAGGGCAGCACTGCCGGGGGCATTGCAGGCCAGTGTGACCATTGTCAGGATGACAATGATCAGGATCCATTTTTGCATTTTCTTCATCTGATCTTCTCCTCTTCTCCCTGAATGAACAAAGCCTCTATCTATATTTTACAACTTTTATCTAAATTATAGACATTATGTGTTTTTGACGCAACCGGTTATGCTATATTAAAATAATAACGATATATCTTGATGTTTTCAACCCCACGAATTAATAATTCGGGAAGAAAGGGCATTTCCCAGGCAGGGCATACTCGCGTTATAATTGGCAGAAACCGTTTTGCCCCACACCCGGGCCGATCAACTTATGAATATGATGAAAAGATATCAACAACGAAAACAGGAAGCGAACCGCAGGATGTTATTGATCCTGATGGCGGCGTGCGCCTTGCTGACCGGCCTGACCGGCCCGGCTTTCGCGCAGGAAGACCAGCCAGGCTGGCGTTTGCTGCTCTCTCCTCCAGAGACCGGCCAGTTTCCGCAGATTGGCTTCTTTTTTGAAGCGTATGATGAAAACAATATTGCCGTGGCAGACCTGACCGCGGACGAGGTGACCGTTATCGAAAACGGTGCTGCATTGCCCGTCGACAGCCTGGAGCGCGTTGAACCTGGCGTGCAGGTGATTGCTGCGTTCAATAATGCGCCCCAGTTGGCGAATGTGGTGGGTGGAGCAACGTATTTTGACCGCATTCGTCTTGTTTTGCGGGATTGGGCTCTTCGTCAGCCGGCTGGCACGCCGGACGATTTCAGTATTGCGACCAATTCGGGCATGCTGGCCGTGCGGCTGCAGGAACCACAGCAATGGGTCAAAGCCATTGAAGATTTTCTGCCTGATCTGCGTCAATCCCAGCCCAGCGAGATCAGCTTTTCGCAGGCCTTGAATCAGTTGATCGAATCGGGGAATGATCCGCGCATGAAGCGCATCATCCTGTATGTCACCACCGTACCCACCGCAGCCGAACAGGAAGCCCTGCCGAATCTGGCAGAGAGCGCAGCCCAACTGGGGGCGCGGGTGTTTGTATGGCTGGTGGCGACGCCGGACGTGGTGAATTCGCCGGCAGTACAGCCGCTCCAGCAAATGGCGGCGTTGACCGGCGGTCAATTCTTTCTCTTCACTGGCAAGGAAGAGCTGCCCGACCTGGACGTTTATCTAAATCCCATTCGTTACCAATACCGCGCTGCGTATACTTCCAGCATTACCCAGGGTGGCGCACAGCGCCTGGCGGTGCAGACACAGCGTGACGGGCTGGTGAGCACCAGTGATGAACAGACCTTTGAATTCACCGTGCTGCCGCCCAATCCCATTTTCCTTTCCCCGCCGGTGGGCATTTTGCGATCCTGGCAGGAACCGGAGGACGGACAGGGCGAAGCCTATCTTGCCCCGCAGATCACTTCGATCCCGATTTTGATTGAATTTCCGGATGGGTACCCCCGCCCGGTGGTGCGCACCCAGCTTTATATTGATGGTGAATTGCAGGTCGAAAATACCGAAGAGCCTTTTGACGTCTTTTTATGGCCGCTGGCGGCCTATACCGAAAACCAGCGCGTGCTGCTGCAAATCCGCATGGAAGACAGCCTGGGCATGCAGGGTGCCAGCATTGAGACGGCGGTGCAGATCAGTGTGCAGCCCAAAGAAACCAGTTTTATCGAGCGCTTGCTGACCCGCCGCTGGCCGTTGATCCTCGGCATCGTGCTGCTGGCTGCGATGATCCTGCTGTCTGTACTGTACTTTGCCCGCCGGCGCAACGTGGTCAAAGAGAAGCGTGAAAAACGGCGTGCGTATCGCGATCCGCTTACCCAGCCTGTGCCCATCCGGCAGGTGGACGCTTCCCAAACAAAACCACCCGAGGCATCCACTGATGCCTCACGTGATAAAATTAGTTGGGCCCTTTCCAAATTGAAGGCGCCGGCGCGCCTGGTGCGTTTGGATGCAGAGGGTAAGACGGTGCGCGGCAGCACCATCCCGTTAGATGAGGACGAAGTGATTTTTGGCAGGGATGCGAAACGGGTAACGGCCGTCATCGATGCGCCCTCAGTCAGCGGGCTGCATGCCCGCTATTTCCGGTCAGCTGATGACCAGTACATGCTGGCCGATGCAGGCTCAGTGGCCGGCACCTGGATCAATTATGTGCCGGCTTCTTTGGAAGGGGTATCTATGCAACATGGCGATCTGATCCATTTTGGCAAAGCGACTTTTCGTTTTGAGATGAGCAACCCGCCAAAACAAAACAAACTGAAAATTGTTCCTTATGAAGATGAATCATGAAGCAGATTGAACAGGCGCATCTTCCTATCGCAGCACAAACCCATCCGGGCATGTCTGGCAAAAATAATGAAGACAGCTTTGCCGTTTCTGCCTGCGTCAAAGAAGATCACAACGAGACCCCGGTGGTACTGGCGGTGCTTTGTGATGGCATTGGCGGCCATCGCGCGGGCGAAGTGGCTTCCGAGCTGGCGGTTAACCGCATCAGCCAGAGGGTGGTTGAAAGCGACGGCAATCATATTCTTGAAACAATGGAGTCAGCAATTCAGGAAGCCGGACAGGAAATTTACGACCATGCTCAGGCAGATGAAGCCCGACATGGAATGGGTGCTACCTGTGCTGCTGCCTGCATTGTGGGCAACCGTCTGTATACTGCCACCGTGGGGGATTCACGGATCTATCTGATGCGTGGGGAAAACATCAGCCAGCTGAGTATTGACCATACCTGGATCCAGGAAGCTTTGCAAGCCGGGATTATGACCCCCGAACAGGTAGAAGGCCATCCCAACGCCCACGTCATCCGCCGCTATCTGGGGTCTCCCACTGTGCCCGAGGTGGACTTGCGCCTGACCCTGCGGGCGGGGGAGTCGTCGGAGGATGCCCTGGACAATCAAGGGCTGCCGCTGCTCAACGAAGACATGGTCTTGCTGTGCAGTGATGGTCTCAGCGATCTGGTCAAGGCAGAAGAAATCCTCACTGTCTGCCATAATTATTCATTGGATCAGGTACCGCAGGCCTTGATTGACCTGGCAAACGCCCGCGGCGGGCATGACAATATTACGGTGGTGATTGCCAGAATGACGGAGGCTTATGCCTCCAAACCGAAACCCCGGCTGCTGTCTGCCCCGGTTAACTGGAAATCGCTCGCCACAGCGGCGTTGATCGTGATCGGGCTGGCAATCGTGCTGGGCCTGGCGGTTGGCGGCTGGCTGTGGCTGCGTGACAGACGGGATGGTGATATCGCCCCCGGAACTGCTGTGGAAGAAACCCTCCAGCTCACGCAGCCTGTTGGGCAAGGCACGCCCGTGCCAGAATGGATGATGCAGCCCACTGCCGGGGAAGAGGAAATTGTGCTGCCGGCTGAGATGGACGATGGCCCTACCCTGACCCCCTGGCCCACCCATACCTTGCAAGTCTCGGCTACCCTGCCAGTGATCCCCTCCTTCACCCCGACACCATAGATGATTCCTGTATTGAAAACGGAAACGCACGCTTTGACGCATGCCCGGCGTGCGTTTTTTATCGTGATCGGGCGTTAAGGAGATTGCAGGTGCAGTTTTCCTCATTGCAGGAGCCCGGCAGACTCATCTTTTGAGAACTTCAGTCGTCATGATAATCTAAATTATTTGTGTAAATAGGATTCCATGCTGGTGACAAAATTTGCTACATCCAGCGGCTTGGTGAGGAATCCATTGCAGCCAGCCTCAATCGCTTCCTGCCGGTCGCGCGGCAGGATATGCGCTGAAACAGCTACCAGCGGTGTTTCAGCAATGTCCGGGATGCTGCGGATGCGCTTTGCCAGATTCCACCCATCAATGCCGGGGATTGCCAGGTCCAGCAGCACCAGGTCCGGTTTTTCACTGGTCACCAGTTTCAGCCCTGTGTGTCCGTCTGAAGCCGTCAGCACTTCATACTCCGCTTTGTTCAGCAGGAACTTGATCAGTTCCATGTTGTCGTCATCATCTTCAATGACCAGGATAAGACCCTTGGGCATGGCGTTTCCTTTCAGGCACAGATTATCGTAGCACCACTATACACAAAACTTGCCTCTGCGTCAAATAAAAAACGGAAATGTTTTTGCAGGGATGAAATGACTTATTTTCGGGTGAACAGCAGCTCAGCAGAGTAAGCAAGATTTTTTCCAACAGGAATATTTTCAAATCTCATTTCTTCCAGCCAGCTGGCTGGAAGGTCCATGTAGTTGGCGTTAATAATAAGATAGCTCTGATCTGGCAGGTGATCGATTTTTGTTAAATCCAAGGAGGATGTTCCGGTCAGTTGATTGGCAATATCCGGCCTGTCAAATTGATAGGTCAAGTAATACTCAAGGCTGAGCGCATTCCATGCAGGGATTACGAAAATGGCTTCACCAGGTTGATATTGTTGGGACAGGAGTTCGCTGATTTCTCTGGATTCGCTTTTTTCCATTCGATAATTTTCAATATTAACTGGCATGCTGAAAATGACGATGCCTGCCACGATGAACAGCGAAATGATTTTGTGTATGTTTGAAAGGGCAATCTTGTTTTCTTTCATCAGCATAGCATCTTCTTGATTAAGTATAGCAATTTCATAAACGGCCAGCGCAGCGATAAGGGAAGCAATGGGCAGTAAAAAGAAAATCTGTCGTGCGGCAAAGAAATAGCCGGTAACGGCATCTGCGGCAATCGTTACCAGTATTTGGATGAAGGAGCTTATCAATATCCATTTCAGGATGCTATCCTTTTTTTTTGAATATGATATAAATCCCTGTAATGACTAGAAGCCCCAGCAAAGCGTAGTAAAGCCATCCTGACAGACTGGAAAGTGAATAGTAAGGCAGCAATCCAATTCCCTGCATGACAAGAAACGGGATCAGGGTTAGCAGCATTCTTTTGATTATTATCCCGATTTTTTTATCTTTGCGGCGCACATATAAATAGCCTGCCCCGCTGCATATCGCCAGGCTGACATAAATATGGAAATAGATGCCAATCACTGTGAATACTCCCCATAGAAGGAAGTTCTTCCATATTGGTTTTTGAATTGCGTGCACCATCAGCCAGGCTGTCAAATAGTAGAAAAACAGCAGCGCAGAATAGAAGCGCAATTCTTGTGCAAACAGGATGGCAAAAGGAGAGATGGCGGTGAACAGACATGCCAGAAGTGCCACAGGTCTGTTAGTGAGTTTTTTGAAAAGAAATTAGAACCTATCCGAAAAATAGTAAAAAGGGTTGAAAAAGGAGACGAAACCTGAT
>CAYURM010000010.1:0-95388 GCA_964447155.1 uncultured Anaerolineaceae bacterium
CTACCCTTGGGCAGTTTCCCGCAAGGGCGCTGCCCTATTTTTGTCTAATTGCGAGATTATATACACAAGAGGGGCTCAGGGCATTTTAAAAACTCAACGTTGCAGCCATCAAAACGAAATTTTATGAATCAACGTATCTTTTTTGAGTGAAAAAATGGGAGGAACAATGTCAAAAAAAGACAAGGGCAAAAAAGACCACGACCAAAAAACAGAAAAGCTGGTGGAGCCAGAGAAAAGTACAGCCGCCAAAGCATTGCCAAAAAAGCGCTACGAAAAAGAGTTGTCCCGTTTGCAGATTGAATTGGTCAAAATGCAGGAGTGGGTGCGGCACAAAGGGCTGAAGGTAGTCATTGTTTTTGAAGGCCGGGACGCGGCTGGAAAAGGAGGCACGATCAAACGCATCACCGAGTGCCTGAACCCCCGCGTGGCGCGCGTGGTGGCCCTGCCCAAGCCGACTGAACGCGAGTATACCCAATGGTATTTCCAGCGCTATGTCGTGCACCTGCCTGCCGCGGGCGAGATCGTGCTGTTTGACCGCAGCTGGTATAACCGCGCCGGGGTGGAACGGGTGATGGGCTTTTGCTCGCCGGAAGATGTGCAGGAGTTTTTCCGTTCCTGCCCGGAGTTTGAACGGATGATCATTCGTTCCGGGATCATTTTGATCAAGTACTGGTTCTCGGTCTCGGATGAAGAACAGGAAAAACGCTTCCAGGCGCGGCTGGATGACCCGACCAAACGCTGGAAGCTGAGCGATATGGATTTGATGTCGCGTTCGCGCTGGGTAGAGTACTCCAAAGCCAAGGATGATATGTTCGCCCATACCGACATCAAGCAGGCGCCCTGGTATGTGGTCAACTCGGATGACAAGCGCCGTGCACGACTGAACTGCATCAGTCATTTATTGAGCTTGGTACCCTACGATGACCTTACACCGCCCGAGATCAAGCTGCCGCCGCGACAGGAGGACATTGGCTACATCCGCCCGCCGATGTCCGACCAGACCTTTGTGCCGGAGGTCTATTAAGCGGAAGAGTAGATCAATTACCACACAAGTGAAAGGATAAAATCATGCACTACCGAAGATTAGGACGTACAGGATTAAAGGTCAGTGAAATTTCCCTGGGCGCCTGGATCACCTTTGGCGACCAAATTGAACGCAAAACCGCGGCTGACCTGGTACACGCAGCCTATGACCAGGGCATCAACTTCTTTGATAACGCCGACGTGTACGCCGCCGGACAGGCTGAAATCGTCATGGGCGAAGCCATCCGCAAACTGCCGCGCGAGACCCTGGTCATCTCCAGCAAAGTCTTTTGGCCGACCATGCCCGGCCCCAACGGGCGCGGCCTCTCGCGCAAGCACATCACCGAATCGATCGATGCCTCCCTGCGCCGCCTGGGCACGGACTATGTGGACTTGTATTACTGCCACCGCTATGACCCCGATACGCCCATCCAGGAAGTAGTATGGACGATGAACCATCTCATCCAGCAGGGAAAGATCCTCTACTGGGGCACCTCCGAATGGGAAGCCGCCTATATCGCCCAGGCGATTGGCGTAGCCAACCAGCTCAACCTGATCCCGCCGGTGGTCGAGCAGCCACAGTACAACATGTTCCGCCGCAAGCGCGTGGAAGTGGAACTGGAACCCTTGACCCGTGAATATTCTCTGGGATTGACCACCTGGAGCCCGCTGGCATCCGGCATTCTCACCGGCAAATATAATGATGGTATTCCAAAAGGCAGCCGTGCCAGCCGTGAAGATATGGCCTGGCTGGTGGATCAGTTGAACGAGAAACGCCTGGATGCGGTACGCCAATTGACCGCCCTGGCAGAAGGTCTGCAAATCACCACCGCTCAATTGGCGATCGCCTGGTTGCTGCGCCGCAAGGAAATCTCCAGCGTGATCACCGGCGCCACCAGCATGGAACAGTTAGATGAAAACCTGGGTGCGCCCGAAGCGCTGGGAAAAATGGATGACACCATCATGGAAGAGATCGAGCAGATCCTGGAGAACTTCCCGGAATAAAGATGCAGGCTGGCTTGCACTCCCTGGAACCGCCTCCAGGGCAGATGTGCTCTTGTGAGGCCGAAGGCTAAGTAGCAGGGCAGGTCGCTGACCTGCCCTGCTTTATTCCCTTTATTTTCTGCGCAGAATTTTGACAATCCGGTTGTAAACGACATTCGACACCAATTCCATTTCTCCACCGGTGGTACTCACAAACTGAATAACGACTGTATCAATATCTTCGTGATAGCGGGCGATACTATGGTATCCTGGCACCCAGCCAGCATGTTCATACTCGTAAATTGAGGAGTAGATCGCCTGCTCATCGTCATTCAATAGTGTGCCATCATTCAACGCTCTCAAAAATATACCAACATCCTGTGCAGTTGCGACCATAGACCCACCCGGAGCGATATGATCGAGCTCTTTTAAATCTGGCTCAACTTTATGGTGGTACCCGCTGGCGACTTCTCCGGAATCTGCCTGGCTAAGCAAACTGTACGTATGGTTCAGCCCAAGGGGCTCCAGGATTTCACTGCGAATGTATTCGTGATGGCTATAGCCCAAGACCTTGTCGAGAATATCGCCGATCAGCAGATAACCCGTGTTGGAATAGCGGTAATCCCTGTCAGGTTCAAAATCTGCGGGTTCATCTAAAGCAAACTCAAGATAGGCATCGCGATCCGGCAGGGTTTCGAACCAGGGATAGTCGGGCTGGTCAACAAAATCAGGGATACCACTGCGATGTTGCAGTATCATTCTCAGGGTAATTTGATCTGCATATTCAATCCTGCCGGCAAGTTCAGGCAAGTGATCAGCCAGCGTGTCATCCAGCGACAGGCTCCCGCTATTAACCAATTTGGCGGCAGCGGCGGCGATGTATAACTTGCTGACACTGCCAATCTTGAACAATGCCTGCGGATCGGCCGGTACCTGTGCCGCCCGATCTTTCCAGCCGGCAGCATAAAGAACGGGTGGCTGACCAGCCTGATCGATATACACGATGATGCCATCCAGCCCACGATCAATTCCATCCTCGACCTGCTCCTGCACCGTATCGGGTAAAGGGGCTAGCCATGTCAATATTCCCTCCCAGGGCGGGAATACCACGATACTGATTATTCCCACGATCGGCATGATTATCCTAAGTATTCGAATGATACGGTTCTTTTTTTGCATTTGCGATTTCCTCTCCAGGCCGCCTGACACTTAATGATGCCAGCTCAAACGAAACCGCATAGCCTGGTTATTTCGTTGTCTTAAACGGATCGGTGCTGCACCATTCAAAGTTAAGCTGGCCGACGCAGATTATATAAAGACAATTATTGTCTAAATACAGTATAGCATCTCAGGGGAAGACTGCCAATATGCATATAGTGGCTATTCAAATGCGCTCCCGGTAAAGTGGGGAGCGCATTTTATTTACTCACAACTACTACAACGAAATCAAACGCTGGAGATGCTTTCATCTTTCACTGCTGGTGCTACCACCACCGCAATATACACCATCCAGATAATCAGAAAAATATGGAGTACATCATTTTCGGTGAACCAGATGCCCCGCGCCCACAGCGTTTCCGAGATGCCCAAAACATAATACAGAAAATAGGCCGAGATCGTCACGATCAGCCAACCCCATACGCCCAGCAGGGCAATCCTCACCACACGCGTGATTTCTCCGCCCCGCGGATTTTGAAAAAATACAGTCCGGCGAGGATGGTGACCACACCCAGCAGATATACAATCGCCGAAGTGGACGGCTGCACCACCAAAATGGATTTCGATGCAATTTGAATTTCAGCATAGGGCTGCATCGCCAGCCAGGCTTCCGGTGACGTGGACGGGCTATATGGGATCGACTCCAGGGCGCTGCACCCTGTCAAAGCCATCATGGAAATCCAAGCAAATACATACTGAAAGCCTTTTTTCATTTTTTCTCCAGTATGTAATACAAATGCACGTATTGGTATGCGTTAGTGCGATCTTTATACCTTGCACGCCAATCGTCCTGCGTGCAGCGGCCCATTTGCTCACTCAACAAATTCATCCACTCCGCCAGAGTCGATTCCTGAGCGGCCTCGCGCAGGTAACGCACTTGCTTTTGTCTGGATTCGATCTTCCAGCCAGACACCAGGGCATCCGCCTCAGCGTCGGTGAACATGCTGTGCCGTGCCAGCTCACCATCCTCCATTATCCAAAATTCACCGGGAATCCTTTCCTCACCAAAAAAGGACTTGGGCCAGCAGTCCGTCGAGATCACGCCCCAAAAAGCCATCCCGCCCGGTTTCAACACGCGCTGCATTTCGCTGATCGCCTTGACCGTATCCTCCTTGCTCAAGTGGCACATGGCATAATGCTCAAAGACGTAATCAAAGCTCTCATCCCCAAACGGCAGTGCGCGCATATCTCCCTGACGTAAGTCAACATCAATGTTCTGTGCTTCACAAAACTGCCTGGCACGCTCCAACTGCTCGGGATCAATATCCATGCCAAAAGCCTCAAAACCCTGCTGGGCAAACAAAGCCACAGGCGGCACAGGCCCGCCCGCACCGCAATCGAGAATTTTCAACTGTGGTTCACCCTCAACAGGCAGCCCTCCGGCTGCAATCGCACTCAAAAAACCATACACCGGGATCGCATTGGGACGCAAAATAATGTCGCTCATGTACTCTCCATGGAGACTGATATAAAAAATTTAATCTTTTTTTCGCGTGAAACGGAAATCGCAGACCGGCGCGCCCAGCGCCAGGGTGCTTTTTCGCTCAAAGTCAAAACCTGCCTGCTCACACAAATGCGGGAAGAAAACCTCATCCCCATAGCAGGTGGAGTAATAACAATAGTGCGGATTCCCCATCAATGTAGCCGCTTCTGCCCAGGCGCACCAGGTCACGTTCAACTGAAAAGCATCAGGCTCATCGATCACCACCTCGGCCACTTCCAGCCCTTTCTCCTCCATTGCGTCCATCATCGCCACATAGTACTGTTTGAACGGTAGCAGGAAATCCCCACTGCCAATTTCGATAAAAGTTGCTGCCGAGGCAAACATCTCTTCAAATACCGGCACAGAGATATGGCCTGACAACCTGCGGCGCAGGGCAGCGGCTTTTTCCAAGCCCATCATTTCCGCCATTACCTTGGACATGGCAATCTTCTTGATGATCTGCTGCAAATGGTCATCCGAAATGCCTTTGGCCTTGAAGCTGCTCCAATCCAAATCCTGCGCGCTGGCGATCTCTTCCTTCACGCGTCGCACCAGGTGCACGGTGCCGCGCAGTCCAAGTGCACGAATGATCCTGCCAACAAGCTGGAGAGCAGGCCCCAGCAGGGTCAGTGCCTGACCCAAAGACAACCGGGATTTTTCACCAATGGTGAGAATATCTTTTCCGTAATGGGGTAATTCTTCGACCTTCATTTTCAAACCTCCGTGTGTTCACGCATTAAGAACGGGAAAATTCAATGAGAAATCGAATTCGTTTCCCGGACAAACCGACGTCCGGACACGGGCCGGCCGCCATCCCAAATCACCTTTCTTTTTTCCGCGCCGCCACGAAGGCCGCCACAGTGCGCTCGATATCCACCGTTGTGGTCGCCCACGAGCAAACACTCACGCGAATCAAAGGCGTGTCATGCCATTTGCCCGCCCCGCACCAGCACTCGCCGGAACGCTGCAAATTCGTCAGCGTAGACGCTGTCTCTTTGGGTGTATCGCAGGCAATCAACACCTGATTGAAGACCACATCGTTCAGCACCTGAAAGCCCTCCGCCTGCATCAGCCCGGCAAACTGTTCTGCACAATCGCACAAGCCATCCACCAGTTCTTCTACCCCGCTTTTTCCCAGCACCTTGAGGGTGGCCCACAGCTCTACCGCCCGCCCGCGGCGGGACATCTCCGGCGTGTACATCATCCCGTCGCGCTGCTCGCCGTACTGAATATAGGAACCGGTAGCCTGCAAAGCCCCCGACAAAGCTTCCGGTTTCTTGCACAGGATGATCCCGCAGTCATAAGGCGTGTTGAGGGTCTTGTGCCCATCCACCGACCAGGAATCTGCTTTTTCCATGCCTTGGGTGAGGTGTTTCTTGCTCGCTGAAGCCCCGGCCCACAGACCAAACGCCCCGTCCACATGCACCCAGGCCCCGGCTGCGTTCGCCTTCTCACAAATTTCCTCCAGCGGATCAAATGCCCCGGAATTGACATTGCCAGCCTGCAAAATGACCATACAGTTACTGTCCAACTCCGGCACAGCCGAGGCCAGCATGCGCCCTTGTTCATCCACGGGGACCAATTCCACGCGGTCCTTGCCCAGGCCGAGCAAAGACAAGGCCCTGAAAACTGTGCTGTGCGCCTCTGCGCCCACGATCACGCGGATCGGCGGCGCACCAAACAAGCCCTGACTGTTCACATCCCAACCAGCCTTGTTGAGGATCTCATGCCGCCCGGCAGCCAGCCCACACAGGGTTGCTATCGAACTGCCGCTTACCAGGCCCATTGCACTTTGCTGCGGAAGCCCCAATAAATCAATCACCCATTTTTCGCAAATCGTTTCCAGCCTGGCCTGGACAGGGGAACTGACATACAAGGCCGCAGTTTGATCCCACACATCGGCCAGCCATTTGGCCGCCATCGCCGGCGGGAAAACGCTGCCCACCACCATGCCAAAATACCTGCCGCCCGTGCTGGTCACCGTGGCCGGCGAGCCATACGCATGCAGCAGGCGCAGCATCTCAACCGGGTCGCCGCCGGTCTCCGGCATCGGTTCGTCAAAAGCGGACAACCCCGCCAGCGCCTCATCTATTGGGAAGACCTCGCGGTCATAGACCCCATCCATATACGCATACGCATAGCCTTTGGCCTGCTCAAATAACTTTCGATCTCCGTGCAAGGCGTACATGCGTTTCTGCAAATCTGATAATTCTGTCATTAAGTTTTTTCCTCAAACCGCCTTTTGAAACACATACATGCTGGCCGCTTTGGTATAGCCTATCCCCCGCTGGCGTTCTTCCAAAAGCGCTTTGGTGATCTCCACCGGCTTTTTGGGCACCATATAACTGTCCAGACCCTTCTCCGTCAGGCGGTAGCTGCCGTCTTTGCCCTGCACCACCGCCACCAAATGAAAATCCTCATCGATCGAGGCCATGCTGGCATCGCCGTGGCTGTTGTTGGCTAATAAATAGCCGCCCGGCCTCAGGTAGCGCTTCGCATGCTGCGAAACAAAACCTGCGTACTGCGAAATGAGCAGATCAAAGCGCCCCAGCAATTCGGGAATCTCCTCAAAATAGCTCTGCGGATAACACGAGAAGTCTGCCTCTTCGGGATACAGCTTCCGGCTGGCGATGAAATCTGCCAAACCAGGATCGGCAAAAAACTTCTTCGCTCGTTTGTCGCTGTCGATAAACGCCGTGAGCGGGTAAACGAACGCCGGCGTCACATGCACATAGCTGCCCGGATACACCGCACTGCGGATGCCATAACGCTCCGCCAGCAGTTGGAAAAGGTCCAGGCGCTCAAAATCGCGATCGGTAAAATATTCATTGTAAAGACTTAAAATTTGATCATTCATTAAATTTCTTCAAATCCAATTTGTTTTAAATATTGAAATGTCCCATCATAGAAACTAGGGTTGCGAGTAATATCTTCATCATTGCCATATGGCACAAAGACAACCATACCCTGCCGTGCTCTAGTAAGTAAAACTCGATAAGCATTTTTCAAATACAATTTTCGAGTGTTATCATTTACATTTTGCCAAACTGTGCCTCTAAAGCTTTTATATTGCCAACCAAAATTTGCATATCTTAAATCAGCATCCCAAGCTATACAAGCCCAATCTAACTCCAAACCCTGCACCTCAAATTCAGTGGCAGCATCTTCCAAAAAATATGAAGAGCGGATATCCTCTTTGTTGTTCAAAAACCAATTTACAACATCTATCGAAGATTTTACATTTATCGCAAAAGGCTTGAGCCTATGTCCACCGGAGCTTGCCAACATCCCAAATCTCTCATTTCCTCTTGCTTTGCTTCTTAACCACTTTTTTGCCTTAACAATATCTCTAGTAATAACTATTGGATACTTTCCATTAATTTCACAATATAAATCTTTAGCTTGTGAAGGTTTCCCGTCAAGTATCAATTTCACCAGATGAGAAACCTTTTCAGAGCGGAATGATCGAACAGATGTAGACAGATGCAAATTCTTTTCAATATGAAGCCGGTTAGCTTTTATGGTTTTTAATATCGGTTGTCCTTGTGTGTACTCATAATCTGAAATAGTGTCTGATACATATACATTCCAATGCTGATAATTTTCGCTTAATGCCCAGAACCACTCTGGCAACCCAGCTTCCCCTGTGTTGATTTCTTGACCACCACCAATCAAACATATGATAACAGCCCAGTCATTGTGTCTATCCATTACACTAATCAAAAATTCCGGTTCAGACATTGAAAATCCACTTATTCCTTTTTTCTTTTGCATAAAAGCAGCCGTTTGCTTTAATGTCCACGCTCGTTGAGCTTCATCAAAAACTACAACTTTTTCAATTGGGGCATGGTCATCACGTAGAGCATCGTCTCGAAAGTGATGAATATTTTGAATAAATGCTCTGGCTTTTATAGAAGCTTGTTTCTTTGACAACTTCTTCCCAATAATTTTTGCTGTTGCAACATCACCTCTTGTCAGAGCCTCTCGTAATACTTCTACTAAAGGACCATTGCCTGATAAAAAGACAGCATGCTCATTTTCATCCGCATTTAGCCGATCATTGGCTATATTTAATCCAGCTAAAGTTTTGCCTGCGCCAGGCACTCCTGTCACAAAACAAATACTCTTGCGTCTATGCTCCTTCGTTTCTTCTATTATGTCTGAAATTGCTTTTGAAGTAAGACTAAGGTTTATTGCACCAGCATCTGAACGAGATATCTCACTAACATTGTGCCCTCGATATAATGCCTGGGCTGCCTCAATAATTGTGGGAGTAGGTTTATACAAAGAATTTTGCCAAGAAACTGGATCCATGAATGGAGCTGAAACTACTTCGACAAACTCTGTAATTATTTGTCCAATATTGCTGGCATTTGCCCCCATTGGTATGAAGATGTTATCTTCATAAACCTCATCGATTTTCACAATACCATTTGATTTTGCCTTTGTAGCGACAAGAATAGGAATAATAGGTCGGTTATGGCTTTCTTCATGGAAATTTTTTAAATCGAGTGCATAATCAAGTACTTGATCAATTCCATGTCTTGAGTAATAAGTTTCTCCTATTTTGAATTCAAGAACAAAGATAATTCCTCTAAGAACAATGACTACATCCACTCTTTTACCCATTCGAGGAATTGCGAACTCAAAATACAAATGTCCATCTGTGAATTCATGCAAATTCTGTTTCAGAATTCGAATTTGTTCTACCCAAGCATTTCTTTGTAGATCTTCTAAAGCAAATGAGTGCTGTTGAGTGAGTAATCCAAGAATCCTCATCTCATCATCATCACAAAATGCAGCTACAGAGTTCGAATAGTATGCTCTATCCATTTATATCCTCATTCTTCATTCTGCTACTCCGCCCGCCCCTGTTTCGCGCCCAAGTGCAGCAGCGCATCATGAAAAGTGTGTGCCTTTTCCGTCCGGTAACGCAGTTCAACCACGCCCTGCCAGTCATTGTGAAAATGCGCACTCTCGAAGGAGATGCAAATCCTGTCTTCCCCGATCAGCTCGCTGTGCAGGTACACCACACGTGGGTCATCCACCGGCAGGTTGATCTGCGGACGCCCAAAAGCGTAAGCGAGGATATGCTTTTGCGAGACCGCCAAAAAACCGACAAATCCCCTGCTGCTGTATAGCGAACGCCGGTTGGGAGATTTGAAATCCTTCGAGAACCATGTTCCGCGCAAGCCCTCGTCCGCGGCAACCAGACCTTCCGCTTCCAGCTTTTCATGCATCCCTGTGGGGATGCTGCCGGTCTTGAACAACTGATAAAGCAATGCCTTTGCCATACTGAAGCTCCTCCCAAATTAGCCATATTAATTTTAGCAGGTTTCGGATGCGTACAATAAAAAATCGCCCTCCATCTTTGGAGAGCGATCCATTGTTCCAAATTATGCCTGTATTCAATCCATCCCGTCTGGCAAAGGACATTCATTCCGCACTTGCGTTTTCTGTGTTTCCGGTTTGAAGGATTTGACCCGCACCAAATGGATCGTCACCCCGGTGGCAATCCCCAGCAGGATCACCCTTACCCACCACAGCGGAACCACAAACCAGGCCGCATAACCAATCGTCAGCCATAACATCGTGATGGAAAACACTTTTTGTTTCAGCGGGATGCCCTTGCCTTCCCGATAATTGCGGATATACTCCCCAAACCAGCGATTACCAAGCAGCCAGTCATAAAACCGGGAGGAACTGCGCCCGTAACAAAACGCAGCCAGCAGCAAAAAAGGCGTGGTCGGGAGCACAGGCACAAATATACCGATCAGCCCTAGCCCCACACTTATCGTCCCGCAAATGATCAACAGGGATTTTTTGAAATCGTTCATACTTTAGACTACCTTACGTAATAATCGGGATATATATTATCCGAATTATACCCGGTTTTTCTGCAAACGCTACAGAAGAAAAATCAGGGGCGGCAATTGCCGCCCCTTTTATGCATTCACTTTCTTACTTCACTTTGTCCATCGGGATCATCAAGGCAGCAGCGACACCCTTGCCATAGGCCGGGTCAGCTTTCATGCAGTTGCCGATATGACGGATCTTGATGAACTCAGGCGCATCGCCCATGGCGCGGGCCGTATTCTCAAACAGCACCTGCTGCTGCTCCTTGCTCATCACGCGGAACAGCTTGCCAGGCTGGGTGTAATAGTCATCATCATCTTTACGGAAATCCCAACTGTCGGCTGCGCCGGACAAGGCCAGCGGCGGTTCCCTGAATTCAGGCTGCTCCTGCCACTCGCCAAAGCTGTTCGGTTCGTAGGCAATCGTTCTGCCGGCATTGCCGTCCACCCGCATCTGACCATCCCGGTGGGAGGGATTAGCCGGGGCGTGTTTGGGGCTGTTGACCGGGATTTGATGATGGTTAACGCCCAGGCGATAACGCTGCGCATCGCCATACGAGAAGAGACGTCCTTGCAGCATCTTGTCCGGTGAGAGTCCAATGCCGGGCACAATCGCTGCGGGGTTGAAAGCGGCCTGCTCCACATCCTGGAAATAATTATCCGGGTTGCGGTTCAATTCCAGCACGCCCACCTCGATCAACGGGAATTCCTTCTGATACCAGACTTTGGTCAGGTCGAAGGGGTTATACGGCATCTTGTTGGCCTGCTCTTCAGTCATCACCTGGATGTACATCTTCCAGCGCGGGAAATCACCTTTGGCGATGCTCTCCAGCAAATCGCGCTGATGGCTCTCGCGGTCCTTGGCGACGATCATTTCCGCTTCCTGATCGGTCAGGTTCTTGATGCCCTGCTGGGTATGCAGGTGGAATTTGACCCATACACGCTCGTTTTTGGCGTTGATCATGCTGAAAGTATGGCTGCCAAAGCCGTGCATGTGGCGATAAGAACGAGGAATCCCGCGGTCACTCATCGTGATCGTTACCTGGTGCAATGCTTCCGGCAGCGAAGTCCAGAAATCCCAGTTGTTGGTGGCCGAGCGCATGTTGGTGTGCGGATCACGTTTGACCGCCCGGTTCAGATCCGGGAATTTGTGCGGATCGCGCAGGAAGAAGACCGGCGTGTTGTTGCCAGCCAGGTCCCAGTTTCCTTCTTCGGTGTAGAACTTCATCGCAAAGCCGCGGATGTCGCGTTCGGCATCGGCTGCACCGCGCTCACCGGCCACGGTTGAGAAGCGCACAAATGCCTCGGTTTCCTTGCCAATCTCGGAAAAAATCTTCGCTTTGGTGTATTTCGTAATGTCATGCGTGACGGTGAACTTGCCAAAGGCGCCGGATCCTTTGGCGTGCATCCGGCGTTCCGGGATCACCTCGCGGTCAAAATGAGCCAGTTTTTCCAGATACCAGACATCCTGCAGCAGCATCGGGCCGCGCGGCCCGGCGGTCACAGCGTTTTGATTATCGGGGACTGGCGCCCCTGCTGCGGTGGTCAATTTCTTCTTTTTGTCTTCCATCATTTCTTACTCCTTTGGGTGAAGCGAAACAGAACAATTGGGGCAAAGCCCGGTGAAGTAAACGTTCCTTTCATTAACCTGAAATTCTTGCAGCCCATTTGTCGGAAAGCTGTCAATATCAATATCAAAGTTAATGATCATCCCGCATGCTTCACACTTAAAATGCCCGTGATTGGAGAGCATGATGTCATAGCGCAGCTCAATCTCATCAATGTTGACCACGCGTACCAGCCCTGCATCCACGAAAGCATGCAGGGTGTTGTACACCGTCGTTTTTGAAAGCGTCGGGATCTCTGGTACGAGCGCCTGAAAGACCTCGTCCGCGGTGGGGTGCGCATTGAGCTGATGCAAGTACTCCAGCACCTTGATGCGTTGATAAGACGGGCGAATGCCTTTCTTTTTTATTTCATTGGTCAGGGTTTCAACAGACAACACCATAGCTTCTCCAGTAATTTATTGGTAATGAATACTTTTTTGTAATCATTACATATTTATAATAGCATTAATACAGGTTTTTGTAAAGTAGCAATCCCGATTACTGATTGCGAAACCCGCCAATCAGCAGCGCAATCACTGCCCCGGCCAGTAGCAGCATCCACGCATCCAGGGTAAAGCTTGTTTATATTGGGGAGGGACAGGTCTCCTGACCTGTCCGCCCATATCCCCTGCAGAAACCAGAACAAGGGAACAAATAAACACCGCATAGACTAAATTTAAGGCTCGCTTATACCGCTTCAAACACGCCCGAATCCTTGGTTATAAAGAACCCCTGCGGGCTGGCTGCCACCTCCTGGCGTACAAATGCCTCCAGCGCCGCCTGCTGCTCCGCATCCAGGGTCAGCCGCCCGGAAAGGATATAGGCCAGCAGCATGTCTGCATCCGTCACGCGCAGGGAATCTTCGTAGCTGTGCATGGTTACCTGGTTAAAGAATTCCCCAATCTGCTCCGCTCCGTTCTCCAGGCAGAAGGCCGCCGCTGCGGACTTGCCCCAGGAGAGCAAACTCGCATCGAATCGTCCCATCAACGCATGCAGTTCCTGCATGTGCGCCTTGCCACCCGTCGAAGCGTAAAAGCGCCCGCCGGGTTTCAACACGCGGCGCACTTCGGCAAAGGCCTTCCGCCGGTCAGGCACGTGATACAGCATATGATTCGCCAACACCACATCAAAGGAATCATCCTCAAAGGGAATTTCCTGCGCATCAATCACCTTGAAGTCAAAACGAGGGACTGCCTCCGCCAACGCATCCTGTGCCCGCCCCAGCATGCCTTCCGAGAAATCTGACAGGACGATCTCCACATCTTCCGGCAGGCGCTGCAAATTCTCCAGCCACAGGTTGCCCGGCCCGCAGCCCAGCTCCAGCACGCGCATGCCGGGGGCAATCGCAAAACGATCAAACAGCCAGGACTGCCAGCCTTGCTTGTTCGTGCTGAACTGCTCATGCAGCCGGATGCGCACATTCAGATTGTCCGCATTCTCATACTGCTTTTTGATATATGCCGGGTCATTCACATAATCGATCTTTGCCATTAAATCCTCATTGAATATTTTGAAGCTCGATCGACAATTCAGCAATCTCCCGCTCCAGATGCGCCGGGAACCATTGCAAGCCAGGCGAAATCGTCTCGGGGATGCCATCAAACATCCAGGCCACCCCCAGCAGCATGACAGCCGTGTAGTGATCGAACATATCCACCCCATGCGGACCGCCCCCGGCGGCCAGGTTGAGCAGGCTGCCCTTTGCCAGCAGGAAAAGAAAACTGTCGCCAATTTCAATGCGCTCAATATACGCCTTCAACCGCTGGTACGGCTGCTGATAGAGCCAGTCAATATCGATTTCGCGATTGGAATGACCGGCGTTGAACAACATCGCTCCCGGCCGCATCTGACGGAAATGCGCCTCGCGCAGAGTGCCCTCCACGCCGGTGGCAGTCACGATGATCTCGCAGCGCGCCAGCCCTTCTTCCAGCGTCACCGCCTCGCAGCCATGATGACGTGCCTCCAGCAGGCGCACCGCGTCCAGATCGGCCACCGAAACCACGGCGCCCAGGTTGCGCGCCCGCTCGGCGATGCCTTTGCCCACCGGGCCGTAGCCGATGACCAGCACCCGCCGGCCAAACAAGCCCAGCCCGGTCACCTGGCCAAAGGCCGGCCAGACCCCATCCCCAACATGGAAACGGTTTTCCAACCGGTCTTTGAGCGGGATGCTGTTCCAGTCAAACACGGGGAAGGGGATATCCTGCCCCCGCAGCGTGTTCAAGCCGCTCATCGTCCCTTCCAGAGCGCCTTTCACTGGCGGGGTTTTGTCCAGATAGGCCATGCTCAACTCTCCACCCATATCACACAGATACTCGGCATCAAACGCACGCACCAGGCGCATGTTCTCGTCATAATTTGTCTGACTCATCCCCCGCCAGCCCAACACGGTGATTCCCTGTGAAACCAGATAAGCCGCCACAGCATCGTCCGTGCTGTCCACGTTGCACGCCCCGACCACGACCTCAGCGCCGGCCCGCTTCAAAGCAGGAAACATGGGCACGGCATTTTGCAAGGTAATATGTCCCCAGTAAGCCAGCTTCTTGCCGCGGTAATCGCGCTGCGGCACCAGCTTGGCATAATGCTCGGTCAGCGGGGTGATATGCCGGTGCCAGGCCAGCATGCCTTCGTCAATTTGTGCTGCCAGGTTGATGTCTTTGATCCTGGATTCCATTAAACCTTCCTTCCTTTATAAAAAAACATTAACCAAAAAGCCAGAAGGAAAACAAGTAACAGCAACATGCCGATCAATCCGGCATAAGCCACTTGATCTTCCAGAAAAACTTTGATTATGTAAAACGACCCTGCAATCACCCCCATCATCGTCCAGTGAAAGAATGCGCCATCCCCATATAATTCTTCTTCCCAAACGGATTTACTAAAATGCCGGAAAAGGATCAATAAAATGGGGCATACAATGGGTAATGCCAGGACAGCAATCCCCATATCTTCAACAATACCCGTTGCAACCGCAACCATGCACATGACGAGTGCAAACACACCATACAAATAGCCCAACAAAGCAACCCGCCAGAAATTTTTCATCTCTTTCCCTCTGAAATAAGTGGAGCCTTTCATTTATTATAACCAGTCCTGAAATAAAAAAACCGCGGCAAGAATGCCCGCGGCTCAACCAGTCAATTCGATTTCTTTCACACCAGAACAGCGATCAAAAACACGGCGATAAAGACCGCGATCATGCCCCCCAAAACCAGGGAGTAATTCTTTGGCTCAATCTGTCCCTGCCCGTCCATTTTTCTGATGAGCGGGAACAGCCGCCAATAAAATGTCGCTGTCGCCACCATCAAGGCAACCAGGCTGATGCGCTGGGTCACCGGATCTGCAAAGAAGATGATCACGATCAAAAGCAGAATAAAGATCAATTTCGTCCCGGCAATCCAGTTCACCAGATATTTGACAAAATCATGCACTTCAGGGTCCTGCTTGGATTTCTCCCAGGCCGTAAAAACACCTACGGCGTTGGCCTTCTTCGAGCCGGGGGAAAAATACATTGCCAGGATATTGGAAAACTCTAACAGAATAAATGCTACCATTACAATCTGGATGATTGTCATCTTGTTCAACCTCAATAATTCATCAACTACGCATCTGAATCTCGCAAGACTGTAATTATGCCACACATAACGAAACCCCGTACAGTTATCTCTCTGGGCTCCTGTTTTTAAAAATCTCATCACCTCATCCGGCCGGCTGGTAGAAAAGGCAATATCCCGCAAAAAGGAGCAATGTCCATTTGGAAGAAACGCGCTCTTGGAAAAGAATACTCATTCTTCCCTACATCAATGCAGCCTGCTCCCGATACTCCCGCGGCGTCATCCCCAGCCATTTCTTGAACGCCTTGCGGAATGTGCTGGGTTCCGAAAAACCGAGCAGGTAAGTGATCTGCTCCACGGTGTAATCCTCACTCAGGTAGCGTTTCGCCAGCCGCTCGCGGATATCCTGCGTCAGGTCACTGAAAACCACGCCCTCGTCAGCCAGGCGGTTTTGCAGGGTGCGCACGCTCATCGCCATCTCTTTGGCTACCTTGCGAATAGACAACGATTCATCATCCAGTTGAGCTAGGATGATCTTCGTCACCGCCTGGGTAGTGGCGTCCTTGCGCTCCAATCCGGCGATGAATTCCTGGGCATAGCGCTCAAAATAGGCCAGCAGCTCCGGGTTGGCCATCAATACCGGCACATTGACCAGGCTCATATCAATCGTGAAGGAATTGTGTTTCTGTTCAAACAGCACCGGGCATTTAAACACACGCTCATATTCGGCAGTCGAATCCGGCTGAGGGTAAATAAAGGTCACTTCCAGCGGACTCAAGTCCTGCCCCGACAGGTTGCGCATCATGCGCACCGAGCTGGCAATGGTGGACTCAAAACAATGCCGTGACATCTTCGGCGCATGAGGCGGCGTATCGAGAATGACCTTGATCTTGTTGAACTTGATGCGCACACTACCCTCGATCATGTTACCAATAATGCGCGAATACCGGCCGGATTTCTCAAAGGCTTCACCCAGGGTCTTGCAGTTCATCATCATATACCCAAGGATCGACCAGCTCCCTGCTTCGGCAAACTCACCCATGTGCAGCCCAAAACACGGGTCGTTGGTGTAATCGGCTGCTGATTCCTGGATATGCAAATAGGCCTCGACTGGGAGATACGTGTCCGGAGATTTAACGCTCTCCGGGTCAACATCAATCGACCGCAAAAACGTATCAATATCCACCCCGAGGGACTTGAGATAGAGACACATTTGGGTGAGGACAGTCACCGATACTGTGATGGGGGCGGGAGAATTGCTGTTCATGCGCATGTACACCTTATCTTTGCACCAAAAGCCATATTTTTTGCAGGAGAGGTCATAGAAAAGATTCTGTTTTCACCCTATCATTATACTGATAAAAGTTGTGGAAACAAAAGGAGTATAAAATGAATCGTTCAACCCGTATCATCATCGCAGTTATTGGGATCATGCTGGCAATCGCCGGAATCAGTCATGGTTTCTTTGAAGTCCTGCAAGGCAATACCCCCACCGGCGGCATCGGCATCAACGCCATTGGCCCGGACCACATCCAGTGGGAGTGGGGCGGAGAAGGTGCTTTAACCCTGGTACCCAATTTTCTCCTCACCGGTCTGCTTGCCATCACGGTCAGCATCGCCATCGCCGTCTGGTCGGTTGGTTTCGTTCACAAGAAAGGCGGCGCAACGGTCTTCATTCTGCTGTTTGTGGCTCTGTTCCTGGTGGGCGGTGGGGTTGCCCAACTGGTCTTTTTCCTGCCGGCCTGGGGTGTCGCTTCGCGCATTAACAAGCCCCTCACGTGGTGGCGCAAAGTGCTTCCGGCCAGGATCCGCCCGGCACTGGGTAAAATTTGGCCGGTCACCCTGTCCATCTCGGTAATCAGTTTCCTGATCGGGCTGTATATCGCCATTACTGGCCGCGTGCCCGGTTTCAACAACATCACTGACGCGGACACCGTGCTGGCGATCTGCTGGAGCTTCATCTTTGGCGGCGGCTGGGCAATGAACCTGCTGACGTATGTGTCCGGCTTTGCTGATGATATCGAACGCCGCATCCAGCAGGAAAGTTGACCATGATTACAGCAAGCAAATTCATCCTCCCCGGCATCATTTTCGTCCTCACCCTTGCCTCCGGCGTGTGGTTGAGCAACGCGGGGAAACCCTACAATAACGCCATCTTCGCCATCCACAAGCTGATCGCCCTGAGCGCAGTCGTACTGGCCGCCATTCAGATGGTCGCAGGCTTCAAAACCGCAGACCTAACCACCCTGCTCATCGTGCTGGCCGTCGCTGCCATTCTGGCGGTGATTGCCCTCTTCGCCACCGGCGCCTTGATGAGTCTGGACAAAGAACCCTACAAAGTCTGGCTGACCATTCACCAAACCGCGCCGGCCGTCATGTCCATCGCCGGCGCCGCCATCATCTACCTGCTGGAGCGGGGGCAGGCATGAAGATCCGCAATACCATCCGCATCACCAGCACTTCTCTGGGCATCTACGCCGGTCTGCTGGGCGTCGAGCATGGCATCTTCGAACTTATGCAGGGGAACATTCTCACCAATGGGCTGATCATCCAGGCCATGGGACCCATCTGCAATGCGGACGCCGCGTGGCACGCCTGTTTCCCTGCCTTCACCATTCTGCCCAACTACGCTGTCAGCGGCGTGCTGGCAACCCTCTTCAGTTTGAGCGTGGCCGCTTGGGCCGCCAGCTGCATCCAGTTGCGGCGCGGCGGGTTGATCTTGCTGCTGCTTTCAATTGGCATGTTCCTCACCGGCGGCGGGTTTGTGTCCTTCCTCACCGGAACACTGGCATCCGCTGCGGCCAGCACCTTCCGCCTGTCCGGCGGCCAACGCCAGCGTGGTCTGCCCCACAGCCTGCGGCGCACCCTGGCCGTCCTCTTCCCGTGGACCCTGCTGCTCATCGCTGGCTGGATTCCCGGAAGCTGGCTGTTGGGTCATTTTTACCCTGAGACAATGCTCAAGATCGGCACCCCGCTCTTCCTGCTCTTTGACCTGTTATTGCCCCTCGTCTCCGTCTTCGCGGCATTCGCGCATGACATGACGCCCGAAACTGTAAAAACAAATTGAAATCATTTATCTATGAGGAACCAATGACTACAAATACATCAATCCCCACAAATAATGACCTGAAAAATGTGTACAAGGTCGGCGCAATTGCCGTCCTGATCCAGCTTGCCACTATCCTGTTACTCCTCATCGCCTCCTTCGCACTCGGCCTGGAGCCGCGCCCCGCCACCGTGGCGGAATTCTACGCCATGTATAATGAAAGCAAGCTCACCGGCATGCTGCGTGATGATTTTTCCAGCCTGATCCTGATTACCATGTATCTGGGCTCCGCGCCTGCTTTGTTCTTCGCCCTGCGCAAACAGAACTTCACCGTTGCCCTCATCACAACCATCATGCTCCTGACCGGCACTGTCGGCGCTTTTGCCGTGCATGCCGGCTTCTCGATGATGCACCTCAGCGACCTGTACGCGTCCGCCGCGACTGAAGCCCAGCGCGCACAACTGCTGGCCGCCGGCGAGGCCGTCCTGGCCAGTGACATGTGGAACAGCACCGCCGGTTACATGGGCGGTATCCTCCTGCAAGGGCCGGGAGTTGTCCTCTCCCTGCTGATGTTGCGCAACAAGGATTTCAGCAAGGTGACCGCCATTAGCGGCCTGCTGGGCAACGGCCTCGACCTGATCCAGCACTTATTCCATCCCTTCGTCCCCGAAATCGCAGGATTGATCCAGCCGGTGATGGGCATCTTCTACCTGGTCTGGTTCCCCGCTCTGGCCCGCGACCTGCTGCGCCTGTCGCGTAAAAAATAGCTAACACGCCCTGGGCCTGCGCTGCTCAACCGCACCCTGAGCCTGTTGAAGGGAGCGCGACCGCTAGACCCGCTCCGGCTTCGGCAAGCTCAGCCTACGCTAAATAATGTTCACAAGGACAACCTTATGCAAAAAAAATCCTACCCTGTCACCAACAGCCTAAAATCTGTCGAGACGTTGTCCATCATCATCGCCGCCCTCATGGCCGCCGCCTCCCTATCAGCCCTGCTCTTCCCTGCGGCGCTTTACGCCAGTGAGGAAACCCGCCAGGCGATGCTGACCAATGATGTGGTCAATCTTGTGATCGGTGTACCGACTATCATCGCCTGCCTGCTGCTCCACCGTCGCGAACGCCTGATCGGCCTGCTCTTCTGGCCCGGTGCTCTGCTTTACGTGACCTATAACTCCCTCGCTGCCACAGTCGCCTTCCCCTCCTGGTTCCTCTTCATCGTTCACCTGACGCTGACCGCCCTCAGCACCGCCGCACTCGCCCTCCTCCTGCCGCGCATGGATATGCCCGCCATTAAAAAACGCCTGGCGGGCAAAGTGCCGGAGCGTTTCGCGGGAACCGTCCTGGCCCTGTTCGGTGTCGCCTTCTTCTTCCTCGCCCTGAGCATCCTCTTCGGCGGCGAAACCGGCCGCAGCGAAATTGCCACTGCCACTGCTGACCTGGTCGTCGCTCCCTTCTGGACCGTCAGCGGCATCCAGCTCCTCCGCCGCAAACCCTTCGGTTATGCCCTTGGCGCGGGCATGCTCTTCCACGCCGCCACCCTCTTCATTGGACTGCTGATCTACTTCTTCCTCCAGCCCCTTGTCGCAGGCGTCCCCTTCCCTCTGGAGGACTTCATCGTCATCGTCCCCATGGCCCTGTTATGTTTTGTACCATTCGGATTGTTTGTACGGGGGTTGCTTCGCAAATCATCCCATTAACAAACGGTGAAGTATCGTATAATCACTTGTATGGACGAGAGTGAAGAAAACATCAAGGAGTGCATTAATATTCTACTGGTCAATGAGATTCCCCTGATGGGCAATGTGATCGCCGCAGCCCTGGAAGACGAAACCGATATTTGTGTGGTTGGCCGTGCCACCAGCATGGATGATGCCCTGCAGATTGTTCAGGAAAAAGAGATTGATGTCGCCCTGATCAGCACCCGCCTGCCAGAGCAAGGGGCGTTGAAACTGACCGAGGCCATCACCCGTCTGGCGCCAGAAACCAAAGTGCTCGCTTTGGGACTGGCGGAAGAGAAAAAACGCGTGCTGCGCTACGTGGAAGCTGGCGCAACCGGTTACGTACTCAAAGATGATTCGCTGGACGATATGATTGAAACCGTTCGCGCCGCCATGGACGGGAAAGTATTCATCTCACCACAAATTGCCGCGGCAATGATGGAACGGCTTTCTGACCTGGCGCAAATGTTTTCGGACATTGAAAACAGCGTGATGGATGATGTTGGCCTCACCCCGCGGGAATTTGAAGTGCTGGAGTTAATTGGCCAAGGCTTGACCAATCAACAAATTGCCGATCAGCTCTTCATTGAGGTGGGTACGGTCAAAAATCATGTGCACAATATTCTTGACAAATTGAATGTCACCAGCAGGGGAGAAGCGGCCGCCTACCTGGCGTTTATTAGCACCTAACCAGTCCCTGTTTTTCCCCCACAGCATATAAATATATCCTCATCTATATCTTCATGATAGAAAGGCATACATAGACGCCAATTGCGTGCTGTGTTATCTTTGGTATAGATGAACAACAGATAAGAAACGGCTTGCCAATCCCGGTAATATTGATCTACTGCGGATGTATTCCACCGCCATGCAAAACTTATTTCGAGCCCATCCTTTTGGTTTGTTTACAAAAAAGGATGTCGCTTTGCAGCATATTCATCTCTTACCAGATGATTGGCAAGTTTTAACGCATTATATTCAGGGAGAAATCATCCCAAAGGAAAACAGGAATGAGAAAATGGATATTTATATTGACACAGATGAAATGAAGCAAAAATTAACCCAACAAAAACAGGTGCTTACGCAGCAAATTAAAGAAGAAAAGCGTAAGGCCTCTCCCACAGAGATGACGAACCCCGATCGCAACGATCTGGCGGCAGATTATGCTTTGCGCGACCGCCGGACTTCCCTGCTGGAGCAATTAACTAACCAGCACGCCGAAGTGGAAGATGCCCTGGCGCGCATCAATGACGGCAGCTATGGTTTTTGCACAAGCTGTGGCAAACCCATTCTGCCAGAACGACTTGCCGTGCTCAATTATGCAAAACTTTGCATCGAATGCCAGCGCATTGAGAACGAGAACTAATACGGAAAGCTCGTGCGAACCGATAAAAGGAAACGTATATCAAACAGGCGATGATAAAGGAGTCAGGATGAATGACAACAGCGAAAAATTAAAAAATGGAGACTGGATTGTTCATGTTGCGTATGGGGTCGGCCAGATTGACGGGATTGAACCCATGCCTTTAAGTGAAAACGAAGAGCCTTGCTACCGCGTGCGCACTCAGGATAGCACCTTCTGGCTACCCATGGAAAATATGGATAGTCACCGTGTCCGTCCGCTGGCCAGCCCGGAGGGTATTCAACGCGCCCTGCAAACACTGCGCCAGCCGCCCAATAAAATGGCTTCCGGCTACAAAGCCCGCCGCCAACGAATTCAGGATGTCATTCGGGATGGAGATCTCAAAACCGACATGATCCTGGTGCGGGATTTGAATGAGCTGCAATTCAATAAAGGGCTCAATGATACCGAACAGCGGGCGTATAACACCATTGTCCGCCGCTTCTTGCAAGAATGGACATTGAGCAAGGATATTCAAATGAAAGAAGCCAAGAAAAAACTGAATCAATTTTTGCAGGAAAGTCGCAAAAAAGGAAAACAAAAACAAGTAGCGGCGTGATCATCCCCGCCGTCATCGAATCCAAACAAATTCACACAGGAGGAAATCATTTTTACGGAAACTGAAATCACAGCCAATCGTTTTGAAGAAATGCTGGAAAATTACACGCACATCAAACCCAAACGCGGTCAAATCCTGGATGGCGAAGTCGTTGCCATCACCGACGAAACCGTTATTCTGGACGTCGGTGCCAAGCGGGACGCCATGGTCTCCAAACAGGAGATAGCCCAACTGCCAGAAACCATCCTGCAGGAATTATTCATTGGGAGTCAGATGCCTGTATTTGTCACCAACACGGCCAATCCAAGTGAGGAGTTATGGGTATCCATTGAAAAAGGACTGGCCCAAAAAGACTGGAACCGGGCCGCCGAACTTCTGGAAACGGAAGAAACGCTGGAGTTGGAAGTTGTTGACACCAATGCGGGCGGCTTGCTGACAAGTTTTGGCCGGATCACCGGATTTGTGCCCAACTCCCTGATCCCTGGTCTCTCCTTTGGTTTGGGGAATGATGCCAAACAAAAGATCAAACAAGACTACCTTGGCAAAACCCTGCCATTGAATGTCATTGAAGTCAATCAGCCCAGAAAACGCCTGATTCTGTCCGGCAAAGCGGCTGAAACCGCGCAGCGTCAGCAGCGCCTGGAGGAATTGAAACCCGGCGAAACCATCACCGGGATTGTTTCCAACGTGGTTGATTTTGGCGCCTTCGTAAACCTGAACGGAATTGACGGGCTGGTGCATATTTCCAAGCTGGCCTGGGAAAAAATAGAACACCCCGCTGATGTGGTCAAACCAGGTGATGAAATTGAAGTGATGATTGAAAAAGTGGATATGGATCGCGGCAGGGTGAGTCTCAACCGCCGCGCCCTGATCCCCGGCCCCTGGGATAAATTTGCAGAAGAACATCACAGCGGGGATATGATGGAAGGAACCGTCGAATCCGTCTGTGATTTTGGCGCATTCATCAAGCTGACGGACAGCATCACCGGCCTGGTGCATTCCAGCGAGCTGCTCTCCGCTAACGCCTACGCCCCTACTGAAACGATCCAGACTGACGAAAAAGTGCTGGTACGCATCCTCGACATCAATACCGAACGTCAGCGGGTCAGCCTCAGCATGCGCCGCGTGCCGATGGATGATTTTGCGCAATGGATGCTGGACAGCGAGGACGATACTGCCCCGGCTGATTCTGTGGCAGCGGAAAATGAAAACGCCGCATCAGAAGATGCACAGAATGTACCGTTAAGTGAAGATGACCTGGTGATTCCAGATGAAATCTTGTTGGCAACAGAACCGCAGATGGAAGATCAGGATTAACCCGTACGATTTTTAATTAACAAGCAGGCTGGCGAACGCCGGCCTGCTTTGATTAAATCCAGCCTACGTCTACCCTGCGGTCGCTCTCCACATTGCGCGTATTAACCGTTGTCTTCGGCTCCAGCATCATCAGCTGCACCTCTTCCTCAGCAGCAAGCGTACGTTGTGCACCCTATACCGCAGCGGACGCCGCCACATTTCCCTCTGCTGCGGTATAATCGGCACAGGATCATCACACCGGAAGGATGCCCTGTGGCCCGAAGAAAATACGCACGCTCAATTGAAGACCTCAGCGTTGAGGAACTGCGTCACCTGCTCATCGAAAAGCAGCGTGCCGAGCGCGAGCGCCGCCTGGACAATTTCCGCCGCACGGGCCGTGTGGTCAAGGTTGAACCCCGGCCAGGCTATACCCCGCTCAACACCCTGCGTACGGACCCGGAATACAAAGACTCATACAGCGATACCGGCCCCCGCCCGCGCTCCAAACGGCGCACCTGGCTGGACCGCATGCTGTTCATCGTCGAGGCCGCCGCCGTGCTTGGCCTGATGTTTGTGGTTTTCAACGGTCTCAACATCATGCGGGACCTCAATCAGGAAGTGGCTGCCGTGCTCGAACAGCCCACCCTGACCCCCACGCCCCTGATCATGGCCGTCGTGCTGCCCTCCGGCCACACGCCGCCAAAAGCTGGTGAACAATCCCGTCCAAACGATGCCGAAATTCCCGCGCATCTCGCCCCATTGGTGCAGTCCCTGGCAGACATTCCCGTGCCAACCCCCGGCCCCCAGCAGGCTGTGCGCCTGCAAATTCCGGCCATCGGCGTCGACCATCCCGTTGTCCAGGGGGATGGATGGGAGCAGCTCAAAAAAGGCATCGGCCAGCACATCGGCTCACCCAACCCGGGCGAGCAGGGCAACCTGGTGCTGTCCGCGCATAATGACGTCTTCGGCGAGATCTTCCGCGACCTGGACAAGCTCAAACCCGGCGACGAGATCATCGTCTTCACCAGCCAGCGCACCTTCACCTACTCGGTGCAGCAGTCGCAAATTGTCGAGCCTACCCAGGTCGAAGTCATGGCGCCATCACAGGAACCCGTGGTAACATTGATATCTTGCTATCCCTACCTGGTGGATGACAAACGCTACGTGATCACCGCCTATCTGCAAGACCCATCCTAAACCGTTAACCCCATCCGCTTCAGGATGATTGATAATGAAACAAGGAGTACGTTATGGCAAAAAAAACCCGCAGTGTGTCTTCCAGATCCTCAATCAAAAGCAGTGAATTTGACCCGGATTACACGTTCATCAAAAAAGACCTGGTAAGAATTGGCGTGATGGCCGCCGGTTTCTTTGTGATCCTGATCACCGCGTCATTTTTCCTCAACTAATCACGCACTCAGCACAGTTGCGATGCGGCCACAAAATGTGGAACCCGCATCGCTTTTGTGCTTAATTATGAAGACAGAAAAGGATTTCCCATGTCCCCGCTTTTTATCCCCGGCCCGGTAGACGTAGCGCCAGAAGTACTGGCCGCCCAGGCCCGCCCCATCCTGGACCCATGCAGTACGGGCTTCAACGCCCTGCTCGAACAGGTCAGTCAGAAGGCCCAGCCCATCTTCAACACAACCGAGCGCATTCATCTGTTGAATGCCACCGCTGATAACCTGCATGAAACCGCGGTGCGCAGCCTGGTGCAGAAACGAGTATTGGCTTGCGTGAATGGGCCCTATGCGGCCCGCTGGGCGGAGATTGCCACTGCCAACAACAAAGCGATTGACCTGCTCGAAGCGCCCTCCGGCCAGGCTATCTCCCCCGAGCAGCTGGAAACCGAATTGAAATACAGTAAAGCGGAGGCCGTGCTGCTGGTGCATCACGAACCGGCTACCGGCGTGGAAAATCCGCTGGCCGAACTGACCGAAGTCATCCACCGGGTGAAGCCGGAGATGCTCATCCTGGTTGACGCCGTCAGCTCGGCAGGCGGCGTGCCGCTGGACATGGACGCCTGGGGGATTGATTTCCTCTTCACCCTTTCGGCGGGCTGTCTGGCCCTGCCCCCCGGACTGGCGCTGGCCGCCTTCTCCCCCCGTGCGCACAAGAAAGCCGCCCAGGTGGAAAACCGCGGCTGGCATTCAGACATCCTGCGCTGGGATGCCATGTGCACCCCCGGCGCCGAGAGCTTCGTCCCGCCAGTCAGCATCATCTATGCCCTCAACACCCAATTGGAGCGCATCAACCTCGAAGGCTGGGATGAGCGCTTCGCCCGCCATGTCTTCCTGGCCAATCGTCTGGCCGCCTGGACGCAGGAAAAAGGGCTGGAAATTCTGGCAGCACCCCCGGTCCGCTCCAACACGATCACCGTCATTAAAAACAATCGCGGCATTGACGTTGACGCCCTGAATACTTTCCTGTTGAAAAAGGGCATGCGCATCGCTGGCGGTTACGGCCTGCTGAAAGCCGGCACCCTGCGCATCGCCCACATGGGCGAGACCAGAATGAGCGACCTGGAAGCCCTCCTCGCCGCCCTGGACGAATTCCTGGCCGTGCACCTCACCCAGACCATCCTGTTCCGCAGACCGCAATAGGATAGTCCCCTGAATACGCAAACCGTGCGCTGGACATAACCCGGCGCACGGTTTTTCTTTTCCTGATCCCTAATCCCTGATTACCTGATACTTGATTTCCTGATTGACTGATCCCTCCCATTATCCATTGCCTATGTCTTGACAGCCGGACTAATATCCTGTAAACTGGACATCAATCTGGAAAGGATAACATGACCGAAGATTCCCTTGTCCCTGCTGCTGAACGCACCCTGCGCCTGATTGAGCTGCTGCTCGAACAACCGGACGGTTTGACCGCCCAGGAAATGCTCCTGCACATTGACATCTCGCGCAGTTCGCTGTTTGTCCTGCTGAATACCCTGAAAACGCTGGGGTATATGGAGCAGGCCGAGAAACGCGGGCGTTACCGCCTGGGCCCGCGGCTGGGCGCATGGCGTAGTTCCCCTGCCCCAGTGATGCAGGACCTGCTCAGCGGTTTTTATCAGGAAGCCGCCCGCCAGAAATGGGATGAAACCCTGGCGCTGGCCGTGCGTACTGGTGACGAGATCCTCATTCTCGCCCAGGTGGAAGGCAGTCAGCAGGTGCGCAGCGTGTTCACTGACGGGCAAAAATACAGCCACCTTACTGCTGTTTCCGACGTGCTCACCGACCAGCCCTCCCCCGAAGTACAAACCAACGGCTATCAATTGAGCCAGACCGCCGACAGCATTGAGCTGGCCCTGCCCGTCTGCCGCGATGGACGGCGACCTGAAGCAGCCCTGCTGCTGAGCGCCCCGGCCTTCCGCTGGCAGGCTGCCGACCTGCGCGAAACCTGGCTCGCTACCCTGCGCGTGATGGCGGCGCGTCTCTCCTATCAATTGGGCGCACCGGCCTACACGCCTTTCCAGTCGCTAGACAATCTTTCCCTCCAGACCACTACCACCCTCGCTGATAAAGATGTGAAAGATTTTCTGCAAGGTCCCTGGGCAGCGCGGCTGGCCTGTGTCCGCCCGGATGGACACCCGCACGTCATCCCGGTCTGGCAGGAATGGGATGGCAAAACTTTTTCCGTGATTGCCTGGAAAGGTTCACAATGGGGCGCATACCTGCTGCAAAACCCCAGCGTTTCGCTTAGCGTGGACGAACCCTGGCCGCCTTTCCGGCGGGTGGTGGTGCGCGGCCAGGCAGAACGGATCGCACCGGAAAACCCGGCTATCGATATGGAACAGCTTGTCCAGCGCCTGACCCGGCGCTACCTGGGGCAGGCTAACACCGGCCTGAATGACAAAATTCAGCATGCCTTTCGCATCCGGCCGGAAATGCTGAGCGGACAGCAGGGCATGCCCGGCCCGCTCAGCGGGAACAAAATCCAATGAACCTCGTCATCCAGAACTTGAGTCATACCTTCAGCAATCACCGCCCGCACCCCGCCCTGCAGGATGTGCAGCTTGAGATTGAAAGCGGGCAATTCGTCGCCATCATCGGTCCCAGCGGCTGCGGCAAATCAACCATGCTGCGTCTGATCGCCAACCTGATCACCCCCAGCTATGGCACGATCACTCTGGACGATTGGACCCCCGCCGAAATGGTCGCCAACCGGCAGATCGCCTGGATGGCCCAGAATCCGGCCCTGCTGCCCTGGCTGACCGCGCGCGCCAACGTGGAAATGGCCGCCCGTTTCCGGCACAACCATACCCCGCAGCAGCTCACCGCCGAAGAGGCCCTGCGCCTGGTCGGTCTGGGCAACGACTTCGACACCTACCCCTCCGCCCTGTCCGGCGGGATGCAGCAGCGCCTGGCCCTGGCGCGCACCTTGATGATGGACGCCAAACTGTGGCTGATGGACGAGCCGTTCGCCGCCCTGGATGCCCTCACCCGCGAGCGTCTGACCCTTGAACTGGCGGCGCTGTGGCAGCCCCTGCGTCCGACCGTGCTGTGGGTGACCCATAACATCCACGAAGCCCTGCGCCTGGCGGACCGCGTGCTGGTCTTCAGTGACACCCCCGGACGGCTGATCGCCGATCTGCCCGTGCCGATACCCCGCCCGCGGCGGGAAGCCGACCCTGAATTCCAGTCCCTGTTAGAAAACATACATCTTTGTCTGGCGTCGGGGATGGCCGAGACCCCCACTGCATGAAGAAGCATAACCGCAGCTCTGCGCTGGTGGCCTGGGGGATCGTCCTGGGCTTTTTGCTAATCTGGGAAGCCGCCGTGCAGCTCACCCGCACCCCGCCCTACCTGCTGCCCGCGCCCAGTCTGGTCATCCAAACCCTTTTTGCTCACCCGGGCCTGTATGCCGAGGCCGCGGCCATCACCCTGAGCGAGGCCCTGCTGGGGCTGCTGCTGGGCGTACTGGCCGGCGTGCTGATTGCCAGCCTGCTCACTTTGCTGCCCGGCCTGGAAGACGGGGTAATGACCCTCGCCATCCTGCTCAAGTCCACCCCGATGGTCGCCATCGCCCCCCTGCTGACCCTGTGGCTGGGCTTTGGCGTGCTGCCCAAGATCATCATCACCGCCCTGCTGACCTTCTTCCCCGTGCTGGTGAACGTGCTCAGCGGCCTGCAGCGCACCGACCCGGCCATGCTGGATCTGTTCCGCTCGTGGCACGCCGGCCGCTGGGAAACCTTCTTTCATCTGCGCGCGCCCTATGCCCTGCCATATCTCTTCTCGGCCCTCAAGATCAGCGCCCCGCTGTCCCTGATTGGGGCAGTGGTAGCCGAATGGACGGGCGCATCCGGCGGCCTGGGGCGCACCATGTGGCTGGCCTACAGCAACCTCAACCTGCCCTTCATGTTTGCCGCCATTCTCCTGCTGGCCGCGGGCGGCATGGCCCTCTTCCGCCTGCTGGATATGCTGGAAAAGAAGGTTATCTTCTGGCAGGGGAGCATGGTGGAGGAGGGATGATTGAGAAGTAATTGTAATAACCACTTCAGTGGTTACAGCCAGCGCTAACGACCAACCGAAGGGTTACTACATTCACGCCCCTACATCAACCAAAAGGATCCACAATGACCCGTAAACTCCCCCTCATCCTCCTTATTCTGACCCTCCTCCTGACCGCCTGCCAGGCCGCCCCAACTGCTCCCGCAGCGGACGAAGGCGACTGGATGGAAATGGTCTTTATGCCCGGCTACAAACCCCAGGCCAGCCTGCCCTTTGTGGGCGCATACGTCGCCCAGGAAATGGGCTATTTCGATGAGCAGCACCTGAAAGTGACCATCGAACACTCCCCCGGCCACGGCGAGCATTTGCAGCTGCTGGCCGCGGGCAAGGTGCAGGTCACCACCCAGGACGCCGCTGTGATGCTCAGGCGGCGGGTTGACCCCGGCCTGCCGCTGGTTTCGATCGCCCTGATCGGTCAGCGCGGCCAGCAGGCCTTCGCCGCCCTGGCAGACTCCGGCATCGAAAGCCCCGCGGACTGGGCTGGCCGCACGGTCGGTTTTAAAGGCACTCCCCCGCCCGAACTGTACGCCTTGATGAAAGCTGTGGGATTGAATGAAAATGATATCGAATTGATCAACGTCGGCTTTGACCCGCGCATCCTCTCGGAAGGCAAGATCGACGTCTATCCTGTCTATAAATCCAACGAGCCGTACATGCTCAACAGTTGGGGATACGAGCTGACCGTGTGGGACCCGGCAGATTACGGCGCCCCCACCCTGGGACTGGCCTACGTCACCTCGGACGAAATCCTGGCCGAACAGCCCGAGATGCTCACCCGCTTCCTGGCCGCCACCCTGAAAGGCATCCAGTACGCCGCCGACCACCCGGAAGAAGCCGCGCAGATCGTTCTGCAATACACCGGCCCCGAAGCAGACCTTGCCCACCAGCAGTACATGCTTGAATCTGAACTGGCTGACGCTATAAGCGAGCAAGGCTGCGGCTGGCAGACCGCCGAGCAGTGGCAGGCCATGGCCGACATGCTCACGGAATTTAACGTCATGGAACCAGCTGAGGTTTCCCAGGCCTTCACGAACGAGATTTTGGAAGCAGCGCAGGCTCGGTTGAGAGAGTAACCTCTTAACAGAATATTATTGATATCCGCGGCACGGTAACTTCCTCTACTTACCAGATCAATGCCATTTTCTGTCCATAAATTGGTGGAATCGCAAGCCAGGCTTTTCCGAATGTGGGCAGGCGCCAGCGCTGACCCGCGCAGACAGGAAGATTGTTTGTCAAAGGGCACGCCCAATATGGCGATGTGGCTGGGTTGTGAAGTTGGTCTGATTGAACCTTGCGACTCCTTTTATATCTATTGAAAAATGTTTTCCAGCGCGATTGCAATCGCGCTGGAAAGGTTCTGTCTGTCACCGGACGGAATTATTTGATGAACGGAATACTGAGCAAATACTTGTACGGTTTGTCCGACATGACGCGGATGGTATTGACCACGCCCTGCCAGGTGGTGAAAATACCGATTGCCACCAGTGGGAAAATGCCAACGAAAGGCAGGATGCCCATGATGCCCAGATTCGGTTGGCCGCTCTCCATTGCAAACATCATCGCTCCAACCGGCAGGACAAAGGCCAGGAGAAAAACAGCCGCAAAAAGCATCAATGTGACTGTGATCTGGAAGTTGAGCACGTCCCGGCCATGCCGATCAATCTTGTAGCTTTGTTTCTTCTTCCACGACCAGATCAGCAGCGGGATGAGCACAATGCTGAACATACTGCTCAGATGCAGGCTGGCCAGCCAAAACCCTTCGTTTTTAATATTGCTCTCGTTAAAATCAAAATCGAGAATATTGCTGAGGCTGTTGCGGGTAAAGGGGCGCGGTTCCACCTCACCGCTTTCGATGCGCTGGATGGTGCGCGTGCTGACCTCACAATATTCAGCCAACTGTTCCTGCGTAAAACCTTTTTGCTGCCGCACTTCGGCAACTTTATATCCAAGATCGGGTTGATTCATTGCAAACTCCTTTCGTTTGACTTTTCATCATCATAGGAGATGCAGCAAAAAACAACAATGTCGTATTCACGACACTCGCACGACATTCTCGTTTTAAAGGAAAATTTCCGGCTCTTTACGCTCGGAATAGTTCTCATATAGCCAATCGGCGATCTCAAAACCTGCTCATCACGCATGATACGCGCCTCGGTTGGGCAGACCTTGATACAGGCACAGCACACGATGCATTTTTCGGCATCTGTTTCCACCCGGTCATGGATCGTGATGGCTGCGGTCGGGCAGGCTTTCATACATTCTTCGCACAGGGTGCACAACATTTCGTCTGTCTCCGGGGCGCTGTCGTCGAATGGCTTCAAGGGCTTGTAGGGACGGCTGCCCGGCACCACCAGCGGCGGCAGCTCGTCCAGGCTGCTGGCAGATTTCAGTTTCGCGCGCACGTGCTGACCAAATTGTACGGCCTGCGCCAGATCAACTGCGTCCGGCCGTCCCACCGAGAGCGGTTTCTCGGCGGAGGTGTAGGAATGTTCGCCGATGAATGCCCCTCCTGCTACGGGGATAAACCCTGCCGCTTCAGCCAGATCAACCAGCTCGATCAAGGCGTCTTCATACGCCCGGTTGCCATACAGTACGACCAGCACTGCCGGGGTGTAGTTTCCCCGCAGACCCCGCAGCCGGGATACGGCCTGCACCGGCAGCCGTCCGGCATATACCGGCAAGCCGATCACGGCCAGCTCGCTGCCCATTTCGGCAGCCGCCCGCGTGTCCGCATCGGGCGGGGTCAGGCTGATTTCTTCTACTTGATCCGCCAGGATGCCGTTGGTGATATTGCGCAGCACTTTTTGGGTAGTGCCGGTCGGCGAAAAATAGATCAATTTGACCGCATTAACTTGCATTATGCTCCTGTTCATCCAGATGCTTGATGAAGCAGCGGCGGCGTTTGTGCTGGCGCTTGTCAAAGAATTTCCACAGTGCCCGCACCTGTTGGTTATCTTCCAGCTCGGGATTGGATTCGACCGACCTGACGCCGTGTTTTTCGAAGACCTCCAGCATGCGGTTCATCAAAATTGCAGTGACCGCCTTACCCTGGTAGGAGCGCTTGACTGCGATCAAATAGAGATCGGCGCGGTCAAACTTGCGCATGGCGCGCAGCAGATGGACAAACCCGAAAGGGAACAGGCGGCCTCTGGCACGCTGCAAGGCAACCGACAGGGAAGGCATCGTGATACCGAAAGCGACCATGTTATCGTCTTCATCCAGCACAATGGGCACAAAATCCGGGTGAATAAAACTGAAGTATTGTTTCGTGTAGCTTTCTTTTTGCCCCGGGTTCAATGCGACCACCCCATACAAATCCTGGTAAGCTTCATTCAATAAATCAAACAGGCGGTCGCCGTAGGTCAGCAGATGGCGCTTGCTGCGTGCTTCAAGCAAATGCAGATTGTTGCGTTTCAAGGCAATCCGGGCGGCTTTGGCGATCTTCTCGTTCACTTCATCCGGCATCTGGATCTCATATTCAACCCAGTCGGTGTCCTTAACATAGCCCAGGCGTTCCATGTGCTGCGGATAATACGGGTAGTTGTAGATGGTGGCCAGGGTGCCCAACTCGTCAAATCCTTCGATCAGCATGCCTTCGCGGTCCAGGTCGGTGAAGCCCAGGGGGCCATGCACGGCCGTCATGCCTTTCTCCAACGCCCAGCCTTCTACCTTCTGCAGCAGCGCGGACGAGACAGCCAGGTCATCGACAAAGTCGAACCAGCCAAAGCGCACATAATGCTCGTCCCATCTTTCGTGGTGAGCATGGTTGAGAATGCCAGCAATCCGCCCCACGATCTTGCTATCATCATAGGCCAGCCAGTAACGGGCTTCGCAGTGGGCAAAGGCAGAATTCTTGTCGCGGCGCAGGGCGTTGGTATCATCCATCACCAGGTTGGGCACCCAATAGGGGCTGTCTTTGTAAAGGTGGTGGGGAAAATCGATAAATGCGTTTAAATCCTTTAAGTCCAGCACTTCCTTGATCTGCAGGGTCATATTGAATTCCTTTAAAAATAAATAATTGCGATAACATGATGCGCAGGGTGTCAATCCTGCAAAAAAAGAAGGATTATTCCCCTATTATAGTCAATTTTGGAAAATTTACTTTTGCGAGTTGGCGTGACATTAAATTGCCCGCGTTTCGTGCCACAGCCAGCCACCTGTAGGGTGCGTTGGTGCTTTTCCAACGCACCAATCAACAAGTCCCCACACCTGGCTTGATTTTTGGTGCGTTCAAAAGCGAACGCACCCTACAAAAACTTATCCCCCCCATTGTAGTTAATTTTTAAAATCTTATTTTTCCCTCACGCAAAATCCCAAGGGGCAAAGCAAAACGAAGCTCAGGCTTCTGCGCCTTCTGGCATCCAGCGTTCGCTATCCGGCCTGGTTAATGTGCGGATGCGCTCGGCTTCGTGCGGATACTGTGCCAGCATTTCTTCCCGGCTGGCAGCTTCAAAATCTGTGACTGCGAAAGCAGGGGCCATGGTGGTGCCAAACAGGGCGTAGTTTCCCCCGGACAACAGACGAGATCCCTGCCACACCCCGGCAGGGACGACGAATTGCACGTGCTGGCCGGCCAGCACATCCTGACCAATGAGGACGGTTCGGCTGGTGCCGTCCGGGTACAGCAGGAGCAGTTCAAATGGATCGCCGAGGTAGAAATGGAAGACTTCGTCTGTTTTCAACCGGTGGATCGCTGAAAAGCTGTCGGGGTCGTCCGTGAACAACATGAAGATGGCCGAACCAAAAGCATGGTCTGCGCCGGCGTAGCGCGCCGGCAGCAGTTCTCCAGGGCACTGGTCTGTTGAATAGTACGTGCGGGCAAACATGCCGCCTTCCACCGGTAAAGGTTTCAGGTTGAGATGTGCTGCCAGTTGGTCTGCTGTGATTGTTTGTGACATTTGTGCCTCTCTATGCTGTTTATGTTTTCTTCCTTGATTATATCCAAACCCTGAAGATATATCAAAAATCTGGCTGGTCAAAAAGCATATCTTTTAATCCATTTTGCTATAATCAAACTATGTTCATTGCCACCAAACTCTTTCTTCCCCCTATTCAGCCAGGGCTGGTTCCCCGGCCTCGTCTTTTTGACGCGCTTGACGAAGCCTGGTGCACCGGCCAGCACCTTATCCTGTTTTCTGCGCCTCCGGGATATGGCAAGACCACTTTGCTCTCCGAGTGGATCGCCAGGCGGGAAATCCCTGCGGTGTGGGTTTCCCTGGATGACAAAGACAATGATCCGGTACGTTTTTTTCAATACCTGCTGCTGGCTTTAAAACAACATGCGCCCGGTCTGGAAGAACTGTTGTCCACGTTGAACACCCTCCATGCGCCCGAACTGGATATTCTGATCACCGAAGTGATCAATCAGCTTGTGCAACTGCAACAGCCGATCTTGCTGGTGCTGGATGATTATCATCTTGTACACGCTCCTGAAAACCATGTGCTGGTGCAATACCTGCTCGACCACCAGCCGCCGCAGCTTCGTCTGGCGCTGGTCTCACGTCATGACCCGCCTCTCAATCTGCCACGCCTGCGTGCCCGCCGCCAGATGTGTGAGATTCGCCAGCGAGACTTGAGTTTTTCTTCCCAGGAAACGGGGCGTTTATTGCAGGAAGAACTCCATCTTGCACTGGATGAAACCCAGGTTCAGCAATTGACCGGTCACACGGAAGGGTGGGTAGTCGGTTTGCAACTGGCGGCTCTGTCTCTGCGCGACCATCCCGACCCCAACCGTTTTATCGAGGATTTCAGCGGTTCACACCGGTTTGTGATCGATTATCTATATGAGGAAGTTCTTTCCCGTTTGCCGGAGGATTTGCGCAGGTTCTTGCACCAATCCGCAGCCCTGGATCGATTTTGCCCGGACCTGCTGGATGCGGCCCTGGAAACGACATACAACTCTGAAATGCTATACGAAGTGGAAGCCGCCAACCTCTTTCTGGTGCCGCTGGACAACAGCCGCACCTGGTTTCGCTATCATCATTTGATGGCGGATATCCTGCGCGGAGAGCTTTCTTTGGTCGAATTGCAGGCGATCCAGGGCCGCGCTGCGCAGTGGTTGATCGATCATGACCAGCCCGTCGAAGCGGTGCAATACGCCTTCGCTGCCGGCGACCTGACCCTGACCTGCG
Organism: uncultured Anaerolineaceae bacterium; assembly: GCA_964447155.1. Lineage (GTDB taxonomy): Bacteria > Chloroflexota > Anaerolineae > Anaerolineales > Anaerolineaceae > SMBSF63. The sequence continues at coordinate 35,378 of CAYURM010000010.1, forward strand.
CCCTTATCCGTCAGGCGGCCATCCCGGTTGTGGAGGGCGGGCAGCTTACCGAGGTCTTGCGCTGGCTGGATGCCCTGCCGGAGGATGTGCTGCTGGACGATGCTTATCTGGCGGTGCTGCGCGCCTGGTTTTTGATCTATAATGGCCGCTTCCGCGAGGCGGCTTTGTGGGTACAGAAACTGCAAGTCATCACCAGCGGGTTGGAAGATCTGCTGGCATCTCCCCAAACCCGCCCGCTGGCCGGACTGCTGCTGGGGCTGCAAACCTGGCTGCCATCCACCACCGGGCACAAGATAGATACTCAAAAGATGGAGCAGGCTTATGCGCTGATGGGAGATCATTTTCCCATCTTTTCACCGTTGATCCTGCTGGCGCTGGGCCAGGCCCAGATTGGCGACAACCGCAGTGCAGAAGCGCGCCGCAGTTTTGAGGAAGGAATCGCCCTGGCCGAAGCAGCGGGCAGTTCGGTGACGGCCCTCATTCTGCGCAACAATCTGGCCTTTCTGTTGAACAACATCGGCGAGCGGGCGGCAGCGATTGACCTGTGCCGGGCTGGCGTGACGCAGTATTCCACCCCCGATGGCAAACCAGGCTTGCTGGCAGGCATCCCGATGATCGTACTGGGCTGTCTGCTGTATCAGTCCGGGCAGTTGGATGAAGCCTGTACTGCCCTCACCACCAGCATTAACCTCGTCCAACGGCTGGGGCTTTATCATGTGCTGGCAATCCCCGCCAGCCAGACCTTGCAGCTCCTCCTCTCGGATCGAAACCAACTGGATGAGGCTCTGGCACTTAACCGGGAAACCCATCGACAGGTCAGCAAAGCAGGCCTGACGCCTGTGGCCGAAAACATGGATATGCTCGCCGCCTGGCTGCACTACTATGCCGGAAATCCGGAACCTGCCCGCCAGTGGGTAGAGAGCCATCCCTTGACCGGATCCCTCTCGGATCAGGTTCCGTATCTGCCGCGTGTGCTGTTGCATATCCGCATCCAGTCTGAATCCGGGCAGGGGGAACAGGCGCTCAAACGTTTGCAGGAGCTGGAGACCCTGACCCAGACCGCTGTCCGCAAGCCGGACTGGATGCGGGTTAAGGTCGAACAGGCATTGGCCGAGCAGCGCATCGGCAGAACAGCGCAGGCCATCTCAGCCCTTTCTCCGGCGATTGAAGCGGCTGCTGTCATGGAATATCGTCAGCTTTTTGTGCAGGAACGGCCGCGCCTGGCATCCTTGCTGGCTCATTTTCGTCCACGCTTTCCAGATTTCATTGATGCGGTATGTACCCAGGAACAACTTACCGCCACGGGGGAGACCGTACTGATTGACCCGCCCACCGAACGCGAGATGGAAATCCTGCGCCTGGTGGCAGCCGGTTTGAGTAATGCAGACATCGCCGGACGGCTGTATATCACCGTTGGCACCACCAAATGGCATCTTAATCATCTGTACGCAAAACTGGGAGTCAACCGGCGTACAGAAGCAGTTGCCAAAGCCCGGGAATTGGGCCTCATCTAGCCCCAATCTCCACTCCCTACCCAAAAACCTAACTTAAGACAGGTCACAACCCTGGCCTTCGGGTTGTATATTTGGATTGTTGGTCAAAACAATCACAAATCAATCGTTTTTCGGAGGTTTACCCATGAAGTCACACAATCTTTCCAAGTCCATCATTATCTTCTCTACCCTGGCTGTACTCACCCTGGGATTGACCGGATGCGCCACCCTGCGGTATGAAGCCAAATCCGACAACATCCGCGCCGTGGCTGACCAGATCGCCAGCTACACTGTGCCAGAAGGCTATCGTGAGGAATTTGCGGTTGAGCTGATGGACTACCAGTTGGTCAGCCTGATCGGCCCGGAGACCAGCAGCCATATCTATCTGATCCAGGCTCCTGAGGACGTTGAGGTCAATATCGATCAATTGCAGCAGCAGGCTGCCGTGATGAATGCGGACGAAGATATCGACCCCGGCCAGATGCGTGTGGTCGAGACTCGTCAGGTCGAGATCCGCGGACAATCCGTCAACCTGGTCATCCAGGAAGGGTTGAACTCGGAAAACAAACCCTACCGCTCGGCAACTGCCGTATTTGAAGGGCGCAATGGCCCGGCGCTGGTCAGTATCTCTTCCTGTGTCAGTGTCTGGAATCCTGAATTGTTAGACGCTTTCCTGACCTCGCTGAACTAACAAAACTTTAGAACCCTCGTAGTGGCGCAGCATGCTGCGCCACTACGGAAGACCTCATATTCAATTCAATAGTAGAGCTTAACCAATTTTTGGAAGCCTCACAGGCAAATAAATAAGCAAAACATGATGAACACTAACCGCACTTATACAACTGGCAGCGAGATTTACGAAATCATTGTGAAAGGGCACCTGGACGCAAGCCGCTCCGGCTGGTTCGAGGGCATGCAGCTCACCAACCAGCCGGACGGCACCACCCGCCTCACCGGCGCTGTCATTGATCAATCTGCCCTGTTCGGCCTGTTGAACCGCATTCGGGATTTAGGGCTGCCCCTCCTCGCGTTGCAGAACCTGCCCGGTCGGGAAAATTAACGGAACCATTGTCATTGCGAGATCCCGCAGGGGATCGAAGCAATCTCCAACCTGAAAATGAAACCAAACAAAAGGAGTATCAAATCATGAGTATCGACCCTGTAATGGAACATTTTGGCAATTGGTGGGCTGCCGCCGTGTGGGCGCTGATGTTCATCGCCTTCCTGGCCTTCCTGCCCTTCTACAAGAAAAGCCAGCGCAAACCGGCCAGCGTGTACGGCGCGTTTGTCCTCGCCCTGGCCCTCGAAATGTTCGGCGTGCCTTTGAGCATGTACGTGTTGACCTGGATCTTTGGCAAAACCCTGCCGGACGGGGTGCTGTGGGGACACACCCTGGTGCAGTGGATCGGTTTGAGCGGCACCACCGTGGCCGTCGTCCTGTACCTGATCGCTGCTGTACTCATCATCCTCGGTTGGCGGCGCATCTATCGCCAATACTGGAGTAAGGAAGAAGGCGAAGGCCAACTGGTCACCAGCGGCATCTACCGCTACATCCGCCACCCGCAGTACACCGGCTTTTTGATGATGACCCTGGGGATGATGTGTGAATGGGCGACCCTGCCAATGCTGATCATGTGGCCGCTGCTGGTGCTGCTCTATGTGCGCCTGGCAAAGCGTGAAGAAGCCGACATGCGCCAGGAATTTGGCCCGGCCTATGACGAGTATCGCCGCACCACCGGCATGTTCCTGCCCCGTCTGATCGTCCGCCGCCGCGGCGAATACCAGACCAACAATTAAGGAAAGATACCATGAGCTACGAACCTTCCAAACTGGAAATCTGCCTGACCCTGGGTATCGGAGCGATCATTGCTCCCTGCTACCGCAGCTACGTCAACCGCCTGCCGCTGCAAGACAATGATAACGTTCTGGATTTCGGTTCCGGCTCAGGCATCTTGTCCCGGCATATCGCTGCCCGCCTCGCAAGAGGCGGGGGGCACCTGACCTGCGTGGATATCTCGTCCCGCTGGATGAAGGTCATCCGCAACACCCTGCGCCGCTTTGACAACGTCAGCTACCAGTTGGGACACATTACCCAGGTTGACCTGCCCGACGCCAGCTTTGACACCATCCTGATCCACTTCGTACTACATGACATCCCCGCTTCAGAACGCCCGCTAATCGTGCAAACCCTGGGCCGCAAGCTCAAACCCGGCGGGCGTCTGCTCCTGCGGGAACCCCAGGGTCACGGGCTGGACTTGCCCGAACTGCAAGCCTTGACCGCTGCTGCCGGGTTAATTTCACCAGAAGTCAAAGCGCACAAAGCCTGGCTGGGGCCGGTTTTCGATGGCTGGTATATCCGGGAGAATCTCCCCCAAACGGGTGATGAGCAGTTCCACCATTTATCTGATGCACCCGCTGTTGAACCTGTCTATACTTTTGATCATTCATAAAAGGAGTTTTAAAATGAATACCCAATCAACTGTTGTTCGAAAAGAAAGAAAAACCCTGCGCTGGAATCTGGCGCAAAAACATCCTGCGCTCGCTTTCCTGATCCTCACCTTTGCCTGGAGCTGGCTGTTCTGGCTGGGCGGCATCGCCCTGCGCGGCCGCGATGACCTCCTGCTGATGATGGTGGTCTTCATCGGCGGCTTTGGCCCGGCCGTGGGCGGTATGCTGACCCTGGGACTCAGGAATGGCCTGCGACCCTTTGAGATGAACCGCAAAAGCGTGATCACCATGCTGGTTTCATCGGCAGTCATCTTTGGCTTGATGGCGCTGCGCTATCGGGTCGGCCCGGTTGCCGGCTATGAATCCCTGCCCGGCGACCTGACCCTGTCCGCGCCCATCTTGCTGGCAGCGGTGGCCGTCAGTTTGATCGGCGGCAAGGTCATTTCCAGTGCCTTTTCGAGCAACGCCGGCATTCGCGAAAAGATGGCCTCGATTTTGCCGGTTCGCGGCTCCCTGGGCTGGCTGGCATTCAGTGCGCTCTTCTTCCCCGTTCTTGTGCTGATCAGTTGGGGGTTGGCGACACTGCTGGGGATGCCCGTGGAATACCCCGGCCTGTGGGGTCAGCCGATCCTCGAAGTGCTGCCGCTGGCGCTGCTTTCCTTCTCCCTGACCGCCCTGATCCGCGGCGGCAACGAAGAACCCGGCTGGCGCGGGATGATGCAGCCCGCTTTGCAAAACAGGTATAGCCCGCTGGTCGCTGCCTTAATCGTCTCGGCATTCTGGTCCCTGTGGCACCTGCCCCTGTTCCTGAACGGTTTTTATGGCGAGAATCTGCTGATGGGAATGCTCGGCGGCGGCATCTACCGCATCTTTTTGGCAATTTTCCTTGCCTGGGTCTACAACCGCTCCGGCGGTAATGTGCTGGCAATGATCATTCTGCATACTACTTTCAACATGGCGGTAGATTTCTTGCCGACCTCCGACCTGTTTCTGCTGGTGTTGTGGATTGTCATTTCGGCAGCGGTTGTCCTCAAGGGCAAAATGTACCGCAAACTTGTTGTAACAAAATAATTAAAGGAAATTTTGAGATGAAAAGAGCACTGCGAATCCTGCTGTTTGTTGTCGTCGGGCTGCTGGTTGTATTTGCCCTGTTCTCCACCGCTCACCTGGTGGTGGTCAAAGGCCAGGTCGAGCGTGAAGGACTGGAAATGCCCATCTTTATCCCTGAACTGGAAACAACCACCAGCCTGGAGATCCTGCCATTATTTGAAGCGGAAGCCCTGAACGAAGATTTGGAAAAGGGGCATGGCGTTTCCTACCTGGTCCGCACGGATCAGGCCAGCATCATCCTTGACCTGGGGATGAACCCGCCGGACACGGTCCTGCCCTACTTCCTGCGCAATTTTGGCACGCTGAAACAGGACTGGGAAACGCTGGATGCAATCGTTATCTCGCATCCTCACCCGGATCATGTCGGCGGCAATCAGGCGTGGCAGCATGACAGCTTCACCCTCGGTGATTTCCGCCTGCCGTTATCCGGGATCACGTTTTACACACCCATCCCGATGACCTACCCCGGCGCAACATTGGTGTATGCCCAGGAACCCGCTCTGGTGGCACCAGACATTGCCACTACGGGCGTACTCTCCTATGTGGAAGTCTTCCCGCTTTCCCTGCTGGAACCGAAAGGTCATGAGCAGGCTTTGGTGGTGCGCGTGGAGGGTGAGGGCCTGGTCGTGATCACCGGCTGCGGACACCCCGGTCTGCAACGGCTGGTGGAACGCGCCGAAGCCCTGTACCGTGAGCCGGTGGTCGGCGTGGTGGGCGGACTGCATTATGGCAACGCCAGCGCCGCAGATTTACAGCCAGAGATCGAATTTCTGGCTGAGCGTCAACCCGGGCTGGTCGCTTTATCACCGCACGACAGCCTGCCGGCAGCCATTCAGACTTTTGCGGACGCATTCCCCCAGGCGTATCAGGAGATCAAGGTCGGCCAGGCGATCCAGTTCCCGTGAAGCTGTTGATCACGGTATGCAGGGTGGGTCACCAGCCCGCCCTGCTGATTTAATCTAGAACAGCCGAATGATCGTATAGCTCAGGAACGCGACTGTTCCCGCCAGGGCGGTTCCCCACAAAATATCGACCACCGTCAGCAGCACCGGCCAATCCTTCAGTGTAGACAGATTGGTCAGGTCATAGGTCATATAAGTAATCAGACCGTAAGCAAGACCATGCAGGAGAGCGGTTTGCCAGCTGCCCCTATCCAGGGCTGGGCGGATCACAACCAGATACAGGGCGAAGTTATAGATCGCATAAAAAGCGATTGCTACCGGCCAGTTGGTCTGGCTGCGCATCAGGCTGCCCAACTGCTGCTGATAGAATTTTCTGGCAACCAGACCCAGCCAAACCAGATCAATTCCCATGAATACAGCGAAGGTAATGAAGAAATTTCGGACGATCTCCATAAGTAAATCCTTTCAACCTGCTTTAATTTTTTGCTGTTCTGGTGTGTGCAGAGAGCACGCTACTGCATTTCCTGCACGCGTACGATTAACCTGTTCGTGGATGATTTATCTGCCAGTACGTGAATATCGGTCAATTGGCGGGCAATCACCGTCGCATGGCCCAGCCCATCGACTGCATGGGTGCTGGCAATCGCGATTACGCGCATCCCGGCACTGCGGCCAGACTGGATGCCGGCGGGGGCATCTTCGAACACCACACATGCTTCGGGATTCACACCCAGGCGGCTGGCAGCCAGCAGGTAGGGTTCCGGGTCAGGTTTGCCTTTACGCACGTCATTGCCGGTGACGAGAACCTGCGGCATGGGCAGGCCGGCCAGTTGAATGCGGTTAACTGCCACGCCGTGCGTGCCGGAGGTGGCGATTGCCCACCGCCGGGGAGGAATTGATCGCAAGAGGGAAACTGCCCCGCCCATCACCATCACGCCATTGGGATCAATGGCTGCTTTGGCCTCGATCTGCTCGGTTTCCAGCACCGCGTTGAGGTGAGGCGCCATCAAACCAACTGTTTCCAGCGTGCGGCGTCCATGCGCCACCGTCATGACCGTGTGGACATCCAGGCTGTGTTGGTTCGCCCACATGCTCCAGGCATGTTCAACAGCTGCCGCTGAATCAACCAGCACGCCATCCAGGTCAAAAATGAGTGCCTCGCATTTCAATTCAATCATGCTGCTCTTTCCTTTTCTGATATTGTATACGATCTGTCAAAAGGAGGGGAGCCTGTTTTGTCACAGGAGTGTTCAAAATGTTGGGGAAGGTCACCTGCCAGTTAAATACGCAGCTCGAACAGCATCCCACGGCGCCTGAACGTCACCATTTTGTTTTCAAACTTCGGTTCAGTAGGCAAAAAATCCTCGCAGGAAGATGTTCAGTAAATCTTTTTCCCGCGCGTGGTTCAACCCCGCCTGCCAGATGCGGTCATGCGGCCAGGTCTTCACATAAGCCAGCGTATCACGGATGGTATCCTCGATCGGGCGTAATTTCAGGCCTGCGGCCAGGGCGCGGCTGACGTCAACGCGCAGGAAACCGGCGATGGTCGGGTCGGACTCTGTCAGCCACAAGGGCATCTCAATCCATTCCCCCACTGAATTCTCCATCAGGAAATCTTCGGGGACCCATTTCAGCTCAGCATTGGACTGAATGACCTTCACACATGTATCCAGCAGGCGGCCCATCGTCATCCATCCATCCGGACTGACAACGTTGAAAACCCCGTTCTGCTGCCCTTCCGCCTGATTGAGGATCCAGGCGGCCGTGTCGCGTACATCAATAAATTGGATCGGCCGCTCTGGCCGGCCAGGGGCCAGCACCTCACCGCCCTGGGCGATGCGGTACGGCCAGTAGGAGAAACGATCGGTCTCATCATGCGGACCGACCATTAAGCCCGGTCGCACGATCAAAGCCCGCCCGGCCATGCCAGACTGCACCACCTGCTCGCACTGCGCCTTGAACGGGCCATAATACGCAGTATTGGTCTCATCGACAATCTCAGCCTGTAACTGAACCGTGGAGGCATCTTCTTTCAACCCGGGCTGGCTGGTATCAGCATACACAGAAATGCTGGAAATGAAGACGTACTGTCCCACATTGCGCGCCAGCAGATTGACCGACTGGCGCACCACCCGGGGCACATAACCGCTGGTATCAATGACAGCATCCCATTGGCGGCCTTGCAAAGCAGCCAGATCGCCATCCCGGTTGCCATACAGCTTCTCCAGCTCCGGGAACAAGCTTCCATTGGTCAATCCGCGGTTGAATAACGTGACCGTATGTCCGCGGCGCTGCGCATCTTCTGCCAATGCCCGCCCCAGAAACACCGTTCCGCCCAGGATTAAAATATTCATACCAGCCTCACTCTCCAAACAAATCGTTGTCTTATTTCTCTTTTTTGTCCCGGCGGTCCAAGATCCAGGCAATCAGCACCACCCCCAATGCCAGCGGCCATAACCAGGCCAGGTCTACTTCCAGGCCAGGGGGAGTTAGTTCCTCAGTGGGATCAAAGCGCAGCCAGTAAATCCTGTCCTTGTTTGCCAGCACGGCTTCCACCGTGGGTTCAATCCCCAGCGATTCGAGATACCAGGCCAGCATCCCCGGCGTAGAATTCATGCCCTCTTTGAAAAAGAGGGTCATCTCTTCATCGTCCGTCAACCGGGAGGCAATCATCGCCTCCGTTCCGTCTGCGGTTTGCACAGTCACCCGCGGGTCAACCAGGATATTCTGGTAATAGTCCGCCCGCTCACCATAGGCACACGGGGCATATTTCTTGCCGTTGATGCGGTGACACTCGATCATCGTGTGGCGCGGCAGGCCGGATTTGCGTCCGGTGGTGGTCAGGATCATCACCACCTTGCCCACCACCGGTCCCAGCCCCAGCCGCCAGGAAAAGATGGGCGCCTTGAAAATCCACCGCATCCAGTCACTCTGGGGATACAATGCCAACCTATCGGGTTTTTCTTTCATGCCTGCTCCTTAAAAAATAGAGAATTGCTCGTGTCAGGGAGGCGGGGTGGGCGACGGCCAGCCGCCGGCGACGGGTGCCTGAAAATGGATGGCCCAAGTGGCCGATCCGGGTTCATTCCCCGCTTGCAGCTCCCCATAAACAAATGATTCCACAGTTTCATTATACGCTGTAAATTGCGGCACGATCATCACCCAGGTGCGGCCATTTTTCAACGGGAAGGGATTTCCTTCGCCATCAATGAAACGGATTGGCCGCAAACGACCGGTGGTACGTTCGTACGCCTCGTTGGCTGTTGTCCAGTAAGCTTCATACATGTTTCCATCGCGAAAAATGAGCGCCGGCAGACGGCTGATATACACCAGATCGATGTCAAAAAATGTGGGGGTGAAAAAGCGATGTTGGGCAAACAGCACGACGACATTTTCTTTGGTCAGCGGCATGCCGGTCAATTTGTCTTCAAAAGGCAAGACCCGCTCGCCGGCCTGGTCACCCTGCAAGCGCAGATAGGTCCCACGTTCTTTATCATACTCCCAAAATACCTGGTCGGTGTAGTGGTAAGGCACCCAAATCCGCTCGGCGGGCTTTCCGCCGTCTGGCGGCTGCGGATCAAAGCGCAGACCGGTCAAGGCAGGTTTGCCGCGCCGGGTGACCGTATCCGCAGCAATGGTTTTCAGCTCCTCCGGAGAAATAAAAGCGGTATTCGGGTCTTCAGCCCCCTCAACGCCAAAAACGATGTTGCGCTCTTCCAGATGGGGCATCACCAGTGAAGAAGCCGAACCAAACACCAGATACCCGCGATACAACTCACGCAGGGTCTCATGCGGCAGCCGCCCGGAGCGCAGCGGGCCAACATCCTCCGGCGGATATTCGCCGTAGAAAATCGACAGGAAACGGGTGACGCCCTCGCCAATATACATTTCATACACGAAGTCGGCATACGACAAACCGGACTGCGGGCGGGTGGTGCTCGGCGAATTGGAAATGGACACCAGCCCGGGAGCGAGTGAAAGCAGCGCGGGATCGCTCACCGGCAGTCCGGTTAACGGGTTGACGCCCTCCGGGAAGCTGTCCGGCCCGACCGCCTGGGCGGAAGGTATGGCAATATGAGCAGGCAACACGGTGCGCGTTGGCATCGGGGTAAGCGTGGCTGGTGCAGGTGAAACTGTGCCCGTAACGGGGGGAATCAAAGTCGCAGCAGCGGTCAGGGTGGGGGTCAGGGCAGCGGGCGACGCCTGGCAGGCCGACAGCAGGACAAGCACCAGCACACCACACCCGGCAAGCCAGCGGCCTCCCCCGTTCATCATCTTGCCAATCCGGTCCATTCTGCACTGATCTGCCAGAACTGCTTTTGCAGGGCAGGGTCCTGGGCCTGTTCACCGGCATCGACTTGCCGGACATGCTCAAAATACGCCCCGCTCACCTCCGCCACCTCCGGCGAGCTTGCCAGGTACACGGATGTAGCTGCGCCGGACTCGATGCTGCTGCCGCTCATTCCAAAGGCATTCCGCAGCAGCTTGGTGTCCACCGTCCCGGGATGCAGGCTGTTGGCGGTCACGCTGCTGCCCGCCAGGCGTTCGGCCAGCTCGCGGGTCATCAGGATGTTGCCCAGTTTGGACAGGGCATACGCTGCGTTGCCGCGGTAGCGCTGCTCGCCCTGCAGATCATCCATGTCCAGGCCGCGCACCGTGTGCAGGGTGGAACTGACGGTGACAATCCGCCCGGCGGGGGATTTTTTCAACAGCGGCAGGAGGAGATTGGTCAGCAGGAAAGGGGCCAGATGATTAACGGCCAGCGTCATCTCATAGCCATCTTCGCTGAGCGTGCGTTCCTTGAAATGCCCCCCGGCATTATTGACGAGCACATCCAGCCGCTCCACGCGCCGTTTGACTTCCTCGGCCATCGCACGCACCTGCGCCAGACTGGCAAAATCTGCCAGCACATATTCCACCTGCGGGCTGCCGCTCTGGCTGCGTATCTCGTCCACAGCCTGCTGACAGCGCGCTTCACTGCGCCCATGCACCAGCACGCGCGCGCCTTTGCGCGCCAACTGTAAAGCTGTCTCTTTGCCAATCCCATCGGTAGCACCGGTGATCAATACATTTTTATTCTTCATCGGTAATTTTCCTCATTTTCTGATCTCAACATCTCCATTATACGGCAGATTAAAATCGGGAGAAAGCAGCTGGCTTTCTCCCGATATATTCACCTGCTTATTATCGCTGCTAACGGCTCAACAAAAACTCGATGATCAGTTGTTTTTCCTCTTCGTTGATCTTCGCGCCATACCCGATCATCCGGTCAAGGGTCGCTTCCCACTCTTCACGAGTCTTGTCCGCGTTAAATATGCGGCCCAGGTCATGGTTGCCCGCCACTTTGGTTGCAATCAGGGCTTCCACGTCAACGCCCGCGGTCAGTGCATCTTCAGCAGGCGCTTCCGTTTCCATTGTTTCGGTTTCTGCCAGTGCGGTCTCCTCGGTAGGGACTGGCTCAACTTTTTCCGTGGCGGGTATTTCGTCCGCGGGCAGGGCTTCCTGCGTTTTTGGCGGCGCCTCTGTTTGGGGTGCACAGGCAGCCAACACCAGCACAACGGTCAGCAGCAAGCCCATCACCATAAATTTTTTCTTGTTCATCTTTTTTATCTCCTGGATTATCAGTTTAACAACATAATTAAGATAAATATTATCCTAATTATGACGGGGTGTCAACGCTCCAGAGATACCATTAAATTTATCACCCTAAAGCAGCTCCTTCTCAATTGAATCAACAGGCCAACAAATCCCCCCATCTTCTCTATTCACTTTTCCATAAAAAACCGCCTTCCTGAGGGGGAAGGCGGTTCGTGGATGGCAACGCAATGCGGATTAACTGACTTTCATAAAGCGGGAGCCAGCCGTGCCGCAGATCGGGCAGGTCTCCGGGGCTTCACGGCGGTGGGTGGAACCGCACACGGGACAAACATAATACTCATATTCTTCCTGCTCTTCCAGGCTGTCCAGCATTTCCTGGTAAAAAGCACGGTGCTGCTTCTCAACTTCCAGGGCATAGCCAAAACTGCGCAAGGCGCGTTTCTCATTTTCCAGCTCGGCATCATTGATGAAGGCCGGATACATTTCTTCCGCTTCGTAATTCTCGCCAGCCATGGCATCCTTCAGGTTTTCTTCAGTTGTTTTAATCCCGTTCATCGCCCGTAAATGATTGTGCGCATGCACGGTTTCGGCTGCTGCTGCAGCGCGGAACAAACGGGCAGCCTGGGCAAAGCCTTCTTTGTCCGCCTTATCAGCATAGGCCAGGTATTTCCGGTTCGCCTGTGATTCACCAGCGAAGGCGGCTTGCAGATCTTCCATTGACTTGGACATCTTTTTTCTCCTCATCATAACAGTGTAGGTTGATACGAATAAAATGGTTTCATGAGTCCAGACCTGAACACAGGCCAACACGCAACAGCCCCCATTATAGCTGAAATCAGGAAATTTGCAGAGCGGCAAGAATCAACAACAGGGAAGTCAGTCCGCTGGCGCCCCACAACAAATAGGCGATCAGATGCTGCTTCCAGCGGTGATACAAAAACATCCCGCCAATCAAGTCCACCAGCAGCACCACTACCCCCAGCGCAGGCAGCAAAAGCAGCTGCTGCACCGGGCCGGCTTCACGCGGCAAGCCATCGCTGTCAAAGCCCAGCGAAACCAGTTCACGACCGGGCAGCTGCAGGGCCACCACCACCAGCAGACCGATCAACAGGAAAACGCTGACCGCCAGCAGGATGCGTACCCAGCGGTCGGCCAGCATCTGGCGCAAAAAAATCACCGGCTGGGTGGAATAAGCTGCCATCGGAGAAAGGCTGCCCATTTCCATCGCACGCCGAAAAGCGCGTTCGAAAGCGCGCATATCCACCGGAGAAATGACAAATACGCAGCGCGGTGTGGCAACCAGCAGGAGATTATTCACATCGGAGGCCATAAATTCCACCCGGCCGAGGCCTTCCACGTTGCGCGTGCCCACCACCGCACCCGGCAGCCGGATCGCGGGCAGGGGCAGGGTAAAACCCAGTTCTTCAGCGTTGCGCAGCCATTCAATCTCCTGCAAAGGAATATCCTCTCCGCGCAGCCCCCAGCGCAGACGCAGTCCGTCGCGCTCCAGGGTGTAGGTGGCGCTCAACAATCCATACAGGTTATACACCAGCAAAGGCAAGGGAATCAGCACCAAAATGCCGAGCAGCAGCAGCCACAAAAAACCGGGTTCGCCCTGCCTGGCAGACAACTGCCAGAAACATACGCCGCCAGCCGCCGCCGACAGCAGGGACAGGCCGGCATGCAGCAGCAGCCCGGTGCGCCGGAAGGGGCGGAATATTTCAGCAGTGGCAATAGTTGTTTCCATCGTCTTGGGCTATAGCACCTCTTGCAGGGTCTGGCAAACGTACGCCACTTCCTCCTCGGTGATCTTGCCGGAGAAGGGCAGGGCCAGGCCGCGCGCACCGAGGTCTTCCGTCACAGGGAAATCGCCGGGCTGGAAGCCAAAACGCTCCATCATGTAGGGCTGCAAATGGATCGGGGCAAAATACGGCCGCACGGGTACGCCCCGTTCTTGCAGCCGCTCGGCCACCGCATCGCGCTGTGCGCCGGAATCCAGGCGGATGACGTAAACAAACCAGCTCATGCGGGTCGTCTCCGGCAGAATATGGGGAATTTCCACGCCGGCCATATTGGCCAGACGTTGGTTGTACCACTCGGCAGCCTGCTCGCGGGTGCTGAGCAATTCAGCCAGGCGGGTCATTTGCACCGCGCCGATGGCCGCACTCATCTCATCCAGGCGGTAGTTATAGCCCAGATAAGTGTGCTGCAGCCAGGTATCGCCGGGGGCGCGTCCCTGGTTGCGCAAAGCCATCATGAAGCTGGCTTCCTCATCAAGATCGGTAACGATCATCCCGCCTTCGCCCGTGGTGATCTGCTTGTTGGGGTAGAAGGCAAACACGCCATAATCCCCCAGCGCACCCGCCGGGTGGCCCTTGTACAGGGAGCCCAAGGCTTCACACGAGTCTTCAATGATCGGCACACCAGCTTCATCAGCGATCCCCTGCAGGGCATCATAGTCAGCAGGCTGGCCGAAAACGTCTACCGGCAGGAGGGCTTTCAACGGAGCGTCAGCGCTTGCGCCGCAGCGCGGCAGCCAGCGCTGCGCCGCTGCCCCGCCCGTCCGCAGGTCTCTGGCAGCTTCGGCAGCCAGTTTCGTGTCAATATTGCCTGTTTGGGGGTCAACATCTACAAACACCGGCACCGCATTTTCAAACAGAAGCACATTGCTAGACGCTACAAAAGAAAACGGGGTGGTGAGAACCCGATCGCCTGCACCAATGCCGGCAGCCCGGATGCACAGATGCAGGCCAGCCGTGCCGGAGTTGACCGAGATGGCATGTTTGAAGCCGAACTGGTCCCGGAAAGCGTTTTCAAAGGCCTGCACCTGCGGCCCCATGCTCAAATAGCGGGTCTCGATCACCGCAATGACGGCTTCACGTTCGGCCTCAGTGAGGTCAGGAGAAGACATATTGACTTGGAGGGTATTTTTAGGTTTCATCGTTTTGATTTTACTATGAATTTACATTCTCAAAAAAAGCCCGCGGATCCACCGCCCCGCCTTCAGCCAGCGGCAACTGTTCAAGATCACAAATACGGCAGACTGATCACTCTTCTTTGGCTTTGGGCAGAGTGGAAATCGGCCGTGTTTCCAGCGTGTCCCCTTCATCTGCTGCTTCCAGCTTCAAATCGACCTGCTCTTCCATACGTACCTGACCGCGAAGGAAAGCGCCTTCCTCGGTGGCGAAGGCATTCACGGTGACATCCCCCCATACCTGGCCTGATGAACGGATCTCAAGCCGTTCTGCGGTGATCGAGCCGCGCACCGCTCCGGCAATAATGACCGTATTGGCGCTCAGATTCTCGCAGGTCACACGCCCGGTTTCACCGACCACCACCAGCCCCTTGATGCCGATCTCGCCTTCAAACGTGCCTTCAATACGGATACCGCCGCTGCCGCGCAGGTTGCCCTTCCAGTTAATGCCCGGGCCCAGCACAGAAGTAACCCGTTCTGTGGGCGGGGCAGAAACCGGTGTGGGTGGTGCATTTTTACGAAACATAAGCCAAGCCTCCTGCGCATGCGGTCAACACATGCTGTATTAAGTCTTGTTATACCAAATAGTAAGCCTTTTGCAAAGCAGGAACCGGGCTTTCTGAACGTTTAATTTGTAAGAAATTGCATTATCAGCTACTATTAACCGATTGCCGCCAGACCAATTGGTGGCCCCAAAACACAAATTATCAAAAACGCGAAAATAAAAACCATATTGGTTGGAGATGCGCGACAGCATCCCAGGAGAAGAGCGAATGCCCTGGCAACAAATCTATGACCCGTTGAATAATCCTTTCCTGTCTACCCTGCTGGCGGCCCTGCCGGTGATTGTGCTGTTAGGCTGCCTGGGCATCCTGCGCATCAAGGCGCATATTTCCGCCTTGCTCGGGTTGGGCGTTGCCCTGATCGTCGCGGTATTGGTCTTTGGCCAGCCGGTTGGCATGGCCGCGGCATCTACCGTTTATGGCGCGGCCTATGGCTTGCTGCCCATCGGCTGGATCGTTTTCAATGTCATGTTCATGTACCGGCTGACGGAGCGCAAAGGATACTTCAGTATCCTGAAAGAAAGCCTGCGTTCGATCACCAGTGACCGGCGGCTGCAAGTGTTGCTGATTGCCTTCTGCCTGGGCGGCTTTTTTGAAGGTGCAGCGGGCTTCGGCACACCGGTTGCCATCACAGCAGCCATTATGATGGGCCTGGGTTTCTCCCCGCTGGCGGCTTCCGGGTTGTCCCTGATTGCCAACACGGCCCCGGTGGCCTTTGGCGGTCTGGGCACCCCAATGATCGCCCTGGCGCAGATCACCGGACTGGATGTATACGACCTGACGATGATGACCGGACGGCTGATCTCCATCTTTGCCGTGATCGTGCCCTTCTGGCTGGTGGCGGCTTTCGCTGGTATCAAACGGGCGTTTCAGGTCTGGCCCGCCCTTTTGGTTGCCGGTGGCAGCTTCGCCGTGGTGGAATTATTCATCTCCAGCCGCTACGGCCCCTGGCTGGTGAACGTGATTGCCGGTCTGGTTTCGTTGATTCTAACTGTCCTTTTCCTGCTGGTGTGGAAGCCGCGCAAGGTCTATTTGATGGAAGGCGATGACGAGAACGCAAAAGAAGAAGCGCCCCAACATTCCCGCCGCGAGATCATTCAGGCGTGGATGCCCTGGGCCATTCTGAGCGTGCTGGTGCTCCTGTGGGGCCTGCCCGGTATCAACGCCATCCTGGACAAAACCACCCTGCGCATTGTCGTACCCGGCCTGCATAACCTGGTCATGCGTATGCCGCCGGTTGTGGCCGAAGCGCACCTTGAGTCGGCCATTTATAAACTGAGCTGGCTGTCGGCCAGTGGATCAGGCATCCTCATCTCGGCGGTCATTTCCGGCCTGGTGATGGGCTACTCCTTCAAGGAACTGCTAAAAACCTATTTCAAGACCTGCAAAGATCTGCGCTACTCTCTCCTGACCATTTCCGCAATGATGGCACTGGGTTTCGTCACCCGCTTCAGCGGACTGGACGCCACCCTGGGGTTGACCTTTGCCAGAACGGGTGTACTGTACCCCTTCTTCGGCACCCTGTTGGGCTGGCTGGGCGTCGCCTTGACCGGCTCGGATACTTCCTCGAATGTCCTCTTCGGTTCCTTGCAAGTCATTACCGCTGTTCAGTTAGGTCTCAGCCCGCTGCTGATGGCCGCGGCCAACAGTGCCGGCGGGGTGATGGGCAAAATGATTGACGCGCAGAGCATTGTGGTCGCCTCCACGGCCACCGGCTGGCACGGCCACG
The DNA here is from genome assembly GCA_964447155.1 of uncultured Anaerolineaceae bacterium. Lineage (GTDB taxonomy): Bacteria > Chloroflexota > Anaerolineae > Anaerolineales > Anaerolineaceae > SMBSF63. The sequence continues at coordinate 52,195 of CAYURM010000010.1, forward strand.
AAAGTGATATTTTACGCTATGTCTTCTGGCACAGCCTGGTATTGGCAGCGCTGGTTGGGCTGGTGGTACTGCTTTTCGCATACCTTCCGCCCTTCACCCTGCTGGTGGTGCAGTAAAATAGTAGTTACAGTACATCTATTGATCTACGCAAAAACAAGTTACTGCGTTCGTGATGGCGAGGCATGCCCCGCCACTACAGAAATGAAACAATTTACACGAAACGCATTAAACCCGCTACTGCAAGACAGAGGAGCTTTTATGAACCCCCAAACCTCCCCCCAGCCCGAAAAGAACCCCGGCCTGGCAATGATGGCAGCCGGTGACCTGGCGGGCGCCCGGGACGCCTTTGAACAGGCCCTGATCCTCGATGAGGACATTTTCGGGCCGGAAAGCAAGGAAGTCGCCGCCGATGCCCGTTACCTCGGCAATGTGCTCTGCCGCATGGGAGATTTTGCCGGTGCCCGTCCCTATTTTGAACGCGCTTTGCGCATCACCCAGACTGTGTTCGGACTCGATTCACCGGAGACAGCGGTTGACGCGGGCAATTTCGGGGTGGTCTTGCAGCAATTGCAGGACTTTCCCGCCGCCCGCCAGCATTTTGAGCTGGCCCTGAAAAATGACGAAGCCGCCCTGGGTGCAGACCATCCCCAGGTGGCGATCGACCTGAGCCGCATTGCCAGTTTGCTGCGACAGATCAATTTGGTGAAAGAAGCGCGCGATCTGTATGAGCGCGTGCTGACAATTGATGAGGCTGCCTTTGGCCCGGACAGCCTGGACGTGATCGAGGACTTGAATCATCTCAGCCAGGTTTACCTGGAGCTGGGCGATCTTCCCGCGGCCCGAAGATGCCTGGAACGCATCGCAGCCGTGAGCACCCAGCAGTTTGGCATTAACCACCCCCAAACTGCGGTTTTCCTGAACCGTCTGGGAGGTGTGCAACAGGCGCAGGGCGATCTGGTTTCTGCCGAGAAGTCGTACCGCCAGGCGCTGGAAATTGACCGCGCGGCATTGGGCGAATCGCATCAGTCCCTGGCCCGTGACTGGAACAACCTCGGCGTGGTGCTGGAGAAAAAGAAAGACCGGCCCGGCGCGGAGGAAGCCTACCGCAAAGCTTTGAAAATCATGGAAGCCGTGCTCCCGCCAGACCACCCGTATCTGGCAGGCGCCAGGAAAAATCTGGCCCGGCTGGAAAAAGGAGAAGGCGGTGCACCGCAGCCGCACAAACGGATACTTTCTTAGCACTGATAAAGCACTGCTTTCCCACCAAAAAATGCTATACTGGAATCAGTGAATATTCAGGCGCATGCCTGCCGAGAAAACAAGAAAGGAACCGAGATGAACGAAAATTTGATGAAAAATGAACTCGATCGCGAAGCAGCCCAAGAAGAAGGGCTTGCGGAAAATTTACAGATCATTGATGATGAGGTAAAAGTGGAAGATATCCACGTGGGCAGCATTCAGGCCCAGCAGGTTGACCTGCATCAAAGCGCGGTAGAGACGTTAAACAGCGCACAGACGACAGCTCGTTTCAGTGCGGTGGCCCGCTCCACCAGTGAGCAATTGAACATGGATTTTGGCGCCATCGGTGTCATGAAAACAGGTGATGCACAACTGAAGGCTTCTGCAGCGGGCGTGATCGTGGCCGATGAGGGAGTCAACATGGACATCTCGCGCGCGCAGGTCATCCTCTCCCGCGGGAACGTGGTCATGGACAAATCCATGGCGGTTGTGGCCGGAGGGCGCAAGGTCAAGGCCGAAAATAGCAATGTCGTTTTTCTGTTGGCGGGCAAAGTGGAAGGCAGCGTGCAGCCTCTGTTTGGCTCGCGCGAATCGTTGATCTTCGGGGCTGTGGCTGGTCTGGTTGGTGGCATCCTCGTCCTGACCGGACGCCTGTTCAAGAATCTGGGCAATCAGGAGCATCACCAGAATGAGAATCAAGACGACTAAATGCTGATGGAGAGCCGATGATTGACAAAACCTTCCCGCTGGTTGAATTACACCGTCACCTGGATGGTAATATGCGCCTGGAGACCGTGCTGGAACTGGGTTTGCATTACGGTCTGCCCCTGCCCGCCGCCGACCTGCAAAGCTTGCGCCCCTTTGTGCAGGTTACCGAGCCAAAGCCGAGCCTGATGGCCTTCCTGGAAAAATTCCACTGGCCGATCGCGATCCTCAAGGACATGGATGCTGTGCGGCGCATCGCTTATGAAAACATGGAGGACGCCGCCCGTGAGGGCATCGCCTATATTGAGCTGCGCTTCAGCCCCTGGTTCATGGCAGAGGCCAATCACCTCGATCCGGCTGGTGTGGTGGAAGCCGTGGTTGATGGCGTACAGGCCGGGGAACGGGATTTCGGCGTCAAAGCCAACCTGATTGGCATTCTCAGCCGCACCTACGGCGTGGACATCGCCTGGAAAGAGCTGGACGCCCTCCTCACCCAAAAAGATCATCTTGTTGCGCTTGACCTGGCAGGGGATGAAAGCAACTATCCTGCCCAACTCTTCACCGGCCATTTCGCCAAAGGCCGGGATGCGGGCTGGCAGGTCACCGTACATGCCGGCGAGGTGATGGGCCCGGAAAGCGTTTGGTCAGCGCTGCATCATCTTAAGGCTGAGCGCATCGGCCATGCCACCCGTTCTTTCGAAGACCCGGCGTTGATCGATTATCTGCTTGAACACCACATTGGGGTTGAAGTCAGCCTGACCAGCAACGTGCAAACCAGTGTGGTGACAGACTACGCCGCCCACCCACTGCGCCAGTTTCTGGAACGCGGCGTACTGGCGACCCTGAACACCGATGATCCCGGCATCAGCGGGATTGACCTGCACCATGAATATGAAACCGCCGCGCCAGCCGCCGGGCTTTCGCCAGAGATGATCCGCCAGGCGCAGCGCAATGCGCTTGAAACGGCTTTTCTTTCTCCGAATGAAAAGCAATCCCTGCTGAATCATCGCAAATAACCATTCATTCAATCAGATCCTGTCCATTCAAAAACGCTTTCTCGAGACCTTGGGGAGCGTTTTCTTTCGGATTGTGATATTCCTCACAGATTAATATGATAAATGGCGGTTGTCAAAATTTGGGACAGGTATACAATTCATCATTGTAGGTATAGAGACCAACGAATTGGTTGTTTTAACAATTAACGCATAGCAAAAACACAAAGGAGAATGCCAATGGCAGCAAATAAAAATGTGAAGATCAATGCTGTAGGAAAAGAGAAATTTCTCATCGAACTGACGACCGGTGAGTTCACCGCATATATCGACCAGCCCGAAGCCTTAGGCGGCGACAATTCTGCACCTTCTCCCCTGCACTACTTCCTGTGGGCATTGGGCGGTTGTATCGTTACCATTGGAAAAATTGTTGCCAAACAGCAGCGCATTGACCTGCGCGGCATGGAATGCTCCGTTGAAGGCGGGCTGAACTCGGCTGTCCTGATGGGCAAGAGCGACGAAGACCGTGCCGGTTTTATGGACCTCAAACTGGTTGTCAAGATTGATGCGGACATGACCCAGGAAGAGAAAGAAGCCTTCATCGAAGCAGTGGATGCCCGCTGCCCGATCTCTGACAACATCATGAACACCACCCCCATCGAGTTCGAAATCGTATAATTGCGATCACAAGACCAGATCGAAACCTCCCGCAGGGATGTTCGCTGTGTGAAGGGTATAAAGCCAAAATCTTCACCAGCATGCGAAAGTCAGGTCAAGTCCAACCTGCGGGAGGAAACCCCGCCTGGAGAAAAAACGCCCGCAGACATTAAATCTGCGGGCGTTTGCATATTTCAGACAGAACGTTCTTGTTACAGCAATAGCGAGAATACCAGCCATACGCTCAAACTCAAAAACAGAACGGTCATCCCCAGCTTGACAGCAGCAGAGTGTCTCTCCATGAATCCCACCAGGTCTTTGGATGTCGTCCCGTAAAACGCCAGAATAAAGACCACGATCAAAGGCACAATGAACATCAAATTGTACAGCACCAGGAAGCCGATCGCCTGAGCGCGCAGGTCAGGGTTGCTGCTCACCGCGATGATCGTGGGCAGGTACACCTGCCCGGTGCAGGCCAACTCCAGAAAGGAAACCACCAGTCCGGTCACAAAAGCCCCGCCCACATACGCCGTCTGGTTGCGTCCCTTGCGGATGGTAGCATTGATGCGTTTGCGCAGCGGTTCCGGCAGTTTCAATGCCATATCCGCTGTGCCGCCGCGGCGCACTTTAAAGAAGTCCATCAGGCTGAACACGGCCAGGCCAAAACACAGCAGGGCGGTGATGCCGTATACCCAGCGGCTGATCACGGTCAGGGTATCACCCAGCAGGTCCAGAACTTTATAGAAACCCAGGCCCACGGCCAGGTAGGCAATGAATACGCCAATCGTAAAGGACGCCCCGACCGCCAGCACTTCTTTGCCCTTGCGCCCGCTCAATGTCAGATAGGACACAAAAAAGACCAGCGTAGCAAAGGCACACGGATTCAGCCCATCCACCAGACCGGCAAAAATAACGGCTGCCCAGCTCATTGATTTGAACAGATCTTCAATCCCGCTTTGTGAAGGGTCGTACGTCTCCCAAATCTTGCTGGTGCCGTTGGCTTCGTGTTTCAACAGGGCCTGTTCCACCACGGCCGGGGTGATCTCGTCTTCCCCAAACCAGGCTTCATCAGCGATGAACAAGGCTGGCGAATGCAAATCTTGCGTCTTTCGCCCGGCTTTTTTGGTCAACCAATCTGCCAGACCGGCATTGTCATAGATGTTGAATTCTTCGATGATCAACTGGGGATAACGGCTGCGCAGGTAGTTCAGGTCTGCTTCCACCCGGCTGCACGACTGACAGCCCGTCTGATAGAAATAAACCGCATAGATGGGTGCATTCGTTTCACAGGCTTCGGGATCATCCTCTGTACAAATTTCAGGATTGGCAAAATCAACATCACCATTACCATTCAGGTTGAATGGCTCCAGACCGGGAATCACCGGCCAATCCATCCCGCCCGCCAAAATTGCCTGGCGAACGGTCGCATCCAGGCGGGACAGGGAGTCTTCTTCGCCGATAATGATCTCGTTACCGATAATCGTGGTGGGCAGGCCGCGATTTTCGGGCGCGATGCCAAATACTTCCTCAGCCTTGATCAATAATTCATAATCATCCGGGTTGTCAATCTTCAACAGACGCAAGTCCAGCAAGGCGCCGTACTCTGCCTGTAACGGTTGAATGACTTCTTCGTAAACCGTTTTGCAGTGGGCACAATCTTCTGAATAAAAATACAACCCGTGTACCTGACCTTCGACTTCTTCGACCATAGCAGGCCCAACCTGCGGGCCGGCTGCCGGAGGCACAACCGGCGTTGACTGGAGAATGACGACCGGATTTGTCCCCTGTGCTTCTACGGTTACCGGCAAGATCAACAGTAGAAGGAAAGAAAATATCAAGGCAATTGCTGTCGTCCACTTCGACATAGTTGTTTCCTCATTTGGTAAATCATTTTTGATGCTTATCAATGTACAGACTGTTTGGTCCCGAATAAAGCCTGAAAAGAATCTGCACACTGGGCAGATTCTATCAGATGTTTCCAAATATGCAAAACCGCGTTCGTTTTAAATTAGTGCAGCTTCTCCCGGTGATCAATCAAGGTGCCGTCCAGGTAAGCCTGAAGCGCATCGTTGATCTGCTCAAAATCGGTGATATAGGGGGTGATATTGGCAGCACGCATGCTCAAATAGGCGCCAGTGCCCATCCCACCACCGACCAACGCTTCGCAATCTTCAACCACGGCCAGCATGCGCGTGTGCCTGCTCCGCGAAGAGGCATCCAGTCCGCTTCCCTCGCCATGATGATGGCGTTCGTGCTGTTCCTCTTGAACAGCAAAATGATGGTGGCCGATCTTGTCCAACATTTCACGCTTGACTTCTTTGCCGTCCTCGACAGTAACCACAAGATAGTAACTGGCGCGGCCAAAATGGCTGTTGATCGTTCTGCCATCATCGGTGACAAATGCAATTTTCTTCATGAATCCTCTCCATACTGTACTGTTCAGGTCAGGCCGAAATGCCGGGCAGCCACCCGGTCACGCATATCAGATGGATAAAGCACCAGCAGCAGCTGGGATTCTTCATTATCTACATTTTCCCAGCGATGCGGTAAATGCGATTCAAACAGCAGGCTGTCTCCCGGATTGAGCAAATAGGTTTCGTCTTCAATCGTGTATAAAATGCGGCCTTGCAAACAATACACAAACTCGTGTCCGGTGTGAACGATGGGCGAGGTGCCGCTGCCGCCGCCTTTCTTTAGAGTCACCACCAGCGGCTGCACGGCCTTGGTCGCCAGCCCGGCGCCCAAATCCTGCAAGACAGCTTTTTCAATCTCGGTTTTGGGCCGTTCGGCCTGCGGGGTGAAGACCACATATTTCTGTTCAGTGTCTGGCTTGAAAAATGCCGTCACCGGCACCTTCAATGCCGCAGCGAGCTGCTGCAAAGTGCTCACGCTGGGGGATGTTTTTTCATTCTCAATCAGGCTGAGGGTGTTCACCGCCAGCCCGCTTTTCCCGGCCAGCCCACGGATCGATAAGCCGCGCGCAGCGCGCAGGGCTTTCAGCCGTTTGCCAACATTGATTTCTGCACGCGTTCTGTCAAAACCAAGTATTGGGTCATCCAAATTCAGCAAAGGGGCAATTCCCTCGTCTTTCTCAGGTTTTTGTTTTGGCATGCTTGCCTCCGTGTCGAACAATTAAGCGTCAGACAATTCCATCGCCTTTATTTTGAAAAAAGAACACATATCAACCAAAATTATAGTCAATAAACTATGTCCCGTCAATTTAATTGAGCATCAAAACCTAAAAATATCCGCCGCCGGTTGTATGACGAATAAATCGGAAAGCGCAGGCTGAGCACACCGAGATCATGCCCGCTCAGGTAAGCCGAAGCAATGGCAGAACGATAATTTCTACCCCTTTTGACTGCTCCCCCGCTGATTTACAGAATCCCTGATTCCCGGCCTTATGCTATAATCATGCGCACACAAAACCACATAACCAGGGATACCCCTCCATGCAATTTCTGATCACAGGAGCAGCCGGTTTTTTGGGACAGAATCTGGCCAACCGTCTCGTACGGAACGGGCACGCAGTGCGTGCGCTGGATGATCTTTCCACCGGCGATCCTTCGCAGCTCTCACCTGACATTCATTTTACCCGCGGAGATGTTAATGACCGCCCCAAACTCTGGACTCTGCTCCAGGATGTGGATTGTATCTATCACCTGGCCGCACGGGTGCTGGTGCATGAATCGGTGCTCTACCCCCGCGAATACGACACGGTCAATGTCGGCGGCACCGTTACCCTGATGGAAGCCATGCGGGATGTGGGCGTGCGGCGGGTGGTGTTCATTTCCTCCGGTGCAATCTATGGCGAACAGGCCGAACAACCCCTGCACGAAGAAATGCGCCCCCATCCGCGCTCTCCATATGCTGTTTCCAAACTGGCTGCCGAATATTACGTGCGCACCATCGGCAGCCTGTGGGGCATTGAGACCGTCTGCCTGCGGGTCTTCAACGCTTACGGTCCCGGCCAGCAGATGCCGCCCACCTATACCCCTGTCATCCCCAACTTTCTCAACCATGCCACCCGCAACGGCACCATCGTGATCAATGGCGACGGCAGCCAGACCCGTGATTATGTCTACAAGGATGACGTGGTAGATGCCATGCTGTCGGCGTCCACTGCACCGGACGCGGACGGGGAGATCATCAATGTTGGCAGCGGGGTGGAAACCAGCGTCAGCGAAGTCGCCAATCTGGTGATGAAAGCCACGGGCGCCAAGCCGGAAATCGTGTATAACTCACGCAATGCGGGTGGCGTGAACCGCATGTGCGCCGACCTGACCCTGGCGAAAAAACTGCTTAACTATCAGCCGCAAGTCCCGCTTGAAAAAGGCCTGTGCATGACCCTGGAGCAGGACGACCGCCTGAAAATGCAATAGCACTTCCCTGACCGCGCACTGAGTTTTCCGAAGTGCGCGGTTTTCTTTTAACCAATGCCCCAACCATATCCGATAATCCAGCGATTGCGAAGGCCGCAGCGGTGGAAATTTGCGATCCTCACCCTTTGAAAAGCTCAGCGTACGGCTTGCGTTGCAATTCTTTCTCAGAAAGATCAAAATATCTTCCATATTGTTGTATGATTAACCACAATGGATACCACCCTGCCCCAATCTTTCTACGACCGGCCCGTGCTGCACGTGGCCCGCGACCTGCTCGGCCGGCGCCTGGTGCGCCTGCTGAACGGCCAGCGCGTCAGCGGCCGGATCGTGGAGACGGAGGCCTACCGCGGCGAGGAAGACCTGGCCTGCCATGCCCGCGCCGGGCGCACCCCGCGCACCGCAATCATGTACGGCGCACCGGGGCACGCTTATGTATATTTCACTTACGGGATGCACTGGATGCTCAACTGCGTCACCGGCCCGGAAGGCTTTCCCGCCGCCGTCCTCATCCGCGCCATCGTGCCACAGGAAGGGCTGGATGTGATTGCTGCCCATCGCGCCGGACGTCCGCGGCGGGAGTGGTGTAACGGTCCCGCCAAACTGTGCCAAGCACTGAACATTGACGGCCGCCTCAACGGGGCCGCCCTGTGGAATGTTGGCAGTGAAATATGGCTGGAAGCAGGCCAGCCCGTGACAGAAGAGCAGGTCAGGTGCACCCCGCGCATCGGCATTCATAATACCCCCGAACCCTGGCGCAGCATCCCCTGGCGTTTCGTGGTGGCAGAACAGCTGAATCTTAAGGAGAAACAAAATGAGTCGTCTGGATGAATTTGAAGCCTATCGCAGCCGCATGAATGACCGCATCCTGGAAGTAAACCACCTGGGCATCAAACGCTTTTTCAACCTGGATACCAAAGCCTACGAAGACAGTGCCCTCGACAGCCGCACCAAGGAACTCCTCGGCCTGGTGGCCTCGATGGTGCTGCGCTGCAATGACTGCATCGATTATCACGTCCTGCAGTGCGTCAAGGCCGGCTGGGACGACGCTTCCCTGTACGACGCCTTCAACGTAGCCCTCGTCGTCGGCGGCAGCATCGTCATTCCCCATTTGCGGCATGCGGTTGAAACCCTGGATCTATGCCGGGGCGACGAATAATTTACCCGGCTATCCATTTCAAACGTTGGCCGAATTTTGAATCAGGATAGCGCTGCGCTGCCAGATTGATCCACACCCAGGGCACGAACCCCCAACCAAGCCACCAGCCATATGGCCCAAGCCAATTGGATGAAAGCGTTAAAAAAGATAAAACAAGTGCCACAATTGCCGCCCGGGGTTTCAGGCGGGCAATCGCCGGGGTAAGAGGCAGCAGGTTGTAAAAAATGATATGGGGAGAAATAAACGCGCCGCAGGCCATCAACATGTCCATATCCCCTCGCGAGAACCAGATGGTCAGCAAGAAAAATGGCAGTCCCCACCAACCGAGGCCGATGTTTTGGGGGTACCGGCCTTCGCCATAAAAACTCTCCACAGCCAGCATTCTTTCGGGCCAGTTTCCCCAAATGATGATAGACAGGATCATAAAAACGAGAAATGCCAGAATGTATGAACGCCGCGCTCCCAATCCAAAAAATTGGATTTGCGGCTTTATCAGTGCAAAGGGAACCAGCCAGGGCAAGGCAATTGATCCCAATAACGCGAATCCTTCAAGCTGACCTAAAAAAATTGTCCACAACAAAGGCAAACTGAAAAAGGCGGCCGCCGCGCTGACAGGGTGAATGGCTCGCTGCAGTGTGGCAATGGAAAAAGCAGACAGGGTGATACCGATCAACAATGGATATGTCAAATAGCGAATGGCAAGGGAAGTCCAGGGAGGGTAAAAGGGAGGGATGCGTTGAATTCCCCAGAAATGGTTCCAATCAAATCCAAACAGGCCGTCCCCCGGAATCATTGAACCTGCCAGACTGAAAATGAGCGTCAGCAGGATGAAAAGCAGAATTCCCGCCTTCATTGACAACCGTCTAGAAAAAATCTCCTGTTCAGGGAAGAGTGGATCGAGCGCGCGCCAGCAACGATGCAGCATAAAACCCCCTTTAGAATAAAAGCTCAATGCAATTGGACAGATATTTTACGAATATGTCAAATACTCAAAAAATTATAACATTAATTCGTTTTCCGCCCCCTGATTATTCGTCGACCTCAATCAACATGATTTTAACCGGCACAGCTGGAAAATGTCGTTTCAACCGCTCAATGTCATAGACAAGCTGCTCGCCATACGACACCCCGCTCGACATTTGCTTCTGTAAAGAATGACAAGGAACAATCTCAATCCCCACATCTGCTTTATTCTCGTTGAAGAAATACTGAAATTTCGCCATGTCATAAAACATAAAAGCATATTTGCCAAACTGCACTTCAACCAGCACCTTGTCCTTCACAAAATCGACCTGTTTATAAGCCCCTGGTATTTCATGGTCATGATTGGGGATGGAGATAGTGTACGTATCCCGGATTTCTTCAAAGCCGATGGCATTGAAGTAGTGACGAAATTGGGCATACATGTTTTCAGGGGAATAAAGTAATTGTTGAAATGAAACATCATCTTGATATTTTACAATGCGCTCTGCTTTCACCTTTGTAAGGATCTCATATATCGCCTGCTCATGCTGTGGATATCGGACAGTAAGAACCTCCGAGCCGCCAAAATGCGAATATTCATACACCACTTTCATTGCATACTCCCACTAAAGCATCTCACTTACCACACAAGGTAATTATTATCCTCATATTTACAAATACACTATAACAGATCTTAATCGCAAAAAACTATCTTAAAAACTGGCTCATTGGGAATCGCCGTGATTTTCCGCGGCGACGAGCAAAATCACTCCAGATATCGGGGGGAAGGCAAGGTTTATCTCCATATTTGGTGTAGAGCATCAACTTTTCACGGCAGTTCCCAGAGAACCTAAAAATTCGTAGGGGCGCACGCCGTCCAACAAAGCATTGGCCGCCATGCGCCCCTACAATGGCAAGGTTGGATTATTTAACAGATTGAAAATTGGTGCGGAAAATGAACTTTGTATGAGGTGAAGGTTTTATTGTGAATATTTTTACATTGAACACACCGGGCACGTGTTCCCAATGTCTCCAAACAGCCAAGCAAATTTCATCATTTTCTTTGCTGCTAACAAAAGACGGTTGATTTCTCTTTCTATAAACAACATACCCATCTCGAGAAAAATCCGCGTTTTGACTCAAGAATAGGGCTTCTGAGAATATTTTCCCGTCGTAACAATTCCTATACATTTCAGGATCATATTCACTCTGACCCTGCACCCAGCCTTCTTTCATTAATTCCTGATCAAAATAATCAAATATATTTTGTCTGGCTTCTGCTTCCGGAATACTTTCATAGGAAAGAATTGCAAATTGATTCCAGGTGAAAAATCTAGTATTACCAGGTCGTATCACAGAATATGTTGGATACATCCAAACTACAACTGGATAATCATCAGTGGGAGGAGGGAATGAAAATGTAATGAATCTGGGAAAAGCTTCGCAAAGATATAGAATGAAAAAGCAAGCAATTACTATACCCAGCAACTTGAGAAAAAAATTTAGTCGAGTGTTTTTCAGGTTCACTTTTTTCATATTGATCTTTCAAATATCCCAATCGCTTCCTCAACAATTCTTTCTCACAAGCTTCTCTCCCCTTCACTATCTTACGAGATCTTCATCACCTTGCATATTTCGGAAACTGAGATCGCCCCTTTTGTCGCCTGCCGATACGCGGCGATATGCGCGCTCTGCGCGTGCTGCTTCAAATGTTCGGCGTTTTGCCACTGCTCCACGAACCAGAACACCGCTGCATTATCAATATCCTGATGCAGATCATACTGAATACAGCCCGCTTCCTTTAACGTCACGGGGACCAATTTCAAAAGCTCAGCCTTCACCAGGTCAACCTTGTCAGCCTTCGCCTCAATCCTTGCAATAATTGTCAATACTTCATTCATTTACACTCTCCTGGTAAATTCCCCTTCACGATCTCAAACACACCGGGGATATCCTCCGGCTCTCGCAGCTCCACCACGCTGGCCTGCGGCCAGCGCTGACGGGCCTGCTCGATTAACTCCGGGCGGATGACGACGATTGCCAGGCGGTAATCACCGGCGTCCAGCAGGCGCAGACCGGATACCCAGCCTTCGCCATGCACCAGCTCAAACGGCCCCAGCTCATCGATCACCAGCAGGTCGCACTGATCCACAGCGGCAAGAATCTCTTCCCCCCAGGCCATCTTTTCCTTGTCGAAGATCCAGTGCGGCTTCCAGTTGGGATCGTAAGGGTTTTCATCCGTGCATACCTCTTCCGGGCGCTGTCCTTCCAGGGCCGCCGGCCAATACGCCATCTGGCGGCGTTCTCCGGTGGTGATATCCTCGATCAGGATGGCGCTTTTCGTGCCACCCTTGAATTCCGCCGGGGAAAGCACCCCCGCAGCCTGCCAGCCGCGCTCCCCGGCAGCGGCGATCACCCTGCGGCAGAAAGTCGTTTTTCCACTGCCGCGCCAGCCGCTGATAATGATCAATTTGCCTTTATTGTCCATCACGATTCCTCTTGCGATGCAGGTTTTCATGTCCCCACAGGGCGATCAAACGGCCAGAGACTTCACTAACCTCCACCGGCACGCCGTACGTGACGGTCAACCGTTCGCCGGTAAATTCTTCTTCAATCGGGCCGGAATGCTCGACCTTGCCAGCGCGCATCAACACCAGGTGGCTGGCAATCGAAGCGGCCACTTCCGGCTCGTGGGTGGTCAATACCACGGTGATGCCCTCATGGGTCAGATTCTGCACCACATCCATCAGACGGAGCTTGTTGCTCAAATCCAGATGAGAGGTAGCCTCATCCAGCAGCAGCAAACGGGGCTGCTGCGTCAGGGCGCGCGCCAGCAGCACCAGCTGCCGCTCGCCGCCGCTCAGGGCGGTCACGCGGCGGTGCATCATGTCTGCCATACCGACGGTCTTCAATGCTTCGGCGGCCAGCTCCGTGTCCTTGCGGCCGGGCATCGAAAGCGGCTTCAGGTATGGTGCCCGCCCCAACAGCACATATTCCAGCAGAGAATAATCAAACGAGACGTGTTCATACTGCGGCACAAGACCGATCCACTGTCCCAGTTCACGGCGCGAGTACGTATTCAGCGGTTTCCCGTCCAGCAGCACCCGCCCGCGCTGCGGCACCCGCCAGCCCAGGGCCAGATGCAGCAGGGTGGTCTTGCCTACCCCGTTGGGGCCAAGAATGGCGGTGACTGTATTTTGTTCCACTTCCAGGGAAAGCTCGTTCAGCACGGTCTTGCCGTTGGCGTCATAGGCAAAGGCGATCTTCTCAAAGGCCAGCAGTACATTGCTCATTCGGTCACCCGCACATTCTGGGAGATCATCAGAAAAATGAACAACAGCGCCCCGATCAGGGAGGTAAGAATACCCAGGGGAATCTCGCCGGTCAGCAGGGTACGGGCGATACCGTCACTGAGCATGGCGAAAGTACCGCCAATCAGCATCGATCCTGTGGTGGTGTAGCGCGCATTGGCGCCAAACAAGCGCCGCGCCAGGTGCGGCACCATCAGGCCCACCCAGCCGACCATCCCGGCCACCGAGACCACCGCCGCCGTCACGGCCACGGCCGCCACCAGCAGCAGGGTGCGTTCCCGACCAGGGGCAACCCCCAATGAGAAGGAGATGGTATCGTCCAGCGAGAGCAGGTTCAGCCGCCAGCGCATCCGATAGATGACCAACAGACCCAGCAAAACCGGGATAAAAATGTTGCGCACGTCCGGCCAGGTGACATGCGCCAGGCTGCCCAGCAGCCAGAAGGTGATCTCGGGCAGCTGACTGAGCGGATCGGCGATATATTTCAATACCCCCAGGCCAGACGAAAACAAGGCTGAAATGACGATGCCCGACAACACCAGGCGCAGCACCCAGCCGCCGAAGCGGATGCGCTGCGCCAGCAGGTACGAGCTGCCCAGGCCGATGAAGGCAAACATCAGCGCCGAGGTTTGCGTACCCGCCGCCGAGCTGCCCAAAACGATGATGCTCAACGCCGCCCCAAAGGCTGCGCCTTGCGAAACGCCCAAAAAGCCAGGCTCGACCAGCGGGTTGGAAAAGATCATCTGGAAAACATTGCCTGCCGCGGAAAGTGACATCCCCAGCAGCAGGGCCGTGATCAGGCGCGGCAGGCGCAGATTGAACATCAACCGCCGTGCCAGATCATCCTCTGCCAGTCTTTGGAAGGACATCAACCCCAGTTTGGGGTAGCGTCCCAAAAAGAGCGAGAACATAAACACCCCGACCATCACGACAAGCAAAACAAGGAGCAGACGCTCCGGGCTTGCCTGCAGGCCGGGGTGTTTTCGTTCAGGGGGTTTCACAATAGATTGATTCAAAAACGACACTTTCTTCCAGTTTAGGGGTAATCACCAGTGATCTGTGAAACGATAATTTCGAAGGCATCCGCGTCAATCCCGTAAAGTGTAGCATAGAAATCATAGGTCATCGATTCCATATCCATGCCGGGAAACAAGCCAGGCTGGATTTTGGAAGCCAGCCAGTTCAGGCCCAGCACCCAGCGGGTGTCCGGCTGATCCCAGCTAAAATAATCACCGGGGAAGGCATACACTTCACCCATTTGCAGCGCTTTCAGCGCCTGCCAGTTGGCATCATTGCGAATGGCATCAGCAGCCTCTTCGACCGGCATTTTGTAGGCAACCACAAAGATCTTGTCGGGGTTCCACACGGCGATCTGCTCAAAATTGACCGTCGTCCAGCCTTTGCCCAGTTCAATATCTTTCCATACGGGCCGCCCGCCGGCCATCTCAACCATCGTGGTTTGCAGCCAGGATAGCGGAGGAACCTGCACGGCGGCCTGCCCGTCGGTCTCATTGTAATAAATGAGCAGCACAGATGGGCGGCCGGCATCGCTCAGGGTATCCGTCTTGTCGGTCACTTGATCTGCCATCCTCTGGAAATATGCCAGCACTTCCTGAGTACGTTCTTCATTCTGGAAGATCTGTCCAAGCGTTGCCAGATCCCGTTGATACTGTTCGGGGGTTTCCAGGTCAAGATATACGACCGGGATGCCCAGCTCTTCCAGCGGCTTGCCGTCGCTCTCGGCCAGATAACTCTTCATGAAAACCACATCCGGCTGCTGGGCGGCCATTTCTTCCGCATTGACTTCATGGCTGAGGGCAGCCTTGCCATCAAAATTCTCATCCACCAGCGGGAAGAAATCCATGGTGGCCTGGTTCGTCTTTCCCATCGCCACCAGACGCTCATCCGCTTCGGGGAAAACATACAACGCATCCACCAGCAGGAACCAGGCTTTGCCAGTCAGGATCATGCGCTCAGGAGCGCGCTCAAAAAAAACCTCGCGTCCCAAAGCATCCACCACGGTGAAGCCGCCCGGTTCGATAGGGGCAGGGTTTACATCAACCGTCGCCATCGGCGGCGACTCGGAAGCCTGCATTTCGATGGTCGGCGTGATTTCCATGACTGCTGCCGGCTCCGGAGCCGGGGTCTGCGGCGCACAGGCCGCCAGCAAAACAGCTGCCAGGAGAGCGAAAGATAAAAAACGTACGATATTTTTTGACATGATCTACCTCATAAAATTTAGAATGGCCCTGAATCAGGGCAGCGAAAGGGTTTTGAAATTGCCGTTCTCGCGCCATACCGCCTGACATTCTGCCAGCCAGTCCAGCATGGGTATGAGCTGGCGTACGCGCAATTGCAGCGCCAGACGATTATAGGTTTGTTCAGCAGGCAGGTCGGCCAGGCTTGCTTGCAGGCGGGCCATGCCATCCTGCACCTTGATGATCTGACGCTCCAACAGGCCGGGCACCAGCTTTGGGTGCAGGCTTTCGGCAAACGCCAGGCGGGTCAGGAAACCCACCCGAATGGCGCGGGTGCTGCACCCTACAGTAGAGTCCAGCCAGGCGTCAAAACGCTGGCGGCCTTCCGCCGTCAGATCAAAAAAACGCCGTGCGGGACGGTTTTCCTGCTGTTCGTCTTCGCCGGCGATGGCGCCCTGTTTTTCCAGGCGTTTGAGAATATTGTAGGTTTGACTGAGACTGATGTGCCAGATATGCCCGAACTCCTCGGTCAGCCGTTGGTGCAGTTCGTAACCATGGGCTGGCTTTTGGGCAAGCAGGCCCAGCAAGAGATACTCCGGGGAAAGGTTGCTGGCAGGTCCGTTTTTCATCATCATAGTCACTCAGTGAGTATAGTGGGATTCAGTGGAGGTGTCAAGGATGGGGGCAATCCCCACAATCCATTAAGGGAGGGACAGGTCTCCCGACCTGTCCGCCACCCCGACAGGAAGCTGCTTGAATTTGAATCAATCTCCATTTGCTAAAAACAGATATAATTCCTTCAAGTCATCCAGCTACACCAGAAAAATCGCACGAGGAATACAAAGAGCAAAGACTGTGTTACAAGAAAATCATTGGGGAAATATTGACATCCAATTGTCAGGAATAGTCCGCGAGGAACGAAAAGAAAACTTCCCAATGGATCATTCAGATCACTATATTTTTATATTCAAACATCATGGGTGAATTCGTTTCCAGAAATTCCTTTGGGAATCACTCAGATAAAATAACAAAGAAAGGAGTACAAAAGTTACCAAAACGGTAACTTTGTGCTATAATCATTCCAGCATGAGGATCATCAGCCGGCGTACACTGCGAGAGTTTTGGGAAAAGCATCCTGATGCTGCTGTTCCGTTGCAAACCTGGTACGCTGATGTGGCACGCGCTGACTGGAAAAGCCCTGCCGATATCAAAGCGATTTACCATAATGCCAGCATTGTTGCAAACAACCGGGTTGTCTTCAATATTAAGGGCAATCGTTACCGATTAGTAGTTGTGGTCATTTACCAACATGCCGTTGTCTATATTCGATTTGTGGAAACACACAAGGAATATGAGCGCATTGATGTAACCAGGATTTGAGGAGATGAAAATGGATATCAAACCTGTTCGCAACGAAGCGGATTACCAGGCCGCCTTACAAAAAATCGAAGAACTGTTAGATGCTTCCCTTGAAAGCCCTGAAGGCGACCGCCTGGACGTTTTGGTCACCCTGGTTGAAGCCTATGAAGCCAAACATTTCCCCATCCCTCTGCCCGATGACCCGGTACAGGTATTGGAATACTACATGGAAAGCCGCGGCCTCAGCCGCAAAGACTTGATCCCCTACCTGGGCAGCAAAGAGCGGGTTTCAGAAGTGTTCGCGCGCAAACGAGGACTCTCGCTTGCCATGATCCGTCGTCTGCACACCGGGCTGGATATCCCGGCCGAACTGCTCATAGGAAAAGAAATCAAACGACCATCTTCCAATGTTACGTCAATGACAGCCAGAGCTTAATTCCCGTGCACCCAGAAATCCATCTCGAACAGGCCCGTGAGGCCAGCGACGAGCTCCTCACCGCCATGCAGCGCCTGATGGCGCAGCTCACCGCTGTCCCCCCGCCGGACATGGCCGAACTGGACAAAATGCTCTCCTCCAGCGCCACAACCCTCTTCCTCGCCCGCCAGGCTGACGAGACGATCATCGGCATGGCCGCCCTGACCGTCTTCCGCGTGCCCAGCGGACTCAAAGCCTGGATTGAGGATGTGGTCGTGGACGAATCCCGGCGCGGCAAAGGCATCGGCGAGTCGTTGACCGTGGCCTGCATCAACCATGCCCGCAAGCTGGGAGTAAGTTCCATCCACCTCACGTCCAACCCGGCGCGGACAGCGGCCAACAGACTGTATCAAAAGCTGGGTTTCAAAAGACATGAGACGAATTTATACCAATTGAAGTTGAAGTAATCTCTGATTGTGTTCATTGCTTTCTGCCCTTCGCCCCCCTAGTTTCGCGATAAAAGAACAAAGTGTTTCTCCACTTCACTAAAATATGATAAAATCGCAACACACTGAGTCTGGCTTTTTCACCTGCTTTTTCCTGCTATTATTCATCCCTTCTTACCCCCGGCTCAGTCTCCTCAATTTCAGCAGCTTCCTGTTCCACACCCCAATGTATAACCGCGGGTGTACTATCGCTATCTGAAAGGGAATGATGCGTTATACGAAAGATACTCTACTGGAAGTCAATGGAAAACGCGCCTATCGAGCTATCCGCGCCAAAACACCGGCAACATCCTGAAAGCATTCATCTTATTCTTTTTTCTTCACAAGGAGTCAAATATGGCTGTAATTACAGAAGAAGCAATCGCAAATGGTACCACCAAAACCAGAGGACGTTCTTATCTGATCTATTTAATGATCTTCACCGGGCTGGTGGCGATCATGGATCAATACATTTCCACCGTCAAGACCACTGCCATTCCCTATATTCTCGAAGAATACAATATCACCGCCTCCGAATTCTCCTGGCTGGAAGCAGCCTACCTCTCCTTCACCTTCCTGATCTTCTTCCTGAATGGCTTGAATGATATTATCGGCCGCAAGTGGTCGCAGCTCGTGTTGATCCTCTTCATGGGGCTTTCCTCCCTGGGCATCGTCCTTTTCACCCCGACCATTCATTTCTTCATGATGGCCTACACCATCGCCCTGTTTGCCACCGTCTCCAACATGTGGACCATCCCGGTCAGCGAAGAATCCCCGGCGCACAAGCGGGCTAAATATGTTTCCATCGTGTACGTGATCGGCCTGATCCCCTTGCAAGCGCTGCTGCCACCCTTCATCATGAACACCCTCGGCCTGGGCTGGAAATGGATGTACGGCAGCATGTTCATCTTAATGATCCCGCTAATCGTGATGTGGTTCTTCATGAAAGAAACCAAGCGCTTCCAGATCATCCAGAGCGAACGCCGCGCCGGCACCCGTAAAAACCACTTCTTTGGGGTGGGCGTGATCAACAAACAGGATATCCGCTATATTGCCATTTCCGCTGCGGTGTGGCTGGCCTGGCTGGTGTACCAGTTCCTCTACTACTGGGCTGGTTACTATTTCATGACCATCAAAGGCTACCCGCTTTCGCAGTGGTCGCTGGTGCTGCTGGGCACGCTGATCATGGCAATGACCGGGGGGGTGGCTGCCGGCACGATCATGGACAAAATTGGCCGCAAGCCAGCCATGATCATTGGCAGCCTGCTGCTGATCGTGAATGTGGCCCTGATGGGCTTTGCAAACGGGACCTTCCTGGCGATCATCACCGCGCTGAGCGGCTTCTTCACCTCTTTCACCTACACCTGGATCGTGGTGTACGTACCGGAAGTCTTCCCCACCGAACGGCGCGGCGCCTGCATGGGCTGGACGACAACCGTGGCGCGCATCTCGTATGTGGTCGGCCCGGCGCTGGCTGCCGTCCTGCTCAAAGCTTTCCCCACCATGGAATGGTTCTGGGTGATCACCGGCTCGGTGATGTTCATCCCGATTGCGATCATCCTCATCTTCAATCCCCAGGAAACGAAGAAGCTGGAACTGGAAGAAATTGAGATAGAACGGTAAACAAAAAATCTCCTGCAAAATTGCAGGAGATTTTTTATTTCAATTCCGCTTACTGCTGCCCAAAGCGCAGCAGCCAACCGCCCCAATAGCTGTTCCCCTCACCATCTTCGCAGGGCGAGGTATACAGGCCGGTCACCGTCTCGCCAGCTTCGCCAACCCGCAGGCTGTAAACGATATCCGGTTCCATCTGGAAATCCGCATAGCCCGGACTGACCCGGGGATACAAGCCGGTATAGAACAGGTCTTCGCCGTCGCTCCAGGTGACCTGCACCTGCACACCGGCCAGGGGATCGCCATTGCCATCCACGGCCTCAATTTGTAGCAATCCCTCCGGGATAGCAGGGTCGCAGACGATCTCGCGCTGGCGCAGGTCAAACGGCGCGGCCAGGGTGGGCAGCGAGCGCAGGGTGGCGCGCGGGGTAAAGGTTACCAGCGGGGTAGCGGTCACTTGCGGGGTGGCGGTTTCTTGCAGCATCTGCGCTTCCGGCGGGGTGGGCGTGATCCCTGGCGTCTCGGTAGCAGCCACCACTGCAATCGGCAGGGGATTATTGTAATCCGCGGCCAACTGCGCCAGGGCGCGCGCCAGATCCGCGTCTCCACCATCCGCCAGCGTGCGCTGGGCCTGTGCGCCCAGTGTATAGGCCGGGTTCTCATCGTCAAACAACCGCATGCGAGCCTGCGCCCGCCCCAGGTCGCGGTCGGCGCGATACGCCAGTGCCACCATCAGGCGATATTCATCCTGATCGGCCGGGCCAAGCGAAGCCGGGCTGGCGTCCACATAGGTGACGGGATTGACCACCAGGGAATACAACACCCCCAGCACAAGGCCGATCAGAATGCCGGTCAGCAGGAACCAGTTATTGCGGTTCTCGTTCACGGAATGTCCTCGTCCGGCTGTGGAATCCAGCTTTGCAAAGCCATTGACAGAGCATTCATCGTCTCAACATCCTGCTGGCTGTACCCGGTCTGACCGGCGGTAAGCATCGCCTGACGGACGTAAACATTCACCGGCTCATCCCCCAGAAAATGCAAGCGCTCGACGGCACTGGCGGCATTGCCCTCGCTGGCGTACGTCTCGGCAACCATGAGTACGTAATCGGTCTGGTAATCCTGGCGCAGGTGCTGCGGGGCCACACGGCGCACTGCGGCGGGCTTTACAAACCAGCCAAACGCCAGCCCGATCACCAGGCCGGCGAATATCGCCAGAAGAAAATAAGTCGTCCGTTTTGTAGGCATGCACCACTCCTGAAAAGCTTCCGTCGTTCTTGATTATACGATGAGAGAGAAGAAAGGGCAAAGACCCTATTTAGGGTTCGCCCACAATTAAAACCTGTTCAGGTGTCCACCGGCAAACCGTGGAAAAACCCAGACATTGAAAACCATGCTTTTCAAGGATAGGCGCACTCATCAGACTGGCATTCACCGTCAAAAACCGGCAGCCCCGCTGGCGCGCCTCGCGGGCGCGAGTCACGAACAAAGCGGTGTAATAACCGCGTTTGCGAAATTCAGGCAAGGTTGCGCCGCCCAAAAGGCTGGCAAATTGGGTCGCCGGGTAGTAAGAAATCCAGGCCGCAGACACAATCCTGTCATCTATGGAGACCGCATAAAAACTAATCTGGTCTGGCGAGGTATCCAGGATATGGAACAGATGTTTTCTCAGCCAACCCCGCGGCGACTGGTAAACTTCCTCCTCCAGGCGGACAATATCCTCAACCCCGGCCCGATCCATGATCCGCTTTACATCATCTGGCAGCGCCATTGACCAATAGAAGCCAGGAGCATTATCCAGATCCAGGATCATTAAGGCGTTGGGCTTTTCAATCGTGAACCCCCGTGCGGCCAGGCGTTGGCGTAAATCAGGCGGGCGATCATGATCAAAAACTTTCCAGGCGAACGGCATCCCCCGCGATTGAAAATAAGCCGTCTGCGCATCGATCTCGGCATCAGCACAGGTTTCATCAAGCGCAGAATAATCAATGAATCCGGTATTCTCTGTCAGACTATAGTCCCGGACGATGCGCCCGGTTTGCTCATAAGTCATTCCAGGCAAGCGCAGATCCATGCGCATTTCCCGGTCAAAGATTGCCAGCAGTTCTTTTTTATCCATCATACAATTATCCCTTTAGTGGAACCCTCGCTAATCAATTTCATCACCTTGTAGGGGCGCAAGGCTTCCAACAAAGCATTGGATGCTATGCGCCCGCCTCCCTTGCAAACTATAACCTAAAGATTGGTTATATCCCCTAGGCCACTATTCCTCATGCCCTGTCATTGAAAAACCGATCCTCTTCCCACTTCCTCGGATTATCCTGAATGTATAATGCGATCCGGTCCCAATCTGCCTCATCCCGGACAACGTGCTCATAATAATTCCGCTGCCAGATGTTGGTTATGTCCAATTCCTGCCTGGCAATCCGCGATACACTGGATTTGAACCCGGCAATAAATGTTCCTAACGATTTTGGTTTCCGTTTGAACTCCGGCCTCGTTTCAACCTCAGGCTTAACAAAGCCTTCTGACTTTATCCATACAATCCCATGTATATGATTGGGCATGACCACAAATTCATCTTCATGAATTTCCAACTCTTTGCGTATCTGCGCAGAACGCATCCATTCTTTGCGAACGATTTTCCCCAATTTTGACAGGATAACTTCTTCATTTTCAATATACCCAAACAAATTCTGCCATTGGTGTGTAACCAGGGTGACAAAATATGCTCCCTGTGAGCTGTAATCATACTCAGGAAGACGGATGGAGCGTCGGTTTGGATATTCAGGGTGATTATGCATAACTGGTCCCGTTGTGTTAATGAATGGATTGGCAACGTGATCGTTTGATGGTTCTTGCCAAGGAGGGCGGGCGCACGCCGTGCGCCCCTACAAAAAGAATGATGACCTCAATTTCTATTGCTCTTCCAAAATTAAATGTAATTCGTTCTCCAAATCTTTGTACAACCCTTCAGTTTTTTCAGTTCCACGCGGTCCAACCCCAACAATACTGAACCATGATAAAAGAAATAGGCAAAACCACCACCCATTCGATCATCCAATGCATTTAACTCCTTGGCAATAGCTCTTGCTGCCTTCCAATGATTTGTAGCGCCGACACAAACCCCATATTCCATGCCATCAACAATCAAATCAGAACAAATAACCCCTTCCTGAAACTCTAGTGGGACTTCCTCCTGACGAAGTGTTTGAATATTGACAATTTCAAATCCAGATTCCTGAAACACCTCAATAACTTCTTTGGGAGTTATATTGATCGATTCCTGTTTTCTCGCCCACAGAAAGCTTTTTACCCCAAGAAATATAGATATGACACACAACACCAGGATCAAGACAAGTAGAATCTTCCTGCCCTTCATCTTTTCAATCATGAGTATCCTCCTGCTATGCAAAGATTATAGTCCTCTTTGTTTTAATGCATATATATTGCAGGCGGCATATTCCATGCAAATATAACCGATCACATGCGTATCCGTAGGGGCGCAAGGCTTGCGCCCGCCTTCCATAATAACTATACAGTAACGACTGGATAAGTCCTCTGAAAAACCATTTGCCATACCGTGTCATGAAAGGACCTATCATCATTCCAAGCAAAAATTAGTCCTCTTTGTAACAAAACAGAAATCCTCAAAAATCATGTATACTGAAAGCAAACGGGATGCGGTACAGACCTTGCAACCCTTTGTATGAAAGCTGTCAGTAACGCGCCGGTCGTTGCGACAGCGCGTACCCTACCGGCAAAACCATTAATAAAAAGGACATCCCTATGTTCACATGTCTGAAAACCAGAAAACCAGTTTTGTTCGTTTTACTCGCCAGTCTGCTGCTGATCCTGACCGCATGCAGCCAGCTTACCGCCCCGGCCGCTGACCCCGCCCCCGCTGAAGCAGTGGAAGCGCCTGCAGCAGAAACCGAAGCTGCCGCCCCGGCAGAGGCCGCAGAAGCCCCGCAGCCCGCCGCATCTGATGCCAGCCTGGATGGCAACTGGACCAACGAAGACCCCGCCGCACCCGGCGTCACCCGCATGACCTTCCGCACGGACGGCAGCACCATTTACGTGCAGATGTGGAC
The DNA here is from genome assembly GCA_964447155.1 of uncultured Anaerolineaceae bacterium. Lineage (GTDB taxonomy): Bacteria > Chloroflexota > Anaerolineae > Anaerolineales > Anaerolineaceae > SMBSF63. The sequence goes on from CAYURM010000010.1 coordinate 75,762, forward strand.
GCACTGTGAAGAAGACGAATGCGCCTGGGACGAAATTGGCGTGCCGCAGGCCAGCCCGCTGGAAATCACCTGGCAGACCCCCATTGCCAAAAACATGCAGACCATCACCCTGCTGGCTGACGGCCGCTTGCAAGTCGACGAGAAACTGCAATTCACCGACGGCTCCGGCCGCGGCGATGTCGGCATGACCAGCTATCTGGTCAAGCAATAAACCCTTTCACAAGAGGTAATTTTATGAAGAAGCTTCGGATTTTCCTGCTCGGCGCGCTGGCAATGATATTCACCCTGGCGTGCAGCATGACCAGCCTGCTTCCTGGCAGCGGCCAGATGCAAGCCACGGCCGATGCGCTGCAAGCCACCCAGATCGCCCTGGACGTGCAGGTTGCGCTTGTTGAACAACAGCAAACCGCTGTCGCCCAGCAGCCACAGGCAACACAGGCCGAGGCGGAAGCGCATGCCGCCCCTGTTGAAGGGAATGAAATCATCTTTGAAGGCGTCCGCTTTGTCTACCCGGATGCCATCGCTTCCGGCGTTGACCCGGCCAGCAAGCCGGAAATGGAAGACATGGCCGGTATGATCCCCGCGCACACCGAATTTAATTTCAGCGGTTACGCCTGGGATGGCAGCATGCATACTCCCACGGTCTACGTCTACTCAACAGACGCCTACCGCAGCGCCAATGAATATGCCGGGGAAACCATTGACGAGCTGAATACCCTCATCCACGACCGCCCCGCCGCGCCGGAAAACATCCCCTTCCTGCCCATTTGGAATGCGGCGCAAATGTTCACAGCAGATGTGAAATATATCGACTTTCAGAACGGCTCCGGCGTACGCTTCCTGTCCCAGTACGGACAGGCCATCTACCCGATCAACAACAACGGCCTCTTCTACACCTTCCAGGGGCTGACGAATGATGGCGCCTGGTACATCTCGGCAGTCTTCCCTGTTTCTCATGCCGGACTGCCCGGCGACGACGCGATCCCCGGCGACGACTGGGAAACCTTTAGCGACAACTACCTGACCTACATGGCAGAAACCATCAACTGGCTGAACACCCAGCCCGCTGACAGCTTCACCCCGCATCTGAACGAGCTGGACGATCTGATCCACTCCATGCAGGTGAAGTAACCCATTTACTCAAAATCCAAAACCGCCCCGTCAGCTTGTGGGGCGGTTTTTTTTACGGGGTTGGTTACAGACTGATTGTCTCAATTCCCAACAGGAAAACCCGATCTACGCGGTTGATTCGAGCCTTTCAAGCGTTCCTGTCCACGGGCAGTATTGACCAGCACACACGCTTCAAGATCCTGAATCGTCCGCTTCTGCTGAAAAACGATATCCCGCAACAGATCGCCAGCGGAGATTAACCCGATCACCTCGCCATTCTCCACCACCGGCAGATGGCCGATATGCTCGTCCCCCATTATCTGAACCGCTTCCTGCACCGTTTGATCAGGGTGCAGGTGGATCGGCGCTGGTGTCATCATTTCTTTCACCGGCGTGGTGCGCGCCAAACGACCCGCAATTTCCCCGCGGCGGGCATAATCCTGCTCAGTGATGATCCCCACCAATTGGCTGTGTTCCATCACCAACAGCGCGGCCACGTCTTTTTCCTTCATCAGCCGTAAAGCGTCGATCACCATCGCGTCCGGCCGTACCAACCAGGTATCATGTCCCTTGACTGACAGAAGATGACGAATGAGATTCATGCAACACCTCCCATAAAAAAGGCGATATGTATCATTAAGCTAATTATAAGGACTTGTGACTCTCAAAACACATCAGACTGGGTACACGAATCAAGCCAACGGACAGACGCCCCATACCATCACCGATTCGGGTCTGCTGCTGACGATCTCCCACCGATTTGTGGGGATTAATCGTGCAACAGATCAATCCCTTCCCGCACTATTATAATCTTCTGCGCTAGCCAGGTGGCATTCGAATTCTGCAAAGCTCTTTTAGATCAGACGAACTTTTTCCGCAATCTTGCGCGCCTGCGTCTTAACTTTTTCTTCGTCCAGGGTCAGCAACTGCCGGTCCTGCATCACCATCTGCCCATGAATGATCACATCACTGACATCGGATGCCGCGGCAGCATAAATCAAATGGGAATAAAGATCATAAACCGGGGTGAGATTAGGCGCATCAAAGTCAATCACCGCCAGGTCAGCCAGCTTGCCCACTTCCAACGACCCCACCTTATCCGCCAGACCCACAGCGCGCGCGCCGTCAATTGTCATCATCGAGAAGACCTGCGCGGCAGGCAAGACAGTAGGATCGCCGGTAACGCCCTTCTGCACCAGGGCGGCCAACTGCGCCTCGTGGAACATATCCAGGTCGTTGTTGCTGGCCGGGCCGTCTGTACCAAGCGCAACGTTCACCCCCGCCTTGAGCAGATCCGCCACCCGCGCAATCCCCGAAGATAACTTGAGATTGGAAGACGGGCAATGAGCTACGCTCGTTCCGGTCTCCGCCAGACGCTCGATTTCGGCATCCGTCAGGTGGACACAATGTGCCAGCAGGGTCTTCTCCGTCAGCAAACCGGCCTTGTCCAGCACTTCAATGGGTGTCATTCCGTATTTCTCTTTCACCATTGCCATTTCCCCTTTTGATTCGGCGGCATGGGTGATGAAGAGCAGGCCGCGTTCCTCGGCAATTTGACGAATGTCTTCCAGCATTTTCAAATTGGTGGTATAGGTGGCATGGGCCTGCACACACTGCTGGATCAAGGGCTGGCCCTGGTAGCGGTCCAGCAGGGCAATCGCTGCATTGCAGGATTCCTTTCTGCGTTCCTCAAAACCGGGAATGTCAGCAAAGCTGGGACCGTTGACCATGCGGAAACCGGCGCGGAGAACGGCATCGAAAGACTCGTTGTAATACCAGTACATGTCGGCAGCGCAGGTGGTTCCCCCGCGAATCATCTCAACCATTGCCAGCTCGGTGCCCGCCGCCATCGTTTCCGCATTGATCTGGGCTGCTTCCACCTTCCAGATCCTGTCCAGCCAGGCTTCCAGGGGCACATCATCCACCAGCCCGCGGAACAATGTCATCGCCCAATGCCCGTGGGTGTTGACCAGGCCGGGAATGACCACTTTTCCGCTGGCATCCAGTTTTTGGGCGGGAAGAAACTGTGCCCCAATCTCATCCTGGCTTCCGATCCAGACAATCTCTGAACCCTTGATTGCTACGGCGCCATCTTTGATCACCTGGCGCGCCGCATCCATCGCCACAATCGTGCCGCCCTGCACAAGAATGTCTATTTCGAGTGGTTGCATCATTCCTGTTCACCCTTTCATGAATAAATTGTAGTAACCACTAAAGTGGTTAGGCAGTCATAACGACTCAAGTCGTTACTACAAAACTTCTGCGATGTATCAGAAGGCTGCCCCAAAAATGGATGGGGCAGCCTCGCAAACAAGCAACGGAAGAAAATTAATCTTCGTCGTCCTCAACAAATTGCTCGCGGCCAGAAAGCATCACGCTGGCAACCACGATCAACAGGAGGAAGGGCAGCACAGACGCCCACACAGCCACCTGGCTCTGCTCACCGGTGAAACCGTAAATGGTCTGACCAGCAACACCGGAGGCCACCAAAAGCCCAACCACCAGACCGCCAATGGCACCCACGATCATCAGAATCGAGCCAAGATTGCGGGCTTTGCCCACAGCTACATCTTCCACGTCCATTATATCGGTCCAGACCAACCCCCAGCGCTTCACCCGCGGGTAGAGCAGGCTGAGCAGGATCGGGCCGAGGACAACCGCGGCAGCAAAGTTATTCACTGTGATGGTAATCGCCAGAAAAGCGAAAGGAACGATGGCAGCCAGATCCAGGTACCAGGCGATGATGATCCCGCAGGCAGCGGAGGCAACCAGAGCAACAATTTCGAAAGCGGCAATCTTCTTGGCGCTGTTGGTCGTCGGAGAGACGTCATCCGAGGTCAGTCCAAACACCGAACCCCACATCTTGTAGGGAATGAAGCCCAGGAAGAAATTACCGACGAAGCCGAAGATGGAGCCAATCCCCAGCGTACCGCCGAACAGGTCGCCAATCAGGTTCCCGATGGCTGAACCCCACGCGCCGGCAGGCCCAAACAGCAGGGAGAAAACAGGGGGAAACACATTCGCAGGGCGAACTTCGGTAACGCCCGGAACAATCGGGATGCCGCCTTTGAAAACAATCAGGAAAGCTGCATAAATTGCTGCCGAAAGGGCCACCAGGATGATCATCCGGGTGTTCTTCCACATGGTAATTACTTCTTTCATTACTGTCTCCTTTACCTTAAGTTAGAAATAGAAATTAACAAGTCAACGATGTAAAACAAGGAAAAAAGATTGAATATGCACCTCCTGTGAAAGAATGCCATAAGGTCCCACGGCTGGTTTATTTCCGGGGTGGGTACATGAATTGCACAGTTTGTTCGCAACGACAATCATACGCAGCATCGCCGCCCTGTAATGTGCGGATAAGCAATGCGGCCAGCTTGTCGGTCAGATGGCCCATTTTATCGCCAACGAAGGAGATTTCCTTTTCCAGCCCGGCCGCCCAATTGATCGAATATGCCACGCCAGCAAAGTGCATGTTCAACTCCCTGGCCAACACCACCTCAGGAACGCCAGTCATTCCAATCACATCGGCACCCAGCCTGGCATACATACGAATTTCGGCGGGGGTTTCAAGCCGGGGGCCATTGGTTGCAGCATATACTGCCTCCGGATGCAGGTCCAGTCCAACTTTCGGTGCCAAAGCAAGCATTTTATCACGCAGCACCGGACAGTACGGTTCATTCAAATCGATATGCGCCAAACCGGTTTTGCCGCCTTCGAAGAAGGTCAGAGGGCGGCCATGGGTGAAGTCCAGAAAATCGGTCAGCACGGCCATTGCCATCGGGGGAATCTCTCGGCTGATCGAACCGACCGCATAGGTGGCAAGCACTTGCTGCACGCCCAGCATCTGCAGCGCTTTCAGGTTGGCGCGATAGTTGATGTTGTGGGGAGGGGTAGAATGATCAAGACCATGACGGGCCAGATAGATCAGCTCAAAATCATCCTTGCGGGCAATGTTGACCAATGCTGGCCCATACGGCGTGTCGATCGTTTTCTTTTCCAGGTCAAAGCCTGGAATTTCGTAAATCCCTGTCCCCGTAATGATCGCTGATTTCATGCAAAACTCCTTAACCTGTTTTATTCAAAATACCGATGCAAGTCATAGGCGCTGTGGATGCCTTTCGTGGTGATCACGCCCGAAACCATGTGGGGCGGGGTGATGTCGAAGGCCGGATAATAGGCATCAATCGCCTGATCCGTGGTCGGCGTGCCGCGGCAGGCTTTCATCTCGGCCGGGTCGCGTTCTTCAATCTCAATCGAGGCGCGGTCAGGCTTTAGCTTGTCCGGCCAGGCAAACACAAAATAGGGCACGCCGTGATAATGGGCGGCAATCGCATTCTGGAAGGTGCCAATCTTGTTGACCACATGCCCGTCCAGGGTCACCAGGTCAGCGGCGGTAAAGTATTTCTGCACCTTGCCCTGGGAAAGGATATAGGCGGGCATATTGTCGCCGATGATCTGCACCGGCACGCCGATTTCATGGATGCTGGGGGCGGTCAGGCGTGCGCCCTGTAAATAAGGTCGGGTCTCCGGCGTATAGGCGCGGATACGCTTCCCGTCCCGCCTGGCCATTGCCAGCGAGAGCAAAAAAGCCGTCTCGGCAAAACACATCGTCAAAATACCGTCGCCATCATCAATCAGGCTGGCGCCCAGCTCACCCATCACGGCATAGCGGCGGTAGTTCTCATCCCGAAAAGCCTCAATCCACGCCAGCAGTTCCTGCTCCACATTCCTGCCGCCATCCAGGGTAACCTTGATGAACTGCATGATCATTTCCAGACGGCGCGCCAGGGCGGTGTTGGTCGGGCGGGTGGCAATCAGGCGCTTGCTGGCCGCGTCCAGCGCCGCCAACTGCTTGGCCGCAGACTGATCTGCGCACTGGCGAGCGGCCATCACCATCGCATAGGCCGCGGCGTGGGACGGCCCCCCACCCTGGGTAACCATATCTTCAATCGCTTTGGCAACGCACTCCACATCCCGGCAGGTTACAAAGGCTTTTTCAAACGGGTATTTACGCCGGTCGCCAATAATAACTGCACCGTCGTCATAACGGGCCACATTTTCACGCCGCAGTAAAAACGGCAGCATTGCATTGACTTCAGCAGGATTCATTTCATTTTCTCCATTTAGAACGAGGTTAAGCCCGATATCTTGCCATACCCCAAAATAGCGAAGACAATCGACGCCACGGTGAAAATAATCGCAAACGCCAAAACATAATAATCAGCCTTCTGCATTTTGAGATTAAGATAAAAGGTGCGGTCCTCACGCGCGCCAAAGCCTTTGGATTCAAGCGCCATGGCAAAGATATTGGTATTGCGGATGGTCGAGATGAATACCGGCACCAGCAGCGGCAGAAATTTCTTGATCCGGTCTACCAGATTGCCTGAGTCCAGGTCGAGGCCGCGGCTGCGCTGTGCCTGGCTGATCGTCATCGTGCTGGAAGCAATCGTCGGCACCAGGCGCAGGGAAGTGGAAATGGCAAATCCCACGCGATAGGGCAGCCCCAGGCGGATCATCCCCAGCACCAGCTCTTCGTTACGGGTGGTCGAGATGAGGATCATCCCGGTGGAGATCATCAGGATCATCAACGCTGTACGGGCGATACTGTAATAAAAAGACTCCACTTCAAAAACCCAGAACAAAGGTGTCTCGCCACTGGAGAAGAAATTCCACAGAATCATGCTGGAAACCGTCAACACGATCAAAATATAACGAATGCGGCGCAGGTTTTTGAATGAGCCTGATACCGCCAATTGCAGCAGGATCAAGACGGCCACCGGAATCATCCATACCGGGTCCTGAAATAACAGAATAGCCACAAACGTCAACAAAAAGGTAATGATCTTGGTGCGCGGGTCCAGGCGATGAATAAATGAGTTATTATCCAGATAAATCTCGGCATCCATTATTCCTGTACTCCTTCAATATAGTCTGACATTTCATCCGGGGTTAAGAAAGTATGCCCGAGGCGGTTGCTGAACTCGACAAAATGCGGCGGCCGCAGGAAAGCCTCGGCCAGTTCATCCCCGTGTGAGAACACCTCGCGGGTTGACCCCCGCAGGATGACCTTGCCGCCCTTCATCACAAACACCCTTTTGGCATATTCCGCCACCACCCACATATGATGGGTAACGAAAATGATCGTGCTGCCATTTTCGTTGAGGCGGCGCACCATGTTCATCATGCTGCGCTGTTCAGCGTAGTCCAGGCCGGTTGTCGGCTCATCCAGAATAAGCACATCCGGCTTGGCGGCCAGGACAGACGCCACGGCCACGCGCTGCCGGCCGCTCTTGGTAAGAGCAAACGGGTCTTCTTCTTCAAAACCGACCAGGTCAACAGCTTTCAGCGCCTCCGTAACACATTGCTTCACCTCTTTTTCCGACATCTTTCGCAGGCGCGGGCTGAACGCCACCTCGTCAAACACGGTTTCCGAGAAGATCTGATGATCCGGGTTCTGGAAAACATAGCCCACCCGCTGACCGAGCTTGAACACGCCCTGGTCAATCGTCGGCAGACCGTCTACCGTTACGGCACCGCTGGTCGGCATGAGCAGTCCGTTGAAATGCTTGGCCAGGGTCGTCTTGCCGCTCCCGTTCTGCCCTACAATCGCAACCATTTCGCCTTCACAAATCTCCAGCGAGATGCCATTTAAGGCCTGCACTTCAGGATTGTAGGAAAATTCAAGGTCGCGGCACTGGATGACCGGCTTGTCCCGCTTCGCCAGATCTGCATTTTCTGCTGACACCGTTTTCTGGTAAGCCGCTTCGTCAACCTTCCAGCCGCTTGCCTGGAAAGCCTTCACGCCTTCCTCTGGGGTCAACGGCAGTTCAGCAGCGCCCATCATCTTGAAGAAACGGGGGATACCCAACGGCATCACGCCCATCTCTTCCATCATCTCCACCTGGCAAAGCATCTCACGCGTCGGGCCAATCTTGACCAGCTTGCCGTCGTGAATAAACGCTACGCGGTCCGCAAAAAGGGCTTCCTCCGTTTCATGTTCAAAGATCATCAGGGTCAGGTCATCCCGTTTGCACAGACGGTGGGTGATTTCAAATACGCCCATCTTGCTGATCGGGTCAAGATCGGTGGTTGGCTCATCCATCACCAGAACCTGAGGCTTCAAGGCCAGTACGGAAGCAATCGCCAGCTTCTGCTTTTGCCCGCCGGAGAGGGTCGATGGCGGGCGGTGACCAAATGCAGTCAACCCGACATATTCCAGGTTTTCCTTGATGCGGCGGCCGATCTCTTCCCGTTCTACAGCAAAGTTTTCAGGACCAAAAGCAACTTCCAGCTCCACATTGGTTGAAAAAAGCTGGGCTTCAAAATCCTGAAAGACCATACCAACGACCTCTGCCATTTCGGCTACGGAATTTTCCTTCGCATTGCGCCCCATCACAGAAACTTCACCGACGTATTTCCCTTTAAAAAAATGCGGTATCAGTCCATTGATGGTGGCGGCCAGCGTACTTTTTCCTGCTTCGCTGGGCCCCATAATAACGAGGAACTCACCACGCGGCATCTCCAGATTAATCCCGTCGAGGGCATATTCCTTCTGCCCGCGATAACGATATTGAAGATCCTTGATTGAAACAATCGACTCTGTCATCTATCCTCCTGACTTATTCTTTTCAGGCTTCACCCGCCTGAAACGGGGGTTTGCGCATCAGGGCGTTCCAAATCATCCGTTCATTTTCAATTGCCTGGTCCATCGAATTCATCGCCAGACAAATATATAAAGCGTGGATCAGCGCATATTGCGCAATGCGCGATGAAATCGTTTCGGGCATGCTTTCCTGTGAAACGGAAAGCAGCACGATATCAGAAATCAGCGCAAGGGGGGAAAGAGTATTGCCGGTAATGCACAAGACTGGCGCGCCAACCTGTTTGGCTTCAAGCGCCGTGCGGTACGGGTCGTCCGATTCGCCCGTCTGTGAGATGACCACCACCAGGTCTTGCGGCGTCAGCAGGGCAACCTGCATGACCTGCAAATACGAATCCGTCTGCACCTGACAATTCAGACCCAGACGGATAAGACGGTTGTGCATTTCATGAGCCACTGGCCCCGAAGTGCCGACGCCGGTGATCAAAATCGAGCGGGCCTGCAACAGCAACCGGAGCGCAGCTTGAAAAACATCGAAATCGAGGATCGAGAGGGTATCATCAATCGCCTGTTTGCTGCCCAGCAGCACTTTGCGGGCCAGTGAACCGGGCGAATCCTCTTCTGAAACGCCATTATGGATCAACTGCGGCGAATGAGGCAGCGCCTGCACCAGGGCAATCTTAAATTCCAGCCAACCCTCATAACCCAATGAACGGCAAAAACGCAGGGCAGTGGCATCGCTCACTCCGCTTTGCTGGGCGATTTCGGCCAGGGTCATGCGGATCACTTCCCGGGGATCTGCCAGAACAAACTGCCCCACTTTGCTTTCAGCTGGAGACAGCGAAGGCAGCAGGCTGCGTACTCTTGTCAGAGTATCTCCACTCAAGCCAGCAGGCAGCTGTTGATCCATAGGAAATCATCCTCGCAAAGCTGTGGTATCCGAATAAGGCTGCTGAAAACAACGGGGAATGTAGCAATACTACATCAATTCTATTTTAGTGAAATTTAACAACAAAGTCAAGAGGTAATTTCAGAAAAGGCAGTTTTCCCCTTCCATTTCTCCAAAACCAACCCTGCTACGAAACTGCGGTACGCCGTTCACAAAATCATCGCACCCTGAGCTCGTCGAAGGGTGCAGGTTTACCCAGCCTACAAATTCCCGTAGGTATTGAACTTCTTCATCACACCCACCATCTCCTCGTCGGAGAGAATGACCGGCTCGCCAATACATTTGGTCTGGTAATATAGCCGGCTGACCAGCTCCAGCTCTTCGGCCACCGCAAAGGCTGCGCCCAGGTCGGCGCCCACGGTGACGATGCCGTGATTGGCCATCAAGCAGGCATTGTAATGGCCAATGCTGTTGAGGATGTTGTCGGAAAGTTCCTTGCTGCCGTAGGTGGCATAGGGCGCCACGGGCACCTTGTTGCCAGCCAGGCCGACCAGATAGTGCACGGCGGGCAGCTCCCAGCCCATGCAGGCGATGGTCGTGGCGTATACCTGATGGGTATGCACCACAGCGTTGATGTCCGCTCGCTTTTTGAGCAGACCAACGTGGAAACTGATCTCACTGGAAGGCTTGAGTTTTCCGTCCACTTTGTTGCCGTCCAGGTCCACCACGACCACATCTTCCGGCTGCATGGCGAAATAATCCACCCCGCTGGGCTTGATCGCTACCAGGTTTTCTTCCCGGTTCATCAGGCTCAGGTTGCCGCCAGTGCCGGTGGTCAGTTGTGCCCGGATCAGTTTTTGCCCGTATTCTACAATTAAGGTTCGTTCTTTTTCTAATAGCATGCTTGTCTCCATTTTATTTAAAGTGTGTCGGCACACTACATGTTTGTAGGGACAGATCTCCCGACCTGTCCGTCAATCTCGTAGAGAATGATCTGTGTTAGCCAATTTCTACCTTGCAATTCTTTGACCAAGTGGATTATACCCGTTATACAAACAAAAACTTCCGCAAATTTTTCCTTATCTGCGAACTTGATATGTTTTCCAATCCGCTATATATAATGCAAGTTGATTTTTCTGCCATCGAGCATGTGCAAATCAAGGGCAGGTTATTAGATAAAATATTGGTTGTGCGCATAAGAGGCGAAAAGGCAAAAAAATTCGAAATACCTAACTTATTCAAGGATCAACTATCTTCAATCGTCAATATTCTCGAGGAAAAAACAGCCTGACACATCGTACACTCAAGTAGGCAATTTCATCTTTTAGCAATAAACTATCCCTTCCCCACTCGCTGGGGGAGGGATAGTGTTTATGCGCAGCATAAGTACAGGTAGAGGGATTTACACACTCAGCACATGCGTCACGGCCGTGGAAGCCGCCCCGCCCAGGGCCTGCACCAGGGCGCGCTTCGCGCCGGGGATCTGGTTTTCGCCAGCCTGACCGCGCAGCTGCTGCACTGCTTCCACAATCTGGTACACGCCTGTCGCGCCCACGGGATGGCCGCGGCCCTTCAGTCCGCCCATCACCGAGACAGGCAGTTCCCCATCCAGGGCCAACTTGCCGCCCTGTTCCAGCTTCCAGCCCTCGCCGTGTCGGGCAAATCCGGCCGCTTCCAGCGAGAGCAGGGCATAGATGGTAAAAGCGTCAAACAGTTCGAAAAAGTCCACATCGCGGGGCAGGATGCCCGCCTGACGGCAGGCGCGCTCCACCGAGAGTTCGGCGGCGCGGAAGGCCAGCAGGTTATGGCGGTCATGCACAGCCAAAGAATCGGTGACCAGGCTGGAACCTACCACCCGCACCGCGGGTTGGGCCGCACCCTTGGGCAGCAAACCGGAGCGGGTCAGCACAACTGCCGCCGCGCCGTCCGCATAGGGCGCTACATCAAACAAATTGAGCGGGGTGCTGACCATGCCCGCCCGCTGATAGACCGCCGGTGATATGGCCTTCCTGTACATGGCGTTGGGATTGTTGACCGCATTGGCATGAGCTAACAAAGAGAACTCCGCCAGCCCGTCCGCGGGCAAATCGTATTCATGCATATAACGCCGGGTAAGCAAAGCCGCCTGGGCGGTCAGGGTCAGGCCGCCGGAGACCTCATAGTCATATTCCACCGTCTGCATCATCGCCGTTTCCAGATCTTCACTGGTCACGTCGGTGCATTTCTCGGCGCCGACCACAATGGCGGTATCGACAAAACCCGATTTCACCGCCAGATAAGCCATGCGGAAAGCCGCCGCGCCCGATGCGCCCGCCGCTTCCACGGTGACCCCTTCAATCCCTTCCAACCCGCTGTTGCCGGTGAACAAGGCACCCAGATTCGACTGACCGGACAGCACCGATGCCAGGAAATTGCCAATATACATGGCCTGCGGTTTCAGTCCACCGGCGTCTGCGCGGGCGGACTGAATGGCGCGCGCCGCCAGGGTGCGCAGTGAAACGTCCATATGTTCCCCGACCGGCGTCTGGCCGATGCCAGCAATTACGACCTCAGTCATGGTCATCCCCTCACTTTGCCAGCTTGCGGCGCATGCGCACGTACATGCCGTAGTCAATTTCCGTGCGGCGGCTGATGTAGTCCTGGGTGAACGGGGCATTACCGCGCCGTGCGAGGATGGCCTCGGTTATCTCAATGGCGAAGGCATCCGACCCGGCGCCGGAACCAAACGATGTCACCAGGATCTTGTCGCCTGGCTCAGCTACATCCAGCACGGCCGAAAGACCGACCAGGGCCGCACCGGCATAGGTATTGCCGATCACCGGCGAGAGCAGGCCGGTTGTGATCTGCTCTTTGCTGAAGCCCAGCATTTTCGCCACATTCTGCGGGAATTTGGTGTTAGGTTGATGAAACACTGCAAAGCGGTAATCCGATGGCCCGGTGTGGGTGCCTTCCATCAGGGCCGAAGCCGCCGAAGTGATATGCTTGAAATACGCCGGCGTGCCGGTGAAGCGCTGACCGTGCGAGGGGTATTTTTGCCCCGCCCGCCGCCAGAAGTCCGGCGTGTCGGTTACATACGAGTAGACCGCATCGATCACCGCCAGCGATTCTTCCGCCGGGCCGATGATGTAGGCCGCGCCGCCCGCCGCTGCCGTGTATTCGAGCGCATCGCCGGGGCGTCCCTGGGCAGTATCCATGCCGATCGCCAGGGCGTACTCCGCCATGCGTGACCCCACCAGGCCCATCGCTGCCACCATCGCTTCGGTACCGGCTTTGCAGGCGAATTCCCAGTCGCCGGCCGAGACGCTGGGCACAGCGCCGATGGCTTCCGCCACAATCGTCCCGCTGGGTTTGACCGCGTAAGGATGCGACTCGGAGCCTACCCATACCGCACGCAGTTCTTCAGCGCTGATCCCGGCCCGCGAGAGGGCATTGCGTGCCGCCTCGATCGACATGGTAACCACGTCCTCATCCAGGCCAGGCACGGCTTTCTCTTTGATGGGTGTGCCGCCTTCTTCGCCCTTCCAGATGCGGTTGATCTCGGTGGCCGGCAGGCGGTAGCGCGGCACATAGGCCCCATACCCAACGATGCCCACCTTGCGTTCCGGTTTCAACAACAAAGCTTCGCTCGCGTTCTGTGTATTTTCTTCCATTGATCATGCTCCTCGCTTCATTCCGCAGAGTATTCTAAAAAACTGTCTCTGTCATTGCGAAATAATATTGCCTGAATCTGTTCTACCCGCGCCAGGAACGCAGAATTTCCTCGGCCCGGTCAACCCGGACCATTTTCTCTTTTACCAGCTGCGCTGCCAGGCGCTCAACTTCGTCATCCGCTGCGCCGGCCGCGATCGCCACCTGACGGGCATGCAGGCTCATGTGCCCGCGTTGAATGCCCTCGGTCGCCAGGGCGCGCAGGGCACCCAGATTCTGGGCCAACCCCACCGCTCCGATGATCTCGGCCAGTTCAGCCGCTGTTTTCACACCCATCAATTTTAAACCGGCCTGCGCCGCGGGATGCACCCGCGTTGCGCCGCCCACGATACCCACCGCCATCGGCATTTCCAGATACCCGGTCAGGTTACCGTCCGCGTCCACTCCCCAGGTGGTCAGGCTGGTATAGTGTCCGCTGCGCGCCGCATAGGCATGCGCCCCGGCTTCCACCGCCCGCCAGTCATTGCCTGTCGCCAGCACGACCGCATCCACGCCGTTCATAATGCCCTTGTTATGCGTCGCTGCCCGATAAGGGTCAGCCACGGCAAAGGCCCACGCATCAAGGATGCCATCGCGCACGGTCTCGGGGGAAAAATCCTTGAGGGCCAGCGCCTGTAAGGGCACGGTGCAGCGCACACGCACCAGGCGCCGGTCGGCCAGGTTGCTCAAAATGCGTAATAATACCCGTCCGCCGGTGATCGCTTCCACCCGCGGAGCCAGGCGCTCGACAGCCGTATTGACCGCGTTAGCACCCATCGCATCGCGCACATCGTACACCAGATGCACCACCAGCAGCGCGCCGTTGGGCGCATCCGGCAGCAGGCGCACCTGCAAGTCCCGCGGGCCGCCGCCCAGGCGCAGCAGCACCGGATCAATCTCGGCGACCTCGGCCAGCAACTCGTCACGGGCGGCCAGCAGGCGCTCGCGCGCGTCCTCGGGGTCGGGCACGTTCAACACCTGCATCTGCCCGATCATCTCCGGCGGGTCAGCCTCGGCAGTGAATCCGCCGCCCTTGGCCGCCAGCTTCGCCATAAAAGACGCCGCCGCTACCACCGATGGTTCTTCGATCACCATCGGCACCAGCACCGCGCGGCCATTGACCACAAAATTGCGGGCAATCCCCAGCGGCAGGGCATACGTTCCCACCACATTCTCGATCATGTGGTCGGCCTGCTCAGCCCCCAAACCGCCTTCGCTGCTTAGGGCAAACAGTTCGTTGTCATCCAGCCCGGCCTCGCCGAGCTGCTGCAACCGTTCAGACATAGAAAGTTCATAGAATTTAGCCATTGTAGCCACCAGTTTAAGGCACACTTGCTTTCAAAAGCTATCAAACCGGGCAAAGCAAAGAAAATGAATCCATTTTGCCTCTCCTTTCAGCCTGACAGCGCATGCCATAACATCCAACCATTCATCTTCGGCGAACTCGTTATTCGGGTAATGTTCCAAACCGGAAAAATTATTCCCGATTCCCTGTCTATCCAACAATAAATCGAATAGTGTTTCAATCTTTTCACATGAATAGCTATCCTTCTATTATTCTTTTTCCATCTTACCAGCAAAAGCCTCCTTAATAATGACAAGAATGAAATCAATATAGGGTAAAATTGCGTTATGACCAAATTTAAAACCCCCGCGCAGATTCTGCTCGTTTGTATGCTTTTCCTCTCCCTGCTCACCGGATGCAACAACACCCCGGCAGAGGAGCCAACGCCCCCCGCACCTCCTACCAACGTGCCGGCCACCGAGATTCCCACAGCAGAACCTGCCCCGACACCCGTACCCGGCGTGACCGTGCTGGTGACCGCCGGGGAAACGGACGCCGGCCAGACTGCCGCCGTCCAGGCCCAGCTTGAAGGCCTGGCCCAATCCAGCGGGCAAAGCCTGGAAGTGCGCGCGGAGATCAACCCTGCCGATATCCTGCCGGAATGGAAGCAGATCATCTTGCTTGCCCCCCCCGCCAACCTGCCAGACCTGTTAAATGCCACCCCGCAGGCACAATTCATCGTGGTCAGCGAGATGGAGCTGACCCCGGCCTCCAATCTGAGCGTGATCCGCTCATACCCGGAAGAACAGGCCTTCATCGCCGGCTATGCCGCCGTAGTGATCGCCAATGACTGGCGCGCCGCGGCCATGCTGCCTTCGGACGAGCCCCTGGGCGCACTCAAAGCGGCCGCCTTCGTCAAAGGCGGGCAATATTTCTGCGGCCTGTGCAACTCTTACTATTCACCAGTGGTACGTTTCCCCATCTACTACCAGCTTCCCGCTGCCAGCGCCCCCGGGCAGTGGCTGGCCGGCGCAGACGAGCTCGCCTTGAGCTATGTCTACGTCTACTACGTCGCCCCCGAAGCCGCCAGCGGAGACCTGCTCTACACCCTGGCCACCCGCAGCGTGATCCTGCTGGGCGGGCAAACCCCGCCGGCTGAGGTGGTCAACCTGTACGCTGCTACCATTCGCTATAACCTGACAGATGCCCTGAATACCATCTGGCCCGCGGTCAGCAGCGGCCAGGGCGGTCAGACGGTGAAAGCAGGTATTGAACTCGCCGACATCAATGCGGACCTCTTCAGCCCCGGCAAGCAGACCCTCGTGCAAAAAGTGTTGGAAGATTTACAGGCTGGGCTGATCTATCCCCTCGACCCGCTGGTGGAGTAGAAGGCTTCACAACCTTAACACCGCAAAAGATCATGGTGCTGGCGAAGAATAGGGAATAAAATAAAGATAATCCTCGCCAACAATATTTCCATCTTTATCCAGAAACCGAATGTAGAACGCATTTCCCTGCCCGAGGGCATCGTCAATTTCATCAAAAGTGAAAGCTACTTCAAAATCGAAATTTTTTGGCTCCTGTATCTTTCTGTGATCAGGAAGGATATAGGCATTTTCTGAATCGTACATGCCATCATCTCGAAATAAAAAGACCTGAATAATCACTTCACCTGGGGTTTCTTCTGTCCAGATTCCAGAATACCAGCGAATTGCGCCTTTGGCATAATAATGGAGTTGATAAAAGCCGCCACGAGGCCCACGAACAGTGATAACCTGGCCTGTGCGGGGGAATACATCCTTGCTTTCTCCCATCAAACCAGGATAGCCAACAATACCGCCATCCAATCTGCTGACATCGGCAAAAGTATCTGAAAGCAGGTACTCCCCATAGAGGTTGAGATAAAAACTATGTGCCGCCTGAACCTCTCCCAAACCATTAACGATTTGATAATCAAACACGCGGTGATTTCCAAGCTGTTCCTGAATTTGTTCCAGTGATGTTTCGGCGAGGAAGGCCGGGCGGGAATCACAACTGATCTTTTCATCCAGATCAAGAATGACAGCCGGCCGGGCAGCTGCATCTGGATTTTCTGGATGGGGAGAAACAATGACCTGCCACCCTGTGACCTCCTGACAGGCAACATTGAAGAGAAACTGGTCCAAGGATATATCATCCAATTCCACAATGAACCGGAGCGGACTATTGCCGTCTGGTTGAAAATAAAGATTGATGAAGGGGGCTGAGTAAGGCCATTCCGGATCATATCTTTTCCCATTCAGATAAACTTGTGCAATGCCTGGATGCACAGGAAAATTTGAGGAGGGTGAAATCGCATTTGAAGGGCATCCATCTTCAACATCATATACAATGAAAGAGGGGGAAAAATTCTCTCTAAAACAATTCAGCGAAACTGGTCTGGGAGAGGCTTCCAGGTTTTGCAGCATAGAATCCAGCGTGCTTAACATTTCATCCGTAGATGCGCCTGATTTTCTCAGCATACGCCAAACATAATCGTTATAAGTATCGGAAACGATTTTCCATTCCCCTTCTTCTTTGTGCAAAACAAAGCTATGCTTCTCGCCAGATCCACTGGAAATGATGGGTTCGCCGGCTGCAAGCATCGCAGAGATTTCGCTAATGAAGTTTTCGCTTTTTGACAAAGCTGCAATGGCCTTTTGGTTTATCGGCTCAATTGCGATATTTTCATACGTCAGGAAATACTCATAGGCTGCATATTTGAGATGGTTCAACTCAAAATGCCGCAGGCTCATGCGCAGTTTCGCCAGTTCCAGCGCCGCGAAATCCGAAGTCTCCGGCGACGCGGACAATAGACCGTCGAAAAAAGTATCAGGAATACCAGCCTGATTCGAAAGACTGAGCGCAGCATACCGGCGGTCAAAATACTCCTGGATCACCTTTTTAATTGCTGCTTCCTCTTCAGCAAAATTGGTTTCGCATTTTAATGGCTGAGGGGTTTCAACAACGGGAATTGGCGTGGCGTAGGTAGGTGTGAGCACCGGTTGATCTGTCGCAAGCATCGCCAAAAATGCGGCCGAAATGGTCGGCATGTCCATCGGGACAGGACTTGCAGCAGACGGGATCACAGTTGAAGTATTCGGTTTTACAATATTTTGAGAGGGTGTGTAAAGTACTTGTGACGGTGAAACATTTTGGCAAGCACCGACATATGCAACAAAAATGATAAAGAGGAAAACAACACCTTTTTTCCACATGAAAAACCAGTCCATTTAATGAGTATACGTCAAGTCTTCTACTCACACAAAGCCGCATTCACGCCGCTTACCCTGAGGCGAAAACCAAATCGGGTGCATTGGGGGTCATGTTTGGAGAAGAATCAATGAATTCCAACAACGTAATATGTGCCATCACGTTTACCCCAAAACCAATACCGGCCATCTCCGTAAAACACCTGTGTTGTTGCACAACAATACTTTATGTAAATTTCGTCAAATTCGGTCCCAATGACTTTTTCATCATATACAACATGGTATTTCCCGTTCTTTTTGGCAATGTATATTAATTTATTGTTGATCATGTATGGAACAAAAACCCCTTCCAATTGATATTTCTCATTGAAGTTGATGCCATCAACGACTATAGTGGGTGGGTCAGTTATTAATTCCCAAACTGATTTTCCCCCAATATTCCACAAATTTCTATTTGGGTCAAATGTAATAAGGGGAGCGCTTGTTTCCATTATTACATCTCCATTTTTTAAAAATTCATAGTCACAACAGCCATTTGCACTGTTATGTTTTGCTAAAAAAACATCGTTTCCGATAACAAGACGCAAATCAGAACCATTATTGCCATCTATACGTTCCCCTGCCATTTCCCTGTCATTATCAGTCCAATAGGGCATATCCATATTAAGACAATCAACAGCAAATGTTATGGTTGGCCCGTCATGAGCGTAATCCCGATATGGCGCAACGCATTCTGTCCATGTAATTCCGTTTTCCGAAATAACTGTTATTGGACTGCCGGAAACAGGGACAGGAGAACTTTGCATTAATGGTATAGGTGTTTCTGTTGGCAGTTGTGTAGGCAATGACATGACAGTAGGTGCAAATGTAGGCATTGCCGTTTGTGTCTCAACAACGGCCGTTTCGACAGTGGAAATGGCTGTTCCCATTACACCTGTGGGATTAATCGCAGTTGTTGATAAAAAGCCCATACAGGACGTCAAAATTAATGCCACCAGAAAAAATGAAAGTATTGTTTTGCCGATGATTTTCATTTTTTTCTTGCCTTTGATACCTTACAACGAGACACCCAACAGGAACATAACCAGCTCGCTGGCTTGACAAAAACTACCAACTCGCCCCATACACCACCATTTGTTTACAGTATACGACATTTACGATTTACAAAACAACATTCCTCACACAACACCATATTGCTTGATTCACTGCTCACCTAATTCTTTTTTCCTCATTCTTAACGTTTACCCCCAAAAATCGAATAAGTGATAGAATCTATAGGACAGGCTGGTATTTGTCGACCGGCCTGTCTCTTTAAGAACAAGCGACTTAAGGAGACGCCTTATGGCTTTATTCAATTACCCATACCAATTCAATGAAGATGATCAAACTCAGACTAATGGTAATCTGATCCTCGAGAAGCCGCTTCCCTACCAGGGTATCCCTGACGGAAGCGGCTTTTTTCGTACAGGCAGGATCACCCTCTCACCGCAGATCAATCTGGAACTGGTCTTCTATCACAACCCCGCCACAGCCTCATTCATCTATTTACAGGACAAATACTGCAACCGAAATGCATTCGAAATCATGGGGTTGAGCCCTGAGGAAATCGAGCAGCATGGCGAGATCACCCTGCCCGGACAGCTCTGCATGGGCGCTCAGCGCACCAAACTGATCGGCAAAGCCATGCAAAGCATTTTTGCCGCGCCGCCCCTGCAGAAGGCCATTCTCAACCACCAGCAGGACAACCTGGCTGTCTTCCCCATCGCCTGTCACTGATCACCCTATAATGTACCAATGATATTCACCCAAGATGTACCAGG
>CAYURM010000011.1:0-44316 GCA_964447155.1 uncultured Anaerolineaceae bacterium
ACTCGCTCCGCCTTTGATGAGCTTCAAGCTCTCAAGGCTGCGTAACATCAGTTATATAATAGAGGCATGATGGAAATTTCGGAACATGTGCAAGGGATTTTGGATACGCTGCCTGACAAGCCCGGCTGTTATTTGATGAAGAACGAGGCCGGGAAGGTGATCTATGTGGGCAAGGCGATCAACCTGCGCAACCGCGTGCGGTCCTATTTCCATGCCAGTGCCCAGCAGGACGGCAAGACACGCCAGTTGGTGCTGCACATCGCGCATATTGACTGGATTGTGGTGGGTTCAGAGTTGGAAGCCTTGATCCTGGAGATGAACCTGATCAAGAAGCATCGTCCGCGCTATAACGTGCTGATGAAGGACGACAAGCGCTATCCGTACATCAAGGTGCATTGGCAGGAAGATTTCCCGAAGGTGACCATCACGCGTAACATGCTCAAGGATGGTGCGCGCTATTTTGGACCGTATACCAGCGTGTGGGCGATGCACCAGACGCTGGACTTGCTGCGGCGGGTGTTCCCATACCGTACTTGTGACCGCGATATTACCGGCAAGGATGCGCGCGCGTGTTTGTATCAGGACATCAAACTGTGCACCGCGCCCTGCGTGGGAGCAATTGACCGTGAGGCGTACCGTGCGGTGATTGATGAATTGTGCCGCTTTCTGGAAGGGAAGACGGACCCGATCATGGCGCGGCTGCAAGCGGATATGGAGAAGGCATCCGCGGAACTGCGCTTTGAACAAGCGGCCATTTTACGTGACCGGATGAAGGCCATCGAGAAAGTGGTCGAACGCCAGAAGGTGGTTTATACGGATCAGCAGGATTCGGATGTGATCGCTATGGCGCGCGCAGACGGGGAAGCGTGTGTGCAGGTCTTCTTTATCCGCAGCGGGAAGTTGATCGGGCGGGAGTATTTCATCCTGGAGGGGACAGAGGATGAGGAGGACAGCGAGGTGATCGCGGAATTTCTCAAACAGTTCTATGAGAAGGCGTCCAGCGTGCCGGATGAAGTGCTGCTGCCCCACCAGATTGAGGAAGCGCGCATTATCCAGACCTGGCTGAACACCAAGCGCAGCGGTTCAAAGGTGCAGCTGCGCGTACCGCGCCGGGGCAAGCCGCGCAACCTGGTGAAGATGGCAACGGAAAATGCTGCCGAAACGCTGAAGTCTTTGCGGGCACAGTGGCAGGCAGATACCAACCGCCAGACCCAGTCGCTGGCAGAATTGCAGGAGGCGTTTGGCCTGTCGGAAGCGCCCAACCGGATTGAGTGCTACGATATTTCCAACACGCAGGGCACGGCTTCGGTGGGCAGCATGGTGGTATTTGAACAGGGCGTGCCTGCCAAGAGCCTGTATCGGCGGTTTAACATCAAGACGGTAATTGGGTCGGATGATTTTGCCAGTATGGAAGAGGTGCTGCTGCGCCGTTTCCGGCGGTGGGAGACTGCACAGTTGAAGCAGAAGATGGAGAAGAAGCCTGACCCTTCTTTTTCCATTTTGCCGGATTTATTGATCGTGGACGGGGGCAAGGGGCAGCTCAGCCGGGCAGTGAAAATCCTGGATCAATTTGGTTTGCGGGACAAGGTGGTCGTGGCGGGTCTGGCCAAACAGGAGGAGGAGCTTTTCCTGCCTGAGCGGGAGGAACCGATCGTGCTGGAACGTCATTCGCAGGGGCTGTACCTGGTGCAGCGCATCCGCGATGAAGCCCACCGCTTTGCGATTACCGCCCACCGCAAGCGGCGCACCAGGCTGGGTCTGGCATCGCAGCTGGACTCGGTGCCGGGGATTGGTCCCAAGCGGCGCAAGATTTTAATGACGCATTTTGGCTCGTTGGCGGCGATCCGTGCAGCCAGCGTGGAGGAATTAGCGGCTGTGCCCGGGATCACCGAACAGCTTTCACAGGCGATCAAGTCGCAACTGGAGTAGAGTATGAAATCATTGATCTGGATGATTGACGATGATGATGAGCTGCGGCGCGCGCTGCGCAAGATGTTCCAACTGCTGGGGTATGAGGTGCGCGATTTTGCGGATGGACGGGTGGCGATGCGGGCGATGCTGGCCGGTGAAATGCCGGAAGTCCTTTTCCTGGATATTCAGATGCCGCATGTCAACGGAATCCAGCTCCTGGAATTTATTCGCAGCCGGGCGGAGTGGGATCATCTGCCGGTTTTGATGCTGACCTCGGAAAGTGACGAGGAACGGGTAGAGCAAGCCATCCGCAAGGGGGCGGACGGGTATGTATTCAAGCCGGTGTCGTTTGAGTCGCTGCAAATGGCGATCCCTACGGCAATTGAACGGCGGCAAGCAGCGCAGGGAGAGTAGAAATCTGTTATAATGCTGTGCGCCAGGCACAGTTTTAAGAAAAATGACCAGTGAATCTCTTGCAGGGGGCAGGTGAACATGGTATAATCTCGTTTCGTGCCGTAAAAAGGTAAGCGTTATCTCACGGTAAATCCGTTTATAAGGACCGGTTATTATGAATGAACTTTTGAAGTCAATTGAGCCTGCTGTCAACCCGAATGTGCCTCATCTCGAAGCAGGGGATATCGTTAGTGTGCATGTGAAAATTACCGAGGGTGCCCGCGAACGTATACAGGAATTTAAGGGAACCGTACTTTTCACCCATAATAATGGTGCCGGTTCCAGTTTCACCGTGCGCCGGATTGCCAGCAATGGAATTGGCGTTGAACGTACCTTTCTGACGCGGTCACCGCGGCTGGACAAGGTCGTTGTCGAGCGGCATAGCAAAGTACGCCGCGCGCGCCTGTATTACCTGCGCGAACGCACGGGCAAGAGCGCACGTCTCAAACAGCGTTTCTAGTTCTTCATTGATATTTTGACCCCATGAGGGTGTAACCTGCGCCGAGGTTGCGCCCTTTTTTTTCACCCATCTATCGAGGTGTACGATGAAAGCTCCCTTGATTGGCATTACCACTTTTAGAAGAATCAAAGAAGGTCAGGTTACCCAGCACGCGATTTCTGAAATGTATGTGCAGGCTGTAGTACGGGCAGGTGGTGTGCCGGTGCTGATCCCGGTGGAGTTGAAGCAGGCTGAAGCAGAGGTGTTGACCGCTCGTCTGGATGGGCTGCTGCTGAGCGGCGGCGGGGATATCCACCCGGAACGTTACGGCGGCAAGCCGCATCCGAAAGTGGGCTCTGTGGATGATGACCGTGATGAGCTGGAGATCAATCTGGTCCAGCTGGCGGTTGAAGCTGGCTTACCCTTCCTGGGGATTTGCCGCGGCATTCAGGTGATCAATGTGGCATTGGGGGGAACGCTGTATCAGGATATTGCCACGCAGTGTGAACATCCGATACGCCACGCCTATTATCCAGACTGGCCGCGCGATTTACGCGCACATGGGATGAAGGCAGAGCCAGATTCACAACTGGCAAAAATTGCTGGTTCAACGGCGTTTGAGGTGAACAGTCTGCATCACCAGGGGCTGCGCGATATTGGCGATGGTCTGCGGGCGGCGGCCTGGGCGCCGGATGGCCTGGTTGAGGCAGTCGAGCTGGTGGGACATCCGTTTGGGATCGGGGTGCAATGGCATCCAGAATGTATCCTGGATGCGCCGGAGTCGGTGGCGTTGTTCGCTGCGTTTGTACAGGCGACGGGAACGTCCTCCCAGCCCCCCCTATTTTGCAGCCTCATCGCAAAATAGAGGAGCAGCAGGGTGATTATTTTTGCGGTAGTGATGCTAAAGAGGGTGACAAATATTTTGAAATGCCCATCCTGTCGCTCAGATATAATGACAGGGTGTTTTTGTTTAATGGAGAGCGGTACCCTGAGCCTGTTATAGCCCTGGAAGGGGGGCGAAGGGTGTGGCGGGGGTAGAGAGACTGCCTGAGAACGAGGTTGTGGGATGAGGTCATGTGACAGAAAAAGCGGCTGTGATTGGTGTATTTGATTCGGGGGTGGGAGGGCTGTCTGTGGTACGTGCCTTGCGCCAACAGCTGCCGGATCAGGCACTGGCTTATGTGGCCGATCAGGCGCATGTGCCGTATGGGCCGCGCTCGCTGGAAGAGGTGCGCGCTTTTTCGGAGGAGATCACCCGCTTTTTATTGTCGCAAGGGGCGGCGCTGGTGGTGGTGGCTTGCAACACGGCTTCGGCAGCAGCGCTGCATCCTTTACGCGCACGTTTTCCTGAGATCCCTTTTGTAGGCATGGAACCGGCGGTGAAACCAGCCGTCGAGCAGACCCACAGCGGGGTGGTGGGGGTGCTGGCAACCCCGGCTACGTTCCAGGGGGCGTTGTATGCTTCGGTGGTGGAACGCTTTGCGCAGGGGGTGACGGTCTTGCAGGATACCTGTCCGGGCCTGGTGAAGGAGATTGAAGCAGGGCGGGTGCAGGGAACAGAAGCGCGGCGTATCCTGGAGAAGGCATTGCGGCCGATGCTGGCGCAGGGGCTGGATACGGTGGTGCTGGGCTGCACGCATTATCCTTTTGTAATCCCGTTGATCCAAGAGATTATTGGTGCGGGGGTGCGGGTGATTGACCCGGCCGCGGCGGTGGCGCGTCAGACGGCGCGTTTGCTGGGCGAGCGGGGGTTGGCGGGCGGCGAACGCACGCAGCCGGACCGTTTCTGGACGACGGGGGATGCGAGGGAGTTTGCTGAGCAGATCGAGACGCTGATTGGGGATTCTGATGCGCAGGTGGGGAAGCTGCGTTTTTAATGTAAAATGTACAATTTATCACGTAGGGGGTGGTTTTTCGTGCAGAGGGGCGGACGGTCGGATATCATACCCGTTAGGGTAGACCTGTCCCTACAAGAAACAGTGAACGATATTCACTGCTATTTTCGCGGCCTTCAAGATCATCATGCGCCGGGTGCGTTCGCTTTTGAATACACCAACAACCATCCCGGCATACATCATTCGCAGGCGCAGCGGAAAATGGTGCGTTGGTGCTTTCCCAAGGCACCATTTAATTTACTCGACGGTGAAGACGGCGGTGAGGGGGGTGTCCTGATCCAGGGTCAGGGAGAGGGTTTCAGACTGTATCGCGCCGTCGGGTGTTTCCCAGGCGGCGAATTGATAACCGGGGTAGGGGATGGCGGTGATTTCAACCGGCAGGCCGGCGAAGTAGGTGCCCGTCCAGGAGGCGGGGTCAGTTACGCCAGGGGTGCTTTCGATGAGATCAATGGTATTGATGCGGATATAGCCCATCCGGCTGTCGGTTTGCAGGTGGATTTTCACTGGGCTGCCCAGTTCAAAATAATCGCTTAGATGCTGCTGAACATTTTCCGGGCGATAGGCGGCAAACCCGCGCATGACTTCCACGCTGTCTTGCCATTCTTCAAGGGCAGCTTCGCTGCCGCGCCAGCGGCGGATGTGTTCTTCGATTTCAGGGGCGATAACGGACTGCATCTGGTCGATTTCATTGGTCACGCGCTGCGGTTCAAACGATGTGTTGATGTGGTCAGCGAAGCGGGTGACAAAATTAGCCCTGAAATCGGGGTTTTCCAGCAGGGAGCGGAAGAGCAGCCCGGCCCAGTCGTGCCAGTCAGGATGAATGGCAGCGAGCAGGCTGTTGATTTCTGCATTTTTGGGGCCGCCGTCAAAACCAAAGCCAAAATCAGTGTCGTAGAGCATCCAGCGCCACCGGCCGTCATGCCCATAGGGGGCGCTGGGGTCATCGGGGCGGCCGGTTTTCTTCTGCCAGAACTTGATGTTGACATGCGGCCAGTTGGCGTTGTCGAAATAGATCTCTGCAATCTGGTAATCGATATAGTTTTCAATATCCATTTGGGTGTGGATGTAGGCGTAATTTTCGGGGTCGGCCATGTCGTGCGAAGCGGCGAAGGCGAGCATGTCCAGATAATCCTGTTCGTCGCCCGGTTCGCCGGTGATGATCAGGTCGTCTTCGGCGAGGATGGTGACTTGATCGGGGGCAATGCCGTAATGTGTTTCCAGATAGTACTCGTCCAGGCGCTCGCGCAGGTTGTGGATGCCCCAGTATTCCCCGTTAAGGAAGACGATGGCGGGCCGGTATGCCTGTGTGTCCAGTTTGGTGTGGTCAACGAGGCGCTGCAGGAGGGCGTCGCGAAACATGGTTTTTTCCCAATCGTTGCCGGAGTTGCGCAGCAGGATGGTCTTGAAGGCCTGGATGGGTTCGCCGGTGACCTGGCTGGTCAAACCGGGGAAAATGTCATAGTCAATGGTTTCAGTGCAGGTGGACTCACAAACGGTATACAGGCGCAGACTTTTTTGGGCGCGTTCTCTTGTGGCGGCGCCGTGGATGCGGGCGTTGGCATCCAGCGCGAAACCGAGGCTGCCGTTAACATCAAAGTATTCGAGATGGACGGGGCGTTCCCATTCCTGACCGCTTTCAATGTAATTGGCTGGTCTTTCCCAGGGGTTCAGGCTGGATGCAGGGTCGTAGAGCTGGTTGTAGATGTCGCCCATGACGTAGATACCGTAACGGTCATCAAAGAAATTTGAGGGGTCGGTGACGACGGACACGACTGGCAGGGTGTATCTTTTTTCTTCATCTACGATGAAGGTGTGGGTGATGACAGGGCTGATTGCTTGTCCATCGTTTGAGATGATGCGGGCGCGCACAACAGTGGCTTTGAAGACTTCCCCGGCGGGGGGAATCCAGCGGGGGGAAACGTCCGGGATGGCAGAGAATAGATTCGGTTCGCCAACCCGGCTGTGGATGAGGAGGGGTCCGCTGTACTGCGTTGAATCCAGATCGGGATCGGAGCCGTCCAGCGTGTAATAAATGGCGGCGTTTGGAAGGTTTGCTGTCAGGCGTAATTCAAAGGACTGTTGGTAATATCCACCGGGTGCGGAAAAAAGGGGCGGGTTGAACGCATAATATTCGGGGAGGACGAAGGGCGTTCGTTGGTCAATGTTCTCCCAATAGGGGCGGATGGGGAGGTAGTCATCGCTTTCATCCACCGTGAGCGGGTTGTCCCGCAGGTCAATAAAGGCTTTTTTGCTGCCTTTTTTACCGTCCTGCAGGGCGCCATGCTGCATTAAGGTGCCCAGCACGGATGTATCGGTAATGCCGCAGTTGCGCACGTCGAGGAATTGGAGCTTTTGCAGGTTTGCCAGGGCGTAGATTTGCTCTCCAACGGGCACATCCTGGATATCCAGTTTTTGGAGCTGGATCAGACCGGTCAGCGGCTGGATGCTGGCGATGTGCAGATTGGCTTGCAGGTTCAGGGTTTTCAGGCGGGCGAGAGAGGACAGCGGGGTGAGGTCAACGATGTCATTGCCGCGCAGGTTGAGACGGGTCAACAGGGTGAGTCCACGCAGAGGGGCGATGGTCGTGAGACCGGCGTTCGCCATGCTCAATTCCCTTAATTCATATTTGTTTGCCAGGACTGTAATCTCGTCACCAACCGGCACATTGTCCAGGATCAGGGTCTCCAGGTTGGTGAGGTTGGTCAGCGGGGAGACGGTGACGAGATTCTCGTTGGCGAGCAGGTTGAGCGAGGTCAATTGATGCAGGCCAGCCAGGGGGGCGATGTCGCCTACATCGTTGTTGGCAAGGCTTAATGTTTTCAGGGCGGGGGTGTGCCTCAGCGGGGTGATGTCGGTGATGGCGTTGGTGGAGAGATCCAGCAGGCGCAGATTTGCGAGCGTCGATAAAGGGGATATATCCGTGATCCGGTTTTCGATGAGGGTGAGTTCTTCCAGAAGGGGGAAGGACCCCAAAATGCTGATGTCTGTCAGCCAGTTGGTTTGCCCGTCACGGAAGCTGACGACGTTGTAATTCAGATTAAGGTGTCTTAAAGGCAGGCCGGACAGGGTGTCCAGATGGGTGTTGTGCAGGTTGGTGATGCCGTTATTGCTCAGGTTGAGGGTCTGTAATTTTTTCAGGCTGCCCAGGGGGCTGACATCCTGAATCTCGTTGCCTGCCAGATTGAGGGTGGTGAGGTTGTGCAGGTGCTGGATGCCCTCCAGGGAGGTAATTCCCCGGCCAGAGGCGTCAAGGTGGACGACTTTGTTGAGTTCGCTGGTGTAGAGGGGTTTGAGGGGCTTGTCCAGTTCTGCACGAATGGCGGCTTCCAGATTGGCATCCGTGAATGTGATGGGCTGGTCGGTGACAAGTACTGCAAAAAACAGCCCGAGCAGGCCGACCAGGGCGAGGAGCAGGGCCAGCGATTGGAAGTGTCGTTGGATGAATTTCAGTGCAATTTTCATCGCAGGTTGACCAGATTGGGCTGGGTGATTTCAATCCCCTGGCAATATTTGCTGTTGGCGACAATTTTCAGGCCGTGATGCTGGATGATGGCCTTGATCCAATCGGGCTGCTGGTCGCGGTGCTTGATTTCGAGGACGACCAGGCTGGCATTATGTTTATGGAAGAAAGGCTTTGGGGGAAACAGCATTTTGGCTTGTGCGCTGTGCACTTGATGGTCGAAGGTAACGCGCACGCTGCCTGGGTCGCGCGTGGTGAAGCCTTCGCGGCGGTATTCCACCAGCAGCCTGGGCTGCAAGATGCGGGTCAGGGTATATCGCTCAAATTCGATCAGGACCGGATTGGTTGAATAAAAATGGCGGGTCTGCATGAAAGTCTGGAAATTTGACGGGGAGATGAAGTCCCCGTATTTGATCGTTTTTTCGCCCTGGCGCACCTTCAGCTCCACGCGGATCACGGAGTTGGCATCCAGCGAGCTGGCATAGGTGCGGATGCGGTATTTGATGCGGCTGTAATTGCCGCTTAGTTTTTCATAGTAGGTCTGGTAATCAAAGGTATCAAAATAGAGACTGCGTACCAGATATTTATGGGCGGGGGCAATTTTTGTAAAGCCGTCTTGCTGGAGGTAAGGAACGAATGCGTTTTTGACCTGAAGATATTGTGGGTGGGTAAGCCTGTATTTTGATTCGTAACGCCAATCCGTTTCGAGATCCGGTATGGGTAAAGATGCCAAAGGAAGGTCTCCTGCAATTTTTTAGACGGGCAGGGCCAATTGCGGCGCCAGCAGGGAGATTTTGTGCACGTTTTCCAGGGACTGCAATTCCTGGATGAATTGTTTGGATTTTTCCCCGGCCAGGTCGGTGAAGCGAATTTCGAAGATGGCTTCCCAGCGATCCTCTTCTACTTCGTGGGAACGGATGCGTACGTCTGACGTGTATTTTTTGAGGATGTTTTCCACGGTTTTGAGCGGGTAGTCCTGACTGCCGTTGATCACCAGCACAAAATATTGACTGCTGGTTTTGCCATATTTGGTGAACTGCATGATCACGACGACGATGCCGAGAACGAGGGAGAAAACGATAGCGATCATCCAGTTATAGGTGCCGCAGCCCAGGCCGGCGGCGGCAACCCAGAAGATATAGATCATATCGAGCGAGTCTTTGATGGGGGTGCGGAAACGGATGAGGGACAGGGAGCCGACCAGTCCGAGGGAAACTACCAGGCTGCCCTGAACAAAGAGCATCAGGGCGGTCACGATGGGGCCGAGCAGGACGAGTGAGACCATGAAACTCTGGTCGTAGGTCATGCCGTAGTGAGTGTATTTATAGATCTGGGAAATGATAAAACTAATCAGGATTGCCAGTACTAATGAGAAGATGATATTGAGGATATCTTCGGTGGTTAATGCTGTGCTGGCAAAAATATTCTTTAATGTGATGAGCAGTCTTTCCCACATGTGTTTTGGCCTTTCCTGACAGGTATTCTTGTTTTCCCTGTTGATGCAAGGGGATCCAACCCAATCATAAGGTGTAGACCTCGTTTTTGTCAATCAACAGAAAAACAGCTGATTACAAGAAGAGAGCGTAGATTTCAGAGGGAAGTCTTGCTGGTGATGCTATAATAAAGGGGTCTGGAAAAACCATTGGGCAGCTTGTTTTTAGGTGTCATGCACCATCAAACGAGGGTGCTGCCTGATCCGAACATTCGTCTGCCGCCCTTCGCGTGAAGCCATGCCTACCTGTGGGGTGGCAAAAATGAAAATACCCATATATTGGGTTAAATGTGGTCTTTTTTACGAATTCGGTGTAAAATGGAATATGATTAAACTTTATCAACAGGTGTTGGTTTCATTGCATAAAAAGGGTGCGTAAGCGTGGAAAACACCAATTTGATCGTCGGGCTGGTTTCTGGTCTGGCAGCGGGGACTTTTATCGCCATTGCTGATCGTGTATTGGGTGACCGTAACTCGATAAAATCACAGTTATTATTTTTGCGCAATCAGGCACAACGTTCGCGCGTTGAAACCGCACGCCTGGGCAGCAGAGAACAGGATTTTAAACGGCGCTTTGAGTCGATGGAATCATCACTGGCAGAAACAAAATATTATCTGGTGCAAACGGTTGATGAAAATATCATCTATGATGGCACAGAGGGGATTGAAGGTTTTGATGTGGTGGCAGCAGGGCGCAAACATGACTGTCATTTTTTCAACAATAAGGTACTGATCATTGACCGTATGGGGAAAAGAGGGGTTTGCCAATTACAGCTGCGTAAATACACAGTGGACGGCAGGGAATTTGATTATTTTGCCGGAGCACCCCAGGCGAGGGGCAAACGCCGGCTGCGGGTGAGTTTTGAGGCGCGGGTACTGGATGGCGAGCACATGATTTCCTTTGCTTTCACTTCTTTTGAGGATCATCATTTGTTGGGAAAACGCGATCTGGTGATTGATTCGACCACCTGGGAAGACCAGGACCTGTATTTTGAGCTCTCAGCCCGGCAGGACAGCCTGCTGCAAATCGTGGACCTGTTCCAGTCTCGTGCCGGAGATTTGCAAATCCGCAATCTGGTAGTGGCTGAACAGGTGCGCCAGCCGCGAAACGGGGGCGGTCCTATTTCAGCGGGTGATTTGCATGCGCTGATCCATTCGGATAATTGATGAGGGAGTGGGTTGCATCACAGAGGACATTTGGCCGGGGCATAATCGCTCTGGTTTTTTTGTTTATGGGATCTTGTTTATCACTGCGCCAGTTTTGATGGCGGATGCGCTGATGCTGGTGTTTGCCGGTTTGTTGAAATGGATTTAGAATCAGAAGCAGGTTCCCTTTCGCAGTTAAACCCGGTACAATGGTTTTGATGATGCTTCTCGTGTCTGTAATTTAACTGGAGGATGCGATGACGATTTATTTACTGGATCATAGTTTGAAAGTCGATGTGTTTTATGATCATATCGATGGTGAATTTGGTGATAATATATGCGTTTCCATTCTGGAATCCTGTCCGGATGAGGAGCGCATTTTTAAATATGATGAACTCAATTTGTATATTACCCCGGAAGAAGCGCGTCAATTGGCGGAGATGCTGTTGAGCGCCGCGGAAGAAAGCAGGGAAGATGAATGAAATTCATGAGAGGTTTTTAAAGCGCTGCATTGAGCTTTCAAAGCAGGCGGCAGCGCAGGGTAATCATCCGTTTGGCGCACTGCTGGTGCGGGACGGAAAAATTGTGCTGGAGGCGGAGAATACCGTCAACAGCGAAGTCGACATCACCGGCCATGCCGAGCTGAACCTGGTGCGACGGGCAATACGCGAGCTGGGCGAAGCTGTGGTCAAGGAATGTACCCTGTATACCAGTACGGAACCGTGCGCGATGTGCTCCGGGGCAATCTATTGGGCGGGTGTTCCCAAGGTGGTGTTTGCCTGCTCGGCAAAGCGGTTGGGCGAGATTGCGGGAGAGAGCTTGCTGTTTCCCTGCCGGGAAGTGTTTGCGCGCGGCGTGCGGTCCGTTGAAGTCAATGGGCCGATTTTGGAAGACGCGGCAGCCGAGGTACATGCGGGTTTCTGGTAAAAATTTTGCTGAAGATGTTTGAGATGTTATTGGTGTTGTTTATAAGGAATAGTGATGGATGAATTGATCGAAATTGTCCGGGCACAACCTGAAGATGCGCAAAAATTGACCGAGATCGCTATGGCGGCCAAACGGCACTGGGGTTACCCTGAAAACTGGATGGTGAAGTGGCAGGAAGTTCTGACGATTTCTCCGGATAGTGTCTCCGCGAACACGGTGTATAAGGCGCTGTGGGATGGGGAGCTGATCGGGTTTTATGTATTAATTTTTACGCATGAAAAATTGGAGCTTAAGCACATGTGGGTGCATCCTGACAAGATCGGCCATGGCACGGGCAAGCGGTTGATGGCGCATGTTATTCATCAGGCTGCCCTGACTGACCATGAGAACATGGAGATTGAGTCGGATCCCAATGCGGTGGATTTCTTCAAAAAGATGGGTGCGCGTTCGGTAGGGGCGCGGATTTATAAACTGGAAGGGTCAAAGCGCATTCTGCCGCTGTTATATCTGAATATTCCGCGCGCGCTGGAGAAGCTGGGAGGCGCATAAAAAGGTCGTCAGATTAAAAAAACAAGGTGCTTTTTTATATTTTTTAAAACGGAAAGGAGCGGCGTACGCTGCCGGCAGAGAAAGATGCTGTATTCTTATCTGGAGCAAATCAAAAAAACCTACCCGGATTTTGAGGTGTATCTGTGTGAATCGGATGACAGCGGGCAATACAATGATATTTTGATTGTGAATCAGTCATACATCTTCCGTTTTCCGCGTTTTCAAACATCGGCGTCAGCCCTGGCACGTGAAACGAAATTGCTGACCTGGCTGCAAGGCCGGCTGCCGCTGCCTATTCCGAACCCCTGTTTTCAAAATATACATGACTCCATCCCTGGCAAAGCGTTCATGGGGTATCGCAGAATCCCGGGGGAGAAGTTGACCCGTCAGCGGTTACAGTCCTTTAAAGGGCAGCCCGCCTGGAGCGCCATAGCTGCCCAACTGGGGAATTTTTTGCGGGATTTGCATGGTTTGGATGTATCCGATGTGGATATGAAGCTGATTCTGCAGGATGACCGCGTATATTGGACAACGATGTATGCCGAGATCCGGGAGGTTTTATTTGACGCCATGCGGCCGGATGCGCGCCGGGGAGTGCGTCAGCATTTCGAACAATTTTTGGATACTACCCCGTCTCAACCGTTTAGCCCCTGTCTGCGGCATGGTGATTTTGGGCCGAGTAATATTTTGTTCTATCCGGATGAATGGGTGGTGAGCGGGGTGATTGATTTTAGTTCTGTTGCAATCGGTGACCCGGCGGTAGACCTGGCTGCGCTTTCCTGCTATGGGGAGGATTTCTTGCAGCAAGTGATGGTCGATTATCCAGCCCAGGAGGGAGAGCTGCAGCGGGCGCGGTTTTACCGCGGTACGTTTGCCTTGCAGGAAGCGCTGGCGGGGTTCAAATATCATGACCGCGAGATGTATGAGGCCGGGATGGCGGCCTATCTTTAATCTGTAATGGATGGTAATAACGACTTCAGTCATTATTACAGTTTGTCTTTGGTTTATCGGATATACGGGAATTGATATGGCTGTATATGTAGGGTTAGACATTGGCGGCACCAAGTTGATGGTGGCTGCGGCCGATGAGTCGGGGAAGATGCTGCGGCGGGTGATGAAACCAACCCCGCTGGCGTTGCAAGAGGGGCTAGATTTGCTGCATGGCATGATCGCTGAGGCAGCTGCTGGTGAGCCGATTGCCGGGATGGGGGCGGCGATTGGCGGGCCGCTGGACTGGCGCACAGGGGTGGTTTCGCCGCTGCACCAGCCGCAGTGGCGGGATGTGCCTTTGCGGGCAATGATGGAAGCACGTTGGGGGTGTCCGTTTACGGTGGATGTGGATACGAATGTGGCCGCGCTGGGGGAGTATCACGCTGACGGAGAGGCGCTGGACCCGATGCTGTATCTCACCGTCTCTACCGGGATGGGGGGCGGGTTGGTGACCGGCGGGCAGCTCTACCGCGGGGCAAGCGGGGCCCACCCCGAGGTGGCGCACCAGTCGATTCCTTACCGCTGTGCTAACCCGGATGGGCTGGTGTGTGAATGCGGCCTGCCGGACTGTCTGGAGGCGCTGGTCTCGGGCAATGGTATCCGCCGCATTTATCGACGGCCGGCTGAGGAACTGGATGCTGCACAGTGGGATGAGGTGGCTTATAACCTGGGGCAGGGGCTGCGCAATCTGGCTGTGATCCTGGCGCCGGCGGTGATCGTGCTGGGCGGAGGCGTAGCTGTGGGCGGTGGAGCGTTATTCATCCAGGCAGTCGAGAGGGTGATGCGCGCGCATTTGCGGCTGGTGCCAGCCCCGAAGGTCAAATTGAGCAGCCTCGGCTATGATACCGCCTTGATTGGCGCGTTGGTGGTGGCACGGGTTGGGTTGGGGTGAAAGCAGCAGGAGGAAGTCGAGTGGTGGGGATTGCCACGCTCACTTCGTTCGCTCGCAATGACATCAAATCAGGGGTGTGACACGGCCTTGATTGAGGTGCTGGTGGGGTTGACGTGAGTGAAATTGTGCAACTATTTTGTTCTGGAAACGTATATAATAATGTAAGATATTCATGCCTACTCTCTGCGCGGGGGCAGAGGACGCGTTAATGGTTCACCTGAGGAGTAACAGGAATGACTGAAGAATTGAAAAACAAGGATACATCGAAAGTATCTGAGGGGAAAAAAGAGGAAAAAGCGATTGTTGGCGAGCTGGTGCGGCCGCAGCAGCAACAGCCCCCGCAGCAGCAATACCTGCCATCATCGCAAAGTTTCTTTTTCCGCCCGCTTTCGGAGAGCGGCTTCCCGACCTGGTCTGTGTATGTACTGGCTGTGCTGGGCTTGATCTATATTCTGAACCCGACGATGGGGCTGATTGAATTTCTGCCGGACAATCTGCCCATCGTGGGTAATCTGGATGAAGGCGTGGCATTCATGATGTTGTGGGCAGGGTTGGTGGAATTTTTTGAAGGCCGCAAGAAAAATAAACATTAATCGTCAGAAAGTTAAGGGACACGGCTGCGAATTTCTGCAGCCGTGTTTTTTATGTGCCGACGGCAGCGTCCGGGAAAATTGCATTGTGGAGGCGATCATGCGGGTTGGCGCTTGGTGCCGCGACGCCTGTTTTTGAGTGCTTTCGTTATGGGGCTGGTGCGGTTGGCGCAGTTAAGCTATTATAGAATAGTTAGGTATGGAGTGCGCCAGAAACAAGGAGGAACATCGTGAAGAAGAAATTTGTAGGGGTGTTAACCGCAGGAGGGGACAGCCCCGGCTTGAATGCTGCGATCCGCGGTTTGGGGAAGGCCGCCCTGCAGCGCTATGATATGCAGTTGATCGGTTTTCTGGATGGGTATCGCGGGTTGATGCAAAACCGCACCGTGCGCCTGGATGGGCAGCAGCTTTCGGGAATTTTGACGATTGGCGGCACGATTCTCGGCACCAGCCGGGAGAAACCCACCCGGATGATCGTTGGCGGCAAGCAGCTTGATATGACCGAGGCAATGGTGGATACGTATCACAGGCATCATCTGGATGTGCTGGTGTGTCTGGGCGGCGGGGGAACGCAAAAAAGCGCCCTGCACCTGAAAAACGCCGGTTTGAATGTGATCACCCTGCCGAAGACGATTGACAATGATGTCGCCATGACGGATGTGACCTTTGGGTTTGATACTGCCTTGGGAATTGCCACCGAGGCAATTGACCGGCTGCACAGCACAGCGCACAGCCATCACCGTATTGTGGTGGTGGAAGTGATGGGGCATAATGCCGGCTGGTTAACGCTGGGCGCGGGGGTGGCCGGCGGCGCAGATGTGATCCTGCTCCCGGAAATGCCGTATGATATTGGAAAAACAGCGGCGGCTATTTTGCAGCGCAGCCGCGGCGGGAAGCATTTCAGCATTGTGGCGCTCTCAGAAGGCGCGATGACAAAGAAATATTATGAGAAGTATGCGAAGCTGAAGGATGCGAAAGCCAATGCCGGATCAAAGAAAGAGAAAAAAGAAGTTTCCCGGGAATTGGCAGAATTGGAAGAATTGCACCGCGATCATACCTTCTGGATGTCGCGCACGCTGGAAGAGATGACCGGGCTGGAATCGCGGGTCACGATTTTGGGATATTTGCAGCGTGGTGGCGCGCCATCAGCGGCTGACCGGCTGCTGGCGACCCGCCTGGGAACAACCTGTGCAACCTATATTGCTGAAGAGCGGTATGGGGTGATGGTGGCGGCCCGCGGCGATGGTGTGGCAGCAGTGCCGCTGGAAGAAGTGGCCGGCAAACGCAAGACTGTGCCTGTTGATCAT
Source organism: uncultured Anaerolineaceae bacterium (assembly GCA_964447155.1). Classification (GTDB taxonomy): domain Bacteria; phylum Chloroflexota; class Anaerolineae; order Anaerolineales; family Anaerolineaceae; genus SMBSF63. The sequence continues at coordinate 16,052 of CAYURM010000011.1, forward strand.
CACTGGATTGACAGTGCGCGTTCGGTGGGCACCTGTCTGGGGGATTAGTGTTTCTTTTGAGTTTGGTTTGGAGGAATGATGGACAAGAAAATTCTGGTTGCGTATGGCAGTTGGGCGGGGTCCACGGCTGAAATTGCTGAAGCAATCGCAGCAGCTTTGCAGGAATCCGGATGGGCTGCTGAAGCCAGCCCGGCCAGCAAGGTGATGGACCTCAGCCCGTACCGGGCAGTGATCGTGGGCAGCGGGATCCATGCCGGTGAATTACACGGGAACGTGTATCGGTTTATGGCCAGGCACAAAATTGCCCTCCAGCAAATGCCGGTGGCTTATTTCGTCGTCTGTATGGGGATGAAAGAGGATACAGCGGAACACCGCCAGCAAGTGGCGGCGTATTTGAACAAGCTGCATGAAACCTATCCCCATATCCAACCGGTGGATGAGGGCTATTTCGCCGGGGTGATGGATTTTAATAAGCTCTCCTGGATCTTCCGTACGATGATGAAGGTGATGAAACTGGAAGAAGGCGATTACCGCGACGAGGAAGCCATCCGCGCGTGGGCGGTGGGGCTGGCTGAGGAATTCGCATAGATTAATGCCTTAAAAGAACAGTTACCCTCTTTGCGGTGTTGTTTTATGTCGCGCATCTTGCCAGATGAATGTGCGGTTTGACGATCAAAGATAATGAGGCAGGCTATGCTTGGTGAGGTACATCAACTCGCTTCACAATTATGGATGATTGAAGGTGGTTTTGTGGAAGGCCAGCCTGGTCTTCCCGAAGCGGCGAATGCCTTGCTGTTTCAGGCGGGGGACAGGTTGTATCTGCTGGACAGCGGCATGGGGGAAACGATGCGGGCGGCGATTGAGGAACAGTTGATGACGATCGGCAGGCCGCATGATTTTACTTTGCTGAATACGGGGCAGGGAATCAGCGGGAATGGCAATAACGATATCATCCATAATGTGCTGGCGGATCAAAAGAATCATCTGACACAGGATCGTCTTGAGGCAGATCAGGCGCAGGCCCTCTCCGCGCGCTTGTATGTGTTGAGCCGCTATGTTGATCCTTTTCGAGCTGTGGATGGCAATGGGCTGCGCCAGTTTGGACTGCGCGCCATGCGCGAGGTGCTGGCGGCTTTCATTGGGCAGCGCAAGGCACTGCGCTGGATGGTTGGGCTGGCTGCGCGGCACTGGCCGCAGATGGATGAGTCTGCGGATACCGCAGCGCTGTTACTGCCGGAGGATAGGGAGACGCTGGAAATTGGCGGCACGACCTGGCAGGGCTGGCGGTTGGGAGAAGACGACGTGTGGGTCTTGCAGGCCGGGCAGGGGTTATGGTGCTATCTGCCGGCGGAGCAGGTGTTGTTTGCGCCAGACTGGCGGGATGCGTTCTCTCCTGTCTGGCCGGAGATGCAGCAGAAAAGCCCGACAGTATTATGGGAAAAACTGGAGCAAATGACCCGCGAGGGAGTTATTTCCCGATTGGTTGATGGCGCCCATGCGGAGGTGATCCGCGAGCGGGGAATGATCTTACAAATGGTGGAACAACTCCTCAGCCGCAGACAGGGCTTGCAGCAGGCGCTGGGGGCGATCCTGCACCGGGAGCCGGGGATGACAGCGCGGCAGCTTTCCCGCCGTTTGCGCAAGCTGCGCCACCGCCCGGCTGTAGCCTGGTATCTGGATGAACCGCTGCCGGCTGATATGATCTGTTTTGAGCAGTTTTTGGTGAGCCTGCTGCTGGAGATGGGCTGCACCACGCGAGGCATCTGGCGGCACAAGAAATTCTTCATCAATGGATAATGTGGAAAAGAAAGGGATGGGGGGATTAGTGCCTGACAGCCTTTTCTTGCGGAGTGGAGGGCGAAGTGCATGCCAGGCAAAGCACAACCATACCATCCACTTCCTTGCCGTAGCCCGGAAAGATGCGGATGGTTAATGGGTAACGAATGACTTTGATGAATGCCTGTTATGCTGTATAATCCAGCTCAGAAATGAGAATATGCAGGAACGAGCGCGTCTTGATCAGACGGGGCTCTTTTTTTGTGTGTTCATCGTTCTTATCGGCGCAGTTGCGTCAAAAATTTTCTTCCAAGAGGAGTTATTAAGTCATGACAGTTTCTGATCAAGAAAAACAATCGGGTAAGACAAATGCTGCAAAAATGCTCCAGCGTGGTGGGTTTGCCACAGCGCTGGGCGCATTATTTGCGACACTGGGCTCGGCCGTGGGGCTGGGGAATATCTGGAAATTTCCTTCCGAGACGGGCACCAGCGGCGGGGCAGCTTTCATCATTGTGTATCTGCTGGCGACCTTGCTGGTGGGGCTGCCAGTGATGATCTCGGAGATTGCGATGGGGCGCAGTGCACGCGCCAATGCGATTGAGACGATGCGCAAGGTCTCGCCCAGCAAAAAACAGCCCTGGTGGCTGATCGGTGCAGGCGGGGCACTGGCGGCTTTTTTGATCATGGCGTTTTATACCGAAGTAGCTGGCTGGGTGTTTGCCTATATTTTCAAGTCGATCTCCGGCAGTTTGCTGTCAACGGACCCGAACGTTACTTCTCAGGCATTTGCGGATTTGATCAGCAATCCCTGGCAGGCTTTGTTGTGGCAGTGGGTTGTGCTGGTGGTGATCACGATCATCATTATCCGCGGCGTGTCGAGAGGGATTGAAGCTACGGCGAAACGCCTGATCCCGTTGTTGTTTGTGCTGCTGCTGATCGTGGACATCCGCAGCCTGACCCTGCCCGGTGCCGTGGAAGGTTTGAAATTCCTGTTCACCCCTGATTTCAGCAAGTTGACGGGTGCGACAATCCTGGCAGCGATGGGGCTGGCCTTCTTCAAGTTGTCTATCGGGATGGGCACCATGATCACTTATGGCAGCTATTGGAAGGATGATCAGAACATTCCCGGCACGACGACGCGGGTGATGCTGGCTGACTTGCTGGTTTCCATGCTGGCAGGGATTGCCATCTTCCCGGCGGTGTTTGCTTTCGGTTTGCAGGCAGATGCGGGGCCTTCCTTGTTGTTTATTACCATCCCTGCCGTGTTTGCCTCCATGCCATTTGGCGGAGTGTTCATGGTATTGTTCTTCGTGCTGGCGGCCGTGGCGGCCACCGGAGCGATGCTCTCGCTGATTGAGGTGCCGGTGGCGTTCCTGAATGAACAGTTCAACCTGCCGCGGGCGACGGGAGCGATCATCACCGCGGTTCTGCTGGCATTGATCGGTTCGCTGGCGGCCTTGTCCAGCAGCGTGCTGGCGGATGTGACTGTATTTGGGAAGAATTTCTTCGATCTGTTTGATTTCCTCAGCTCAAATATCCTGCTGCCAGTGGGCGGCTTTTTCATCACGGTGTTTGTGGGCTGGTTCTGGGGCTACGATAAATTCAGGCAGGTTTTGACCAACCGTGGCACATTGAAGAATGACAAACTGGTGCGGGCCATCTTTTTGTTGATCAAGTTCATCACCCCGCTGCTGGTGCTGGTGGTGCTGCTGAACGGGCTGGGCGTGTTTTAGGACGGGAAGAAGTCTGCGTTTCCTCATATTGAAGCATAAACAAGACTCCGCCAGGAAAAACCTGGCGGGGCTGCTTTTTTAATTGAGGTTTGGAAAATCTCAGGTCATCAGGGTGATGATGTAAGCGCCGATGAAGTAGCACACCACAGCGGCTGCCAGGGCGGCGTAACTGCGGCGGGGTGCGCCTTTGAATTCGCTGTAGACCAGACCCCACAGCTGTGTCCACAGACCGGCGGTCATGCCCAGCGGCCAGGCAATGACGGTGCTGAGTGAGGCGGTGGCGAAGGTGTGAATGATGTTGCCGCCGTAGTGGGACAACCCGGCCAGGATGCCGAGTTTGTGCCGCTTGAACCCGGCGTGCAGGACGAGCGGCCATTGCTTGCGGAGTGTCAGCAATAAGCCGCTGGAGAGCAGCGAGCCGATAAAGGCGCCAGTGGCAAGCAAGGCCATGAAAGGCATCACGGCCAGGCCATTGGGCTGTGTGATTGATTTGAGTCCGTAAGAGGCCCCCAGGGTGTAGGCGGGCATCAGCAGGGAGGCAATCAGCAGCAGGCCGAGACCTTTCCACAGGTCCTGCATGTTGAACTGGAGTTGGTTATCGTCCGCGTCCAGGGCTTGTGCGCGCAACTTGCCCGCCAGCATGGAGGCAGCCACCGCCCCCACCAGGAAGAGGCAGGCCAACCCCATCTTGAGGGCCGAGAAGCCCGGCGGCAGGCCGCCGACAATGGCGGAGAGCAGGGTGCCGATGAGGATGTTCATTGAGGTCTGGATGGGCTGGGAGAGGGACAGCCCGATCAGCTTGCTGACCGAGACCGAGATTTGCAGGCCGATCACATACAGCGCGCCGCACAGCAGGGTGACGGTGATGCGGCTGGGGTCCACTGCCCAGATATCGTGCATGTTGCCGAGCAGGGACGAGCCGTCCAGGGCAAAGCCCACCGCCCAGACGAAAATGACGGAGGCGGCGAAAAGGGTAATGTAAAAGCCTTCCAGGGGGTAGTCATCCAGGTATTTGATCGCAATGAACCACGAGCCCCACATAAAGGCGGCCGTCAGGCTCATCGAAACCGCTAATCCAGTCGTCAAATCAGGGGCGATATTCAAGAGGTTTTTTCCTTCCGAGATGATCAAGTTGTGCGGCTGATTCTAGCAGGTGAGGGGGGACTGGTCAATGAGAAAAATCGAAAATTACTCGGTCATTTGTTCGATTAATTCGTGATTTTTTGGGCATAACCTGCTAAAATAGAAGTATAAATGTCCTGTCTTGGCAGCGCTGCGTTGGATGCGCGCCAAAGAGGAGGTCCGGGATGAAAAGTTGGAGATGGGTTTTGGCGGGGGTGTGGTTGATGCTGGCTGCCTGTGCGCCGGAGCCGTTGATCAGCATGGGCGCTGCGGCGGAGAGTGAGGAGGTGGCAGCGGTGATGCTTACAGAAGAAAATGATGGTGACGAGATCGCTTTAAGGGTCGGACAGGAGGTACACGTCCTGTTGACTGGCAATCTGACCACGGGCTACACGTGGGAAACCCGGGATGTGGACGCGGCAAGGCTGCACCTGACAGGCGAACCGGAGTATACCGCTGCCAGTGATGCGCTCGGTTCGGGCGGGACGTTTAACTTCACCTTCACTGCGGTGGCGCCGGGGGAAACTGAGCTGACCTTGATCTATCATCGCAGTTTTGAGCAGGATGTGCCGCCCAAACGCACGTTTTCGGTGAAAGTAGTGATTGAAGGGTGATGCGCGCCGGACATTGAAGCGGTCATTACAGAGGAGAACGGCATTGTGAAGATCTTTATTACCGGGGGAACCGGGTTTATTGGCGGGCATGTGGCCCGGCGTCTGGTTGAGGCCGGGCATCAATTGCATGGTCTGGTGCGCGAGACCAGCGACACGAGCAGCTTGCAGGAAATGGGCGCGCATCTGGTGACAGGAACGGTCAATGATCTGGCAGCCTTGCAGGGTGGTATGCGGGACTGCGATGTGCTGATCCACCTGGCGAATGTATATTCTTTCTGGGAGCCGGATATGCGCATCCTGCCTCGCGTGAATGTGGCGGGGACGCGCACGGTGATGCAGGCGGCGGTGGCGGCTGACGTAAAGCGGGTGATCGATGTGAGTACGGTGGCGGTGTACGGCGTGCCGGCCGAGCAGCCGTTCAACGAGGAGACGCCGCATGCGTTGTCGTTGACGACCCTGTATGCGCGCACCAAGCGCCAGGCGGAGGAGATCGTGCGCCAGACGGCGGCAGAGCATGGTATGGAGCTGGTGGTTTTGCAGCCAGGAGCAGTCATTGGGGCGGGCGATACGCGCGCCACGGGGCAATATCTGGAAGCATTACTGGATGGGCGGCTGCCGTTGATGTCGTTCAGCGAAACGCAGATGAATTTTATTCATGTGGCGGATGTGTGTGATGCCGTGGTGCGCTGCCTGACAGCGGACGACGTGGTCGGAGAAACGTATCTGCTGGGCGGGACGCAGATGACGATGTGGGCATATCTTGGGCTGATCAGCGAGATGGGCGGGGTGCGCATGCCGTATGTCAAGCTGCCGGTGATCGTGCCGACGGTTTTGGGCTGGTTTCTGACGCCGCTGGCGCATCTCATCAAACGGCCGCCGATCTGGGGGTTGTCGAATGACCAGGTGCGCATGCTGCGGGACGGGTTCTGTTTTGATGGCAGCAAGGCGGAGCGCGAGCTGGGCATCTGCTACCGTCCGGTGCGGGATGCCGTGGCGGATGCGGTGGCATGGATGCGGGAGTGGGAGTAGTGCGTGCCCTGAAGGGGATGGGAAACCACGATTTTGCTCGTTGGCGGAAGAAACCGATGCGGCGTGTTTTTCGTCCAACCTTGAAAAGGGTTGAGTCGCTTACCTGCTTATTTTTCATGCTGCTTATTTTGCTGGCTGAGTTGGTTTTTTCCAACCTTTCCAAGGGGCGTTTTTGGAGGCATACATGATTTCTGATCCCATTATTTTGATCGCAGGGCTGACGGCGCTGTTCATCCTCGTGCTGCTGGTGATTCTGGTGTTTGTGCTGCTGGGGCAGGTGCGCAAGGTGAATACGGGTAGCAGCGCGGAGGCGATGGGTCGTCTGGCAAATGCGGTGCAGCAGGAACAGACCCAGTTGGCGTCGCTGAACGCACGTGTGGCGAATCTGGAGCCGTTGAGCGGTTCGGTGCAGGCGATGCAGGTGGAGACGCGCGCTGTGGCCGAGCGGATCAGCATGGTGGAACAGGGCCAGCAGACGGTGCACCGCGGGGTGGGTTCACTGACCACGCAATCGGCCTCGGCGCTGAGCGAGTTGAAGACGATCACCAATGGTCTCTCCGCAGCCACGGCCAGCATGCGCGCCGAGCTGGAAACTGCACGCAATGACCTGACCGCACTGCGTTCGAGCACCCATGCCCGCCAGGCAGCCGACGCAGCCATGTCGGAGTCGATCCGGCGGTTGGAGATGATCATCGCCGGCACACACTCCAAAGGGGCAGCCGGGGAGAATATTCTTGAACTGGTGTTTGCCAAGCTGCCCGCGTCCTGGCAGATTCGCAATTTCAAGGTGGACGGCAAGCCGGTGGAGTTTGCCCTGCGCCTGCCGAATGATCTGGTGCTGCCGATTGACAGCAAATGGCCGGCCACGCATCTGGTGGAGCAGTTTGCCGTTTGTGAAGATCCCGCAGAACAGCAGCGCCTGAAGAAAGAGATCGAGACGGCGGTGCTGGGTAAGGCGCGTGAAGTCCGCAAATATGTTGACCCGGCGGTGACGGTCAACTTTGGGGTGGCGGTGGTTCCGGACTCGGTGTATGACCTGTGCTACGGCATCCAGGCGGACGTGTTTCAGTTGGGGGTGGTGCTGGTCAGCTATAGCATGTTCGTGCCATATTTGTTGCTGGTGTTCCAGACGATGCTCAAGTCCAGCAGGGGGCTGGATGTGCAGCGCATGGAGGCCTACCTGCACACGGTCAGCGAGAGCATCCAGGCGATTCAGGAAGAATTGGACGGGCGCTTTTCAAAGGCGATCACGATGCTGTCCAACTCGCGGGATGATATGCGCGCGCATCTGAGCAAGGCAGGCAGCAGCGCGGCCGGGCTGCGGCTGGGGAATGGGGATGGCGTGAAGGATAGCGTGGGCAGCAGTGATGAGGGGTAGGTATTGGGGATTGACTCCTTCTTGATGCGCAGCCTTTGCGTTTCATACGCTTCAAGTAAGGTATTGCCTTCCATGCCTGTCAAATAATTGACAAATAAGATGGTATTTAGTATAATATTGTTGTGAATTTATTCACAACAAAACTCACCTATTTTTGAAGGAGGATTTCAATGACTACTGCTACTTTTAAGGCCACCAGCAAACTGGTGAAAGGTTTACAGGTTGATAATACTGTGCGTGGTTTTTCTGTGCGCATGGATGAACCGGCCAATTTGGGCGGGACGGACACGGGCATGAATCCGGTGGAGGCGCTGTTGATCGCTCTGGGTTCGTGCCAGGTGATCGTGGCGGCGGCGTTTGCCAAGGCGGAGGGGATTGACCTGCAAGATTTCTGGGTTGAACTGGAAGGCGATCTGGACCCGGATGGTTTCCTGAAGGGCAAAGAAGGCGTGCGGATGGGCTTCTCGGAAGTACGGTTCACCCCGCATATCAAGACCAGCTCTTCCCCGGAAGCGGTCAAGAAGTTCATGGGCTTCGTGAAGTCCCGCTGCCCGGTGGGCGATGTGATGCTGAACGGTACCAAAATTGTTCCGGCGGATGCAGTGATAGAATAGTCGACAGATTGTTTTGATTTCAGCCCTTTGGCTTTGCGCCAGAGGGCTGGTGTTTTAAGAAGGAATCGGTAATCCGTAATTCGTCAATCAGGGAGCAGGAGAGGGAATTTTCACGGAAGACCTTGACAAACCGAAGAAAAATCCCGATAATAAAATAGAATATATGTTCTATAAAAAATTGCCGATCGGTGGGATGGGTCAAGGAGGATGGGATGAAAAAGATGCCGGATGAGATGTCCGCATGACGCGGTTGATTTTTCTGCCGGACAGGAAGACGTTCATTTTGCTTGAATCGCCATTGCCGCCGGAAGCGTTGACGGAGGCGGTGCTGCGCGGGGAGTGGCAGCCGCCATCCTCGTATGGTGCTGCGGGAAAGCGTGCGTTTCAAGCCACTCAACAGGGGCAGGTTGTGGTGGTCACCCCGGATGAGGAAGGGCTGCCGGTGATATCGCCGCCGGATCTCAGCCGGCGGCAGTGTGAGGTATTGCAATGTCTGGCGGAGGGGTTGACCAACAAGCAGATCGCCCGGCGGTTGGGAATGTCGGAGCGCACGGTGTTCAATCATCAGTTGGCGTTAAAACACAGCTTGCAGGTCAACACGCTGGCGCAGGCGGCAGCGGTGGGGACGATGCTGGGGCTGTGCCAGCCGGTAGCGGGCGATAAAGGCACTGGATAATGTAAAATTTATTCATCATTGACAGGATTTGGTGAATCGGGCAAACAGTCAATCCCTGAATCAGGGATTAGGGGGTAGGGAATTAGGCAATTTGGGGATGATTTTCTCAAATTCAATGACAAGGGGGGCAAAAAATGAGCGGCTAAACTGCCTGCCAGACCTGGTAAAGACCGAGGTTGCCTTCTTTGCCGTCTGATTCAAATTCAGAATGGATGGTGAAGCCGCTGGAGGCGGCCAGTTCGGTCAGTTCGGTGCGGGTGAAGTGATGCACGTAGCGCAGGCCGACCTGCTCCATCTGGCCGGGGAGGCTGTGCCGCCAGTCGAGGAGGGTGTCACCGGGGTCGAGATCTGCGTCGCTCAGGTCAACTTTGCTCCAAGGGAGGATGCGTTTCTGCCAGCGCGGGCTGTTCATGAACTGCCATTCGGAGTGGATGAAGAGACCGCCGGCGGGGAGCAGGCTGCGCACCTGTTTGAGCAGGGCAAGGCGCGCCTGGCTGCCGGGGATGTGGTGCAGGGCGGCGAAGGCCAGCAGGCCGTCAAACTGCGCCTGCGGCAGGGATTCTGTCCAGCCGGGGTCGCCCAGGTCGGCCTGCACATATTGCACTTCCAGCCCGGGAGCGGGAAGATGGGGAGCGACGGCGCGGCGGGCTTCGGCCAGCAGCACCGGGCTGAAGTCTAGGCCGGTGTAGCTGCCGGTGCGGTTGTGGCGGATCCATTCCAGGCCGAGCGCGCCGCTGCCGCAACCGAGATCGAGCCAACTGCCATGGGGCGGGATGGTTTCAGCCAGCAGGCGGTGGATGCCGGGCTGGATGCGGCGGCGGGTATGGGCAAACGCATCCCCGAAGGTCTGGTAAAATTGTCGATTAAGAGTTAGTAATTGTTGGCGGATTTCAATTTGCATGGGATGATTATACCCGCTGGCGGGCGGGAAGCGTTGCCTGAGTTTGTCGAAGGCAACACGCATGATGATGATGTACCGCTTCGGCTTCGACAGGCTCAGCCTACGCTTTATTCCAGACGAAGTCATCTTTACACCAAGTGAGCAGAAAATTGACCAATCAAGAATTCAGGAAATGGCAAAAAAGACGGGAATATGACCCGGAGAAGATGGCCGTGGCGCACCGCCTGCTGGAGATGATCCGCGAGGGGGCGGAGGTGATGCCGACGGTGCGCGCGCATCCGCTGCCCAAAGGGGGGTATGTTGCCAAGCATCAACTGGTGACGGCCTACCGCGAACGGGTGGAGAGCGGAGACTGGCCGGAAGACCAGGGGCTGCTGGCACGCATTCGGATGAAACCAGGGCGCACCCTTTCGGGGGTGACGACGGTCACCGTGTTGACCGCACCGTGCGATTGCCCGGGGGAGTGTGTGTTTTGTCCGAACGACAGCCGCATGCCGAAGAGTTACCTGCCCGATGAGCCAGGGGCGGCGCGAGCGTTTCAGAATGCGTTTGACCCGTACAAGCAGGTGCGTTCGCGGATTGATGCGTATGAAGCGGTGGGGCATCCTACGGACAAGATCGAGCTGCTGATTCTGGGGGGCACATGGCATGCGTATAGCCGTCAGTACCGCGAGTGGTTTGTGCGGCGCTGTTTTGATGCAATGAATGAGGAAGCCTTTGATGATCTGGCGGAGGCGCAGCGGTTCAATGAGACTGCCCGCCACCGCAATGTGGGGCTGGTGATTGAGACGCGGCCAGATGAGATCAACCCGACGGAGCTAGCTGAGCTGCGCCGCCTGGGGGTGACCAAGGTGCAGATGGGGGCGCAAAGCCTGGATGATGAGATTTTGAAGTTGAACAAGCGCGGCCACAGCGTGGCAGACCTGCTGCGGGCGACTGCCTTGCTGCGGGCGGGGGGCTTCAAGATCGTGCTGCACTGGATGCCCAATCTGCTGGGGGCCACGCTGGAGTCGGATCGGGAAGATTTTGGACGGTTATGGACTTCCTCTGACGACGGGCTGGGTTTCTGCCCGGATGAATTAAAGATTTACCCGACCCAGCTGCTGGAAGGCACCGAACTGTATGAACGCTGGCGGCAGGGCGGTTATCGGCCATACACTACCGGGGAATTAATTGATCTGATTGCCGATGTGAAGCCCGATATTCCGCCGTACTGCCGGGTGAACCGGGTGATCCGGGATATTCCTTCTCATCATGTGGTTGAGGGGAACAAACACACCAACCTGCGCCAGGATATTTTCAAAGAGTTGAATCGCCGCGGCCAGGTGTGCCGCTGTGTGCGCTGCCGGGAGATCCGCCGTGAGAAGGTGGCAGCGGAGCAATTGGAACTGGTGGATGAGATCTATCATCCCGCCTATGCCGAGGAGCATTTCCTTTCGTATGTGACGCCTGATGACCGTCTGGCGGGGTATTTGCGCCTGTCGCTGCCCACCACCGATGCGCCGGATACTGGCATGGCTGACCTGGATGGGGCGGCGTTGATCCGCGAAGTGCATGTGTATGGGCAATCGGTCGAGGTAGGGGAAGCGCGGCAAGGGGCGGCTCAACATATCGGTTTGGGTACGAATCTGCTGGAGTTGGCTGAGCAAATTGCAAAACAGGCAGGATTTAAGCGGTTGGCGGTGATTGCGGCGGTCGGAACGAGGGTGTACTATCAATCCCGGGGTTTTGAGCGCAGCGAGCATTATATGGTGCGAATGATCTAGGTGAAGGCCAAGTGGGGAAAATATGCTGCCTCCGTGGGTAAAAAAGCTGGGAAAAAAGAATTTGGTGGTGCTCTTAACCATGGCGTCTATGCTGGCGTCGACGGGCATTTCGGTTGTCTTGCGCTGGCTGATCCAGGTGGAGATATCAATCAGCGGTTTGTTAATCTCTCTGATTATTCCCCTGGTCTTAACCCCATTTTTCGGCAGTATCTTTTTTAAAGCTTATTTTGAACTGGAGGAGATGCGGACACAACTGTCCCATTTGTCCGTAACCGATGATTTGACCCAGGTATATAACCGGCGCTATTTTATTGGACGGGCAAATGATGAGCTGTCACGGGCAAAACGCTATGGGCAGGTATTTTCGATGCTGCTGCTTGATCTGGATGATTTCAAGCAGACCAATGACAGATTGGGGCACCCGGCAGGTGATGAAGTGCTGTGCATGGTGGCGGATACTTGTGTTCGTGCGATCCGTGAAGTGGATGTGTTGGCGCGTTACGGTGGAGATGAATTCGCCTTGCTGATCCCTAACCTTGACCAGCAGCATGCGTGGGAATTTGCCGAACGCTTGCGAACGCTGTTAGACGAAAGTGTGGTGGCGTATGAGGGGCATGCGATTCAGATAACCGTCAGCATCGGCGTGGTGACCTGGACGCCAGCGATCACAGACCTGGATGGGCTGATCTACCTGATGGACAAGGCGTTGTACGACGCCAAACGCGCGGGCAAGGATACGATCAAGGTATTAAAAGCGCATTCTTAGGTCTTTATAAAGCCCGGCGCTTCCGGTCTTTTTCTGTTTATCCGCCCGGAAAGAGCTTTGGCAAGACAGCAGGGGCGTATGCTTCCACCAGTTCGTGGGAGATGGCGTTTTGCTGACAGATGGCGGCATACAGGGCGGCGCTGGGGCGGGGGGTGCGCACCTGTGTTTCGCGATCGAAGGTCCACAAGCCAAACTGCATATCCCAGCCACGTTCCCATTCAAAATTGTCGATCAGTGACCAGTGATAATAACTGCGCACGGGGATATTGTGATTAAGCGCCTGCCAGAGCTGGTGCAGGTGGGTGAGCAGGTATTTCCGACGAAAGTCATCCTGGCTGTCTTCGATGCCGTTTTCGGTGATATGAATGGGCAGTCCGCAGGTGTTGGCCCATTCAAGGGCGGTGAACATGCCAGGCGGATAGCTGGCGTTGAACTGGAAGGGAGAGGGTTCTGCTTCGGGCGGAAACCAGCGTTTCTGGAAGAGGTTTTTTGGGGCGGGGCGGAAGCTGACCATTTCGCAGGTGTAATAATTGAGGCCGAAGAAATCCTGGGTGCCGGCGGCATGGGGCAGGCGGGTGCGTTTGTGCAGGAAGCGTACCCTGCCGTTGGTGAGGGCCAGGGGGAAGACGTTATTAAAGGACTGGTGATTAACGCGGGCGATGAGGGCGTCCAAAGGGGAATATTTGCGGGCAGGGATAAAGCCGTGATACTGGTGGGCCATGCCGACCTGGGCTTTTGGCTGGATCTCGTGGATGGCGTGGTAGGCGAGGGCATGGCTGCGGATGATGTTAAGGACAGCGTGCCAGGCGGCGGCGATGTCCTCTTTTTTCCCGGGGGGAAAGAGGCCGTCGATATAACTGCTGTAGATGACGACATTCGGTTCGTTGATGGTGATCCATGCGGTGTTGTATTGCTTGAGGGCGGTCACTGTGCGCTGCACAAAGGTTTCAAACAGGCCGGGGATTTCATCGTTCTCCCAGCCGCCGTTTTCGGCCAGCCACAACGGGAGGGTGAAATGCTGGAGGGTGACCATAGGCTGGATGCCGCGATCGAGCATGCCCCGCAGGATGGCGCGGTAACGGTCGAGGGCGTCCTCGTCCCAGCGGTGGGGAGCGGGCTGGATGCGGCTCCATTCCACCGAAAGGCGGTGGGCGGTCTGCCCGGCTTCGGCGGCGCGGTCGAGGTCTTCGCGCCAGCGGCCGTTCCACCAGTCACAGGCCAGGCCGGCTTTGTCTTCGTTATGGATACGGCCTGGCTGGTTTTCCCAGGCGGCCCAGTCGTTGTTGTGATTGCTGCCTTCCACCTGGTGGGCGGCGGTAGCGGTGCCCCAGATAAATCCTTCCGGAAAATGGTATGTGGTTTGCGGCATGGGTGTTTTCTCCCTGGTTATTTGTGATGCATTTAATTATAGGGGATGGAAGAGAAAGGGAGTAGTGTTTCGGGAGGTGCGTTCGTAGTTGAACGCACCCGACGAACAGGTTTTCAGGCAAAAACTACTACTTTTCTCATGCAGGGCATGATCATCCGCCGCTTCGACAGGCTCGGCGGGCGCTTGGCGGGGGCGCTTCGACAGGCTCAGCGAGCGCTTGACAGGCTCAGCGAGCGCTTGACAGGCTCAGCGAGCGCTTGACAGGCTCGGCGGACGCTTTGACAGGCTCAGCGGGCGCTTTCAGATCACCAGATACCAGCCGAGGAGGAAGAAGAGCAGGTTGATCAGGGCATGGGCAAGGATGGGATAGATGAGGCGGCGGGTGCGCAGGGCAAGTTCGCCCAGGGCGAGGCCGATCACGAAGGCCGGCAGCCACAGCAGGGGGCGCAGCTGCAGGGTGGCAAACAGGGCAGCGCTGAACAGGATGGCGGGCGTGCGTCCGTGGGAGTCTTCCCATGCGGGGAGGATTTCGCCGCGGAAGAAGCGTTCCTCTGCCCAGGGGGCGATGAGCACGCTGACGATGAACAGGGCGGCTTGCAGGATGTCTGAGGGCGGGTCAGGTTCGACAGGAAAGGGGGTGGAGAGCAGGGCATACAGGAAAGCGGCGAACAGCCAGGCGGTCAGTCCGGTGAGCAGGCTGAGGGTGAGCTGCCAGTGGAAAGCAAGTTGTTTTGCCGGGGAAAGGGTTAACCTGCCGGAGATGCGGATGAATCCGCTGCCGGCCAGGGCCAGGGCCTGCCACAGGTAGAACCAGGGCTGGCCGGCAGCCAGGCGGGCAGCAGGCGGCGTTTCGACGGCAAAGGGGATCAGCCAGTCGGGAAGGACGAAGATCACTGCCGGGATGAGGTAAGCCAGCACGAGAGTGATGACAATGTAAACGTTGTGATCCAGTGAACGGCCCTGCCGTTTTAAGATCAATGAAATTCCCCCCAGGCCAATCCATAAACTGAGCAAAGCGGCAGTTAACATGAGCAACAGACGCCATTCCATGGTGAGCTGCGGGGATTGGTTCAGGCTGAACAACAGGGCAGACAGGATGACAAGCAACGGCAGCACCGCCAGCAGGAGGGACAGGCGGGGGTGGTTTTTCCAGAGGCGGGAGAGGCGTTCTTTGAGGGCGGCGATCATTGCTTTCACAGGGTTTGATGGGTGAGGCGGGTATGATTTGTCCGTTGCAGGGGATGACTGTGCTTCACAATCCGATGGATTTATTGTAGTGAGTCACGCAAAGCGTGGAGGACCCACACGATAACTACAACGAGAGCTGATTTGAAAGGCGGAGCCTTGCGCTGCTTTTACGCGCAAGGCTCCGCCAGGTTTCAGGTGTTGCGGTTACTGGCAGCCGCCCAGTTCATCCGGCGTCAGGCATGGCGTTGGCGTATTCGTCCTGGTGGCCGTGCGGGTGGCGGTGACGGGCAGGGTTTCGGTACGGGTTGCCGTGCGGGTTGGCGTACGGGTTGGCGTTCCCGTTTTGGTCGCCGTCCCTGTCCGGGTGGGGGTGTACGTCTGCGTCGCCGGCAGGGTTTTGGTCGGCGTGCGTGTATTGGTGGGCACCAGTGTCCTGGTGGGCGTGCGCGTGATGGTGGCCGTCTGGGAGGGCGGCAGGGTTCTGGTGGGGGTAGGTGTGGGCGCATTGATCCTGAAAGTGCGCACGATGGCTTCGGATTTTTTGCGGCTGCCGTCGTCATTGTTCTGGGCGATGATCATCAGGGTATAGGTATCGCTGGAAATCACTCCGCCGCGCGACCAGGAGTCTTCGTAAGGGGTATAGTATTGGCATTTGCCGCCAAAGATGCAATAGGGGGCGCTGGTATCCCGGCGGTAATGCACGATCTCTCCATTGGAATCATAGACATAGAAGCGGACTTCGTTGACGTTCCGGTCATTGCCGGAGAGGTCTTTGTTGCCTTCCACGACGGCACGGATGTAGAAAGGTTCGGCGCCGATCGTATTGCCGGGATAGATGGTGGGCTTGATCTCCGGGCCGGGTTTGCCGGTGACGTCCATTTCACATTTCAGCACCGGGCCGCCGTCGGGGCGGAATTCGTATTTGATCACGCCCTCGAAGTCGCTGTTCCAGTAGAAAAGACGATCGGCGCTGCCGCCTGCGTCCCACCTCGGGGTGGGGGTACGGTTGTTGGCTGGAATGGGATAGGAACGCACGTAGGGTGTGATCCAGAAATTGAACACACTGCGGTCATAGGTCCATTTGTACCAGCCGGTATCATTTTCATAGATGATTTTCGGGCTGGGGAAGGTGTGGCTGTAGCTCCGCGCGGATACGTCGGAGGGATCATAGATCGGATTATAGTAATTGTTATTCCAGCCATACAGATCAAAGATTCGATCCGGGTCGGGTGGCTGGGCTTCATTATGCCAGGCGCCGTTGTAGTCCATCTCTGCCCCGGTGAAATAGATGGGGTAGGGGCCGACGTTCTGCAGGTAGGATTCCAGCAGGTAGCCGCCATGGTCGATATACTGGATGGCAAGACCTTCGCCGAGGCTTTGTTCCAGCAGGTTGACGAGCATGTCGCAGTCTGCGGGGGGGGTGGGGGTGGGCGTGATGGTGGGGGCGAGGACGATCTCTTCGGGCACCAGATATTGGCCGTCAATAACGCTGATATCGGTGAAGGAAGGCCCGGTCCAACCGACGGCGATGTTGTCACCGCCGCTGCCTTCTTTATGCAGGGCTTCAATGTAGTACAGCTGCCCGCCGATCAGATTAATGCCGGCAGATGTCTGGTCTGAGTATCGATCCCATTGACGCGAGCTGGTCCAGCCGTTGACGCGGGCGATGCGTGATTTTGCCGCTTCGCTCTGGTTGGGACTGAGATACAGCTCCGAATGATCATCGCTGGAAATGTGGAACGTATAGGTGCCATCGTAAGGCGGGCACAGATAGGCGCGCCAGCGGCTGCCATAATACTGGTCAATGTTGTAGGGATCCAGCTCGAATTTTGGCTCGATGGCTTGAATATCGGGGTAAGTGGGGTATTTGGATGAATTGGTGAGATCGGAGATGTAGTTGCCAGAAATATCCGTGTAGATCTCTTTGAGGACGCCGCCGACATTCAAACAGGTTTTGGGTTGGGGGGTATTGGTTTGGGTGGGGGTTTCGGTAGGCGGCGGGGGGGTGTAGGTGTTGGTGGCGCGGAAACCGATGGCGCCGCTCAGACCGGTCACCCGGGAGGAGCGGAATTTTTCGACCAGACCTTCGCGTTGGGCGTTCAGGCTGAGGGTCGGCCACCAGTCGCTGACGAAGGGGGTGATCAGGTTGTGGCGATAGCTGAGTTCAATCTTGACCCGGTCGCCGGGGCCGCCGGCGTCGTCTACATAGCGCACGACCTTGTCGTCGGTCAGGGACACGTAGTCACAGTAAATCCGGTAGCGGTAGGCATCATTGCCCTCCTCGCCGGGGTAGAAGAAATCGGTGGTATCAAAGAGGAAATAACCACCGTCCGGCAGGCTGTCATCCGGCAGGGTGTCTTCTTTGGCATTGGCGCGGTTGCTGCACACGGAAACGGCGAAAAATCCAGGTTCACCAGGATTGCCGCGATGATCGGCATTGGGCAGCAGGTCACCGAAGACATTATAGTCATACGTTCCGGGATCATAAGAATCCTTAAGGTATTCGGCATATTCCCCGGAGATGAGTGCATCGGCATCCCAGGCAATCCCTGTAGCGCCGGAGAGGGCCGCATCGTAGATCGAAGGCAGACGCGCCCAGTCCTGCAGGGCATTGGTAATCTGATTGTTGACCTTGCCATCGGCGGTATGTACAATGCAGTCGTCGCGGCCGTCCGTTTTTTCATCTTCTGTCATGACAGCATACAGGGCGGGCTTATCGGGTTCCAGGTTGTTGCGAAAGCGGACATTTTCAAAGGCGTCCACGGCATCGGGACAGTAGGCGGGGTTATATTCACCGGTGGTGGCATAGCGCACCCCAAAGCGGGCGCCGTTTTCCAACGCCAGCCAGGCTTGCAGCAGACGGCCAAATTCGATGATGCCGAAAATTAACAGCAGGAGGACGGGCAGGGCCAGGGCGAATTCAACCAGCCCCTGGGCACGTGAACGGCGTTTGAAGTGTCCCTGAATTGCGATGATGGATTGTTTGGTTTTGCTCATGCTGCCCTCCAGTCAGGCAAGAAGAGGTCTGGAAAGATAACCGGATAAATCTTCTTGAGATGCATTAGTTGGTGATCCTGGTGTAGATACGTCCAGCGATGTCTTCAAAGATGGGGACGAGTTCAGCGCTGGTAGGGGCCAGATAATATTGCCCGCAGGACTCAAAATGCCCGGCGGTTTTACAGGGGTCGGTGGTACGGTCGCCGTCGTCTCCCACAGCGGCCATGTAGCGCAGCAGGTCTTCTGCGGTGTAGAAAAACGGATTCTGGCGCGGGGTACTGATCAGGGCGATCGAGTAAATGGCAATGTCATTGCCTGGCGGTTCTTTCAGGTTGTCTGATTTGGTCAGGGCGGCATCGTCGGTCATGTCATAGACATAATCGAGTACGCTGTAGTTGGTGTTGGGGGTCGCCCCCTGCCAGATGGTTCCGGGCGGGCAGGTTTCCTGGTTATCGTCAATGCAATAGCGCGGTCGGGAGGTATCTGTGACGGTACACAGAAACGGCCAGTAACCGCCTGCCGAGAAGGAATAATCGGGCGGGGTTTGGGCCTGTCCAAAACGCCCGTTGCAGAAGCCATTCGGATATTCGGGCGGGACGTTATTGGGAACGGAGGCGTTATAGGTATCGCTGAGGTTTGCCATCCCATCGGAAAGGAAGACGATTACCCATACGGCGCCTGGCCTGCCTTCGGTTGCCAGCACGCCAGAAGCGGTGCGCATGCCGCAGCCGGTGCAGGTGGAGAGGGGAGACAGGGAGGCAACCATTGGGCCGCCGCCATCGGGGTCGTTATCTGCCAGCCATTGCAGGGTGGTGTTGTGGTCATCGATGGTAAATTTCCCATCCAGGTTCCAGTCATAGGCATCGTAAAGATTGTCATCGTCGCAGGGCAGGCCGCCCGGATCGGGAAAGTCGTAGTCGGGGCCGGAGGCGTGAATGCCCCAGGCCTTGCAGGAGCAGGGAGCATTGCTGCCGGGCGTAGTGGAATGGCTGTCACATTTTCCGGCACTGTCGGTACATTTTGGTGCGCCTTCATCGTACGTCCACCAGCGGTCGTCCATTTTATGGTCGGTCATTGCCGGGCAGGTGTAGCCGGTTTTGGCAGGGCTGTCCCAGTCCAGGCCGTCGCCGTCGCGGTCTTCGGGGTTGACGGGGTTAAAGCGTCCGGAACCCTGCCACATGCCCCAGCGGTATTTCCGGTCGGGGTCATCGTGCAGGCGGATGGCATTCACGGCGGTCTTTGCGTTGGCCATGGAGTTGCTCAGGCTGACGGAAACCCCGGCCTGGTTTTTGATCGGCTGGACGATGGCCTGGCTGTCAAAGGTGACCAGAGAAACCTGGTCGTAGCCGGGATAGAGCGAGTCGATCAGCGCTTTGGCTGCAAGTTTGGCGTCCAGCAAGGGCTGACAGGAGCCCGGATCATCGGGGTTATAGCCTGCTTGACCGACCGGGACCGGGTTGCAGCCTGAGGCGCCGTTGGGATTGTAGCCGAGAACGTTGTATGGGGTAGGATGTATGGTTTCCTCGCCCATCGATTCAGAGACGTCCAGCACGATGACCACATCAATCGGGGCGGCTTCGGAAATGGAGTAGGTGGTGAGATTGATGGTTTCAAAACCGAGCAAGTGGAGGAAGTAGAGCGGGGCATCCATATTGGCGCCGACGTAGATCAGCTTGCGCGGCGATTCGTTGGCCGTGGTATCCGGGCAAAGGTTATAAAACTCGGGGATTGTGGTTTGCAGGTCAGCATCCCGCAGACCGTCGGAGTTTTCATCACAGACTCTTAGGTTAAGTGTGGTCACGCCGGTATCCACATTGTGCATGTGCAGCACTTCCGCTGCGGTTTGTTCCATGGAGATAACCCGTTCAGCGGTATTGACGTTGCCTTCAAAGCTTTTGAAGTCGTTGGCAGCGGCCACTGCAGCGGCATCGACGGCGCGCTTAAGCTGGCCGTAGGTAATATACATGGCCCCGGCATCTACAGCGAGGCCGACGAAAAACAGCAGGGCCAGCAAAGCCACCGCAAAAACGACCATGATCTGGCCGCGCGAGTGTTTTGGTTGGCGGGTATCCGGGTTAGGGCGATGGTTTGGGCGTGGCCGTTGGCGCTGCCGCCGGGAGTGGCATGATTGTGTATGCATGGAGCCTCATCGGGTTTGGAATAAAAGCGGTGATAAAGGGAATATTCAACACTTGTTCGTAACAATAATAAAATTCGACGGCCACAAATCCGCGGTTGGGGCGGGAAGCCGGGGTGGGGGTGTTGGGACCGACGTTCAATAGGCTGGCCATGCGGGCTTCGGTGTAATATGGCTCGGCCTGAACGATGTTGGCTGCGTCCTGATCCCCGGTACAGTCGTATTGCCAGTTGTTGGAATGGGTCGTATCCAGATCATGGTTAGACAATGCCCAGGTCGTGACCGGGGATTCTGAACTGCTCTGGCGGTTGACCACGGTGAAGACGGAAATGAGGACATCATCGGTTTCGGGCTTTAACTCCACAAAGGGATTGAGACCGTTGCAGAATTTGCAGTGCGCCGGACGGCCGGCATCGCCAACAGCATAGCTCATACAGTCCAGGCATTGTCCATCGGTTGTGGGGGGAGAGAAAATGCAGGCAGTGTGCCAGTAGAAGTTGAACGGCTCGGGAGCGCTGCAATCCACATCTGCGATCTGGGCCTGGATTTCCGGCCGCGAGTCGCGGGCCGAGGCAAAACGGGCGGCCTCACGGGTCAGGTCAAGCGCATCCAGATAGCGGCCGAGGAACATGGTGACTTCAACCACCCCCAACAGCAGGATGATCAGGATGGGCAGCACCAGCGCAAGCTCTACAAAGGACTGACCGCGCCAGCGGGAACCGTCGTCTTTTGGGTGAAACAATGGATGGCGTTCGAAGAAATTTTTCATGGTTACCTTGATAGTCGATCTTAAATACCTGATTTTACGATACAGCACTGCAGGAAAAAAGTCAATGCGGTTTAAGCAACTGTACAGTGATTCAGACGATTTTGTAACGAAAACGCGACAATCGATGAGTGAATGGGTGTTTGCCGGTTTTACCTGCTGGATTGCCGGTTATGACCATTGTCTTGCGCCTGAAAATCTGTCATACTGGGAACAGGAATAGAACAAAAGTTCTGTTTGAAAGGAGACCTGCGATTGTGTCCGAATCCAGACACCCCCAGGCGGGCAAAAACAGCCATTTCTGGCCTTGCCAGGGAGATCAGCATTCTGCGCGGGCTGATTGGGCGGATCAATGCCCTGGCGGAGGAAGAAACCACCCTGCCGGAACTGCGGCGGGTGCTGGACAGTTTGAGCAGCGCCAGCGTACGCCTGGTCAATCTGCTGCAGGCTGAGAAGCGTTTGCATGAGGAGGGCAATGCGCACGCCGCGGCTTTGCAAGCCGCTTTGTCCGAGATGTTGAAGCGATTTGAACAGTCAGACGAGTAGCTTAACCACGGTGGTGGAGAAAAGGGCTGGCAGCGCCTATCTTAAGCGGCCATTGGCTGGCGGTGCAACGGTGCGGACAAGCACCCGAAACCAACGGAACCCTTGCACCAGCCAGGCTGCCAGCCCAAAGGGGGGATTTGCCCCGCCCGCTGTGAGGACAGCCTCCCGCAGGGTTGGTTTGGATGCAGGGTGATGAAGCCGCAGCGTTGCGAAAATGGACGGATATTGCCTTCGAAACCTGCGGGAGGAAG
This sequence comes from uncultured Anaerolineaceae bacterium, assembly GCA_964447155.1. GTDB lineage: Bacteria > Chloroflexota > Anaerolineae > Anaerolineales > Anaerolineaceae > SMBSF63. The sequence continues at coordinate 37,681 of CAYURM010000011.1, forward strand.
CATACCTTTCAGGTAATAACGACTGAAGTCGTTACTACAATCACCGCAACGCAAGATATTACAAACCACGGAGATTCTTTTCATGCAGTGACCGCATTATTTACCAAAGGAAGGCTGGTGCGGTCGAACATCGTGCCCGAAGGGTAAAGCACAACTTGCACCTGGTTCAGTAAAAAGGAGACTTACCCGATGCAGGATCCACACGCCGCGCTGATCGCGGAACAGATGCACCATGCGCTGGATTTGATGCGCTCGGAGATCGACCTGCTCAAGGCGCGCCAGGCGAGCAATATCGAGCTGATTGACCACCGCCTGTCGCGGCTGGAAGGTCAGGTGCGGGATCACGAATTGCGCTTGCAGGAGGCCACCCAGGGGGTGACCCAGTTCAAGGTGTGGTCGGGGTTGACCTCAGGCAGTTCCTCGATTTTGGCGGTGGCGGCCTTCCTCAAAGCGGTGATTGGTCTGTGATGGAACTACGCCAGGCCTACCTGTATTTGTTGGCAGATCCGCTGCGGTTTTCTCAGGCTGCATCGGGCATCACCCTGCGGGATTATCAGGCTGAGGCGGCGCTGGCGATTCTTGAATCGGTGCGCCGCGGGCTGGGGTTGAGCTTTGTGGTCATGTTCCCGCGCCAATCCGGCAAGAATGAGCTTCAGGCGCAGTTGGAAGCCTATCTGCTTCTGCTGCTTTCGCAGACAGATGCCGAGCTGGTCAAGGTGTCACCCACCTGGAAGCCGCAGGCCCAGAATGCCATGCGCCGCCTGGAGCGCACGCTCTCGGCCAATTTGCTGACGCGTGACCTGTGGAAGAAGGAGTCGGGCTACATCTACCGGGTGGGCCGGGCGCGCATCTTTTTTTTCTCGGGTAACCCGGAGGCCAACATTGTCGGTGCGACGGCCAGCACCCTGCTGGAGGTGGATGAAGCCCAGGATGTGCTGCCGGAGAAATTTGACAAGGATATTGCTCCCATGGCCGCTGCGACCAATGCCACCCGGGTTTTCTTTGGCACGGCCTGGACCAGCGATACCCTGCTGGCCCGTGAGCTGCGCGCCGCCCGCCAGGCAGAGGCCGCGGACGGGATCCGGCGGGCGTTTGTGTTGACGGCCGAAGAGGTGGGCGCAGTACTGCCTGCGTACCGCACTTTTGTGGCCGATCAGGTCGCCCGCCTGGGGCGCAGCCATCCGATGGTGCGCACGCAGTTCTATTGTGAGGAGATCGAGGCGGGGGGAGGGTTGTTCCCGCTAGAGCGGCGCAGACTGATGCAGGGGCAACACGCGTCATTGGATGCTCCGCAACAAGGAGAGGCGTATGCGTTTTTGATCGATGTAGGCGGGGAAGATGCAGCGGGTGCTTCACTGACAGAGGACGGATTACAAAACCCGGCCCGCGACCTGACCGCGCTGACCATCGTCTCGGTGGGCCTGGCCGGGCTGGATGATCCCCTGCTGTGCAAACCAGCCTACCGCGTGGTGCAGCGCCGCCAGTGGCAGGGCACTCTCCACAGCCAGCTTTACGGGCAGATGATGGCCTTGATCGAGAGGTGGCAGCCGCAGCAGGTGGTGGTGGACGCCACCGGCGTGGGTGCCGGGCTGGCGAGTTTCCTCAGCGCGGCGCTGCCAGGACGGGTGACGCCGTTTGTGTTCACCCCGGCCAGCAAGTCCAAACTGGGCTGGGATTTTCTGGGAGTGATCGAGACAGGGCGCTTCAAGGATCATTGCTCCGATGGGGCGGATACGAAAGCGCTTCACTTGCAGGAGTTGTTTCGGCGTCAGACCGCGGCTTGCGAATGCCTGGTGCGCAGTGGTCCGGGGCATCAACTGGCCTGGGGTGTGCGGGACGGCCGGCGAGAGGCGGACGGCAGCGACTGGCTGCATGACGATTTGCTGGTCTCGGCGGCGCTGTGCGCCGTGCTGGATGACCTGCCCTGGTCAACGCCGCTGCCAGGGGCCATCCTGCAGTCGGTGGATCCGCTGGAGGAACTGGATCATGGGTTTTAGGGTATGTTTTTGTAGGGACGCGTTTCTAACCTGTCTGCTTTGCCCGTCTGTAAAGCGCGAGACAGTCCGTTAGGGCACAGCCCGTTCTTCCTGGGGAGGATGATTGCTCTGAACGGGAGAAGGAATACCGAATTGGAGGTTGCTGAAGGGTGCGTTGCCAACGCACCCTACGCGGGGTGGTTTTGAAGTTTGGGTCACGCCGGTAGAGGGTGATTTTTGATGGATTGTGATGGGTTGCGCGCTGGGGCGGACAGGTCGGGAGACCTGTCCCTACGGAGAAAGTACGTATGATAAGGAGGTTTATGTATGCCAATATGGATCGAACGAGTTTTCCCGCGGCAGGCGGCGCGCTTGCGCAGCACGGCTTTGAGCGCAGCTCCAGCGGAGACCGAGATGAGCTTCCCGCTGGGCCTGGCGGCGGGGAGCAACAATGACCGCGACCGCTTTCCCCATGACCGGCGCGAGGTACTGGCCCAGGCAGTGGAGGTCTGGCGGAGCAATCCCCTCGGGCGGCGGATCGTCGGGCTGACCTCGCAATACGTGCTGGGAGACGGGATCACTATCGCCAGTCCGCATACCGCCGCGGACAGGTTTCTGAAACAGTTTTGGGATCACCGCCTGAACCGGATGGATACGCGCTGCGGCGAGTGGTGTGACGAATTGACCCGCACGGGCAACCTGTTTGTGCTGCTCTCCACGGATGTGGCGGGTATGTCCTATGTGCGTGCCTACCCCGCGGCCAGCATCGAGCGCATTGAAGCCCAGACCAATGACATTGAGCAGCCGTTGGCTTTCTGGCCGGTGCGCACCGTGCAGGAACTGGAGCCGTACGCCTGGCCGGCGTATGACGAGGCCAACGATCATCCTGATGCCAATGGCGGCTGGCCGACGGTGATGCTGCACTATGCGATCAATCGCCCGGTGGGGGCGCAGTGGGGCGAGTCAGATCTGGCGCCGCTGCTGCGCTGGTTGTCGCGCTATGCCAACTGGCTGGAGGACAGGGCGCGGCTCAACCGCTACCGCAACGCCTTCCTGTTCACCGTGAAAGGACGCTGGCCGACCGCCGCCCAGCGCATCGCCCGCCAGAATGAGCTGAATGCTAACCCGCCCCGGCCGGGCGCGATCCTGGTCAGCGATGAGAGCGAGGACTGGTCAATTCTCAGTCCCAAGCTGGAGTCGTCAGATGCCAACAGCGATGGACTGGCCCTGAAGAAAATGATCGCGGCCGGGGCGGGCATTCCGCTGCATTTTCTGGCCGAGCCGGAGAGCAGCACGCGCACGACTGCCGAGGCGTCCGGCGGACCGACTTACCGTCATTACGAACAGCGCCAACGTTACTTCCTGTGGGTGGTGGAAGATGTGCTGCGGGTGGTGCTTGCCCGGCGGGCGAAGATTGACCGGCGGGTTCCGGCAGGCGTGTTGTTGACTGTCAGCGGGGCGGATATCTCCTCCCGGGATAATATCTCGCTGGCGATGGCTGCCACCCAGATCAGCGCCATCTTCCAGGACATGCGCGACCGCGGACTGGTGGATGACCGCGAGCTGCTGCGGATGATTTACCGCTATGCCGGTGAACCGGCAGATGTGGAGGTCCTGCTGGCGGATGGAGCGGGTGCGCCGCCGGTGGTGGAGGGCTTCAAAGGCATGGAAATGGAGCGGCGTTCCAGGCCGGCTGCCCCGGCGGATGCCTTGCAGCCGGACGGAATGGATCTGAAGGACTCGCTGGTGGAAGGCAGTGCAGCATGACGGAATTGAAATTGGCCTGGCCTGCAGCGCGTACTACGCCGGTCACCCAGGGGTTTGGAGAAAATGCGCACGTCTATGCCCGCTTTGGTCTGGCGGGGCATAACGGGCTGGACTTTGGCCTGCCGGCGGGCACACCGGTTCAGGCCGCAGCGGACGGGGTGGTGACGCAGGCGGAAGCGGTAGATCGGGGTGGATATGGCTGTCATGTGCGCCTGCTGCATGAGGACGGGCGGGTGACGATCTATGGACATCTTGCACGCCCAATGGTGAAGACCGGCCAGGCAGTGCGGGCCAATGAGAAGATTGGCCTCTCAGGCAACAGCGGTTTTTCGACCGGGCCGCATTTGCATTTTGAAGTGCGTTTACCTGGGCAGGAGCAGAATGGCTACGGCGGGGCGGTGGATCCGCTTCCGCTGCTGGAAGCCGGGCGAATGTCCCTGCCGGTAAATCCGGATTTTCCGGAAAGCGAGCAATGGCTGGTCAGTACGGCGCTGAATATGCGGCTGCAGCCATCGTTTAATCATACCTTGCGCGGCTGTTTGCGAACCGGGGATGTGGTCACTTTGGCTGGCCCGCAGGAGGTGACTGAAAACGGGTTTTGCTTCGTCCCGGTAGTGGTTTGGGTGGCAAAAGCGTACTTAATGCCATTGGCATACGGGAGTTGGAAATCGGACAAAAACACGAAGATTTCCACATCTTCCACGACTTATCCACAGATTTTGGCGAGTTATCCACAGTTTTGAGAGTTTTTGGACTGCTGTTGGGTACGGATTCCCTCGTAAAATTGCTCCTTTTCATTATATGCAAGTCCGTATCCGGCTGGCAGGGATGTGATCGAACAGGATGGTTTTTCCACAGGTTTTTCCACAGGAGGATGAGTATGCAGGTTGAGAATCGGCTGCGGCTGGCAGCCTCGGGGGAGGTAACAGCAGGGGGAGCGTTTGAAATTTTGGCGATCACTGCCGGGGAGGGCAATGGCTGGCAGTTTCCGGCGGACTGCCTGCGGGCGAGCCTGCCCCTGTGGGACGGGGTGGAGACGTTTGTTGACCATGCCTGGCTGGGGCGTTCGGTGCGTGATCTGGCCGGGGTGTGCCGCCAGCCGGAATGGGATGCAGCGGTGCAGGGCGTGCGGCTGCACCTGTCCCCGGTGGGGCCATCGGCCCCGCTGCTGACGGCCCTCGCCCGGCAGATGCTGGCGGAAGGCAATGCCCGCCCGGCGGTGGGTTTCTCGGCGGACCTGGTGTTCACCGCCCGCGGTCAGCAGGTGGAGGAAATTCTCAAAGTGTATTCGGTTGATCTGGTCATGGACCCCGCCCGCGGCGGCGCGTTCGTCCGTGCCCTGAACGCACTCTATTCAGAACCCAAGGAGGTTGACAGGATGAAAGTGGACACAAAACCCAATGCGGCGTCCGCCGCCAATGAGGCAGCATCAGGATTGCAGGCGCAGCAGGAAGCCGAAGCAGTGCGCGGCGAGATGTGCCGCTATTTGCTGGATACGGCGCTGGCGGCTTCGCACCTGCCGGCGGCCATGCAGCGCCATGTGCGGGCTGGTTTTGCCGGCCGTGTCTTTGAATCGGCTGCGCTGCAAACCGCGATTGAGGAAGCGCGCGGTCTGGTTTCGGACTTGACTGCTTCCGCGCTGGTGACCGGCCCGGGCGGGCAGGTCTCACAGATGTTTTCATCCGAAGATCGTTTGCAGGCGGCGGTGGATGACCTGTTTGGTGCGCCGCGGGGTGATTCCCTGGCGAGTGTGCAGGTAGCGCGCTTGAGCGGCATCCGCGAGCTGTATATGCTGTTGACTGGCGACCATGATCTGCACGGCGGGTACTTCCCCGGCCGGGCGCAGTTGGCGACCACGGCGGATTTCAGCGGGCTGGTCAAGAATGCGATGAACAAGGTTGTGCTGGATCAGTGGCAGAAGCTGGGCAAGGCCGGGTATGACTGGTGGACACGGGTGGCGCAGGTGGAGCATTTCAACACGCTCAATTCGATCACCGGCATTTTGATGGGTACGGTGGGGGCATTGCCTTCTGTAGCGGAAGGCGCCGCGTATACCGAGCTGGCGGTGGGTGATTCACCGGAGACAGCCAGCTTCGTCAAGTACGGCGGGTATATCCCCCTGACGCTGGAATTGATCGACCGTGACGAGACGCACAAGCTGCGCGCCTACCCACGTGAATTAGCCAGCGCCGGGCTGCGCAAGATCAGCGCCCTGGCAGCGGCGGTCTTCACCGCCAATGCCGGTATTGGCCCGACCCTGGCGGACACGGGCGCATTGTTTAACGCCGCCGCCGTGACCACGGCCGGCGGTCACGCCAACCTGGACACGACTGCCTTGAGCGCATCTGCCTGGGATGCGGCCTGCACGGCGGTGTATGGACAACCGATGTTGATCAAGAATGCCGCCGGGGCTTATGGCACCGGGCCGAAGATGGCGATCAATCCGCGCTACTTGCTGGTGCCGCGCGCCTTGCAGTTGGCCGCGATGAAGATCCTTTACCCGACCCTGGAAAATGCCGCCAACATTTACAGCGAGAACATGCAGCGCGGTGCGCCGGGCGATGTGATCACCGTGCCGGACTGGACGGATGCCAATGACTGGGCCGCAGCCTGCGACCCGGCCGTGGCCCCGGCCCTGTTCGTCGGCGAGCGCTTCGGGATCATGCCGGAGATCATCCTGCAGTGCGACGATCGCCTGGGGGCGGTCTTCACCAATGATCAGCACCGCCTCAAGGTGCGTCATTTCCTGGCGGTGTGGGTGAATGATTTTCGCCCGCTGTACAAGAGCAACGTGGCGTAACCCCCTTCTGCGCGGAACGGGCCCTGAGCCTGCACCTGCTCCTGTGGGATCGAAGCGCGGGGCAGGTTTGCGAAACCCGCTTCGGCTTCGACA
>CAYURM010000011.1:44416-86827 GCA_964447155.1 uncultured Anaerolineaceae bacterium
GGCTCAGCCTGCGCTGCGGTGTGAGTTAAAAGTAGGGTGCGTTCGCTTTTGAACGATGAGCCTGCACCAACCCCTGTGGGATCGAAGCGCGGGGCAGGTTTGCGAAACCCGCTTCGGCTTCGACAGGCTCAGCCTGCGCTGCGGTGTGAGTTAAAAGTAGGGTGCGTTCGCTTTTGAACGCACCAAGAGTAAACCCGGATGAGGAAATGCTCTGAATTGGAGCTTGATGGTTGGTGCGTTGCGAAAAACACGCGAACGCACCCTACTCGTGGTGATTTTGGAGGCTATGGAAGAATGAGAGGTAGTTTTTCCACGTGTCTGGATCACAAAGGAGAGAAAATGCCAAACAAACTGGAAACGTTGCTGCGTTCGCGCAAACTGTGGGCAGCGGTGAGCGGGCTGGTGCTGGTGGTGGCGGCTGCGCTGGATCCCGCATTCCCCTTGCAGGGGGAAGAGACGGCTGCCCTGGCAGCCCTGCTGGCGGCATATATTGTCGGCACGGCGATTGATGTGCATCGCAACCCGCCGGACGCCGGGATGGTGAAGAATCGCCTGGCAGGTTTGCTGGCTTCCCGCAAGTTCTGGGCGGCAGCCGTGGGGGTGGTCTTCACCGTGGTGCAGGCGGTGTGGCCGGGCTTCCCGCTCCAGCCGGAGCAGGTGACGGAGGTGATTGCTTTGCTTGCGGCATATATTCTCGGCACAGCGGTTGAGGATCGGTTGATCACGTCAGGATAAGGAAAGCTGCGGTCTGCTGCAAAGGTGATTTCAAGCGATATCGACTGAAGTCGTACTTGCGATGGGTTGCTTTTTGCGGCAGACCGTAAAGAGGAGGTGACATGACCGGGAGTACAAAGAGGAAAGCAACAGGACGCAAGCCGCACTTGAGCGATGCCCGATTGGCCGCCCGCCTGGCAGGAGAGGCGGGGGTGATGGCTTTCCGGCGCCTGGCGGATGGCGGGATGGTGATGATCAACGGGCACGGGCAGAAGCAGATGTTCAGTGTGGAAGAAGTGCGCTCCTGCACAAAGGAGGAGGCTGATGGAACGGGATGATTTCCACACGTCTATGCTGGTGCAATTGGGGGATGATGGCGGCGACCGTTTTGCCAGCGGTGTACTGGATGAGGCGCTGCGTCAGGTGCTCAATATGTATAGCCAGTCTGCGCCTCGCTTGTTGAGCGGCACGCTGACCTTGACCGGGGCGGGGCAGATGCAGTCGCTGGCCGTATTGAGTGGACTGCTTGAAGTGGTGGAGGTGGTCTTTCCTTATGAGGCAGCGGCCATCCTCTACCGGCCATATCCCCAGCCATGGCAGTTTGGCTGGCGGGATGGTCTCCCTCTGCTGTGGCTGGGCGGCCAGCCCGTTCCCCAGGCGGGTGAGGTGCTGCATGTGACGTACACTGCCGTCCATACCATTCAGGGGCTGGATGGGGCAGCGGCAACCACCTTGCCTGCCGAACATGAGACGGCTATCCGCAGCGGAGCAGCAGCATGGGCGGCGAATGCGCGCGCGCTGCGTCTGGTGGAGGCGCATGGCAGCCGCACAGATGAGGCCGGGAAGTGGCTGGCCTGTGCGGCTCCCCTGGAGAAGCGTTTCCGGGCTTTTCTGGATGGTCTGCGCAGCAGCGGACGGGTGCGTCCGCCGGTCTGGCGGCAGGAGCGGGGCTGGCGGCTGGATGGCTGGGATGTCTGACGCGCCGCTGGTCGGGGTAGATTGTCATGTGACCCTGGCGCATGCCGGGATTGACGACGGCCAGCCGTATGGGTTTGTGCTGGCGGCTGCGCCGCGCTCCCGACCGGAAGGGGTGCTGATCCAGCGCGAGGTGTTCAGCGAGGAGACGTCCCGGTATGGGGCGATGCGGGTGTGGGTGTATTTCAACCTGCTGCTGGCGGATGATCTGCTCAACCCGGACGGCTCGGCGCATGCTGCCAGCCGGAGTCAGATGTACAGCAAGCTGATGCAGTTCCTCGACAAGCAGGAAGGGATCACCCTGACCTGCCCGGCAGGGACGCTGCTCAACCTGGGGGCGGTGGGGTTTACGGCCAGGGAGGTGCATTTTGCAGGCTATGCCACGGTGGATGTGCAGCTCAACAATGTGGGCTACTACTGGCCGCCGGTGGATCCCGCCACGCTGGAATTATGTGTGTGGGGCGGGGTGTTGAGCTGGGACACGGGGTATTGGCGCTAGCGATCCTTTAGGACTGGCGGTAGCTGCCCTATGGGTTGGCGTTAGCACCCCCGCCTAATCCCCGCTTCGCAGGGACTGCGCCGTCCTCCAATGTGCGGTGAGACTGCAAAATGAGGCAGGCATTTGATGAACTCGTGTGAGGCAAGGTGTGTATGGCGATGTAACTTTTGTAGGGGCGTTTGGCAAACGCCCGAAAGGATGACGGAGCCGTTCTTCCTGGGGAGAAGTGTGGTGAGTTTGCGCGAGTTGGGGTGTTATGTTTTGAAGTTTGTGTCACTCTGGGAGGAGGACTGAAATGACGTATCCCTTGAGCAGTGAAGTTTCCAGCGGGCAGCCGACGGCGGCAACCCAGTATAACAACCTGCGCCGCGATGCGCTGCGGCTGGGCCAGGCGGACGCGGATGCGGTCACGCTGGCGGATTTCCTGGGGCGGTTCAGCCATAATCTGCGTCTGGAGGCTCTGGAAAGCGACCGGCTGCGGGTGCCGGCTTCATTGAACAGTCCGGCGGTCTTGATGGTCAATGGCTGCATGTTGACCGCCAGTGCGAATGTTGACCTGGCCGCATCGGGTAAGCCGTCCGGCGCGGCGGCGGACTGGTATGTGTTTGCGGTGCAGTCGGCTGGTTCGGCGAGCTTTACCCTGGAGGTGAACACCAGTGCCAGCGAGGCCGGCGGGCGGCGGTTGATCGGCCAGTTCTATTGGGACGGCAGCCGGATTGCGCCCGGCAGCGTGCAGTGCCTGGCTTCGCAGTACCTGGAGGACGTGCTGGGACGGGTGTATCCGCCCGTCTTTCAGGGGCGGTTGTCGCTGTCCTCCGGCACGCCGGTTACATCCACGGATGTAGCTGGCGCCGGCACGGTCTACCTGACCCCGTTCAGCGGGGATCTGGTGGAGCTGTATGTGACCGGCCGCGGCTGGCGGCCGTTTGCATTGAGCGAAGTCCCGGTTTCCCTGTCCGGGGTGGTGACGGGCAAGAACGTTGATTTGTTCCTGTATCACAATGGCAGCAGTCTGGCGCTGGAAAAAGCGGTATGGACGTCCGACAATGTGCGCGCCTCTGCGCTGGCTTTGCAAAACGGTCGCCAGGTCAAGTCCGGGGATGCCAGCCGCCTGTATGTGGGCACCTGCCGCACTGCTGGTCTGGGGATGACCGAGGACAGCGCCGAGAAGCGCTGGCTGTGGAATGCCTTTAACCAGGTGCCGCGTTATTTGTTCAAGGGTGAGGATGCGGCCGCTTATGCCTATACGGGTACCACCTGGCGGGCGGCGAATAATGACACCAGCAACCGGCTGGACATTCTCAGCGGGCTGCCGGCTTCCCTGCATTTGTGGACGCACGTCCTCGCCAAGACGTATACCACCTGCATCAGTTATTCGGGCATCGGCTGGGCTTCGACCACGGTCAACAGCGCGCAGACGATCGGCTGCCATTATAGCTATGCGCCTGGCAACAATTACTACCGCGGGACGGCCATTCGCGCGGACCTGTTGGGGTGGACGATGCCCGGCGTGCAAGCCTATACCCTGTTGGAGAAGGGCAACGGGGCGGTGGGCAATGCCTGGGGAGACGGGGATGCGGCGCTGAATTGTTTGCAGGGGGTGCTCATGGGCTAGGCATTTGAGTTTGCAAGGGAATCAGAAGGATGAGAAAATGCACAATGTACAATGCATAATGAAAAACAAAGACAGGAGATCAGGGATCAGAAAAATCTGTTCAGGCAGTGGTTTTCCTTTGCGGCTTGGCGTCTTTGCGTGAAATAAAGGAAGGAGAAGGGATGACAGAAACAACAAACGGGATTCCGACGGCGGTGCGATTGCATGAGGCTTTGGCGGCGGCGGGGCTGCCGGTGACGGGCGTGGGGCGGGACAGGATAACTGACGCAGTTCGCGTGGATTGGGGAGAGCCGCCAAGCAAGGCGCAGGAGGATGAGGCGCAGGTCATCATTGCCGGGTTTGACCCCGCGCCGTCAAAGATGGAACGCTTGGCGCAGGCCGGGTTTGGGGCAGAGCGCTTGTTGACGGCGTTGTGGGAAAAGGTGGTGGAGGGGGATAATTCGATGGTAGAGGCAGTAATGACAAAGTTGAAAGGGTAAAAATGGTGTATAATAGCGTTGTACAATAAAATCAACATCGATAAGGAAAAAGTATGAAAACTGTGACCGTGTCTCCCAAATATCAGGTGGTCATCCCACGCGAGGTGCGAGGGATATTGAAGGTTAAACCAGGGCAGAAGATGCGCGTGATTGCGTATGACAGGCACGTGGTCTTTGTGCCGGTGCGCAGCATCACGAAAGCTCGCGGCAGCCTGAAGGGCATTGATACGGATGTGCGACGTGAAAAAGAGGACCGCGCGCTGTGAACGTGGTTGATTCTTCCGGTTGGCTGGCCTATTTTGCCGATGATGAGAATGCGGACTTCTTCGCTGAGGCAATTGAAGACAGCGCGCAGTTACTGGTTCCAGTGATCGTGATCTATGAGGTGTATAAGCGCGTGTTACAACAGCGCGGTCTGGAACTGGCGCATGATGCCGTGGCGGATCTGTATTCCGGCACGGTGGTGGCGGTGGATGAAATGCTGGCCTTGAGCGCGGCGAAGATCTCTGTGGAGACGAAACTTGCGATGGCTGACAGCATGATGCTGGCGACGGCCCGCGCGCACGATGCGGTTCTGTGGACGCAGGATGCGGACTTTGCGGGATTGGATGGGGTGAAGTACAGGGAAAAGTAACCAGTCAATCTGTTGATCTGGCGAGGAAGATAAAACAAAACCCGCTCACTGAGCATGCCGAAGTGAGCGGGTTTTACTTGTGGCGGTTCATTCAAAGCAAAGCTCTACAGAACAATGACGGAGTCCTCGCTGCCCTGGTCGTTGGTCAGGTATTTGTCGGCGTTCCAGTCATTTTCCCAGCGTTCGCCGTCGAGGAAATAGCGGAAACGGTATTCGCGGCCGGCTTCCAGTGATACGGTGGTGGAGAATCGGCCGTCTTTGCGCTGCGTCATGGGGTTTTTGGTTTTGTCCCAGTCGTTGAATTCGCCAACCAGCGCGGCGCTGGTGGCTTCTACATCTGCCGGCAGTTCAAAGGTGACGCGGCAGGTGGTTCCGGTTTTTGAGTAAGTTTTCTTCATAATACTACCTCCTGTTGTGGGTACTCCGCCACAATGGGTTTATTGTAGCAGATTTTGGAGGGTTGTGTAGAATGTATGTTCTGGTTTTAAGTTAAGGGGTGTCTATAAAAGGGAGAGTCGTGATATTGTCAGAAAAAGCATGGATGGTGCGGTCACCTGGCGGTGATGAGTACGATGGTGGTCATTGCGAGCGGAGGCGGAGCCGAAGTGTGGCAAACAAGGACACTTCGCGGCCACAGTCGCTCGCTTCGCGGCTCCTTCGCAATCCCCTTCCTGATGCTTCGGGGGCGCTGCGCAGTGACAGAATGATGGTGATTCTATTCCTTAATCATCTTCTCTAATACTGGACCCAAGCCATCGTAGTAACCACTTTAGTGGTTTCCCCGTGCGGGCAATAACGACTGACCACAGGGTGACTACAATAATTTCTTCAAAACTGGGATGGCCGCATTCACAGCGCGGGCGCGGTGGGAGAGGGTGTTCTTTTGTTGGCGGCTCATCTCTGCCATGGTCAGGCCTAATTCAGGGACGAAGAAGATCGGGTCGTAGCCAAAGCCGTCCGTGCCGCGCTCTTCAGGGGCGATCTCGCCTTCGCAGATGCCTTCGGTCAGGTCGAGTGATCCCTCGGGTGTGGCAACCGCCACGGTGCAGCGGAAGCGGGCGGTCCAGGGTTGGGGCAGGCCGCGCAGGTTCTTCAGCATCAGGGCGCGGCGGTCAGCGTCGGTGGCGCCGGGCCGGGGGGCATAGCGCGCCGAGTGCAGACCCGGGGCGCCGTGCAGGGCGTCCACTTCCAGGCCGGAGTCATCGGCCAGGACGGACAGTCCGCTGGCCCGGCAGTAGGCCAGGGCTTTCTTGGCGGCATTCTCGGCGTAGGTGTGGCCGTCCTCGACCACGTCAAAGTCACTCAGTCCAACTTCAGCGGGGGTGACGAGCTTGACGGGCAGGTCTTTCAGCAGGCCTTGTAATTCGATCATCTTTCCAGGGTTACCGGTAGCAATTAATAAAGTGAACATGGCATATCCTTAGAAATGTTAATATTATTAACTTTCTATTAAAAACTTGAAACTATGAATCGGCTGTGCTATAATCTCTTAAGCACTTAATTATATACGCATTAATGATTATAGACTTGGTGAAATTAATTTTATTGTGAGCAATTCTAAATACCTTTTGCGATTTAACGTAGGTTTTATTATCAACCAGCCGGTCGGTACGTTTCGGACGCTTTCGTTTGAGGCAGAACGAATTCAATTTGAAACCGAACCGGTTTTTGAGCATTTTAAGGGTGAAGTCAAAGTCAACCGCGTGGTGCAGGGGATCCTGATCCAGGGGGATTTTCAGGCAGCAGTGCCAGTTGAATGTGTGCGCTGTCTGGAAGGTTTCTTGCAACCTGTTCACACAGAATTTGATGAGCTGTATGCCTTCCGGGAAGAAGAAGCTGATGAATCGGGGCAGCTTTTGTCGGAGAATGGTTTTATTGACCTCGGTCCAGTGGTGCGAGAATATCTGCTGCTGGAGGTGCCGATCCGTTCGCACTGCAAAGATGACTGCCGCGGACTATGTGATGTTTGTGGCGCCAATCTCAACCAGGGGGCTTGCGAGCATTATCCCAGGGCAGAAGGATCGGTTTCCCGTGCTGGACGAATCGGGGATTGACCAGGAATTGTGTAAATAAGGCACCGCGTGAATCATTGCAGGAGGGATGGAGTATGAATTCCAGAATCAGCAGTGAGAACACAGAAATCATCGGCCTTTTGATTGAAAAGGCGGATGTTTTTGGATATGTCACCACAGATGATTTGATTGAATATTATCCAGATATTCAAGATGATAGTGATCATCTGGAAGATGTGATGTTGGCGCTGCGCCAGCAGGGGGTCGATATTTTTGATGAGGATGATCAGCCGGATGCAGAGGATTTGGAGGAGGAAGACGAACAGGACCCATTTGAACACGCCCTGGAAAAACGTGCAGATTTAACCGCGATTTCTACCACGGACACGGTGGGGTTATATATGAAGGAAATGGCTCAGGTGCCGCTGCTTTCCACAGAGGAAGAGGTGGAGCTTGCCATGCGGATTGAGCGTGGGGTTGATGCGCGCAAGCATTTGCTGAAGCTGAATGGGAATGCTACCCCGGAGCAGCACCGCGAACTGGAGATTGCCGTAATTGACGGACAATTGGCGCGCGAACATTTGATCAAAGCCAACACCCGCCTGGTGATCAGCATTGCCAAGCGGTACATCGGCCGCGGGGTTCCTTTTCTCGATTTGATCCAGGAGGGCAATCTGGGCCTGATGAAGGCGGTTGGCAAATATGATTATAAACGCGGCTTTCGCTTCTCGACATACGCTACCTGGTGGATTCGTCAGACGATCACCCGGGCGATTGCCGACCAGAGCCGCACGATCCGTGTGCCGGTACACATGTCTGACCGGATTCGCCAATTGTATCGCACCTCGCATTCCCTGGAACAAAAACTGGGGCAGGCCCCCAGTATCGAAGAACTCGCCCAGGCGATGGATCTGCCGACACAAAAGGTGGACTGGATGATGCGGGTTTCCTGGCTGCCGCTTTCACTGGAAAGTCCGATCAATGATGACGGCGAGGAAGCGGAGTTGGGCATGTTCGTTGAGGATAAACTGTCGCCAACACCCATCCAAAGCGCATATTCCCGCTTGCTGACCGAGAAGATTGAAGAGGTGCTGGATACGCTGCCGCCGCGCGAAGCGCGCATTTTACGGCTGCGTTTTGGCCTTGAAAACGGGCGTACCTATACGCTGGAAGAAGTGGGACAGAAATTTGGCCTGACGCGCGAGCGCATCCGTCAGATAGAGGGCAAGGCCCTGCGCCGCTTGCGGCATCCGCGGCGGGCGCGGCAGTTGAAGGGGTATCTGGAGTAGGGGCTTGTGATCAGGAATCAGGTGATCAGGGACGGGTAATGAACTTGTCCTTTTTGTTTTGCGAGCAGGCGGCTTGCCCGCACCTGATTTCAATGCACGCATTGAAATCTCTCCGCTCCCAACAAGGGGGCGAGGAAGTGCTTGCAGATATGGATCGGTTTTGTTGAAAGAGGGCGAAGATCGCCTCTACGAAGCGGGGGATTCCTGTGGAGCGGGGAGTTCGGATGGGTGCGTATCAGATTGAGTCTGTGACCCTGGTTTCGAAAATATATTCATTTTCCTTTTGCCTGATCAAAAAATGCCACGATGCGGGCATCATATTCTGCGGGGTGCAAAGTCCGATAAGCTCCATGCCCGGCATTGGGGACGATCCACAGACTGGCATCGGCATCCTCCGGTGAAGAGGCGGATTGATATTGTTGTTGGGCGCGGGTTCGTTTGGCTTCCAGCCCGCCGTGGATGAGGAGTGCCGGGCGGGGGGCAATAGCGGGCAGGTCATCCACCGGGCTGATCTCTCGCGGGTGGACGCCGCTGCCCAGGCGGAAGAAGAACACCACCAGACGCTGCACCTGCCACTGCACCGAGAGTGGCGGGGCATAGGCGGCGGTCAGTTCATCGTAAAAATTGGCGTAGTTGCCCTCGGCGATGACGGCCCTGATCTCCGGCATGCGCGCCGTGCCGCGGATGGCAGTCGCCCCGCCGACGGAGAAGCCCAGCACGCCCAGCCATTCGGTCTCCGGCTGGCTGAGGGCAAAGTCGCGCATGGCGGACAGTTCCATGATCTCATCATAGCCGACGGTGACGGTTTCGCCAGCGCAGTGACGGTAGTCGAGGGTCAATACGCCGTAGCCGTGACTGGTGAGCACTTCGGCTTCGGCCAGCATAGCGTCGCGGTTGCTCCCCAGCCCGCCGAGGAGAAGGATGACAGCCCCGTTTTGAGGCGGCCGCCACCAGCCGTCCAGTTTCAGACCATCGGATGTGGTCAGGGTGACGGATTCAAAACCTGCCCGTTCCGTTGGAGAGGCCGGGCAGGCCGGGTATAACAAGTGTTGCGTATAGATATAAGAGAGGCCGGTGATCAGAAAAGCGTAGGCTGCGGCAAGAGCGAACAGCAAACGCAGCAGGAGCGGACGCCAGCGCTTCATCAGTCTTTCCAGCCGTCGGGTTCCAGGTGCACGTAGGCGCGGTCAACGTCCGGCAGGGCTTCGATCGCTTCAATGACAGTATCATTGATTTTATGGCTTTCAATCAGAGGCAGGCTGCCATCTACGTTGATATGCAGATCGACGACCAGTTTTGGGCCAACATGTTCGGTCATCACATGGTGAACATCCTCTACGCCCGGCACGGCGCGGGCGGTTTCAATGATCTGCTGGCGCATTTCCTCACTGGCTCCAGCCCCGGTCAGGAAGCTGAGGTTTTCTTTGGCAGCAACAAACGCCGATTTGAAGATCAGTAATGCCACCAGCCCGCCGGCGATCGGGTCGAGGAGGGGGTTGATCAGGGAGGAACCCAGGGCACCAAGAAAGACGCCGCCAGAGGCGAGGACATCATTGAAGTTGTCTTTAGCCACGGTTTCCAGGGTAGCGTTGCGCAGCTCGCGGGCAATGCGCCGGATGGCAAAGAACATGCCCACCTTGACGGCGGCGCTGAGGATCAGGACAATCGTTGGCAGACCTGGGTCAATGGCTGCGCCGCCGTTGATGAAACGTTCGATGGCAGTGCGCCCCGCTTCGTAACCGGCCAGGGTCATTGAACCGGCGATTGCCAGCCCGACCAGCGGCTCAAAGCGGCTGTGCCCCTGCGGATGGGAAATGTCCGGCGGCTGCATGGCCAGCCACAGCCCGAGGATCATCAGCAGGGAATAGAGCACGTCCGAGACGGAGTTGGCGGCGTCTGCATAGAGCGCCACGCTGCCTGTTATGTAAGAGGCATAGGCCTTCCCTGCCGCCAGCACAAGGTTGCCGGCCAGGGTGATGGTCAGGGCTTTGCGGAAGCTGCGCTTCTCTTCCGGATTGGGGGTTTGATCGCGTACGAGTTGAATGGTCATCAGGTTTCCTGATATAAATGGTTTCGTTGGGGTAATGATAATACAAAAAGGCGGGATCAGGGAATCAGGCGATCAGGGTTCAGGAGATTGGCAATGTAAAATAGACGATTTGTCGTGTAGAATGAGTATCTGTTGACTGCGACGGATCGATGCTGAAACAAATGATTTGCTTCATTTGTTTAGGAGGAGAGTGATGCGCAATAAGATTGTTCTGGTTTTATTGGGAGCCTTGCTGGTGCAGTGTTGCTGCCTTTCCGGTATGGCATCTGATTTGGAAGCGCTGTCCGGGGAAATCGTGCAGCAGTTGACGATAGAACCTTTGGCGTCAGAAATGCAGCCGACCCTCGCACTGGCAACCCCTGCGTCGGTTGAGCAACCTGCACCATCCGAGCCGCCGCTGAATTTGAGCAGTGACCCTGTGACGGGGCGGACAACCTATACCGTGCAGCAGACCTTGCTGCTTGCCAATGACGGCAGCGGGACAGCGGATGAGATCAAGCTGTATATGACCTTGCTGCGCGATTGGCCGTCGTATCAGCAGGTCACTCTGGTGCAGGCTTCCCCATCTGATTATGCAGTTGTCACGGATGAAAACAAGAACGAGTTTGCATTGTTCTGGTTTTATGACATGCAGCCGGGGGACTCGGTGCCGGTGACGATTGAGTATGAAGTGACGGTTAATGCCCTGGATTATAACCTTTCCACTTGCAGCGGCGAGACGCTCCAGTCTTTTACCAATGCAGAGCAGTACCTGGAAGTGGATAACAGCGAGATTTCGACAACAGCGGATATTCTTACAAGGGATGCCGCAACCGATTGTGCGGCAGTCCACAATATCTATACCTACGTGATTGATTCAATGGAGTATGCCGGGTATATGCCCGGTGACATGGGCGCATTATCCGCCCACCAAACTGGCAGCGGTGACTGCACCGAGTATGCTGATCTGATGATCGCGCTGACCCGTGCCGCGGGCATTCCCGCCCGTTTTGTGGAAGGTGTCGCCTATAGCTGGGACGGGTATTATGATGAAAGCCAGACCAAACACGACTGGCTGGAAGTGTATCTGCCCGGCTCCGGCTGGGTGCCGATGGATCCCACCTGGGGGGAGAATGATGCGGACACCTATTTTGCGGGGGTTAGTGCGGATCATATCATTGTGACAAAAGGGCGCAACCTGTCAACACTGAACGGGCATCATTATTGGGCTTTCTGGTGGTGGGGGGATGATGATGTTGATGTGAATGCCTACGATGAAGCCTGGAAGATCTGGAAGAAGTGAGGGAAGGATATGAATGTGAGCCCTCCTCCCGCAGGTTGGGAGTTTGCAACTTACCCATGCTTGCATACATTTTTGCGCTATTGTCGACGCACAACTGACTTCCCTGCGGGAGGAGGAAAATTGTGTGTTAAAAAAACAGGGACAGGATTTTAACCTGTCCCTGAAGTGTTGATGGGATATTTTTCCCTGAAGGGGTGATTATTCGCCTTCCGGCGCGCGAAGGGCGAGGACATGGTTGTCCAGCATGAACATATTCTTGTCGCCGGCCTTTTTGACCATGTTGAGCAGGGTGTCCATCATGGAGATTTCTTCCAACTGTTCGACCACGTAGTAGTCCAGGAAGCGCTGGCTGATGAAGTCTTTCTCTTCGTTGGCGATCTCGACCAGGTCGTAGATCTGCTGGGTAACTTCTTTTTCCCATTTGAGGGCTGCGCCAACGGCTTCTTCAGCGGAGCTGAAGCTAACTTTTGGGGCTGCCACGGCGGGCACGGCCACCTGCGCGCCGACTTCCAGTAAATAATGCAGGAATTTCATGGCGTGGGCGCGTTCTTCGTCAGACTGCAGGAAAAAGAATTGCGTCAGGTTGGGCAGGGTTTCAGCGTCAAAATAGGCAGCGATCTGCAAATATTGTAAGGAAGCTCCCAGTTCATTGCCGATTTGCGTATTAATTGCGTCTTGAAGTTTCTTGCTGATAATCATTGTTTATCCTCCTGAGATGATCAAAGTGATTTGTTTTCCAATAATTTGATTATAGCATTAAGTCGTCAGAATCACATTAGAATTTATTGGATAAATGTTATATAATTAGTGTAAATATTGGTGTGCATAATTTGTAAAGTATTCGAAGGAGATGGAGATGGCAGAATCAAAAGATGCATTGGTGATGATATTAACGGAGACGGAGAAGGCCCATCAGCTGGCCTTTGCCGGCACGGGCGGTGAAGACCCTGAATGGCCGATGTGGTATGCAGATTTCATGATCGAGAATTTGAATGAGCTGCTGCATGCGCGGCTTACGCACAGCGAGTTGATTTGTGTGCTGTTGAATTTGAGCAGGCTTCATCCCGCAGAAGCGCCGGATGTACCCTGGCAGGCTTATTATGCCGACTATATGATTGAGCGGTATCATGTTTAAGTAGAAGTACGAATGTTTTCCTGAAACGGAAGGAAAGCAATCGGTGATACTTTATTACAAAATGATTGATCGATAAGGAGAAGCGTGATGCAAGGGTTAGCTGGAGTAGATATGGTGCAAGCAGATTTGGGCGGGTCCACCTGGTGGGTATGGGTTTTGGTCATTTTGCTGTTGGTGGCATTGGTGGTATGGTTTATGAGCTTAAATCGTAATGATGTGGTTGAGGTTAAGTCTGCTCCGGCAGCCAGAGTTGTGGCTGTGGAGATGACGGCAGATGATTTGACAAAGATTGAAGGGATTGGCCCGAAAATTGCCGCATTGATGAAAGCATCCGGTGTGGCGACCTTTGCGGTGATGGCAGAGACCAGCGTGGAGCGCTTGCAGGAGATTCTGCAGGGCGCCGATTTCCGTGTTCTGGCAGACCCAACAACCTGGCCGGATCAGGCCAGGCTGGCTGCCAAAGGCGACTGGGAGGCCTTGCAGAAATTGCAGGATGAGCTGGACGGCGGCCGTACCGCGTAAGAAGCTACATAAGGCGAACCACCTGACAATTCCCTCCCGCAGGGCTGCGTTAGGGACAGATGTATAGAAGCCAGGGGCTTGAAGGTGGGGGCCTGGTGGTTGCTTCGAAACCTGCGGGAGGGAAATTCCTACTTCTGTCTGGCGTTGAAGGCCGTGTAGAGGGCCACAGACCCGGCGACGGCGGCGTTCAGGGATTCGATCTGGCCGCGCATGGGCAGGCTGATCAGGACGTCGCAGGATTTGCGGGTCAGGGCACGCAGGCCGCTGCCTTCACTGCCGACGACCAATGCCAGCGGGCCGTCCAGACGCATCTGGAAAATGGGCTGCGCTTCCGGGCCGCCTTCGAGTCCCATCACCCAGCCGCCGGCGTCCTTGATGGCAGAGATGGCCTGGGCGAGGTTCCCCTGGGCGACGAGCAGATGCTCACTGGCGCCGGAGGAAGCATGCACGACTGCCGGGGTAACACCGGCGGCGCGGTTGGCGGGCATGAATACGCCGTGGATGCCGACGGCTTCGGCGGTGCGCAGCAGGGTGCCCAGGTTTTGGGGGTCTTGCAGCACATCCAGCAGGAGTATGAAGAGCGGTTCGCCGCGCTTCCGGGGCTGCTGGAGAATTTCGTGCAGGTCGCTGTAGGGATACAGGTTGGTTTGCAGGGCAATGCCTTGCGGGTTCTCGCCCATTGCGTCAATTTGCTGACGCGGTACGTATTCTACCTGGATGTTGATTTTGGCGGCCATCTGGATGATCTGGTGAATGCGGCCTTTTTGTTCTACGCCTTTGGCGACCAGCAGGCGGAAGACATGCCTGCGGCGGGCTGCCAAGACTTCATAGACCGGGTTGCGCCCGGTGATCCATTCTTTTGCCATGGGGATTCCTTTTGGGTTTTTCGTAGGGGCGTTTTGCAAAACGCCCCTACTGGATAATCAGTTTTATTTTTGATTGTCGAAAAAATTTTACCGGGGAGTGAGGATTTGAACCTTAATCCCTGCTTCTTCGGTGATTGTTGCAATTCAGGTTCCAGGAAAATACCGACGGAAGTCATTCCTGCCAAGCTTCTGTAATCAGGTTACACGATTGTTCGCTTAGAAATGCCAGGTGGTGCCTTGTTTGCTGTCTTCCAGGGTGACGCCCAGTTCGGCCAGGCGGTCGCGGATCTGGTCAGATAATGCGTATAGCTTTTCTTTGCGGATTTCGGTGCGCAGTTCGACCAGCAGGTCGATGAAGGGGGCTGCCGATTGGCTGCCTTCTTCTTTTTCGTTAAGCTGCAAGCCCAGCACGCCGGATAATTTTTTCAACATGTCTTGCGCAGGGATGAGTTCTTTATCTGCTGCGTTTTCGTCGCGGGCTTTGTTGATGCTGCGCACCAGGTCAAACAGGTTGCCCAGCGCGCCGCCGGTGTTGAAATCGTCGTCCATGGACTCAATGAAGCCAGCTTCGCTTGCTTCCATCTGGCTCCGCAACTCATTCAGCACGGCCTGGTTTGCCCCTGCTGCGCCGGGCTGTGCTGCTTTGAGGGCAGAATGCAGGCGGGCGAGGGCTTTCTCCGTCTGGGCGATGACTTCATCGTTGAAGGTGAGCGGGTTGCGATAGCCGGAATTGAGCACCATCATGCGCAGCACATCGGCCTCATGTTCAGCGAGGAAATCTTCGATGGTGACGAGGTTGCCGATGGATTTCGACATTTTTTCACCGCTGAGCTGTAACATGCCATTGTGCACCCAGTAACGGGCGAAGGGTTTACCAGTCAGGCTCTCAGTTTGGGCGATCTCGTTCTCGTGATGGGGGAAGATAAGATCATTGCCGCCGCCGTGAATATCAATCTCTTCGCCGAGGTGGTGCAGGCTCATGGCTGAGCACTCGATGTGCCAGCCGGGGCGCCCCATGCCCCAGGGGCTTTCCCAGGCCGGTTCGCCGGGGCGCTGCGCCTTCCACATGGCGAAGTCCATCGGGTTTTCCTTGCGCTCGTCAATTTCGATGCGCGAGCCGGCGTTCATGTCCTCCAGCTTGCGGCCAGAGAGTTTGCCGTAGTCGTCATCTTTGTCGACCCGAAAATAGACATCGCCTTTGACCGGGTAGGCATAGCCTTTTTCGATCAGTCCTGAGATCATCGCTTCGATTTGAGGGATTTCTCGGGTAGCGTAAGGGGTGACAGTGGGCGGCAGGACGTTGAGGTCTTCCAGATGCTCGCGGTATTCCTGGATGTAATTGCCGCCCAGTTCAAAGGGGTCCATGCCCATCTCGTTGGCGCGGGCGATGATCTTGTCATCCACGTCGGTGAAGTTCATCACATGTTTGACCTGATAGCCTTTGAATTCCAGATAGCGGCGCAGGATGTCGAATACCAGGGCCGACATGGCATGGCCGACATGGGCCTTGTTGTACACGGTGGGGCCGCATACATACATGCGCACTTTGCCTTCTTCAACCGGACGAAACTCTTCTTTGGTGCGCGAGAGTGTGCTATATATTCGTAAACTCATTTCTTCCTTCCAGACAACTCCATATGCTGGAGCATGTGAGGTCAATGTGATTGATGATCGTCCGGCCGGGCAAAGATCATGCGGCCAGCGGCGGTTTGCAGGACTTTGGTAACGAGGACTTCAATTTCCTGGTTCATAAAATCGCGGCCATTTTCAACGACGATCATGGTGCCGTCATCCATGTAGCCCACGCCCTGGCCGGATTCCTTGCCTTCCTGAATGACACGCATATTGAGGATCTCGCCGGGCAGCAGCACCGATTTGACGGCGTTCGCCAGATCGTTGACGTTAAGGACTTTTACCCCTTGCAGCTCGGCGATGCGGTTCAGGTTGAAATCATTGGTCATCACTGGACACTTCAACTGACGCGCCAGAATAACCAGCTTGTCATCCACCTCCCGGACGCCATCCACATCAATGTCGCTCATGCGCACAGGGATGCCCGGTTCTTTTTGCAGTTGGGAAAGCACTTCCATCCCCCGGCGTCCGCGCTGGCGGCGCAGGCTGTCGGGAGAGTCGGCGATGTATTGCAGTTCAGTCAGCACAAATCGAGGGATGAGCAGCGACCCGGGCAGGAAACCTGTGCGGGCGATGTCGGCGATGCGGCCGTCAATGATCACGCTGGTATCCAGCAAAATGGTTCGTTCTCCGCTCCAGCCCTCGCCTTCTTCTCCCTCACCACCTTCATTTGGTTCTCCTGTGCTGCGGTTGGCAGAGAAGGTGTGTACCAGACCAAAAATATCTTTTTGGCGCATGATGAAGACGGATATGCCCAGGTAGACAAACACCAACACACCGACAAAGGGCAGAATGTCGCCAAATGGACTGGGCAGCATGGAAAGGGGGAAGGCCATCAGGGCGGCAATCAACAGCCCGACCACCAGCCCGACCAAGGCAGCAACCAGAGTTTGTACGGAGATTTTGCTGAAAATGGTGCGCAGCGTGCGCATGGGACGGATGGTGATCAAGGGGGTGATGATCAATCCAAAAAGCGCCCCGACCAGGCCAATGGTGAAGGCGTATTGCTCGATGGTAAATGTGTCGGCGGTAGGACTGATGTTTGCCAGCCGCCCCAGGCTTGTTCCCCAGGAAACACCCAGAATGGTGAAGATGATCATGCCGATTAAACGGACAATAAGTTCTGCGCTCATAAATAATTCCTCCAAAATAAATGCGAAAACGAAAAAAAAGAGGTTGGAAATTTTTAACGTGCAAAATAAATAGTATGTTTATTGATGATAGCATGCTTGCGCAGTGCAGTCAATTTATTATACCGGGTCAATATCTAAAATATATAAAAGGAAAAAAACATTCGGGTTATATTTCGCGCAATGCTGGAAGCAGTAAATTTTTATTGAACTTCAAACAAATTGCGTTAACATTGACTGTCGGACATGATCATTCCCGTAGTGAAACAGCATGCTTCAACAAAGCATTGGAGACTGTGTTTCACTACCGGGTTTGTGCCCTCCGCAGTTGATTATTTCCACCAGTTCGTGAGTTCTCTGGTAGAATTTTAATAGGAATAAATTTCCTTTTTCAATTTAAGCACGGGCAGGCAGTTTGCACTGGGTTGTTCAATCGAATGTGCGGTCATCACTGACTGGATTGGAATCATTACGCTGATGCTGTTCTCAAACCAATCACCTCATCGCGGTACCGGAGAATTAAGAGCCAATACCGAACAATTGCGCGGCATTATCGGCGCATTGCCGGATGCAGCTTTTATTATCGATCAGCATGGGTTGGTGTGTTTTGTCAATCCGGCTGCGCTGGATCTTTTTAATCTTCCGGCTGACGCCCTGCTGAGCAAGCCTTTTGCTTTTTCTCTTTCTCCCAATAAGGTCAAACAAATTCAGATCACCCGTCCACGCATCAGGAATGTGATTGCCGAGATGCGTACTGTGGAAACACAATGGTCCGGGCAAAAGGCCCACCTTGTCTTGCTGCGTGATATTACTGCACAGGTGGACACGGAGCAGGCCCTGGGAGAAAGTGAGGAGCGCAGCCGTGTTTTGCTGAAAGCTTTCCCTGACACGCTTTATCTTTTGAATCGGGCTGGAGAATTCCTTGGTTATCAGGCCCAGGATTCGTCCCTGCTGTTTGCCCCACCCTCAAAATTCCTGGGTCGAAAATTGGCTGAGGTTTATTCTGAAGAGCACATGCAGCTGCTGATGCCTTTGTTTACAGCTGCTTTGCAGACCGGCCAGCCCCAGATGCTGGAATACCAGCTTGAGGTAAATGGGGAACCCCGGTTTTTTGAAGAACGTCTTGTGCTGTATGACAAGGATAATATTCTTTCTCTGGTGCGGGACATCACCAAACGCAAGCGGATTGAGGAGGCTTCTCATCGCTACAGTGCCATGCTGTGGGCGATCAGTCTCGCCGCTGGCGATTTTATGCGGGATGGCTATACCGATGCCACCATTTACAGCATGCTGGAGCGGATGGGGCAGGCTGCCGAAGTCAGCCGCGTGTATATTTTTAAGAATGTGTATCAAAATGGCAAGCCTGAATCTTACCGGTTGCAGTATGAATGGGTTGCAGAGGGGATTAGCGCCCGTTTGGGGAACCCCATTTTAGAAGAATTTCCGATGATATCGGTATTATCCGCCAATTTGGCGGAAGGTAAGGTCTTTTTTGGAAATGTGAGTGAGATGGAAGAAGAGGCGCGTAAACAATTAGCACCTCAAGGTATTCAAGCGCTCCTGTCTGTCCCTATTTTTGAAGGGGAGAAGTGGTGGGGATTCATCGGTTTCAATGAGTGTCTGGCAGAGCGTGAGTTTGCAGAAATTGAAATCGGTGCGCTGCGCACGGCGGCCGGCATTATCAGCGCAGCAATTCAGCACATGACGATTGACCGCGCCTTGCGCGAAAGTGAAACGCGCTACCGCGGCATTGTCGAGGATCAGACTGATTTTATTGTGCGCTGGTTTTTGGATGATATGGTGATCACTTTCGTGAATGAGGCGTTTTGCCGCTTTTTTGGCGGGACGCAGGAAGATTGGATTGGCAAGACGGTTCAGGACAATATTGTGACCGATGACGTGCCGGAAGCCCGTCAATATGGACTGCAACTTGGTGCCGAGGTGCCAACAGGGCTTCATGAGCACCGCAATATTGGTGCAAAAGGTGAGGTGCGCTGGTGTCAGTGGCGCGATCGGGTCATTCTTGATGAGGACGGCCAGGTGGTTGAAATCCAATCCGTTGGCCGGGATATTCATGAAGCCAAAATGCGCGCCCGTGAGCAGGAGGGGATGGCCGTGATTGCAGCTGCATTGCGCGGCATCCCTTCACGGCTGGAAACCTTGCGGGTAATTATCGCCACATTAATGGATCTGCTGGACGCAAGCGGCGTAGCAGTAGGCTTTTATGATGAGGACGACGATGATCTGCTCCATTTTGAGCTGGGACAAGGGGATCTGGATGTCCTCGTGGGGGAAACGATTAAGGAAGAAAATTTGTGGGCAGAATCGCGGATCCACAGCGGACAAATTTACCATGATAACGCCAATTTTGTTGGATCAGGCCGTGCGGGTATCCTGGCGCCTTTGCTGGTGGAAGGGAAAGCGATCGGGGCAGTGTTGGTGGTCAACCACCGCAAGATCGCTGAAGATGAGGAACGTACCTTGAAAGCAGTGGCAGATATTGCTGCCAGTTCTATACATCGCGTGACACTGTATGAAGATACACAACGCAGGCTGGTTCGGGTGACGGCGCTGCGCACGCTCAACCTGGCCGTCAGCGGGGATGTTGATCTAAACATTTCGCTGGAAGTGCTGCTGGATCAACTTGTTGAGCATTTTGGTGTGGATGCCGCAGATGTGTTGGTGTTAAATCCCAAAAATCGCGAGTTTGTCTATGCGGTCGGCCGAGGTTTTGAAACACAGTTCGCCAAGGATGGCGGTCTATGCGGTGAGAATGTATTGTCCGGGCAGGCTGTGCAGGATCGGAAGAACGTGTTTGTCAAAAAATTATCTGAACACAAGCAGATTGATGAAGCCTGTTTGAAGTTGATCAATGAAGAAAAATTCATTTCTTATCTTGCCCTGCCCTTGATTGCAAAAGGGGAAGTGAAGGGTGTTTTGGAAATTTTTCATCGGACAGAATATGAGCTTGAAGATGAGTGGTTGAATTTCATGGAAGCGCTGGCTGCGGATGCGGCCATGGCGATTGACCATGCTGAGTTGATTGGCAGTTTGCAGCGGTCGAATGAAGAATTGAAAGCGGCTTATGATGCCACCATTTGGGGGTGGTCCAAAGCTTTGGAGCTGCGCGACAAGGAAACCCAGGGGCATTCGGAGCGGGTGGTGGATTTGACGGTTCGTCTGGCACAGCGTTTGGGCGTTTGGGAAGGCGATCTGCCTGCGCTGCGGCGCGGTGCCATTCTGCATGATATTGGCAAGATGGCCGTGCCGGATTCGATTTTGCTGAAACCGCAGCCTTTGTCACCTGAAGAATGGGAGATCATGAGCAGGCATCCTGAATTTGCCCGCCAGATGCTGTCCTCGATTCCTTTTCTACAGAACTCGCTGGATATTCCCTATTGCCACCACGAACGCTGGAATGGTGGCGGTTATCCGCGCGGGTTGAAGGGAGAAGAGATTCCGTTGGCAGCGCGCATCTTCTCCGTAGTAGATGTGTGGGATGCGCTGACCTCACACCGGCCTTACCGGGATGGCTGGCCCCTTGAGGAAGCCTATGCATATATTCACACACACAGTGGCAATTTATTTGATCCGCATGTGGTGGATTTGTTCTTGAAGATGATGGATGATGAGGAAGCCGGCTAGGGTGTTTTTCGCCGCCAGGTTGAAGCCTCGCGCATGCTGGTTTGTTGGGGGATGGGGGAGTCCATTGCAGTACAAGCTTGGTTGATTGTCTTGATGAGACCGGCGGCAGGGGCGGTATGCAACTTTTTTATAAACCCTGCGTATTAATAAGTAGACAACAGGAGGTCTACTTATGGAAAAACGAAGATTATATCGTAGTGAGTCCGATCGGATGATTGGCGGCGTGTGTGGCGGGTTGGGAGAGTATCTGGATATCGACTCCACAGTGGTACGCATCCTTTTTGTGGTGCTGGCTTTGATGGGCGGCCCGGGTTTTCTGGTGTATTTGATCCTGCTGATCATTGTTCCGTCCGAAGATACATTGACGGCGCGCTCACACAAGGTGGTTGACGCAACGTCTGAAGCTGCGGAAGTGGATGTAGAAGTTCTCGAAGACTGATTGTTTCGGGAGTCAATGTCACGGGGCTGCCTTAATGGCAGCCCCGATGCGTTTAATCATTCGTCTGATTAGCGTCCAAAATTCTTCTTTTGGCTTGCCAGCCGCCAGTGATTGATAATTTTGTTCAATTCAACGATTACCAGCATCTTGTTTTTGGCGTCGTCGGGTGCGTCGGTTAGTTTTTGGCGGATATCTTCGGCCAGTTCAATCGTCAGGCCGGTGTCCTGGATGGTCTCCACCCATTTTTTGGTCTCTTTTGGGTCTACCGGCATTTTCTTGATCAATTTGACCAATTGCCGTTCCTCTGCTGAAATTTTGACTGCCATAATGGCCTCCTTTTATGAAGAATGTACTGCTGTTTCGGGATAAATGACCCGGAATCGTTCACATGCGACCGGCATGGTTTCCACGGCTTCACGGCCGATGGCTTTCATTTCTTCGCTGAAAAATTCCCAATGTACCTTTTTCCAGTAGGCCAGGCTCTTATCACCTTCGCCTTCTACATGGGCAAATGCTTCACTGACTTCATTGTACGGAACGATGTCAATTTGTGTGGTTTCAATGATACACACCGGTTCTTCCTGCCAGTTGATGATGATGCTCAAGTCGCCGGGCTGGGGGATGGCCTCGCCTTCGGCTTCATAGCTCCACACGGCGCCGGCGGTGGCGCGCTTGGTGCCATTCAGGGTCAGTTCGGCCAGATGGTTGGCGGATTCTTCATCGTTGCAGAAATGCCAGACCTCCGGCATGGTTTCGGGCTGGTCTGCTTCGGGCGGCAGGCTGTTCAGCCAGGCCTGCCAGAAATCCTTGATTTGTGGATTCATTGAACCTCGGTCTGTGTGTTGTATAGGGTGATTATACTGCATAGTGGGAAGGTGTTGTCACTGCGTAACGTCCCCAAAGCGCAGGCTGAGCTTGTCGACATCGGGAGCGGATGGGAAAATCCCCCTGTTCCAAGACGGATTGCGCACCTGCACCCTTCGGCCCCCTTCGAGGGTAATAACAAGCTCAGGTTGCGGCTTATTTTATTATAGCGGCCAGAAGAGCGGCACGAGGACGATGGCGAGTCCATACGTCAGAACGGTCAGCGGCAGGCCGCTTTTGAAGAAGTCGAGAAATTTGTACCCGCCCGGGCCGTAGACCATCAGGCAGGCTGGTTCCAGCGGGGTGAGGAAGGAGCAGCTTGCGCCGAGGGCAATCATCACGGCGAAACTGCGCGGGTTGAGGCCGAGCTGGATCGCGGTTTGAACGGCCAGGGGCAGCACCAGCACCGCTGCGGCCTGGTTGGACATGGGCTGGGTGAGGAGCATGGTCAAGGCGAAGAAGGCGGTCAACAGCAGGCGCGGGTCTCTGCCGCCAAATTGAGCCACGACCCATTCGGCGAAATATGCCGCTGCACCAGTCGATTGCATCGCTGCCCCCAGAGCGAGCATGCTGCCAATCAGGATCAGGGTGGACCAGTTGATTTCCCGGTAGGCTTCCTCCGGGGTGATACATCCGCTGAGGAACATGACCGCAGCCCCCAACAGGACGGCCACCGGCAGGGAGAGAATTTCGAGGGCGGCAACCAGTAAAGCGGCGACAAAGATGCCGATTGCCAAGGGGGCTTTGGCGAAGGCCCCCTCCTTGCTCTCGATAATTTCCAGAATGCGGAAGCGGTTATAGCGCCCCAGCTGCATAATGGTTTCGTGGGCGCCTTGCACCAGCAGCTGGTCGCCGACCCGCAGGCGCAGACTGCCCAGTCCGGTCTGGCGGATTTTGCCGCTGCGGTTGATTCCCAGTACCTGCATCCCGAAGCGCTTGCGAAAGTTCAGCGCGGTGAGGGTGCGGCCAATCAGGGGCGAGCCGGGCAGCAGGATCAGTTCAAATAGTTTGATGTCCTTTGGCGGGTTTACCGGCTGGGTGATGTCCATTTTTTCTTTTAACTGAAGCCCGATCGCTTGCTGCAGGCCGGGCAGCCGGTCACGCGGGACTTCAACGGTCAATGTGTCGCCGGCTTCAATCGTTTGGCTGGCGCCCGGAAAGAGGAGCCGCTGGCCTGCTTTCACCAGTTTTAATACCACAATGTCATAATCCTGTCCCAGACGGGATTCTTCCAGGGTTTTGCCCAGCAAGGGAGAGTCAGGCAGGGGCACCACTTCGGTAATGTAAGGCTGTGTGCCATTGACATCGGAAAGCGGTGTGGCGGTGTCGCGCTCCGGTACGATGTGCCGCCCGATCAGGAGCATGTAGCCCAGCCCGATCAGTAGAATGGGCAGGCCGACTTTGGTCAGCTCGAACATCCCCAATGGTTTGAGGCCGTATTGCGTGATGAGACCACTGATCACGATGTTGGTGGAGGAGCTGACCAGGGTGATCGAACTGGCAAGGATGGCAGAAAAAGCCAGCGGCATGAGCAGTTTGGAGGGGTTGGTTTTGGTGCGGCGGGCGAGGCTGATCGTGATCGGCATGAAAAAGGCTGTGGCGGCAGTATTGCTGAGAAAAGCGCTCATCGCTGCGGCGGCGATCATGATTACCGGAAAGAGTTTTTCCGATCGGCCAGCGGATCGCTTCAGCAATGCCTCGCCGGTCATTTCGATCACGCCGGTTTTGGAGAGGCCGGCGGTCATGATGAGGATGCCGAGGATCATCATGGTGGTGTCACTGCCAAAGCCGGCGAAGGCGTCTTTGGCGGGCAGCAGGCCGGTCAGGATGATCAGCAGCAGCACGGTCAGGGCGACCACATCCACCGGAAAATATTCGATGGAAAAAAGGATGATGGTCAGGGCAATGATGCCCAGCAGAAGCGCAATCGATAAGGTCATGGTTAGATTATACGGAGTTTTCCGGTTTAAAAGGAAGCGGTAATTGTGGTAATTCTGCGGTTCGTTGTTACAGCAGGGCAGGAAAGACCACTGAAGGGGTCACTACAATTGTTCGTGCCCATTACCGTTTCTCCCGTACTCTGCTAGAATGGCGTTACGGGTTTGTTCAATCCATACAGGAGATGATGATGAAAGCTTTATACCGCAGCGCGACGATGTATACGATTGCCGGCTTGTCTTTTGGCCTGTTTTATCGCGAGTTCACCAAGATGCAGGGGTTTACCGGAAAGACAACGCTCTCGATTCTGCACGGGCATACCCTGACGCTGGGGTTGTTGTTCTTCCTGATCCTGATGCTGATGGAGAAGCAGTTTGCCCTGACAGCGAGTAAACGCTTCAAGGGCTGGTTGGTTACCTATCATATTGCTCTGATCGGGACACTGGCTACGATGCTCACCCGCGGGATCGTCCAGGTGCTGGGCACGGATATCAGCGGTCTGAATCATATCGCGGGTACTTTCCACACGCTGATGGCGGTGGCGATGGTGTGGTTCCTGGTGATGTTGAGGAAGCGGATTTGGGAGTAAACATCCGGGAGAACGCTTCTTACATGACTGGTTACCTCCAGATTATCAGTAATTTTCTGTTTTTCATTTTGATGATTGTTCTTGTTGAATGTTCTGCTACCTTGGCACATCATTTATTCCAGGCGGCCTGGGCTGTTGGCTTTAACCAGTCAGGGTGTAACTGCTTTAAAGAAGATGCCCGCGGGCTGTAAGCCGGTTTCCGTTTGCAGGAGGGTAAAGGTCAGATCGCCGGTTGCCAGGACTTCGCCGCCTGTCTTGATTTGCATCTGATACGTAAAGGGTGTGACGGTTTCAATCGCTTCCGTCAGGGCGCCGTCCCCCTCATAGATCCCGCCGGTGAAGGCTGCCGAACTGCTGCGGATCAGGTCGCCGCTCATCCCGGTGGTGGCTTGCGGAGCCATGACGGGTCCGATGAAATATTCCACCGGACCGGGAAGGGTTTCGCCGGTATAGTACCAGGCCATGTGAATGCCGAGGCCTTCAATGGCGCTGTAATCCGGCCCGTTGGCGGCGGGGCTGAGCGCTTCGTCACAATATAGCCATGCCACCAGATTGATACTTTCCGAATCCAGCACGCCCCCGCCCAGGACGGCTTGGGACCGGGAAGCGGGCACGGGCAGATTCTCCCACGAAGGGGAGGCAGAGGCGGCAGCACAAACTTCGGGGGCAACCTTCATCATGGGCGTGACGACAGCGGGAATGTTCGTGGGGACGGGGGGAACGGGAATTTCCGTGGGGGCGGGCGCGGGGATCTGCCCCTGGCAGGCAGTCAGCAGCAATGCGCTGGCGAGGAGAAAGACGATTGTTTTTTTGGTAAGGCGGGAAGTTAACACGATTCACTCCTTTTTAAACAAGATGGATCGAAACTTGCGAACGTCCTGTGCAACGCTTGTTTGTACACAACCCTTATTGTAATCCAACTCAAAAAAAACAACGCCATCACCTTTTACAAGGTGTGTATTTTGGTGCGTTGGTAACGCACCAGCAACCACCTCTGGTTTTGAATGTCTTGGAATCGGAGCTTGTTGCTTGATGCGTTGTGGACATTGTATCTGCCAGGTAAATTTCGCCAACCCACGTTGGATGGGTTTGGTAAGAAAAAGTGAATACTTCATCAGCCGCGAACGAAGTCCCTGGATAGCAGGGAAGCGGCAACGCACATTAAAACCTACCCGCACACTACGGCCTTGACCACCTTGCACGGCTGGCCGTCGGTGCTGCGCAGGGTATAGTTGTGCAGGCTGGCGGGCAGCAGGGCGGTGTCGGGGAAGTCGAGGGTAACTACCTGGCGGGTGGCTTTGGCGATGATCTCGATCTGCCGGCCTTCCACCAGGGTGAGGGCATGGAAGGAATCTTCCGGCTCTGTGCGCCCGCTGATTTCGTGCTCAAATTCCAGGCGGCTGACCTCAAAGAGCATGTCCGGGTGGCGGCCAATGCGTATTTCGCGCCAGCCTTCGCCTTCCCGCATCACTTCAGGAGTCTGGATGAGGCTGGCCAGACCCTCGCGGCGGCGGTCTTTGAGCACCTGGAAGGTGCGGTCAATGTGAAGCGGGCGCCGCTTGCCGTTCTCATTCGAGGTTACATAGTCATACAGCCGAAAAGTGTACCCCGGGGTATAGGCAGATAACGACCAGTTGATCTCCAGTATCACCTGTTCGGCGCCGGAGGCGTGCAATGTACCGGCCGGAATGAGGATGAAGTCGCCGGGTTGGGTTTCAACGGATTGCACCAGGCGCTCAAAGTCAAAAGGCTGGCCGTTGGCGGCACTATTTTCGGCCTGTTGGCGCAGGTCGGCCAGGGTGGCGTTGGGCTGCAAGTCGATGAAGCTGCGGGCGCCCGGGACAGTGTGCAGAACGTAGTAGCTCTCATCCTGACGAGCGGGTTCATTGAAATGGTTTTGCATATAGGCATCATCCGGGTGTATCTGTAAGGACATGTGCCCGCCGCTGATCTGGTCGTTGCAGTAGTAGTTGAGCGGCATTTGTCCGTGGGTGACGCGGGCCGCCAGGTCGCCGAGGATGGGCACGGCGGCATGCCACAACAGGTTGAGGAAAGGCAGGTCGAGCAGGATTTCGCCGCCCCAGTTGATCAGCAGGCTGTTCTCGTTAGGGATGAACCAGCCCTGGCCGGAGTTGGTCATTTCTTGCGGCAGGCCTTTCAATTCTTTCAGCCAGTTTCCGCCCCAGGCGGTGGGGCTGTAGAGCGGTTTGAAGAGCATCGGCGCAACGCCCAGGCGGGCGACAAGGGCTTCGTAGGTGCGGCGCGGCAGGTAAAGCGTTTCCTGCGGGGGATTCCAGGACAGGTAGCCGCTGATGAAGGACAGGGTTTTTCGCTTGTGTTCGTCCAGCACGGGGCCTTCCACATAGCAGTAGCGGTCGATATTCTCTTTGGGGTTTTGGTCTGGCTGCACGCCAAAGAAGGGCAGCGGTTCGGTTTCGAAGGCGTTGAACAGACTCTCGCGGGTCTGGTCGGCGTAGATCACCAGGTGACAGTTTTCCAGCAGGCCGGAGAGGGCTGCCCCGGGACCGATAATCAGGGTCACGTCTGCGGCAGGGTTTTGCAGTTGTGCTTGCATGTCTGCCAGCTTGTCGGGATCAAAGAAGTCTTTCAATTGACCGTCGAAGACGCGGCCCCAGTCACCGGCAGGGGGCAGGCAGGGGGTGACCATGGCGGCAATATCTGCGGCTGATTTGAGGGCTTCACGGACATCGAGGATAGTCACCTTTACATTCGGGAAGTATTCGGCAATTTCCGCTGCCAGTGTATGGTACGGGATGCCCAGCCCGCCGTCAATGGCGGTCACAACCGGGCCGCGCTCCAGGCGGTTGTGGATCTCGTTGGCAATGGCTTTGCAGGCAGTGTTGGTGCCCGTGGCAACGCTCTCAGCGAGGCTGCCCAGGGACACATGGTTGACGGGGAATTGGAGGGAGGTGTAAATGGTCATAGCGGTACTATAAATCAAAATGCGCGAAGCGGCAATGCTTCGCACATAATATTGATGCCCTCCCGCAGGTTGATGCCCCTTGAAAAGGGTATTTTGTTGAGTTTGTCATCAGGCAACGAGGCAAATTGGCCGACCGGGGTGTCTGCGCGGCCAACCTTTCCTAGGGTCGACGTGTCATCACCACAGCTGGTGCACCTGCGGGCGGATGTATTGATCGTAGATGGCCTTTACCTTGTCCATTGTCGCAGCGTTCAGGTCGGGCAGGTCGGCGGCAGCGGCGTTGTCGATCACCTGGCTGGGACGCTTGCCGCCGGGGATGACGCAGCTGACCGCATCGTCCATCAGGATCCAGCGCAGGGCGAACTGGGCCATGCTCATCCCTTCGGGTACCAGCGGGCGCAGCTCATCAACGGCTTGCAAGCCGGTTTCATAGTTAACGCCGGAGAAAGTCTCGCCGCGGTCAAAGGCTTCACCCTGACGGTTGAAAGCGCGGTGATCGTCCTTTTCGAAAGTGGTCTGGGGGGTCATCTTGCCGGTCAGCAGGCCGGAAGCCAGGGGGACGCGGGCGAGGATGCCGATATTGCGCTCTTTGGCAACCTTGAAAAACAGGTCAGCCGGGCGCTGGCGGAAGATGTTGTAGATGATCTGCACGGTTTTGACATTGGGGTATTCGATCGCTTTCAGGGCTTCTTCGACTTTTTCTACACTCACGCCGTAGTGGCGGATCTTGCCGGCCTGCACGAGATCATCCATGATGCCAAACACTTCGGGGGTGTAATACACTTCCCAGGGCGGGCAGTGCAGCTGCACCAGATCGAGGGTTTCGCTTTCGAGGTTCTTCAGGCTGCGCTCGACGAAGGCGGTCAGGTTCTTGCGGTTGTAGCCCTCGGCGGTGTGGGGATCCAGGCGGCGGCCGGCCTTGGTGGGGATGATGATCTCTTCGCTGCGCTCGCGTTTGAGGCGGGCCAGCAGGCGCTCGCTGCGCCCGTCGCCGTACACGTCTGCGGTGTCGAAGAAGTTGATCCCGTGATCGACAGCGGTGTGCAGGGCAGCCATCGATTCATCATCATTGACCGTCCCCCAGGTGCCGCCGATAGCCCAACTGCCAAAGCTGACAGATGATACATTGAAACCGGTTCGTCCTAATTTTCTGTATTGCATGTTGCTCTCCTTATATGAGGTAATGGGTTGATCTGTTGCCGGATGCGCCGGGCTTTGGTAGAGTGATATAAGCGTCCGGATTTTTGTGTTCAAGACCGGGGATTTTCATCCGGGTGTTCTTCTTTGTTGGATGGTTTCCTTCATTGAAAGGTTACACCTCTTTTATACTACATTTTGCAGTACGAAAGATAGCTGTTTGATGCAGCCCGG
Source organism: uncultured Anaerolineaceae bacterium (assembly GCA_964447155.1). Taxonomy (GTDB): domain Bacteria; phylum Chloroflexota; class Anaerolineae; order Anaerolineales; family Anaerolineaceae; genus SMBSF63. The sequence goes on from CAYURM010000011.1 coordinate 73,041, forward strand.
AACGCACCGTATTTTTCGCCACTCAGGCCAGCCGCAAAGAAAAGCACCCCCACCCAGCCTCCCCCAAATTGCGATGCAATTTGAGGGAGGAGCATGTTGAATTGGTAAACGGGTGCGGGGTAAATGGGGGAGGGAGGAAAAATCCGTTCGTAATGTTTTTTTTGATCGTTTACTGTCTGGCACCACATCCAGCCTGGCATGGGCGAAGATTCCTTATTCGCTCACGATCTGTTCCAGTGAGACGTTCAACGTCCTGGCGATAGCGGACAACACTTCCAGCGAGCCTTTGCGCTTGCCGGTTTCAAGCTGTGAAAGATAGGGTGCGCTGACTTCAGCGATCTGTGCGGCTGCCTGCTGTGACAGGCCGCGGTATTCCCGCCAGACACGGATGGCGTTTTCACCATCGAGAATGGCGTGCACAATTTCGCCGGGGATCAGTTCATCAGCGCCGCTTTCGATGGCGGCTTTTGCGCTGTCATAGTCCTGAATGTCTTGCAGCATTTCAGCTTTTTTCATCATTAAGTCCCTTTAGAAGTACTTCTCCAGACTGCGCTTAAATGCTTCAAAAGTCGTATACACTTCCGCGTGCCAGCCGCGTTCGTAGGCGGCTTTGACGTTATTGAGGCCGTCATTAAAGAACAACAGCTCTTCATTTTTCAGGTCGAGGAATTTCTCGATATGTGCGTAGTAAGCTGGCTGTGGTTTCTGCGCGCCGATCTCGCAGGAGATGAAGAGGTGGTCAAAGATGTCCACAAAGCCCATGTGGGTGCGCATATAGGCGGCGCGGTTGGCTTCCTGGTTGGTAGCCAGGCAGCAGGTGATACCCTGCGCGCGCAGGCCCTGGACGGCGTCCACCACGCGCTCATCGACCACGTGGTCGGTGGTCATCCAGTCATGGAGGAATTTCTCGGGCGTATGCGGCCAGCCCCATGCCTCCAGGTAGGGCAGCAGTTCGTCCATGAGACGGGCAGTGCCGGTCAGGCAGTCATTGAACGGCCCGCCGAAAAAATCCGCGGTGATCTCGCGGGTGAGGCCGTATTCCTCATCCAGGCGTTTGGCGTACAGCAGTTGGGGGTTGACGATGACGCCGTCGGCGTCGAAGCAGATGGCTTTGATGGGCATGTAGATTATCGTTGTCTGCGTCCCCGCGAGCGGGAACCGCGCCGTTCACTGCTGCTTTTGTAGCTTTTGCCGCTTTGTTTCTTGGGCGGTTTGGCGCTGGCCACCGGGATTTCGGGCGCTTTGTGCATCCAGGCGTGGTAGGTGTCATCCAGCAGCATGGTCAGCAGGGCCAGCCCGTCTTCCTCTTCCACCAGTTCCTTGACCAGGGGTTCAAAGCGGCGCATACGTTCGATTTTCAGCTTGTCGCGTTCTCGCAGACGGCCTTCGAGCTGGCCGATCAGCCGCTGGGCGACGAGGGTTTCGACGTCTTCGTCTTGCGGCAGGGGACGCTCTTCAAATTCGATTTTGTAATGGGCGCCGATACGGGTAATGTATTTTTTTTCGTTATAGGTGACCAGCATAATGGCGGTGCCGCTGGCGCCGGCCCGGCCGGTGCGTCCGGCACGGTGGATGTAGGCTTCCAGGTCTTCAGAGGGTTCGTACTGAATGACATGGGTCAGGTCGGGGATGTCAATGCCGCGGGCGGCCACGTCGGTGGCGACCAGGAAGCGCAGCTTGCCGGAGCGCACATTGTTCAGCACGCGGTCGCGGTCTTTTTGCGACAGGTCGGAACTGATCTGGTCGGCATTGTAGCCAAAGCGCTGCAACACGCGGGCAACGTAAAACACCTTGTCTTTGGTGTTGCAAAAGATGATCGACTGCTGGGGGTTTTCCATTTCGATGATGCGGATCAGGGCGCGGTCTTTGTCCATACCGGGGGTGATGTAGAAGACGTGCTGCGTGTCTTCCACATAGACATGCTCGCGGCTCAGGCTGAGGAAGGCCGGATCGGTGAGGAACTGGCGGGTCAGGCTCATCACCTGGGCGGGAAAAGTGGCCGAGAACATGTAGGTATGCACGCGGTGGTTGGGCAGGAAATCCTGCACGCGCACCATGTCCGGGAAGAAGCCCATGGAAAGCATGCGGTCGGCTTCGTCAAAGATAAGGATGTCGAGATTCTTGAGGCTCAGGTTGCGTTTTAGCAGGTGATCGAGCACACGGCCGGGGGTTGCCACGACCAGTTGCACGCCTTCGTTGAAGGCGTCGATCTGCGGTTTGTAGCTGGTGCCGCCATACACGGCGATCGTGCGCAGGCCGCTGTCTCCGGCCAGGAGGGTCGCGTCAGCGGTGACTTGCTGGGCCAGTTCGCGGGTGGGGACGAGCACCAGGGCCTGGCAGGTTTTTTTCTTGAGGTCAAGCTGCTCGAGGATCGGCAGGATGTATGCCCCGGTTTTGCCGCTGCCGGTTTGGGCCTGCACCATCAGGTCGCGCTTGGCACGGAAGTAAGGGATGGACTGTGCCTGCACGGGGGCCAGGTCAGCCCAGCCAGCGCGCTGCATGGCAGCACGCATTACGGGGGGCAGTTCGTCCAGGGTGATAGCGGGCAGGGTATCTTGTGGTTTGTCTTGGGTTTCAGTAGTTTGGGTTTCCATAGTGTTTTCTAGCCGCACGCGCGGCCGATGATTCTCCTTAATCTTGTCTGTATTCATTATAAGGGAAAATGAGGGATGGTGGGGGGTGAAGTATTATTCGTGCAGGTATTCTTGCGCTGGTTTGGGCGTTTTATGTGCTGCTGGCGAAGAAGTGGAAGGAGGAGGCAGTGGGGGATTAGGCAACCGATCAGGTTGGGAAACAGGGTGAAACTCGATGAATTTGAAGATTGGGGATTGACAGCGGGGGGTAAAATGTGTAATATAAAAAAAGATACTTAATTCAATGAAAGAAGTAAGTTTATGCCTGACCTTATTCATGGGAATCGTGAACTAATCCGCGCCATCAACCGCTCTTCGGTTTTGAATACGATCCGCACACTCGGTCCTATCTCCCGCAAGGAAATCACCAAGCATACCAGCCTCAGTGCGGCGACCATTACCGGGATTACCGCTGAGTTGATTGACGATGATCTGGTTTTTGAAAAAGAGACCGGTGATTCGAGCGGCGGCCGCCGCCCGATCCTTTTGGCGTTGAATAAGCAAAGTCGGTATATGATCGGTGTCAAGCTTTCGGTGGACCATATCACGGCGGCTTTAACGGATCTTGAGGCGACGGTATTGAATAAACGTACAGTGCAATTGCCGTCTCATGATTTGCAGTTTACGGTGGAGGCACTCGGACAGGTCGTTGCAGATTTGATCGCCGACCAGGCTGTGTCCAGGGAGAAGATCCTGGGTGTGGGCATTGGTTTGGCTGGTATTGTGGATGCCGAGAACGGGGTCTTACGCCATTCTCCGATTTATGGCTGGCGTGATGTTCCCCTGGTGAGCTTGCTGCAAAAACGCATTGATGTTCCCATTTTTCTTGACAATGATGTAAATACTTTTACGCTAACTGAAAAATGGTTTGGATTGGGAAGCGGTATTGATAATTTCCTGATCGTGACCGTTGGTCGGGGTGTGGGGATGGGAATGGTGATGAACGGCAGCCTGTATCAAGGCAGCCGGGGTGGGGCGGGGGAATTAGGTCATACGGTGATTGATCCTTCCGGGCCGGTGTGTGTGTGCGGCAAACAGGGTTGTCTGGAAGCGTACGCTTCTGACCCTGCCATGCTCAATATGGCGGCTGCGGCTTATCAGCGCGGTGAGCTTTCTCGTCCCGTGAAAACAGTTGAAGATTTACTCCACCTTGCTGAACAGGGCAACCCTGTTGTTCAGAAAATTTTCCACACTGCCGGTTCTGTCCTGGGACAGGGCATTGCCAATTTGATCAATATCTTCAATCCTGAGTTGATCATTTTCAGCGGGGAAGGGGTGCGGTATGGAGATCACCTTTTTGGACCGATGCGTGCTGCATTGCAGCAACTGGCTATGCCAGGGTTGATCGATGACACACAGATCAAGATTGATGCCTGGGATGATGATGCCTGGGCGCGCGGCGCAGCCGGGGTTGTGCTTGAAAAACTGTTCCAGTTCCCACTGCGATAGACGGAAATTTTTTTGACCAAGATAATTCGCTGAATGAAATAAGTTAAGTTGAACCAGGAGGTGTGCCAGAAAACGATATAAAAATGAATCGTAGCGAAGAGGCTAAAGATTTTTGTGGTTGAACCCAAATATTTTGTTCGTATGGAGGAGATGTTCTGATGAAAAAGAAAAGTATGCTTTGGTTGGTTTTGGGCCTGGTCATTGTTGTGTCGATGATGCTGGCAGCCTGCACCCCTGCTGCCGCCCCTGTGGCCGAAGAACCCGCTGCCGAACCGGAAGTGGTGGAAGAGCCGGTTGCAGAGGAAGCTCCTGTTGTTGAAGAAGCACCTGAAGTGGAACCTGCGGTGGTTGCTTACTGGCACACGATGAGCGATCCCGAGACCGCCCAGCTTGATCTGGTGATTGCAGATTTCGAAGCTGCCAATCCCGGCATCACGATTGAGGCCACCCGTTATTCTTGGGACGATTTCAAACCGGCCGTGCTGACTGCTCTGGCTGGCGGCGCGGCTCCCGATGCTGCCCGGATGGATATTGCCTGGGTGTCTGAATTTGCCGACCAGGGCGCTTTGATGCAATTGGATGGCGTTATGCCTGGTTTTGAGGAGATTGCTGCTGATGCTTTCCCCGGCCCGTTGTCCACTAACTATTGGCAGGGTCATTATTACGGCCTGCCCCAGAATACTAATACCCAGGTACTGCTCTGGAACCGCGAAGTCCTTGCTGCTGCGGAATACACCGAAGCTCCCCAGACGATGGGAGAGTTCCAGGAAGTTGCCTGTGCAATTTCCGATGCTGCCAATGAGAAATACGGCTATGCTTTGGGCGGCACCTATTTCTGGGCACCCGCTCCCATTTTCTATGCGATGGGCGGTAAAGTGGTGGATGAAGGCATTACCACCGCGACCGGTTATGTGAACAGCGCCGAGAGTGTGGCTGCCTTCACCATGCTGACCGATATGTACAACGATGGCTGCATTTCTCCGAACCTGTTGGGCGGCGGCGTGGGTACTTCTGACGGCCTGGCAACCGGTATGTATGCCATGATCATCGACGGCCCGTGGATGGTGGATATTTACAAAGGCCAGTATCCTGACTTTGAGGTCAATTTTGCCCCGATCCCGACTGCCGATGGCGTTACCAGTTCAGTGGTCGGCGGCGAAGATGTGGTCATTTTCTATGACACCGATGTTGCCGATGCTGCCATGAAATGGACAGCTTATTTGATGAGCCCGGAATCCCAGCTTAAAATGGCGCAGGTTGGGGTCATCCCTACCCTTTCTTCGTTGATCGGGAATGCAGAACTGCCGGAATACTTCGGCGTTTTTCTCGATCAATTGCAGACTGCTCAGGCCCGCGTGCCCCATCCCGCATGGTCGGACATGGACAGTGCGATCAGTAATGCCTTCCAGCGCATGCTGCGCGGCGATCAAAGCCCGCAGGAAGCGCTGGACCAGGCGGCGGATGAGATCAATGCTCTGTTGAAATAACCTTATCTTGATATCGGAACCGGCCCTGCTGCAAGCATTCGGGCGGGGCCGGGTTTTCCCTCCTCGTTTTGTGCAGATTGCATGATAATGGTGATAGATTAATTCAGTTTCGGAGGTTTTTGTTGTGAGCAAGCTGCACACCAAATCATTTAAAGAAAGCGCAACCGCTTATCTGTTTCTTCTGCCTGGATTTATTCTATTTGCACTTTTCATTTTTGGCCCGTTACTGTATTCATTACGGATCAGCTTTTTTGATTGGAACGTGATCCGCCCGGAGCGTTCGGAGTGGATCGGCTGGGAAAATTATGTGCGCGCTTTTACAGACCCGATTTTTCGGTCTGCAATTGTGAACACGATTGCCTATACGGTGATTACGGTTACTGGGCAGATGACATTTGGGACGCTGATTGCGGTGCTCCTCAATCAAGACATTCGCGGCCGCACCTTCTTCCGTGTGGCCTATTACCTGCCTGTGATCACTTCCTGGGTGATCGTCAGCTTGTTGTTCGAATACATGTTCAGCGGTCAGGGTGGTCTGGTCAATTACCTGTTGAGAGACATTCTGCATATTACTTCGGAAAATATCCGCTGGCTGGCAGATCCGATCCTGGCGTTTGTGCCGATTGATTTGCTTGGAATCTGGAAAGGCGTTGGCTGGACAGCGATCATCGTGCTGGCCGGACTGCAAGCCATTCCCGAACAGTTGTACGAAGCCGCAGAGGTGGACGGGGCGGGCAATATGGCGCGCTTCTTTAAGATCACCCTGCCTCTGCTGCGCCCGACCCTGGTTTTCTTGCTGGTGGTCTTGACCATCGGTGGGATGAATTCTTATGTCTCCAATCTTTTGCTGACGGACGGCGGTAACCCGCTTGACAAGACGCATTTCATTCTGACGTATATGTATGAACGAACCTTCAAGAATCTGGAATTTGGTTTTGGCGCTGCGATCAGCTCCATGTTGACCGTGTTCATCTTCATCTACAGCACATTGCAGATCAAACTGCTGCAAAAACCGGCGGAGGTCTAGGATGAGCATCAAGCGTCAGAAATGGCTTTCCCATTTCCTTACCTATCTGCTGTTGATCCTGGGGCTTGCAGTTGTGGCAGTGCCATTCTGGTACATGTTTGTCACCTCGATGAAGCCGCAGTCCTATATCTTTGAAATGCCGCCACGTCTCTGGCCGGAAGAATTCACCCTCACCAATTATATAGAGGCCATCACCCGCGATAAATTTGACCTGTATTTTTTAAACAGCCTGTTTGTGGCCGTGATCAGTACCGTGTCGACGGTAATGATCTCATCCATGATGGCGTATGCGTTTGCGCGGATGAACTTCCCTGGCAAGAAAGCGCTTTTCTATGTGATTTTGCTGGGCATGATGATCCCGCCGGTGACGCTGCTTGTGCCGCAGTTCATCATTGCCAAAAATCTGATGTTGATTAACAAGTTTTCAGGGCTGATCCTGGTGTATATCACCATGAATATTTCCCAACAGACTTTTCTGTTACGTGGTTTTTTTGAAGGTATTCCGCGTGAAATTGAAGAAGCCGCCCTGATGGATGGGGCGGGACGCTGGAGGATTTTCAGCCAGATCATCCTGCCGCTTTCCAAACCAGGGCTTGCGGCTGTATCCATTTTCACCTTCCTGTACTGCTGGGATGAATTTGCCTGGGCGCAGGTGATGATGACAGATACGGCGAAACGCACACTGCCGATCGGGATTGCATTGTTTCAGTCCCAACACCTGACGCGCTGGGGACTGGTCTTTGCGGCTTCGATCATCAGTTTCATCCCGGTGGTGTTGGTCTTCACCATGTTTCAGAAACATTTTATTAAGGGTATTTCTACTACCGGACTTAAGGGATAAGTACGATGCAGATTTTAGAATGTGCACCAACCCGCGGTTTCTTCAAGCCGCATGAAACGATTGAAATCAAGGTTCGCCTAAAAGCGGATCATCCCGTCGCCGCAAAACTGCGGCTCACGGTTTCGCACATGCAAACCACGGTAGCTCAGCAGGAACAAGATGTACCCGCTTTTTTGGGAGAGAGCTGGTTTGAATTTATCGTGCCACCGATCAGCAGCCAGCCGCAGGGTTACGGCCTCAAAGTTGAACTCTTTGATCTGGCGGGCGATGTGCTGGATTGCAGATATTCGGCTGTGGATACGCTTTATGATTGGACAGACTTTCCCCGTTACGGATTTCTGACGGATTTTACCGCGCAGCGCACCGACCTGGATGCTGCGCTTGACACAATGGCTGCATACCATCTCAATGGCATCCAGTTCTATGACTGGCAGTACCGCCATGACACCCTGATTTCTGCGGTGGAAGAATTTGTGGATCCGTTGGGGCGCTCGCTTTCGATGAAAACCGTGCGCAGCCTGATTGACGGTGCACACCGCCGGGGCATGGCTGCCATGCCGTATCTGGCCGTGTATGCCGCTTCGCTGGACTTCTGGTCAGCCCATCCTGACTGGGGATTGTTTGATGAGCAAGGCAAGGCGCTTGATTTTGAAGGCTTTCTGGGTTTGATGGACCCGACCTCTGGCAGCCCGTGGATTGCGCATTTGACTGCGGAGTGCGAGCGCGTGCTGGCCGAGATGCCGTTTGATGGGCTGCACGTTGACCAGTATGGCGAGCCGAAAATTGCTTATAACAGCCGGGGAGCGGCAGTTGATCTGTCGCAGGCTTTCAAGGATTTTGTTTCACAGCTTAAGACAGCTTTCCCTGACCAGGCGGTGGTTTTTAACGCAGTGGGTAACTGGCCGATCGATGAGCTGGCGGCCTCGCCGCAAGATTTTGTGTACATTGAAATTTGGCCGCCGAAGGTGACTTTCAAGGATGTTTTACAGATCGTCAGCGAAGCCCGCGCCAAATCCGGCGGCAAACCGGTGGTGATTGCGCTGTACCTGCCAGCCGAGCGGACGGTCAATATCCGCCTGGCGAATGCAGTTATTATGGCTTGCGGCGGATCGCGCATTGAGCTGGGCGAAAATGGCCGCCTGCTGTCGGACCCGTATTTCCCCAAACATGAAGAACGGTCTCCTATATTGGTTGAGGTCATGCGGTCTTATCAAGATTTCCTGGTGCGTTACGGTGAGCTGCTCGGTCCTGCTGCTGAGAATATGACGGAAATGGAGGGTCTGTTACTTCCGCAGGATGTGATTGCGGTGTCGCGGCGTAATGGCGCCACCTGGGGGCTAAGTTTAATTAATTTCTCTGGTTTGGAAACGCCACGTTGGGATGAGCCCCAGGTTGCGCCCACCCCTTTGCGGGATGTGTTTATCTCCATGTCTCTACCTGAGCAGCCGGAGAAAATATGGGTTGCCAGCCCCGATGCGGTCAGTCCAGAGTTGAATGCATTGCCCTTTACCTGGCAGGATGAGAAGGTGAAGTTGACCCTGCCGATGCTTGATTTCTGGTCGCTGCTGGTTATTCAATTTAAAAATGAGGTGAACGGATCATGAATTTGGTAGATCGCAGCATTGAGATCATCTATGATGGGCAAAGCGATACTGGCGCATATCTCGCCAGCCCAAATTTTGAAACTTACCATTATAGCTGGTTCCGGGATGGCGCTTTCATTGCGTATGCAATGGATAAGGCGGGGGAGTCCAGGAGCGCAGGACGGTTTCATACCTGGGTTGCCGAGACGCTCGGAAAAAAGCAGGACGTGATGCGCTCTGCGGTGGAAAAAATTTCCAGCGGTAAGGCGCTTTCTCCTGCCGATATTCTACATACCCGGTATACAGTGGAAGGGCAGGCGGGTGGCGAGGATTGGCCTAACCATCAACTGGATGGTTTTGGCACCTGGTTGTGGGCGTTGGCAGAGCATCAACAATTAGCCGGCAGCGTATTGCTCGACGATTGGCGAACGACAATCAACCTCCTGGCAGCGTATTTGACTGCGCTTTGGGATCAGCCTTGCTACGATTGCTGGGAGGAATTCCCTGAAGAAATCCATCCCTATACTCTGTCTGCCGTGTATGGTGGCTTGAACGCAGCACAACATTTGACGGGTGCGGATCACTCGGATGTGTTGACGAAAATCCGTCAGTTTGTGGATCAACATGCTGCACCAGATGGGTATTTCGTCAAGTTTATCGGGTCGCAGATGGTCGACGCCAGCTTGCTTGGTCTGGCGTTACCTTATGGTCTGGTGGCGCTGGATGACCCGCGCATGTTTGCCACGGTGGCGCGCATCGAGTCAGACCTGTATCATGCCGGCGGGGTGCAACGCTATGCAAAGGATACCTATTTTGGCGGCGGAGAATGGGTACTGTTGGGCGCCTGGCTGGGCTGGTATGATGCCTTGACCGGCCGCCGCCAGCAGGCGCAGGAGATTCGGGCATGGATTGAAGGGGCTGCCAACGCAAACGGTGAACTTCCCGAACAGGTTCCACAAGTACTGAATGATCCTGTTTCTTATCAGCCCTGGGTGGATCGCTGGGGAAAGATCGCCCAACCATTGCTTTGGTCTCATGCCATGTATTTGCTTCTGGTGGATGCATTGGGGGATTGAATAGGGCTTGTTTGGCAAAAGCAAACAGGATGGGTAGATAGCCATCCTGTTGTTGTTTTTCTTTAGCGTTGTACTTCTTCAACTTCCTCATACCAGCGTTTGCGTTTTCCGATTTTGGCGCGCAGTTTCCAGGCGGTGGTTTTGGGGGCGGCGTCTATGAAGGTTTCCAGTTGTTGGAAACGTCCGGTCAGGGTTTGCAATTGTGCATCGCTCAGGTTGACCTCGCCTTTGGTCAGGAAGGTGCGCAGCTTTTCGAGAGTCAACTGCAGGGTGGTATACAGCCCCCAGTCTTTGGCGCACAGGGCGGCGATCACTTCCTGATTGATGGTTTCGTCATCACTGATGCCTACCGGGTGGTCCAGGAACAGGGCCAGCAGGTCAAGCACGTCCTTGCGGTTCAGCTCAACGATCTGGGCTTTGGTCAGCATCAATTCGGCCAGAGGGATGGTCGGCGATTCAATGGGAAGACGGGGAGCCAGGGGCAGCTTGTGGCACATTTCAAACGCACCGACAAAGATGTCAATCTGGCGGCCATGCTGATCATCAAAATATAACTGCCGCCGGGCGCCATTGAGGGTGTTGAAGCGTTTGTCCGGGCTATAGCCCATGCCGGTCAGGAAGGAGGGCAGTTTTTGCCCCCCCTTTGCGTCGGTGATAAAGTCCAGATCGGGATAGCTGCGCTGCAATTCACGGTGATTGGCGCTGGGGCTGTGCAGTTGCACTGCCAGCCCGCCGAGCAGACGCAGCAGGATACCCTCGCTCTCGGCCTGGTCGACGATGCGGGTCAGTTCATCTTGCAGGGAGTCCAGCGGCAGGCTGCTCATTCGATCGGAATCTCCTGGTAAACCTGGTCGATGTTGATCCCGCTGCGTTTGCGGTAGAACTTGAAGCCGAAATAAATGGCCGCTGCCAGACCATACATGACCAGCAGGAAGATGATTGAGCTGGTGTTGGCGAGGCCGATGCCGTAGAGCTGCAGCGGGTCAATCAGCCAGGCATACAGCAGGAAGATGAGGAAGGCGGCGAAAATGACACCGCCCACAGTGATCAGGGGAATGCCAAAGACCTTGTATTTGGCGATGGGGGAGGCATTGTACAGTTCAGGTTTGCGGTAGGGCAGGATGATGGCGGCAATGGTGGTGCCGAGATAGGTCACGGCGATCACGAGGGTTGAGTTGAGGGTCAATGATTGGAAGCTGAATACGTTCCAGGCGAACAGGGCCGAGACGATGATCGACGGGACGACCATCAGCAGCAGGGCAACCACTGGGGTATGGGTTTTTTCATCCACTTCAGCCACCTTTTCGGGCAGCAGCCGGTCAAAGGCGGCGGCGAAGATGATGCGGGTCGAGCTGAGGAAGACGGTCCCCGACCAGCCGAACCACCAGAAGCTGATCAGCAGCACCACGAGGATCTTGAGAAAACGTCCGGGCAGCATCATTGAGGCCAGCAGGATCGGGTTGGGCCAGATGGGCAGAGGCGGCACCTGATCGGTGTAGCCCCAGGCATAGTTCCACCAGGCGGCATTGGCATTCATGTAAAAATCCCAGGTGAAGGTTTTCTGCACGAGGAAGAAGAAGACCACCCCCAGTGCGGTGGTGATGATCAAGGCCCAGGCCATGCCGGAGAAATTACGTTTGAAATCGGTGGCGCCACGGATCTCACCATACAGGGCGGTACCCCAGTTGGGCCACAGGTTGAAGAAGACCATGAAAGGCATCGCCATCAGGATAGCGCCCAGCCCGCCGCCCACCATCGGGGCAGCGGCGCCGGCTTCCTGTCCGGCGGCCATCGTGGCGGTGTATACATTTTCTGCGGTGCCAAACAGGCCGGGCATCTCCTGATTCAGGCTCATCTGGAAGGCTTCCGGGCTGCCAAAAAGCAGCAGGCCAAAGAAGATTGCCAGACCGGCCAGGCCAAGCCAGAAGCAGTACTTCTGGATGCGGGCATACCATTTCATCCCGATGGCGATATAGAAAGCCACAAACCCGCACACCACCAGTGAGGTAAGGAACAGGCCCAGCGGGTTCTGACCAAACCACAGAGCCAGGTCTTTTGCGCCCAGCAAGCCAAAGATGGGGGTCAGGAAGAGATGGCGGAACATGTCGCTGTACAGCGGCACCCACAGCCAGAGGATGAACCACCAGCCGGTGATCGCCAGTACAAAGCCGATGCCGCCGCCGAGGATGCGGCTTTGCCAGACATAATCGCCGCCGGAGCGCGGCATGACGGCGATCAGGGCGGCGTAGACCAGCACTTCAAACAGAATGAACGCCGAGCTGATCAAGAGGGTGGGTAATAACCCGCCTTCCAGAAAATACATCTGGCTGAAGATATACAGGCCGAGGGTGACCAGATTGATCGAAAAGGCAGCGTAGACGAAGGCGTCAAATACGGACCAGGAACGTACCAGGCCGGTTGCCTTGCGAACAAACAAGTCTCCGGTTGTGTCGCGTGATGAGGAAGCCATGATTACTCTCTCCTAATAATGAATGAATGCAGAATCAAAAATACCGGACTAGCCGGTGGTAAGCATGTGGGTTTTGATTTTGTTACGGCCCAGGTTGATGACTGCGCCGCACAGGGCGCCCTGTTCGTACATGCTGCCAGGGTTGATGCACAGGGTACGTCCGATGCGGGCGGTGCCTTTGCTTTCGTGGATGTGCCCAAACAGGCCAAGCAGGGGCTGGGCTTCTTCGATGGCTGCCCGCACGGCAGTGCTGCCCACCGGTACCAGTGAGTTGCCGGCAAAGCGCGGGCGCAGGTCGGCTGTCATTTCAGGGGCTTGATCCAGCGAGGAATTGAATGGCGGTACGTGAAAATTGAAGATGCTCTGACGGGGGTTTTTGATTTGGGCAACCAGACTGGCATAACGCTGCTGAAGCTGCTCTTCCGTGGCCTCGCGGTAGGTGTGCCAGGGGGTCTGGTTGCTCCAGCCGGAGGAGATCATTTCATGGTGGTCATCCAGGGGGATGCACTCGCCGTCGGCAAGATGGACGTGTTTGGAAGTGCGCACGAGATCGTCCAGGTCAAAAGCATCGTCATTGCCGAGGGTCACCAGACAGCGGATGCCGCTGTCCGCCAGCTTTTCGTCGGCATACGCCAGCCACTGCTCGAGGGTCTTTCTGACCTCGGCGCTAAACAGGGCGTCCAGTTTTTCGGGTTGGGCTTTCAGTTCGTTAATTTCATCGGGGGTGGTACGGTAGGGATAATAGCCGCGGCTCTGGATGCGTTTTTCCATGTCCTGCACGGCATCCTCACCATCCAGCAGGGTTTCCTGTTCCAGCAGCACGGCGCGGTACGAATCACCGCCCAGGTGAATGATCGGCACAATCGCTTTGCCGGTGATGTCGCCCCCCAGGACGATCACATCGGCGTTATAGAATTTGCCGGAGTGGATGAATTTTTTCCAGCAAACGTGGGAACCATGAATGTCGGTGGCGAAAAAAATAGTTGTCATGAGTTTTTGATTGCTTCCATTATTGAAATGCCATTCACTGCTTCAGAAGCGGAGCGGATGGTAAACAAAAATTTTACCATACCCCTTACAGGGATGTAGCACAGGTTTTGAAGGTTCTCTGGGAATCGCCGTGAAAAGTTGTTATTCTACGCCAGATATGGGGATAAACGCTGTCTTCAACCCGTGTCTGGTGCGATTCTGCTCGGCGGCGCGGAAAATCACGGCGATTCC
>CAYURM010000012.1:0-86559 GCA_964447155.1 uncultured Anaerolineaceae bacterium
GTCCATTTGGCTTGCGCTCAAATCGTTCTTAATTTAATTTTCGGATAGGTTCTTATTTGAGCGGCGACGCAGGAGGATTTTTTGATACAATCTACCTGTCAGGCGTCCCACACGATCTTTTGATGACAATAAACAAGGATCAAGCAATTGAGCTTGATGCGACCATCCGCGACTTTGAAGAATTCATTATCACGATAACAAACCTGGACGAACCTGTAATTTACTCTATTCAATAATGTGAGGCGCCCACGACAAACTCGCACAACCGCGTTACTCAGTATTAGTGTGAGCAATTTTGAAGCGGCACCCTCGGAAAGAAAAATTAACAGGTGATAGCTATCTCGTCTTCGGAGTTTACCAAAACGTTGCAACAACAAAAAACCACAGACCATTTGTCTGTGGTTTTTTGTTGTTTTCATGAGATTGCTGACAATTGTTGTAAGGTATGGTCGTGCGTTACCCTTTCGGGCATTTCATCCGACCGCACCATTTTCGCCCACATGAACAGCAACACCGTTGTTGGCGCACTTCACCCATTAACAAACCTGCCCAATAAAATTTACACCAGCAAGAAGCGTTACCAATCCGGATTCCTGACCTTGTCTCCATGATCAAGCACCGCCGCAGCTCGGGTATCCAGGTCATACACCATCAAACTTCCCGCGCCATACCGGTCGCCCCCCTCGTCCCACTGCACGTACACCACCGCCCTGCCGTCCGGCGACCAGCTCCCAAAAATATGCCTGCTTTCCGGGATGAAGTGCGTCTCTGGCTGTTGACCGCTCTGGTCATTGGCCGCCAGCACCAGATACGGGTCGCCCAGCGCATCCGGGTTGAAATATTCCCCCATGCCCCATATCTGGTCAGGATCCAGCACATCCGCCTCCGTGAACGCAAGGTAAGCATCATCCGGTGACCAGGCCACATCCATCATCACGAATCCGGACATCAAAGGGGTATACAATGTCTCCCTGTTTTGCGATTCCCGATCCATACCCACAATGATCGTCGAACCAGCCATTTCCAGGTTACTCGCATCGATATAGGCAAGCGTGCTGTCATCATTGGATAGCACCGCATCGGGATAATCGTTACGCACATACGTCCGGGTTTGCACATCATACAAAAAGGTGCTGCCGTAACCAGCCGAGCAAACTGCATTATAAGCTGTGATGAACCTGCCCGAAGGCGTGATCGTCTTGCCAATGCTGTAAGCAAACGGTGCATCATCGATTTTCGGCAGTTCAGCCACCTTTTCCGAGATTTTCGTCACCGGGTCATACCGCATGACGTCCACGCTGTCCGGCCCCCGTATCGGGGAGGCACTGAGGTCGCATCCTCCATTCGTGCGCGTGTAATACAGCAAATTATCTGCGTCCCAATCCAGGATCACGTCAGCCAGAATATCAGGAGAAGATGCTTTTTCAATTTCATCCATCTCCATGCTCGCTAAAGAATAAATATGAAATTTGGTCGCTGTACTGAAGGCCACATACGCCCCGTCCGGCGAGACCAACGGGCGGAAGTATCTCACTGATCCCATATCAGCGTTGTCCGCGCTGCCATCAAATGTGATTTGCATGAATTCACTGGTGTCTGGATCAACCGCCCAGATATTCCCCGCTTTCTCATATACAATCCGGTGCACAGACGGGATTTGGACCGGTTCCGCTGTTGGCGCAGGCTGCGCAATTTCCGGTTCAATCGGTTGTGTCGCAAAATCTTCTGTCGCGGGATTGTCCGCTTCTGATTCGCCAGAAAGCGTCCGGGTCAGGCTGCATGCCAGCAGAAAAAACACCACACACACAAGGGCGCCGCCCTTCACGATCCGTTTCATCATTTCCTCTCCTTGCAAAGAACAAAATAAAATTGGCAAACATGGAGTTTTGCCCCGCTTATGAATGCACAGATTGAACCTGTAATAAATGCATTATACACGCGCACCAAACCGCAATGCCAGTTAACAACGTAGCCCAACCCAACATAAACCGCCCAAACCATGCGATAATACATGAAACCATATTCAGGAGTTTTTCTTTGACTTTCAACCCCGTCTTATCCAATCTTCCCGCCCCTGCCGAAAGCAACATCGCCATGCGGGTCAAACCCGCTGCCGAACGCGCCTTGCGCAAGGGACACCCCTGGTGCTATGAAAGCGCCATCACCCACCAGAGCCGCGACGGCGCGCCCGGTGATCTGGCCGTCATCTTCGACAGCAAGCGTAACTTCCTGGCCGTCGGCCTCTACGACCCGACTTCCATGATCCGCGTGCGTGTGCTCCAGAACAGGAAATCAGCGCAGATCAACACCGCGTGGTTTGCCGGGCAGCTCGAAAAAGCGGTTCAGCTTCGCGCTCCGCTGGCCAATAAGCCCTCGGAACGCCGCACCACCGGCTACCGGCTGGTACACGGTGAAAACGACGGCCTCCCTGGCCTGGTCATCGACCGCTACGCTGACACCCTGGTGATGAAGCTCTACACCCCCGCCTGGGTTCCCCACCTTGCCGCGGTTTGCACTGCATTGTCCAGGGTACACCCGGCAGAACGGCTCATCCTGCGCCTCAGCCGCTCCCTGCAGGATCAGCCCGACCTGCTGTTTGGATTATCCGATGGCCTCATCCTCATCGGCCCGGAACTGGATGGCCCCATCCTCTTTCAGGAAAACGGACTGTTCTTTGAATCTGACCCCATCCAGGGGCAAAAAACCGGCTTCTTCCTGGACCAGCGCAAGAACCGCGCCCGCGTGGAAACCCTCTCCGCTGGCAAATCCGTGCTGAATGTGTTTGCCTACACCGGCGGTTTCTCCGTCTACGCTGCCCGCGGCGGGGCCAGCCAGGTGGTCAGTGTTGACCTGAGCAAGCCCGCCTGTGAAGCCGCCGTGCGCAACATGAACCACAATCGCCAGCACCCCCTGGTCGCCGCCGCCGATCACCAAATCATTGCCGAGGATGCTTTTATCGTCATGAGCCAGATGAAAACAGATCGCAAATTGTTTGATCTGGTCATCATTGATCCCCCCATGTTTGCCCAAAACCAAACCCAAATCGCCGCCGCAGTCTCCGCCTACCGGCGGTTGACCCAGATGGGGCTGGGTGTGCTTCGTCCCGGAGGCATTCTGGTACAGGCCTCCTGCTCCAGCCGCGTCGACACCGGGACATTTTTCGATACCATCCACCACACCGCCCGCGAGATCGGCCGCTCCCTCCAGGAGATAGAACGCACCGGCCATGCCCTCGATCATCCCATCAGCTACCCGGAAGGCGCCTACCTGAAATGCCTCTTCGCCAAAGCACCATAATCCTGCTGTGGGGGCACGCTTACCCATGCGGGCATAGATAGTATCCAATGCATTGCTGGACTATGTCTGCCCTGCCCGCATCATTTTTTGTAGGGACAGGTTTCTAACCTGTCCGCCGCCAGCAAAGCCAACAATTCCACATTCAACAGAAATCAGGCTTTTCTTTGCGCCTTCGCGGCTTTGCACAAAATTAACTTTTCCCCTCCTTGATATAATCACCCCACAAACTTAACCCCCATGGAGCCACCCTATGCCCAATCGCTATAAAAACATCCTCCTCGCTGCCCTGGTCATTTTTTTCGGTTTTGGCATGTCCGAACTGATGAAAATCCTCGCAACCCAATTCAATCTCCATATCACCGTCAGCTTTTTCCTCACCCTCATCCCCGGCCTGGTGATCATCTATTTCGTTGGCAAGAAACTCCGCCTCGGCGAGGAAGCAGACAACCCGCCAGAAGATAAAGAATAAGCGCCGTTTTTCATGGAAACCAGCAACGATCAACCAATCCCCCAAATATTGTCCAATTTATCGAAAACTGGTATAATCACCCCATGATGAAAAACCTTTCCCGCCGCGATTTTCTCAAGCTGTCTGCCCTTGGACTGGGCAGTCTGGCTTTTGGCCCCCCTTTTAACGACAGCCTTACCACCGATACGGGCCTGGTTGCTCGCATTGCATCTGAATCCGTCAGCATCTATGCGGAACCCAATGATGAAAGCAAGATTCTCTACACGCGATACCGTGATGACCTGCTCAACGTCTATGATGAGGTCGTTTCAGAACATGAGGCAATCAATCCCCGCTGGTTTCGCGTATGGCGCGGGTATGCCCACACGGCTCACCTGCAGCTGGTCAAGACCCGCATCAACCCTGTCCTCTATGACATCCCCGAAAATGGTCAATTGGCCGAGGTAACGGTGCCCTTCACCCAGACCATGCGCTATTTATCCGCTTACGACAAATGGGACCCTGTTTACCGCCTGTATTACGAATCAACCCACTGGATCGTTGGCGTTGAAGAAGGCCCCGATGGCACGCCCTGGTACAAACTAATCGACGAACTGCTCGATATCGACTATCACGTGCCCGCCCGGCATCTGCGCCCGATCATGCCCGAGGAATATACGCCCATTTCCCCCGATGTGCCCATGGCACACAAACGCATCGAAGTCTCCCTTGCTGACCAGACCGTGACCTGTTACGAAAATGACGAAGTTGTCCTCCATGCCAGCGTTTCCACTGGTTTAAATCGCACAACCCTGCCAGGACAAATATCCACCAAAACCCCGACCGGCGATTTTAACATTTTCTCAAAAAAACCTTCTGCTCACATGGGAGATGGTAATTTAACCTCTGATATTTATGCATACGAATTGCCCGGCGTTCCCTGGACCAGTTTCTTTACCGAACACGGTGTCGCTTTTCACGGAACGTACTGGCACCGCAACTGGGGTCAGCCCATGAGCCACGGCTGTGTGAACATGCTCACAGAAGATGCCAAATGGCTTTTCCGCTGGACCACCCCCATCGAAAACCCTGAAAAATGGGAAACCATCGGCTACGGCACCCGTGTCACTGTCTATTAATCCCCCACAGCAACTGCCATTTCGAAGAAACATTTTTAGCGTAGCCTGAGCTTGTCGAAGGCGAAGCGGGAACAGCGCAACACGTCAAGTTGCCTGAGCTTGTCGAAGGCAACTTTCCCTCTCTACACAAACCGCAAGAATGCCTGATTTCCCAGCGGACGCCCGCGCTTTGTCAGGCGCAGCCGCTCTCCGCCATCCTGCGCCCATTCCACCAGACCCAATCCAAGCAGCTCGGCAATCTCTCTGCCAAATACAGCCAGCATGTCCACCCCAAACCGCAGCTTGAACCTCTGCCGGGATACACCCTCATCTGTCAGCCGCAGCCCGACCATCATCGTCTCCTGCATCTCGCTCATCCGGTCAATCGCGATCACGTCCCCTGCCGCTGGCCCCACCGGGAATTGGGCTGCCGGCTTTGACTGGCACAATTCGATATAACGCTGCAAACCATATTCATTGGCTACACGCAGTTTTTCGGCAAACCCATGCGCCCCTGTCCCAAACCCCAGATACGGCTGGTTGCGCCAGTATTGCAGGTTGTGCCGTGACGCCAGCAATTCTCTACTGGACGATGTCCGCGCAAAATTGGCAATCTCATATTGGTGGTACCCCGCTACTTCCAACCGTTCCATCGCCCACAGATACATATCCGCCATCAGGTCATCATCCGGCCAGTTGACCAACCC
Organism: uncultured Anaerolineaceae bacterium; assembly: GCA_964447155.1. Taxonomy (GTDB): domain Bacteria; phylum Chloroflexota; class Anaerolineae; order Anaerolineales; family Anaerolineaceae; genus SMBSF63. The sequence goes on from CAYURM010000012.1 coordinate 5,571, forward strand.
GCGGCTGGCCCAGCGGTGCAGCTGCGTGCCTTCTTCCAACGTCAATGAATACAGCGAAAGGTGTTCCGGTGCCAGTCGTATCGCCATCTCCAGCGAAAATTGCCAGCGCGCAAGGGCTTGGTCCGGCAGCCCATAAATCAAATCCAGGCTGAGGTTGTCAAAACCTGCCTGCCGCGCCCATTTCACCGCCTCGATCACCCCCACATGGTCATGCAGTCTTTCCAGCAGGGCCAGCTCATCTACGTGCGCAGACTGCATTCCAAAATTCAGCCGGTTCACCCCGGCAGCGCGCAAACCCCGCAGTTGATCCAGCGACACTGTCCCCGGGTTGGCTTCCAGGGTGATTTCCGCACCAGCCTGCAAATTAAACTGCGTTACAATCGTATTCAGCACGCCTTGCACCTGTCCCGCCGTCAATAAAGATGGCGTTCCCCCGCCAAAATAGACCGTATGCACCGGCAAACGGCAAGACGCCGCCGCGGAAACCTTTTTAATTTCGACACAAAGCGCAGAAAGATAAGCTGGAATAAGCTGTTCAAATCCTGCACATGTGTTAAAATCGCAATAACTGCATCGTTTGCGGCAGAAAGGAATGTGAAGATACAGGCTATAAGAAACCATAGTTTCAGCATATCACAGAAAGGTGGCTATGGTATAATTTGCCAGATTAAAATAAAACTATGAATACAGAAAATATTTCTTCCACTACCAAGAATACCAAGATTTGTCCCACCTGCGGCACGCGCCTGAGTGAGAACGCTACGCGCTGCCTGGTCTGCGGACAGACCTTTGACAAGGATGAAACCACAGCCGCTCCGGCTGCCACAAAAAAACAAAAGCCGGAACCTGCAGTGCGTGAAGCCCGCATGCCGGAGCTGACCCTCAGCCTGCCGGTTGCGATCGGGCTGGTCATCATCATGCTTGCCATTGGCGCAGCCATCGTGTTTGGCGTCCTCAGAGGCACAGGCCGTGTGACCGAACCAACTGAAACCCCCACGGTCACCCTGACCCCCACCCTGACTCTCACCCCAACCGAAGCGCCGACATCTACCCCGATGCCGTCCCCGACCCCGCTTCCCCCGCTGGAATACACGGTCAGTGAGGGCGATTATTGCAGCACCATCGCCGCTATCTTCAATGTGTCCATCCAGAGCATCGTCCTGGCAAATAACCTGCCCGCAGACTGCGGCACGTTGTACGTCGGCCAGGTATTGCTTGTCCCCCAGCCCACCCCGACCGCTTCCCCGCTGCCCACTTCCACCCTCAGTGGCATTGACGCAACCCGCGAAGCCTGCGAGAAATACGAGTATGTTGTGAGCGCAAACGATACCCTCAGCGGTATCGCCGGCAGCTTTAACGTCAGCATGGCCGCCATCAAGGAATGGAATGGATTGGTTGGCGACGTGGTCTATCAGGGCCAACCCCTGACCATTCCCCTCTGCCAGCGCAACCCGACCCCTGGCCCCACGCCGACCGCCACTTTGCCGCCGCCCTATCAGGCGCCGAACTTGCTGCTGCCCGCAGATGGAGAAGCTTTCACTGCCGTCAACAACACCATCACCCTGCAATGGGCATCCGTCGGCACCCTGCGTGACGGTGAGGCTTATGGTGTCACCATGGAAGACGTAACCGATGGCACCGGCCGCAAACAGACAAGCTATGTAACCGACACAAAATTTATCGTCCCCTCTGCCTTCCGCCCTGCCGGAAATACACCGCATATCATCCGCTGGTGGGTTGTACCGGTGCGTCAAGCCGGCACCACCAGGGAGGGCGAACCGCGCTGGGAAAACTATGGCGATCCCAGTGAGGAACGCGTCTTTAGCTGGTTCGGCGGAGCACCCGTCTCCACCCCCGCCCCATAACGCAAATCATGAAACCCAAAGGCTGTCTCGAAATTCGAGACAGCCTTTTTTTGTTTTTTGTAGGGACAGGTTAGAAACCTGTTCGTCCCCCTCAAACTTCTACCTCCGATTCAGGTTCGGGTAGATCAGTTAAGAAATCCAATATTGAGGAAGTTCACCATTTTACGCGAATATCCCTAATCCCCAATCGCTTGACTCTCCAAAAACCGCGTCGCCTGAATAGCCGCTCCGGCACCCATCCCGACGGAGGTAGCCACCTGGCGGAAATGCGGGTCGGCTGCTTCCCCGGCTGCAAATACCCCTGGCACACTGGTCTGCATCAGTTTGTCCACCACCACGTAACCCTGCGAATCCATCTCAACCTGCCCTGCAAAAAGCTGGGTATTGGGGGTATGCCCAATGAAAATAAAAACACCGTCCGCAGGATGCACAGTTTTTTCGCCAGTTTTAACGTTGCGCAGCCGCACCGCCTCCACTTTTTCCTCGCCAATGATCTCTTCTACAACCGACGAATACACAAATTGAATTTTTTCATTCTTTTGAGCCCGATTCAGCAATATTGCACCGGCACGGAACGCATCCCGCCGGTGGACAATATCCACCTGACTGGCATAATGCGTCAACAGAATCCCCTCTTCAAATGCGCTGTCCCCGCCGCCCACCACGACCACATGCTTGTCTTGAAAGAACCAGCCGTCACAGGTAGCGCAGTAAGATACACCATTATTCATCAATCGATCTTCACCGGGGACATGCAAATGATTGGGAGATGCACCAGTTGCCAGGATCATGGTCTCGGTCTGAAACAGCCCGTCCTCTGTAGTCACGGTGAACGGACGCCGGGATAAATCCACAGCGGTAACCCCGTCGTACATAAACTTTGCCCCAAATCGCTCCGCCTGTTTATGGAACAGTTTAGAAATCTCGGCACCGCCCACCCCCTCCGGAAAGCCCGGATAATTCTCAATGGTCGTAGTGGAAGCGGCCTGTCCACCCATGTCCGGGCCGGTGAAAACCAGCGGCTCTAAGGCAGCCCGCGCCCCGTACAAAGCCGCAGACAGTCCTGCCGGTCCGCCCCCAATCACGATCATCTTCTGCACTTCGTTTTGCAGCGCAACCTCGTCAGATTTTTCCCCAAAAAATTGACCGGAAAGATTTAATTCCATGATGTTCTCCTCTTAATCTTATGTTTCTGTTATTATAGATGATCCCTGATTGCGAAAGGTTACATTCATCCTGCAGCGCAGATAGAATTCGCAGCCCTGTCAGAAATCAGGATAACGCCTCCGATAGCGCCCTGGTTTTGACCCCTTGCTAAAAGGGAAGAGGGATTTCCATGCCAGGGAAAAAATTTCCAATCCAATTGAAAAAAAACAATCATACCGACATCTCAAAGCTCATCTCGTACCAACACCACCCGCGCCGGTGCACCCTCCGCCCCACTGATGTTAAGCGGCAGGCAGATCAGCTCATACACTCCCGCCGGCACAGCCGAAAGATCGAGACTCTCCACCACAACCACCCCGTTTTTCAGCAGCGCGACATGCGTCGGGACAGGTTCATAAAATGAGGCAATGGACAAATAATCAATCCCCACCAGTCGAATACCCTTTTCAATCAGATAGTGCGCACCGTCCACGGAAAGCGCCATAAATTCCTTGTCAAATGCTGTATCCCCCTTCACCCAATGCTGCGAATTGCGCGTTTTAAACAACAGACGCGGGATGCCCTCGGCCAGCACCGCATCCCGCAGCACCTCCGCCGTGATCGCATTACAATCCAGCGGTATCTCGCACACCTGTGCCGGGCCGATCAGCACATCCAGTGGTACATCTTCAACTTTACTGCCATCCTTCAAAAAATGAAAAGGCGCGTCAATATGCGTGCCGAAATGTACGCTCATCGCCAGCCTGCTGACGTTGGCCTGCTCACCTTCCTCTATTTTGCTTACACGCTCTATTACCGGCATCGGATCTCCTGGCCAGACCGGCAGGGACGCCGAAAGAGGCAAACTAATGTCATAAATTTTTCTTTTGCTCATTCCAACTCCCATTCACTCGCTTCAAACATGCGCGTCAGGAAGATCCCGCGTTCTTCCTTTGTCATCGGCCGTGGGCGGGCATAATCTTCCAATATGGCGGTTAGCAGCTGCGTGCCAATATAGCGCCCATCATAGAAAATATGCTTGTCCAAAAATTCCAGCCGCGTGCCCGCCACCGGCAATTCCACATCAAAAACCGCAGGCACATTCTCCCCATCCGGCATGCGCATCTGGTCAAAGAACAGGTTGCCCAGGCCGAAATGGATAAATCCATCGTCAAGGAAGGTCATTGTCTGCGGATGATGGGCCTGACTGCCGCTGACCACCACTGCCCCCGCCGCCGACATGCGTTCAAAATCATGCTTTTGCAGCACGCCCGGCACCATCCCGTATGATTCATTATATTGGAAAGTTACCACCGGCAAAACGCCCGCCGCGCGCAGCTCATGCACCTGGCCTTCCATCCAGTCCAGGTCGCAGTCCGCTACGCCGGAACGATACTCCGTCGCCCACACCAGCTCCGGCCCGGCCGGATTACAGCCGATAAAAGCCAGCCGGTTGCCATTATGCTCCACAATTACTGGCTGTCGGGCTGCCTCAGGGGTCCTCCCGCCCGCAAACACCGTCCAATCCCGTTCCTCATACAAACCAAGCGAATAATCAAACGCCGGCACCCCCCAATCCACCAGGTGATTGCCGCTCAACTCGATGATATCCACCCCCACATCATCCAGCAGCTCGATATAGTCCGGGCGGCTGCAAAAGTGCATCACGCGCTTACCAAAATTGGCAGGCGGGCAGTCCGGATTAAAAGATACCTCATTGCTGATATGGGTCAGGTCAGCCGACACCATCCACTCGCGGATATCTTCACCAGGGTAAAGTATGCCCTTCTCATCCATTCTGGCCGCCGTCGAGCGCGTCAAAGCCGTCACCCCCGTCATCAGCAGTGTCGTCATCTTTCCCCGGTCAAAATTTCCGGCAGGCAGGGTGATCTCATCCGCTGCTTCATCCAGTGCCCAAGCGGCACCTGACAGGGAAATCGAACCGGTCAATGGATATTCTTTTGTGGAAAAATCTTCACGAAAAGGTGATATGCCATCCACTTCCAGCACCTTCCAGCGCGGTTCAAGCGCTTCAAAAGGCAGGATTCCCCAGGTATCCGGCGTTTGCCAGGCTGACATCAGCATTTCATCCGGTGATGTGACCTGCACGGCATCATCCGTGACTGCAAAACCTGATTTTTCCAGCATCATCCTCGTCTCGGCAGAGAGCAGGATTTTCACGTCCCCCAGTTCGCCAACAGCCTTGCCAGCCAGAAGGGCTTTCATTTCCCTTTCGCTGACCCCGTCCCGAACGGTGGGAAAAGGCGCCGCCAGCACATATACCCATGAAACCACTGCAGCGGCTTTATCCGCTTGACCAGAAAAATCCAGCACCAGGTCTGCGTCCGTTTGCACCGCTGCCATCTCAACCGAAGAGGGGATCACCACCTGCTCACGCATCGCTGCCGGCAGGTCAGGCTGTATCCACAACTTCGGCAATCGCTGCGGGACAACCGCCACCGGCACCCCCGTTGCAGGTGCACTCACTACCGCAGGGATTGTTCCCGCCACAGCAACTGACGGAACACCCCCCTGCCCGCACGCCGCCAATAACAGTCCGGCCAGAAAAAAGCACATCATCACCCGCTTCATTCGATCTGGCTCCAGTTGCTTTTCTCGAACACTGCTTCCAGTAATGCCTGCCGTTCTACCGGGGACATGGGCCGCGGCTGGGCACCATCTTCCAAAATGATCGTGATCAATTCCGTGCTGATATATTTGCCATCGTAAAAAATATGCCTGTCCAGGAATCCCCGCCGGTTGCCTTCATACATCTGGTCGAACAGGAAATTCCCCAACCCGTAATGAACAAAAGCATCATCCACAAAAGTCATCGTCTGGGGATAATGCGCCTGACTGCCGCTCACCACCACCGCCCCCTCCCTGGCAATACGCAGCATGTCCACCCGCTGCCTGGACACCGGCTGGTAGTCTTCCAGTTCAAAATGCTGGAACGTTACAATAGACAAATACCCCTCTTCCCGCAACTGCCGTACCGTTACAGCCAGCGCTTCAATATCACAGGGGGCAGCACCGGGCCGCTCACCTGTCGCCAGTACATTTTCCGGCCCGGCTGCGTTGCAGCCAATAAAAGCCAGCTGGTTGCCGTTATGCGTTAGAACATACGGCTGCTGCCCTGCTTCAATGTTTCGCCCGCCTCCATAATAGGGCAGATTATGTTTGTCATATAATCCCAGTGTCTCCACAAACGCATCCCGCCCCCAATCGAGGATATGATTGCCGGTCAATTCCACTACATCAACGCCCAAATCCTCAAACAAGGCGATGTAATCCGGCGCGCTGCAAAAACGCTGCTCCTCGCGCAGGGGCACCGCTGGCGGGCAATCCGTAAACATCGGCACCTCATTGCTCACATGCAGAATATCCACCCCCGCAAGCAAATCACCCACTTCCTCACCAGGGTACAGGATCCCCTTCTCTTCCATCTGGAAAGCCATCACCCGCACCATCGCGGTTGTGCCGCTCATCACGACCGAAGTCATTTTTTCCTCTTCCCGGTTTCGTGCAATTTTCGCCTGCCCGCTAGCCGCGATTTGCTGGTCGGAAGTGATGGTCAGCGCATACGCGGCGGCATCAAAATCGTCATCCAGCGGAGAAATGCCACCCACACGCAGCACCTTCCAGCGCGGTTCAAGCGCCTCAAAGGGGAGGATCGCCCGCCGGGTTGGGTCCTGCCAGGCCAGTTCCAGCAAGTCACCATCGGTCACCTGCACCTTATGCGCCGCTTCCTCCCCCCACAGGCTGCGTAATGCCTCCGCCGTCTCCGGACCGGCCAGCAGCGTATGCCCCTTAAATTCCGGCGACCACTCTCCCCGCCAGGCTGCCTCAAGCGATCCCGCCTGCACGCCATCTTCAATTACCGGGAAAGCCGCTGCCAGCACATACGTCCACTCCCGCACAGGAACCATCTCCTCACGGGTTTCAACCAGCGCGGCAGGAGCCGCTTCCGTTTCAGCCAGCAATGCCTCAGGCGGCTGTTGAACCGCCTCACCCACGATTTCATGCCCGGCGGCGCAGGCGCACAACACCAGTGCCAAAACTCCCCATAAAAGGTTTTTCCAATACCGTCTCATGAAGGTTATTATACTTTAGTGGTCTTTGAATCACAGATTTTCCTTCTTCACCTAAGCAGGCCATCTAAATATTAATATAATGTATAGATAAATATTAATAAATTGCGCTATAATTAGAAAAGAAACGGATTGGCAGGAACAACAGGAGAATGACCATGAATGAAACCCAACAGGAAATCCATGATGTCGTCATCGTTGGCGGCGGCCCGGCCGGCGTTTCGGCAGCAATTTACACCGCCCGCGCAGATTTATCCACCCTGATCGTCGACAAAGACATCGCCAGCGGCGCGCTGGGCATGGCGAGCAAGATCGCCAATTACCCCGGTTATGAAAACGAAATCAAGGGCCTTGAACTGCTGGAAGACATGCGTCGCCAGGCCGAGAAATTCGGCGTCAAGTTCATACAGGACAAAGCCATCGGCGCAGACCTGATGAGCGAAGAAAAATCCATCTACGGCAATGCTGGTGTCTACCCGGGACGGGCGGTCATCATCGCTACCGGCGCGATGGGCCGCGGGCGGCGTGTGGAAGGCGAAGAACGTCTCCTCGGGCGGGGCATCTCCTACTGCGCCACCTGCGACGCGGCCTTTTATCGGGACCAGATAGTCGCCGTGGCAGGCAATAGCGGTGAAGCCGTGGAAGAAGCCCTCTTCCTGACCAAATTTGTCAGCCAGATCCATTTCTTCTCCCCCACTGATACACTCAAGGTGCCTGCTGAGCTCGCTGAAGAACTGGCAAACCAGCCCAAAGTGAAACTGTATGCCAACGCACGAGTCAAGGAATTTTTTGGCGAAGAAACCCTGCAAGGGGTTCGCTATGTCGTGAAAGGTAGTGAAGAGCAGGAAGTGACCGTGACCGGCGCCTTTGTCTATCTGCAGGGCGGCAAACCGATCACCGATTATCTAATGGAGCAAGTCTCCGTCGGAAAATCAGGCGGCATTGTGACCGATAAAGAGTACAGCACGTCAGTGCCGGGCGTTTATGCTGTCGGTGATGTCCTCGAAGATCACATTAAGCAGGTCATTGTCTCGGCGGCTGAAGGTGCCACAGCAGGCATTGCCGTGGAGAAATTCCTGCGCGGTCGCAAGAAAATGACAGTGGATTGGGGAGAATAAAAGGATTCCAAATCCCCGCAGATTCGAAAATCTTCGGGGATTTTTTATCTAATCAGAAAATACGTTACAAACCAGCGTGGACCGTGCCTGATTCATCTGCCGCCAGTGCGGGAGGACCCTCCGCATCGGCAAATCAGTCTTGAAATGGTCAGAGATGGCTCTCCACTGAACTGATTCATCTGGTATGGGGCCGGCCTGGTTCAATCCGTAGCAAACACCCGCAAGCAGCAACCTTTCTTCCTGCAAAACCATTGCGGCAGTATTGCTGCTTTGGCCGGTCAGGCTGATACTACCATGATTCCCCCCCAGCCATTGCTGTAAACCCATCATCCCTTGATCGTCCACAAGAATATAACCATCCCAAACCACCTGATATGCCTGCAAGGCTTTCAGGAATTCCTTCGCGGGCTTCTTCCGTCCATTCAAATCAAACGAACTGGCAAGCAGGGAAGCGGCTGGATCAGGTACAGTGCCGGGATACAAAGGCGCCATCGTGATGTAAGTCTGTTCGTTTGCTACGAAAAACACAGACCAGACAGAAACCAGCTGCGGGTGTTTTACCCCCAGGTCGTCCACATGGACAACAACAATATTCCTCTGGGCAGATTGCGAAACAGCCTTTCCTGACGCGTCAGGAAGATCGAGAAATGAAGACAGGCTGCTGGCAGCTGCCAAACCGAGAACAGCTGAGACCAAAAAGACGAGTGAAAAAAAACCGAAGCGGGTGCGATTCATGGATAGGTTCTTCCTTGCGTATACTTTGTAAATTTTTTGAAGCCATGGCAATCGCTGCGCTGGTCTCGCTGCGATTGCTGGCGATGAGCTGCTGCATGGTTCCTGCACTGCCATCCTCGTCCATCAGGGACATCATCCCCGGAGCGCTGTTAACCGGGTTTAACGCCGCTGGACTGACCAAGCCCACAAAAAGACGGGAGCGCAGCAGTGTACAAATGTCAAGAAGGGATTCACTGCCTTGCACTGCCCCATTCTCAAAAGACACAGCAGTTACCCACACCGGGCCGGCGGCGTCATGATTCAAGTTCATTACAGTTTGGACAGCATCAATATGCAGCAATACCGGTTCATTCACATCCAGCGCAACCTGAAAAATATCAGGGGCCAGATCAAGCAATTGCAGGCTGAGGATAGCGTTCACCGAGTGGAAACCGGCAGCATACAGTCCTTCCAGGAACGCAATGTCACCGATGCGGGTCATTTGATCGGGGTCTGACACCGGAATTAAACCCCCGGCCACCAACAGCAAACGGCTCTCTTCCTGCACCAGTTTCTGCTGCACAGTTTCCAGCAAATCCACATACGCCTGCGGAGAAGGTGCCGCCCCCCAGCCCTGTTTTGTGTTTGCTCCCGGGAAAACTTCCACAGCCTTCATGCTGTTCGCATAGCGTTCCTCGAGAAAATGGATCAGGTCAGCTGTGCTGGCAGGATCGGGGCCAGCCCCAGTCAGTACCCAGGCCGGCGGATTGAGGATGCGCATGCTGACACCAATTCCTTGCTCTTCTGCAAACCGCATAACCGTATCCAGGGATTGAAAATTTTGTGCTGTGTCACGGGCAGGAAACCAGACATTCCAATCAAAATCGACCATCAGCCAATCGGGATGCAGATTTCTGGCCTGGGTCAGCGCATTGGAAACGTGGCGTCCCAAAGGATTGATATTAACAGCGTATAAAAATTCTCCTGCATAGAAAAGCGGATTGGCACTCACCTGCTGCACCGGCAGAAGGCTGAGCGTCAATACGAGAAGAAGAATGAAGCAGCGGGAAGAAATTCGCATAATTATCCGCCCATCACTTCGCGATAGCCATCAGGAAAAAGATACCCATTCCCGATATGAAACCGGCCAAACCAGTTAATCCAACCGCCAGCCAATCCTGAAATACTTTTGGCTCCTGCCTCATGTGATAAGCATCCCGATACACCCGCTGGGCAAGTTTGTTTTCCGAGAGCGCCTGAATGGTAATGTTCCAAAAAGAGAGTTCAAGCTGATACTGGATCTTTTTCATGAGCATAAGAATATCCTTTACCGTTGTTCAACGAGACGTTGTCATCTTGATGATCTTGCCTTTTGGATTGGCGATAACGCGAACCGTGCGAGGGATTGTTTTTCCATCCGCGGTTTTGGCCTTGAAATCAAAGATCAGCAGGGAAAGATCACCTTCATAAGGTTTCACTTTCGGTTTCTTCTTCACAGTTTCCGGGAAGCGTTTATTCACCTTCTCACAGACCTTTGCGATCGCTTGCTGATCCATTTTGCTCCTTATCCGAAGCGCACTCGACGGCGCAGAAATGCAGGGATATCGAGGTTATTACTGTCAACGCACATTTCCATTGCTGCCGAGGGAACTTGCTGCGGTACGCGGGATACCACCCCGACCAGCTCCGCTTCCTGCAGTTCAGGGACAGCGGCTTCCATTTTTTGCTCCTGCTTCATCTGCATCGGGGCCGCCACTGGGGTACCGCTCAGACCGGTAATCACCATAATGACCTGCACGCGGTCATTCATCTCATCATTGCTGATAATCCCGGGGATGATACAGGCCTGATCGCTGGTCTGTCTTTGCAGTTCCATCAAAGCCTGTGAGGTTTCCAGGAAGGAAAGGTCTGTACCTCCGGTGAAGTTGCAGATGATGCCCGTAGCATTTTCCAGGGGAATAGATTCAAGGATGGGGTGATTAAGCGCCTGGTGGATCGCATCACTGGCCTTGTTCACACCGTGACCCTGACCAATGGAAAGCAGCGCCCCGCCGCCAGATTTCATCATGCTGCAAATATGGGAGAAATCCACATTGATCAATCCAGGCTGGGTAATCAGTTCAGATATCCCCTGAATACCCTGGCGCAGCACATCATCTGCCAGGCGGAAAGCCAGCTCAAGCGGCAGGTCTTTGGGTGCCACGGCCAGCAGCCTGTCGTTGGGAACGGTGATCAACGTATCAGAATATTTTCGCAGTTCTTTCAACCCATCACGGGCATTAGCCTGCCGGCGTCCCATTTCAAAAGAGAAAGGAGTGGTGACCACCGCCACCGTTAGCGCACCAATTTCCTGAGCGATACGAGCAGCAACCGGGATCGAACCCGTCCCCGTTCCGCCGCCCATTCCAGCGGTTAGAAAGACCAGATCGGCTCCCTCCAATGCTGCCCGAATCTCTTTATGGCTCTCCTCGGCAGCAAGTTTACCAATCTCCGGGTTACCGCCCGCCCCCAGGCCGCGGGTCAGCCGTGGGCCAATCTGAAGCCTTGTCTCAGCCAGCGAATTTTCCAGCGCCTGTTGGTCTGTATTTGCGGCAATATACTCGACCCCGCCCAGGCCCAGTTCGATCATCCGATTGACTGCGTTTGATCCGCCGCCGCCCAGGCCAAAAACTTTCAGCACAGGTTTGTGTGCTTCAATGGGCGTATGTTTGATTGGGAGGAATGGATTAGTAGCACTGTTCATTTTTTCACCTCGTATTAGACCGCATTGATCAACAAGTTGCAATTACTATGCCATCTGTATTCCACAACCACAAGACTCCTGATTCTCTTCCTGCTGACACACAGAAAAATACCGCTCAATTTCTTTGACAATCGGCTTTGGCCGTCGATTTTCGCAGAACCAGGCGTCTTCAGCCCAGAAATCTGCCTGCTCCGCGGCCAGCAGCCAGAAATTGCAGGACACCACAGAATCATCAATCGCGCGCAGCATCGTCTTGGGGTCTTCAGGCGTGGTGAGCTTCTCTCGCATCAACAGGCGGAGAATTGCCATATTAGTATCAGTGTGCTGTTCCTCATTGACTGTATCATGGGGCTGCAGCGGATCACCGGCTGCACCAGCCTGCAAAAGAAAAATCGGACAGGTTTCCCCAAGCACTTCCTGAAAAATGGTTTGATACCAGTCGAAAACATGAAACCCGCGATGATCTTCATGACCGGCACGGGTAAAGTAAGGGCGCGCACCAGGCCATTCCCGCGGGCCACCCGCTCCCCAGTTAAGGGACTGCCCATGCGTCCAGGCATAAGCAGTGAGGACAAGATGATCAAGAATATCTTTTTCACGTGTCTCTACCAGGCTCTCCAGCACGCCGCGCAGGAAACTCGTATCCCAATAATTACCGCCCGGCTCCAAAGGGGGCATCAACGGCAGCAAATTGTGCGTCAAGGTCAGCTTGGCCAGTGGCAAATAATGGGTCAAAAAATGCTGAACCAGGTCTTTGTTGGTCCAGTTGACCATGTGCCAGGCAGTATGAATGTTTGGCCGCTCCGACAGGATGATCCCGTTCGCGCCCCATTTTTTATATGCGCTGAAAAGTAGTGTGAGATCAGCATCCTGTGGAGGGCGCTCCAGATTCAGGTTGAACTGAATGATCGGTTCAATGCCCGCTTGCACCAGCCCGCTGATAAAATATTCCGGGATAGCACGCTGAACATCAGATTTCAGCACAAGCCAGGAGGCATTCAAGGCTTTCAACTGCGGCAGCCAGGCATGCAAGTCACTCTGTCGGTAATGCAGGGTATCCGGGTAATAATGGAACCCGATTCGGGTATTTTGTTCTGAAAAAAAGGGTTGTGTGGCTTCCATGTCGGCATTCGTCCTCATCTTCGCGGTTATACGACAAAGGTAGCAAGAACTGTGCCGGGGAAGGCACTACATACTGGAGAAAATAATTGATAATAACATCTGCCAGTGCGCCGACCTCAAAAAGCCCCCTTTGCCAAAAGGTACAGGAAGGAGATTTATTCAATATAAACGGGCTTCTCAATGCCAATATGTGAAATTTTTTCATCTGGGCATCAATGACACACAGCACAGTCGCATTCGAGCAAAATCAACCCCAGTTTTATGTCTGAATTTGCAACTTCATCTATCTGGGGCTTCTTTCTGCTATAATTTTTAAATGATGATCTTTGTAACCGGTGGTACAGGTTTCATTGGGGAAGCGTTGGTGCGGCAGTTGGTAGCAACTGGCAGGCCCGTACGGGTACTCTTAAAACCCTCACCCAGATCGCCAAAAATCCCTAAAGGCGTTGCCCTGGATGTCGCTGTTTCCAGCCTGCTGGACGAGCGCAGTCTTCGCTCTGCCATGAAAGGCGTAGATACCATCTTTCATCTTGCCAGCGCTGAACGTCAGGGTATCCGTGGAGACCTGTCGCAGGTAGATGTGGAAGGGACGCGTATTTTATCCAAAGTGGCTGCCGAAGCGAATGTATCGCGCATTTTCTATTTGAGCCACCTGGGTGCTGACCGCGCTTCAGCCTATCCAGTGTTGAAAGCAAAGGCACTGGCCGAAAACCATCTCATCCAGAGCGGGATCGACTACACCATCTTTCGCTCGGCCGTCGTATATGGCCTGCACGATCAGTTCACCAGTCCCTTAACTGCTTTGTTAAAACATATTCCCTTTGTTTTTCCGCTGCCGGGTGACGGCAGCAGCCTCATCCAGCCCCTATGGGTAGAAGACCTGGTCACCTGTCTAATGATTGCCCTGGAAGAGGACCGCACGATCGGCCAAATTTATGAAGTCGGCGGGTCGGAAACCTTTTCCATCCGGCAGGTGGTCGAAATCCTGCAAGATAAACTGCATATCCGGCGGCGCCTGGTCGAAATCCCCCAACCTTACCTGCGTTTTGCCTTCCTTACCCTGGGCCAGGTGTTTAAACAATTTGCCATGTCATACTATGCTCTGGATTATCTTTCGGCCGACCGCACCTGCCCGCTCGATACCCTGCCGCGCCTTTTCGGCTTGATGCCCGAACGCTTTACACACCAATTGGATTATCTGCTGCATTAAAAAGCTTCAAGGACACCAACCTTCATGACCAACAAAGCAGTCTGCATTCACGGACATTTCTACCAGCCTCCCCGCGAAGACCCGCTTACCGGCCTCATTCCGCGTGAACCAGGAGCTGAACCCTTTGCAAACTGGAACGAGCGCATCCTGGCACATTGTTACCGGCCCAATGCCGCCCTGGGAAATTTTGAGCGCATCAGTTTTAATATCGGTCCCACCCTGACACGCTGGATGAATGACCATCACCCGGATATCCTGGAAAAGATCATCCAGCAAGACGGACACAATATGGATCGCTTTGGCGTGGGAAATGCCATCGCCCAGCCTTACCATCACACCATTTTGCCGCTTGCCACCCGCGAGGACAAAGAAACTCAGGTACGTTGGGGTATCATGGACTTCAAAGCCCATTTCGGCCACGCCCCGGCAGGCATGTGGCTGCCCGAAACCGCGGTGGATATCGAGACCCTGGAAATTCTGGCCTTGAATGCGATCCAGTTCACCATTCTGGCACCCTGGCAGGCGTTGAAAAAAAACATTGACGTTACCAAACCCTACTTCGTGCCCCTGCCAGATAATAAATGGATCACCATTTTCTTTTATACGGAGGATTTAAGTGGACGCATCAGCTTTGATCCATCGATCACATCCGATGCAGATCACTTTGTCAAAGACTTCCTCCTGCCGAAATATGGGTTAAACGCTGACAGAAAAAAAGATAAACCAGAATTATTTACCATTGCTACCGATGGTGAGCTTTATGGACATCATCAATCCTTCCGTGATAAATTTCTGCAAAGGCTGACCACAAAATCTTTGAAATCCCAGGGGATTGATTTAACTTTCCCCGCCTTGTGGCTCAAAGACTATCCTGCAAACGAAATGATGGCAATTCGTCCTTATACTTCATGGAGCTGTTCGCACGGTGTCCTCCGTTGGGAGAATGAATGCGGCTGCACCCCCAATGGCGGATGGAAACAGCCGCTGCGCAGCGCCTTGAATCAAATTGCTGCCGTTGTGGACCAGGAATATCTCAAAGTCATGCGCAAATATCCCGTCAATCCCTGGGAATTACGCAATGCCTATGGTCTGGTGTTGGCGGGTGTAAAAAGCGAGGAAAAGTTGATTGAATCGGTGCTGCGCGTGCCGCTCAGTCAGGGAGAAATGCAGACCCTCCAGATCCTGCTGGCGGCGCAGTATGAACGCCAGCGAATTTTCACTTCCTGTGGCTGGTTCTTTGATGATTTTGGACGTATCGAACCGCAGAATAATGTAGCCTATGCTGCCCAGGCAGTCTGGTTAACCTATCTGGCAACCGGCGTTGACCTCACCATGCAGGCCATGGCCTGGCTGAGGCCGGTAAAAAGCTGGCGCAATTCTGTACAGGCGGATGAGGTCTTCATGCAGCACCTTAACCACGCCAAAGCCGCAGCCCTCAGCCTGTCGAAATGGAGCACCAACAGGGAAAACTAAGAAACGGTTTATGATCAGTACAAACCAATTGATCAATTAAAACAAAAATGGTGCGTTCAAAAGCGAACGCACCATTTCATCAAGCCCCGTTTCAAAATGCCGTCCTTTTAATCACTCCCTCAAACAAGGATGCATTCGCTCACCTGTGGCGAACACACCCTTCAGTAATTCCAGTGTTTTATTGCTGCAAACCTCTATTCTTTCAACCCCTCCAGCAGCAGCACCACCTGATACTTTGACTCTTCCTGTGCAGCCGTCAAAACCTGCACATCCGCATTCAGGCCGAGGACAAGCTCCACAAAATCACTCGCTGTGAAATCCGGCTGCGCAACAGCAGAAAGCACAGCACTGGCTGTCATCCACCACACAAACTCTTCAAACGATTCCTTGTTGTACCACAGCACGCTTTTATGGCGGTTCACACCCAGAAAACGTTGAATTTCCTCTGCCGACAACCAATCCGTCACGCTCTGGAAAAGCCCCTCCTTCTTGCGCTGCGCCAGCCAGCCCTGCTCACGGATCAACAACTGGATAACGTTCACCATTTCGGCAGTTCTTTCCGGCGCAATACCGAAAGCCTGATAACAATTTTGCAACAGGCTGGAAAGCCGCCACTCCTGGAAGAAACTCAAGCTTTGTTCGGCATACGCCTTCTCCTCCCCTGCCTTGCCAATATCCCGGACGAACAGGAAGGCGAACAGCACCAGCCAGCGCTCCGGATTCTCGTCCAGTCCACTCTGCAAGGCTTTCAGTGCCGTTTGGTAAACCTTGCCGCCGGGCAGGGGATAATGCGTCTGGTCAATCAGCGGCCAGCACAGCAGCACATCCAGCGTGGCAGACAACCGCTGCTGTAAGGCTTGCCTATCCATTTCCAGACCTGTCAAAGCGTGAATGCCGTCAAGGAAAGCCTTATATTTTTTCTCAGCTTCGGAAAGCAATGCGTCATCCACCCTCTCAGTTTTTTCGAGGCAGCGCGCATCCAGCAAATACCGAAAATATCCATGGTTCGCAATCTGCTGGAAAGGATTTAGCACCGGCTGTAACAGCAGCTCCACCAGAGCCTGCTGAACGCTCGGTACACCGCGTCCGCCCAGATAGTCATACAGCCGCCGGTAAGAAGAGAATTCATCGTCCTGCACCTGGCGAACATCCACAAAGGCATGACACCCATAAGCATCCAGTTCCACGAAAAGCCCGTGATCGGCAATTTCCTGCGTATTGCGCAGGTACTCCAGATTGGTGGACTGGTCCCACATAATCAGGTAGGTGTTCGGGTCGGACCTCAGTCCCAGCGCGCCGGCCAGATCCGTTTGCTGCATACCCCCACTGCCGTCTTTGGGGTTAAAGGCCGCCGAGATACGCACATAGCCCCTGGTTTGCGCAAATTTATTGTGATACACCACCAGATTGCGGCGATCCCCCAAACCATTGCTGAAAGCATACACATTCTCATCCACCCCGCCGCCCTCAGCGTAAAAATCAAACAGGCGGAAGTTCTCAATCCCGGCAAATTCAGCACGCCGGTGAAGCAGGGGAAAAATTTGACGCTCATGACGGTAGATCAGATCGGCACGGGGAGTTTCATCCCAATAGGCTTTCATATACTCCATGCCATATTTCTCGGCAAAGCCTTCGATCTGTCCGTGACCGAACATCGGCAGGCCAGGCAGGGTCGCCATCAAGGTACAAATCCCGAAATACTTATCCCCATCCCCAAACTGTTCGATGGCCGTGCGCTCGTCCGGATTGTTCATAAAGTTGACAAAACGTTTGAGAATTTCCGGGTCGTATTCCAGCGTGTTTTTCAGGATCAGGCGGTATTTGGCATTCTCCTCATCACGCAGGATGTTCATAAACGCACTGTTATACACGCGGTGCATCCCCAGGGTGCGCACAAAATAACTTTCCATCATCCAGAACGCTTCCGCTAGCAATAACGTATCCGGCGCTTCCTGGGCAACCCGGTCAACCACTTCCCGCCAGAATTCAGTGCGGAACAAGGCATCAAACTGCTCCCGCGTCATCCCGTGCTCAGCACGAGAGGCAATGTCACCACCACTGCCCGGCTCAGGGAACCACAAACGCTGGTAATGCTTTTTCGCCAGGGTCATCGCCGCGTCAAAGCGGATGATCGGGAAGCGCCGGGCGACATCAAGGATTGTCTGGATCACTTGCTCGCGCACCTCCGGGTTCAGATAATTCAACTGGGCCGTATCGTTCCACGGCATGCTGGTGCCATCATTTCCATGATAAACATACGTCGTCCGCCAGGTCTGGTGATCTTCGCGTTTAAATACCACAGCCGCGTCAGTACGGTCATAATAATGATCTTCAATATGAATACCAACCCGCGGATCGCGCGATAGATCAGGCCCATTGAACGTATACGAAGGAAAGGGAGAGTAATCCAGCGAGAGGAACCATTCAGGATGTTCGGCTACCCACCAGGAGTCAATTGCCATGTGGTTAGGCACCATGTCACTCGCCAGACGGATGCCGCGCTGCCAGGCACGACTCTTCAAATTGCGGTAAGCGTCTTCTCCGCCCAGGTCATTGGCAATATCATAAGAGTAGAGCGAATAGGCCGAGGAAATCGCTTCCGGGTTGCCGCAAAGCTGCTTGATTCGGGCAGAAGCCGTACTGCGCTCCCACAGACCAATCAGCCACAGGCCGGTGAAGCCTTCGCGGGCAAGCAAATCCAGCTCTTCATCGGGAATCTCGTCGAGACGCCTGATTTCGCGCTCATATTTGTCAGAAAGCTGGCTAAGCCACACAAAGGTATTTTTCGCGATCATCACCACGCGCGGCATCCACTCTCGATCCGGGCTGAAATTCTCGTCATCTTCCATCCCCGCCAGATAATCATACACAGGAATGGCAATCGGTCCGGGGCCAGTGAAGCTCATCTTTTCTTCTTCTTTAATCAAGTCAAGGCTGCTGAGCAAACGGTACAGATAAGATCCAAGCAAACCAGACCAGCGCGAGCGGATATATTCCAACTGACCGGTGAGGGAATGGGGAACCGCAATCGCCGGGCTGCGCAGCATGTCAATCAAGTTCTGCTGTTCCGGGCCGAAAGGCGGCTGGGTTTCAAAGAATTTGTAAAGCTCTTGCATCACCCTGCGATATGAAGAGAATTTTTCCAGGCGGTTATCATCAAACAATTCAAGATAGGGCGCAAAAGCCGGATTTTTATTAGCAACCCACAACATCAGCATTTCTTCCAACGTGGCGTGGGTATTCGGTGTACCATCATTGGCGCTGCCCGCCAGATATTCCGCCTCATCCAGGGCGTTAAGGTACACATTCAGCGGGGGAAAATCTTTTGTAAATGCACGCAGCGTATCTGCCAGTTCTTCCTGGCCGACTTTCTCTTCCAGCCAGGTCATCGCCTCTGCCATGGCCTGCGGATTCACTTCCTGCCGGTAAAGCGACATCACAAAATGCAGAATCTCGTCAATCAACCCCATTGCATTCACCTGACCCGCCTTAACCGCCTGCTCAGGAAAATTGGCAAGGTCTTTCTTCTTGTTCATCTGCTGCACAAAAACCCGCACAGCATGGAAATTGGCAAAGATCACATTGCCATTGAAAGAAAAAAGTTCCTGATTAAATTTATAACGGTCGCGCGATTCTCGGGATATGTGGAATTCCATCATGGAAGTACTCCTGCTCTACTTTTGATTGATGCTTTAATTGTATATTGAATTAATGATTATGGGGGGTATTTCCTGGAATTTCTTTTTGTAGAGACAGGTCTTTGCGAAACATCCCCTCATCGTACCCGAAGGATATGGGGACCGATCTGTCGCCGCAGGGGACACTTTCTGCGCTGACTACATGATTAACCAGATACAATTCACCCCTGGATAGGGCGAAATGGCTATTATGTTGAGTTTAATGATTCCTGTCTTGTGTCAGGTGAATATCTCTCCCCGCATGCGGCGCTTACCCTGCCTTGAGAATATGCGTAATGATATTGGAACCGCTGCCGCCAATATTCTGGGACATGCCGATCCGCGCATTTTCCACCTGGGTTTCGCCGCATTCGCCGCGCAATTGTTGGACAATCTCCACAATTTGGTACATGCCCGTGGCGCCAATCGGATGCCCGCGCGCCTTCAACCCGCCACGGGTGGCGATCGGAATGCGGCCGCCGGGAAGAATCTCCCCCTCCACCGCCAGGCGGGGGCCTTGTCCGCGCTCGGCAAAGCCTGCCGCCTCAAGAGACAGGCACGCCATGATGCTGAAAGCATCATGCAGCTCAAATAGATCGATGTCCTTCGGGGTGAGAGATGCCTGCTGGTAAGCCTCTTTCGCCGACTTCTCTGCCGCGGTCAGCCACAGCGGATCGGCGCGGTCATGCACAGCCAGAGCATCTGTCGCCGCACCGGAAGCGGCTACACGAATAACCGGGTAACGCCCGTTACGCGGCACCGCATCCGCTGGAACCAGCAAAGCTGCTGCTGCACCATCCCCCATCGGAGAAGCGTCCATCAGGTTGATCGGGTCAGCGATCAACGCCGCTTTGGTATAGGTTTCAAGGGTGATCGCCTTACGGAAGCGCGCATTGGGATTATGCACCCCGTTAGCGTGGGCATTCATCGAGAACGGCGCAAAATCCTTGTGTGTCCAGCCATGCTCATACATATAGCGTTTCATCAGCAGGGCGTTCAACACCACAAAGGAAAGTCCCTGGTCGGTTTCCCAGTCTGCGTCGGCGGCAGTCGCCAAAGCAGTCGTCACCTCGCTGCCAGGCGAATCTGTCATCTTCTCGGCACCCACGGCAATCGCACTGTCCAGTTCTCCGGATGCTACTGCGATCAGCGCCGAGCGAAAAGCCGCCGCCCCCGAGCTGCATGCTGTCTCCAGATGCACTGCTTCTGTATAGCGCATTCCCACCCAGTCAGCAATATATGCCCCCAGATGCTGTTGGTTGTTGGCCGAACCGCCGATCATATTACCGACAAAGATACCATCCGCACGCTGCATATCTCCATCCGCCAGAGCTTCCAGTACGGCTTCCCCGGCCAGCAGACGCAGTGATTTCTCCCATTCTTCCCGGACAGGGGTCTGTCCAATACCGATTACCGCTACTTCGCGCATGGAATTCACCTTTCAGCAAAGGAATTTCTTATTACTAAGAACAAATTATAGGCGTTTTCTCTCTCAGGAACTATCAGGTGCGCAAAAATTAACGAAGATTGATGCCCCGATCTTGCTTCAACCGGGGGCAACGATTATGCATCCAACGCATCATACGCCTGTATGCAACCTTAGCTAATCATTTCAGGCGGCAGAAACGCCGTCCGGTTCACATAATTGATCCCGATACTGTCTTCCCGAATATCAATGCTGGTAATGGCTGCATTATTCATACTGATCCAAACGATATGATCTTCCGGCAAACCCAGCAGTGCCGTCATCAACGCATTATGGAATGCTCCGTGCATCACTACCGCCACAGTGTCATCCGTCCCGCCGTGATTCTCGATCATCGCCTCGATCACGCCTCTTGCCCGCGGAAAACGTTCCGCGCGTTCCTCATACGGGCGGTTCCACCAGCCCGTGTGCACATCCCCGCCCGGCAAAATCAGCGCCGGGAAGTCAGCTTTCAACTCCGCTAACGTTGGCCCTGGAAGACCATCGCGGCTGCCAGTTTCTTCATTTTCCACGTAAATTCCGCCACACTCGTGCAGATCCTTCCTGCCGATCATTTCCAGACCCAAAGCGTCCGAAACCGCAGAAGCTGTCTGTAAAGCGCGTCTCATCAAACTGGTATACAGGTGCGTGATCTCAAAACCCACCCGCCCGTCTGCCTCCCAATCCTGGGGGAATTCCTGCCTCGCATCCCGCAAATAAGCTCCCAGCAGTTTCGCCTGTTCCAGCCCCAGGGGTGTCAAACCTGGATCCTCATGCCGTCCGGTGCTGGCACGGTTCATCTCCCACAATAAATTATTCTCGGACTGGGCGTGCCGGATAAAATACAACCGCATTATTTCACTCCTTGTGTTCAAATTTATGTTTTGTGCATAGATCATATCAACACTATCTGATTTTACATCATGTTTGGTTTTCCTTGGCCAACAGAACAGGAAAATGCTATAATTATCACCTGATGCAAAATTTACCCGCAAAGGGAGACCAATATGTCTGAAACAAAACCAACCCAGATTGAAAACGATGTCATCGTCAGCCTGCTTTTTACCCTCACCGTTGACGGGGAGATTGTTGACGAAGCCGATGAAAATGAACCTTTTCTCTATCTTCATGGGCATGAGAACGTGATCCCCGGCATGGAAAAAGAACTGGCCGGGATGAAGATCGGCGAAAGCAAATCCTTCACCGTCCAGCCCAAAGACGGCTACGGCGAATCCGACCCGGATGAGATCATGCACCTTCCACGCTCAGAATTTCCCGAAGACCTTCCCCTGGAGCCCGGCCTCGAGCTGGAAATGCTGGATGAAGACGATGAGGTCCTCTACGCCACCGTTGTTTCCATCACCAAAACGATGGTCCAACTGGATTTCAACCATCCCCTTGCAGATAAGGAACTCAATTTCGAAGTGACCGTTCTTGACCTCGAAGCCGCCGATCCCGAAGAACTCGATCACGGCCACGTGCACCATCATTAGGATTGCTCATCCCTTCACGGTTGGCAAAACAACGCAAACTAAAATCATTAACCCCGTAGTGGCGAGGCATTCAGCAAGGTACTGAACACTGTGCCTCGCCACTACGATTCACCCATCCTCCGCTTTCCTGGGCAACTTTCCCTGGAAAACGTAAAAATTCATTCGCAATAACAGTGTATCAATGACAAATCTTCTCCAGCTAGCAATTATTCCCCCCCGGAGGATCAATTCCTCGTTTCTGGCGGGTATTCTTTAATGCACCAATCAAGCAGTTTTGCAAACTTTCAATTCTGTGATGTTTGTCCCCTTTTCATTCTGTCCCTTTTGTGGTAAATTTTAATAAGAAACATAAAATATTGGCGATAAATATTATGGCTGACCTTATTAAAGACCAACGCAGCGAAAGCGAACAAATGTACCTGGTAACCACCGCCACCCTGTTGGAAGATGGTCATGAATCACAGGTGCCATTATCGAAATTGGCGAACGAACTGGAAGTCCTTTCCGTTTCCGCCAACCAGATGATTCGCAAACTGGCAGATGAAGACCTGGTTATGTACCAACCCTATCATGGTGTGGCATTGACAGACAAAGGGACAGCAATCGCCAACCGTGTCCTGCGTCATCGCCGGCTGTGGCAGGTGTTCCTGATCCAGTTCCTCGATCTGTCTTTCAAAGATGCGGAAGCGCTGGCCTGTAAAATGGAACACCTCACTTCGATTGAAGTTGCCGAAAGGCTGTCAGAATTTCTGGACAACCCCCAGGTGACCCCGCAGGGACGGATCATCCCGCCCCCCATCGACTCGACGGATACCCATGTCCCTGTGTCGCTTTCGACATTACAGGTCAACCAGCGAGCCAGTGTGATCAAGATCAACGGGCAAATGCCGCTGCGCGCCTTCCTGGCAGAAGAAGGCCTGGGTTGTGGTTCCATCATCTATGTGGAAGGCATCGGCGCAAATGGCGCCATGCTCCTCACACTTGAAGAAAAAATCATCCATCTCTCTGCCAGCATCGCAGAGTCAATCCTGGTCAAACCAAAAAATACAGAAGAGAAGTAACCCGCCTTCTGCATTAATTACAATACGGAGATCGTTCAATGACATTAAACATGGCAGCCCCCAATCAGGACGTCCGCGTTGTGGCAATCAACGGAGGACTGAAAATGAAACAGCGCCTGGCAGACCTCGGTCTTAACCAGGGCGCAACCATCCGTGTGCTCAACGACAGCGGGCATGGGGCTTTAATTTTGGCCGTCAAAGATTCACGCCTCGCCATTGGGCGCGGCATGGCCCATAAAATATTGGTTGAACCTGTATAGAACAGAACAGGATATCGTAATTCCATGAAGGATAACTTTCGTATTGCCCTGGCCGGCAATCCCAACAGCGGTAAAACGACCATCTTTAACCAGCTCACCGGCTCTCGCCAACATGTGGGCAATTGGCCGGGCAAAACCGTGGAACAAAAATCCGGCTTCATTTATTTTAATGACTGCCAGATCGAGATCATCGACCTGCCTGGCACCTACAGCCTTAACGCCTATTCGATGGAAGAGATCATTGCGCGGGACTTCCTGCTGGAAGAAAACCCCGACCTGGTGATCAGCGTTGTCGACGCGGCCAATCTGGAACGCAACCTCTACCTGACCGTACAAATCCTCGAATTAGGCATGCCCATTCTGATTGCATTGAATATGACAGATGTCGCCGAACATCGCGGCATCATCACGGACACGGAAAGATTAAGCCAGGCCCTGCAATCGCCGATCATCACCACCACTGCCCGCGAAGGCAAAGGCATCCAGGAAATCGTCGAGCATATCCACAACCTGGCAGTGAGCAAAACACAATGAAATTTCATGAACATGCCTACTCCCGCCGTCATGGCTTCACCATTGACTATGGCCGCGAGATTGAAGAAGAAATCGTCCTGATTGAGCAGGCCGTAGATCAACACGAGCAAATCAGCCAGAAATTCCCGTCGCGCTGGCTTGCCATCAAACTCCTTGAAAAAGACGCCGACATCGAAACGAAACTGGAAACCCTGCCCGGCGCGCAGGAAATCCTGAATATACGCGACCGCAGCCTGCGCCACTTACAAGCTGTTTTTGGCGAGGACATCGACACAATCATGCCTGACCGGCGTTACGGCTGGATCAATGGCCTCGTGCGCGAAACCACCCAGCACACCCGCAAAAATCTGCTCACCCGCTCCGACCATGTCGACCGTATCATGACCCATCGTTTTTGGGGCATCCCCATTTTTCTGGTGATGATGTGGTTTGTCTTTAAATTCACCACCGATGTCACCACTCCCTTCTTCAACTGGGTGGAATATCTGATCAACGAGCCTGTCACCCGTTGGCTCCGTGCCATCCTTGAAGTGTTGGGCGCCAGCGGCACCTGGCTGGATTCACTGGTCAATAACGGCCTCATCGCCGGTGTGGGCGGCGTGCTGGTGTTCATTCCGGTACTCATGTTCCTCTATCTGGCCCTCGCCATCCTGGAAGATTCGGGCTATATGGCCCGCGCCGCTTTTGTGATGGATCGTCTGATGCACGCCCTCGGACTGCACGGCAAAAGCTTTGTCCCCATGGTAGTCGGTTTTGGCTGCACCGTCTCCGCCTTTTATGCCACCCGCACTTTGGAAAACCGTAAGGACAAGATCCTCACCGGCCTGCTCGTTCCCTTCATGAGCTGCGGGGCACGTCTGCCGGTGTATGTGCTCTTTGCTGCCATCTTTTTCCCGAAAAACACCAGCCTGGTCGTCTTTGGCATGTACGCCCTGGGCATTGCCCTGGCAATCCTGATCGGCCTGGCATTGAAGAACACCTTCTTCCAGGAAAAAGAAGAAACGCCCTTTGTGATCGAGCTGCCGCCCTACCGCATGCCCACCCTAAAAAGCCTGTGGTTCCACATGTGGGAGCGCACCGCAGCCTTCCTGCGCCACGCCACATCCATTATCCTCATTGCCAGCCTGGTGTTGTGGTTCTTGCAAGCCATCCCGGTCAAGGGCGAAGGTACGTTTGCCAACACCCCCGTAGAAAACAGCGCCTATGCCGGCATTGCCTCGCTGGCCGCTCCCATCTTCCAGCCCCTCGGCTTTGGCAGTTGGGAAGCCAGCGGCGCCCTGGTCAGCGGCCTGGTTGCCAAAGAAGTCGTTATCAGCACCTTCTCGCAAATCTACGGGGTGGACGCCGCTGAAGCAGACACAGATAAGGGAACACAGCGCCCAACTTTTATGGAAGACATCGGGCAGATCATCGTCCGCTTCGGCCAGGCTGCCCTTGACACCATCAAATCCATCCCCATCGTGGTCGGGATCGACCTGCTGTCGGAAGAAACCGGAGAAGTCCAATCGACCAGTTTGATGACCGCCATCCGTCAGGGATTCGACCACAGCAGCAACGGGCACGGCGCCCTCGCCGGATTGGCCTTCATGATCTTCGTCCTCATCTACACCCCCTGCATGGCCTCCCTGGCCGCCGAACGGCAGGAACTGGGCGCGCGCTGGATGTGGGTCAGCATCATTGGACAATTAAGCCTCGCCTGGCTGGTATCTTTCATCGTCTTCCAGGGTGGCTTGCTGCTCGGGGTAGGGTAAAATTATGTTGAAAAAAATTTTACAGGAATTTGAAAACACACATACCTTGCTAAGCCTCAATCAACTCAGCCTGAAGCTGAACGTGGAACCTTCTGCCCTGCAAGGGATGCTGGAACACCTCGTTCAAATCGGCAAGCTGGAAAAAGAGATCAGCGGCGCGGACTGTGAAACCGTATGCAGCCAATGCACCCACACCGATTGCAGCCTGCTCAACGCCGCACCACCACAATATCGCTGGAAAATCAAACAATGATCGATCATTTTGAAGCCACACCCGAAAGCTACCGTACCCTCCTGGCCCGCACAAGCTGCCGCCGATTTTCTCCCTCCCCACTGGAGGAAGAAACCTTGCAATCCGTGCTGCAAGCCCTGAAATCTGTAACCCCCATTCAGGCAGACAGTCCGGTTGATTTCCTCACATTAAATGAACCGGAGAAAAGCCAGCTTGCCGCAGCTCAGGGCGCCTACGGCCGCTTCATCGTATCTCCCCATCTGTTGATCCCCTACACCAAAAAATCTTCGAACTCCCTGATTGAACTTGGCTTTCAAAGCCAGCAGGCTGTCATCAAACTCGAAGAACTCGACCTCGGCAGCTGCTATGTCGGCGCCCACAGCCGCGTGCGCAAATTGCAGCAGGAATTTGGCCTCCCGGACACCGCACACATCGCTGCGGTACTCATCTACGGTCAACCAGCAGAGTCCCAACGGCAAAAGAACCTCAACCAATCCTACCGTGCCCTGATCGGCAGCCGCAAGCGAAAACCTGTCGAGAGTCTCTTTATCGAACCAACTGCCCAAAGCATGCACCTTCCTGAACAATGGAAAGCTATCCTCGAAGCTGGACGCTGGGCACCGTCTGCCACCAACGCCCAACCCTGGCGGCTGCTGCCCATTAACGGCGAATTCCAGCTTTTCACCAACCCGGCAGCTTACCCCATCGTGCTCACCGCCGGCAGCAAGCTCATGTATGCCCTTTATGATGCCGGTATCTTCATGGCAAATATTCACCTCGCTTCCCGGGCGTTTGGCGTCCCGGCCCACTGGTCAATGTATCACCAGACCCGCATTCCCGACCAGAAAGCCCTCATCCCCGTCGCCCGATTATCTTTCGGTTAAAAAGCAATACGAAACCCATTGACTTTTCTTGCATAGTGGCGCACAATGTCCAATCGCGTGCTTGACGCCGTCCGCTTCGCCCATACCTTGCAAGCACATAGAAAACAAACAACTTCAACAGACCGCCCTGCACGGCAGCCTCAATCAATTTGCCAACAGCACGGATCTGCTTGAAAACCCTGAACTGTGCCGGAAAATCAAAACCCTGTTTGAGTAAAAAACGTTCCATCGGGGGATGGACTTCCTCTTTGATTGTACGATTATTGGACACATAATCATCTTTTGTCATCCAAAACACGGGTTATAATACACTGTCAATATCTGAATACAAGCATTCTGAGAGGAAATATGAGCAATAATACAAATCATACAGAACCAGTTTCGAATTCAATCGACTCAGCACCGGCATCGCAGAGCAGCCCGGTTGTAGACTGGCTGATCAGATGGGCGAAAGGCGCTATGGTAGGCATTGGCGCAATCGTCCCGGGCTTTTCGGGTGGCGTACTTGCGGTAGTTTTTGGCATCTATGAACCCATGATTCGCTTTCTGGGAAACATGCGCGTCAAGTTCTGGAAAAATGTCCGCTACTTCCTGCCTGTGGGTATCGGCGGTGTGATTGGCGTGGTGGCCTTCTCCGCAGTTGTGGATTATGCCTTCAGCTCCTACCCGGCCCAATTCACCTGGCTCTTCATCGGCTTCATTGCCGGCACCTTTCCTTCTTTGGTCAAGGTATCCGGAAAAGAAGGGCGTAAATCCTGGCATTGGCTGCTCCTGGCAGGAATGGTTATCCTTACCTTTTTCTACATGCGCTGGATGGAAACCATCCAGAACGTCACCATGGCACCCAATATCTGGGGCTGGTTGTTAAGCGGCATATTGATGGGGTTGGGATTGGTCGTCCCCGGGATGAGCCCTTCCAATTTCCTGATCTACCTGGGGCTTTACCAGCCGATGGCGAGCGGCATCCGCCAGCTTGATCTGGGCGTCATCCTGCCCATCATGCTGGGCGTCGTCATCTGCATTTTCACCTTCGCCAAACTATTCTCGTGGCTGTTCAAGAAAGCCTATGCCTTGATGTATCATCTCATCCTCGGCATTGTGGTGGGCTCTACCGCAGCGATCATCCCCCGCGGCGTCAGCGGCTGGACCATCGCAGTCTGTGCAGCGCTCTTCGCTTTTGGAGCAATTGCTTCCTATGCACTGTCCAAACTGGACGAAAAACACCCCCACGAATCATTATTCTAGTCCCCGTCAAACACATCTGATTTTTGGATGAAAATAAAACCTTCGCCAGTTATATTGAAACGACTGGCGAAGGTTTTTTAGGAAATTACGGCAAAGGATAGCAGAATATCTAATTTACTCCTCCTTGGTATCCAGCATCTTCATCAGCCGCTTCCAGCCTGCTTTTACACCAGGCGCGTTCTGCCGCCAGGTGCCCACCAAACCATTCGGCAGAAAAATCACGATCAAAATGAACAACAACCCGAATACCAGCGGCCAGCGCGGGCCAAACCAGGTATAAAAGAACTGTCCGACAATCTGCATCAAACCCGCTCCCAGAATTGGCCCTACCAGCGTACCAATCCCCCCCAGAATGGTCATAATCAAAGCGTTAACCGTGGTGGCCGCAGAAGTCATCCCCGGCGTAGCGCTCATATTCCAGATCGACCACAACCCGCCCGCCAGTCCGGCCACCATCGCGGATACACAAAAAGCATAGGTGCGATAAACTGCCGGATTAAAACCTATCATCCGCACCCGGCTTTCATTCTCACGCAAAGCAATGAACACCCGCCCGGTCGGCGATTCAGTCACCCGCTTGACAAACAGATACATCACCACCAAAAAGCCCAGCGACACAAAATACATGGTCAGCCGGTGTTGGGTCGGATTCAACCATTCGGGCACCAGCACACCGTGCAGTCCCTCATCGGCTCCCGTCCATTCAACAAAATCAGTTGCCTTCGAAAGGATATGAAAGGCATTGCCAATCGCCAGAGTCAACATGGCAAAATACGCCCCTTTCAGGCGAATGGATGTCGCACTGAAGAGCAAGCCCAACAGGATCGATACAATCACCACCAAAACGACCGCCAGAATAAAAATCACCACCGAAGTGATATCCACCCCGCCGGGCAAAGTGACCAGGAATTTATCACTGATCTTCGGGCCGACATGGGTCAGGAACAAGGCCATCGCATACGCCCCGCCGCCAAAAAATGCCGCGTGTCCAAAAGTCAGGATGCCCGTATAGCCAATCAACAA
The DNA here is from genome assembly GCA_964447155.1 of uncultured Anaerolineaceae bacterium. Classification (GTDB taxonomy): domain Bacteria; phylum Chloroflexota; class Anaerolineae; order Anaerolineales; family Anaerolineaceae; genus SMBSF63. The sequence goes on from CAYURM010000012.1 coordinate 34,678, forward strand.
GTCATAACTCATCGCATATACCGCCATAATAAAGAAAGCGATCAACTGACCCTGCCAGAACTTGGAGACTCCCCTGTCAACCGGTACACCGCTGATCAGACTAAAGACAAAAGGAAACAGAACAAACGCCAGAACAATCAGGGAACCTGCCAGGTTCTCCTTCAGCCAGCTTTGTTTTTCCGCAGTCTGTTGTGTGTTTTTCATCTGCGTTACTCCTTCTTCCCAAACAAGCCGGATGGTTTTACAAGCAAAACAATCACCATGATGATCACCGTTGAAGCCTCTGCAACCGCCGGAGAAAGCGATAATTTGAGCGCGAAATAATCACCAAACGCGCGCGCCATGCCCAGCAAAAGCGCACCAATGAATGCGCCCACATAGCTGCCCATCCCGCCAATCACCACCGTGATAAACCCCTGCATTTGAAAGGCATCCCCCATTTCCGGCTTCACCGGAATAAACGGCGCAGCGCCAATCCCGCCTAATGCCGCCATTGCCGTTCCCAGGGCAAATACCAGCAGAAAAACCCGCTGTACATTAATACCCAAGGCTTCCACCATCTCACGATCCTGCACACCGGCGCGAATAATCATTCCAATCCGCGTGCGCTGCATCAACAGGATCAACCCAATAAACATGATCACCCCCAAAAAGATGATGAAAATGCGATAACTGGGAAAAGTAACCCCCATAATGTCCACCGTCGTATTATTCCCGCTGAACCACGCCAGCAAATTTGGCGCTTTTCCCGGCTGAGAAAAAGCCGGCGGCCGGCTCATTTGATAGGCCAACGGGTCCCACAACAGCTGCACAACCTCACGGATCACAAACGACAATCCCAGCGTCATCAACACAATAAAGAAAGGCCGTACATACAATGTGCGCACCAGCACGCGCTCCACTGCCACACCCAGCCCAAAGCCCGACAAAGTGCCTACCACCAAAGACAATAAAAAGCGCAGGTTTCCATTCATTAACAAGACCGCCACCGGCCCAGATTCGCGTACCAGCACCAGCACGATGGTCAAGACAAGCAATAACCCAAAGCCAATCCATCCCTTCCGAACAGCAGACTTGTCCACCGAATGGGTTTTATCCCCGGGGCGGGCAGACGCCAGCGCAATCAGGCCGCCTGCAAGCATCAACAGAAGCGGGCGGAACCAGAATAACCCCAGCGGTTCCTGAGCAGAGATTTCCGCCAGCGGATCCGTGGCAGATACGGCAATAGAAACCATCGCCGTATCCGCCAGACCGAGAAAGTCCACGCCGCGCACCGCAATGAAGCTCAACACCACTGCCACGACATTCAGCAAGCGGGGCAGCTGCTTCTGCCTCTCCTCCGAAAGTTTCCACCGGACAACCAGCGGTTGCAATACCAGGAGCAGCGACATTCCCGTAATGAACGCCGCAATCAGCGGCACAATCCCGAACAAAAAAGTAGGATTGGTGTAAAACTGCCACCCCATGTACGCCCCCAGCATAAACATGGAACCGTGTGCGAAATTCAGCACATCCATCAAACCAAAGATGAGTGTCAACCCGGCCGCCACCATGAAAAACAGGGAGCCTAAGGTCAAACCCGAAAGCGCCGTGCGCACGAAAGACTGTGTGCCCATTCCCGTCAACCCAAGGATCGTCAGCACAATTACCATTACGGTCAAAATGATCAACATGCGGTTATCCCGCCAGAGTTCCTTAAGCCTCATTTCTTGCCTCCTGTGGAACCCATTGATGTCCCTAAATACTGATAGATCAATTCTTCATCGCCTACCAGGTCTTTCATTAATCCTTCATGCACCGACTTGCCATCATCAATAATATAGAAATATTTCGCTAATTGGCTCGCCATCAGAAAATTCTGTTCAACCAGCAAAACCGTAGAAGTGGCACTTAATATACGAATCGCCTCCATCATCTCTTGAATCAGAATCGGGGCCAGCCCTTCGCTGGGTTCATCAATTAATAGCAATTTGTTGTCCGGCACCAGCGCACGTGCTACAGCCAGCATCTGCTGCTGCCCGCCCGAAAGATGGTTGCCGGGTAATTTGTATAACCGTTTCAAGTCAGGGAACAAGGAAAAGATGAAATCTGCTTTACTTTCCAGATCACCTTTTTTTCGTTCGGCAATTTTCAGATTTTCGCCTACCGACAGATCACGGAACACCGCGCGATGTTCGGGCACATACCCAATTCCCATACTCGCAATGTCGTAAGCCCGCTTTCCCTGAATTTCCTTCCCCTGATACACTACTGTCCCCTCTCGGGGCGGGGTAAGCCCAAGGATGGACTTCAAGGTTGTCGTTTTTCCCGCACCGTTGCGCCCCAGAAGAACAGTGATCGTCCCCGGCTGCACAGCAATCGAAACACCTTCAAGAATATGAAATTGCCCAATAAAGGTGTGAATATTTTTTACCTCAAGGGTGTTTTCCACACTAACCCTCCTGCAGCGACATCAAGTCGCCGTAAAGATCACCCAGGTATGCTTTCTGCACAATCTGGTTGCCTGCAATCTCACGTGGATCACCCTCTGCCAGTACCTGTCCCTGGTTCATCACAGTGATCTTGTCAGAAATGCGCATGACCATATCCATACGGTGCTCAACCAATACAATCGTCTTATCCCCCAAATCCATGATCGAACGAACGATTTCCAATAATACCGGCACCTGATCTGAAGACATGCCGGCCGTGGGTTCATCCAGCAGCAGCACTTCAGGGTCGCTTGCCAGCATAATGCCTAATTCCAGTTTGCGCTTGTCGCCATGGGGCAGGTTTTTAGCAAGCACAGTCTCACGCCCCTGCAAGCCCACCTGCGAGATAACAGCATGCGTTTTATCAAGGTAAGCCTGCATGTTTGCCGCACGGTGCAATAATTTATAATTCTCTTTGCCCATTGCCTGAGCGGCCAGGCGGATATTTTCAATCACATCCAGATTGGGAAAAATATTGGTGATCTGGAAAGACCTGCCCATCCCCAAAAGTGCAATGCGATGCGGCGCTGTGTTGGTAATATCCTGTTCTTTGAAAAAAACTTTGCCGCTGGTAGGAGGCATTACCCCACTCAACAGATTAAACAACGTCGTCTTCCCTGCCCCATTCGGTCCTATGATCGAATGCAGAGTCTTTGCCTGCACTTGAATGCTGGCATCGTCCACCGCCACCAGGCCGCCGAATGCTTTTCGCAGGTTTTTTGCTTCGAGAATAATTCCCTGTTCCGAATTCATGGGCAAAAACCTCTCTACGAATAATTTTGAATTAAATACGATGTGCAGGGACAGACCCGTTTAGCGGTCTGCCCCTGCAAAAAACGATATCCAGGAACTAGGGGGTTGGCAAATCGCCGCAGCGATCCGCATACTCCCCAACCAGCGTGCAAGGCACGCCCAGCTCGTCGTAGGCACTGACGTACACGGTCTCGAAGAATTCATATTCGTTGATGCCGTCACCATCTACATCGGGGGTCAGGTTGACCAGACGCAGAATGTTCATCGGCTGTTCGCAAACGTGATCTTCAGGGCGAATGTAGTAGGTGCCCTTCGGGCCGTCAAATTTCAGGCCTTCCAATGCGGGGATCATCTTGTCAGCTGCTGCGTCACCGCCAGTGGTTTCCAACGCGCTGGCAAGTGCCAGCGCAGAAGCCATACCGCCAGCAGTAAACAGATCAGGATACTCGCCATATTCTTCCAGGTGGCGCTCCACCAGCCAGTCGTTCACTTCATTTTCAGGCACGGTGTAATGGTAAACGTTCAAACCAATTTGACCCATTGCAGCGCCGTAAACAGCCGCGAAAGAAGCGTTATCGCCATAGCCGGTACCCACTGTCATTTGTTCCAAAGCGCCCAGGTCATTCAAGGCCTGGAAGAGAGTCACATAGCCGGTGCCTGCCCAGGTCAGGAACAGGTTTTCAGCGCCTGAGTCCATCGCCTGCTGGATATAGGGAGTGAAATCGGTGGTGTCGAAAGGCGCGTAAATGTCAGCAACCACTTCACCGCCAAATTTCTCAACAGAATACTTCAAAGCGGCGCCGCTGCCCTGACCAAAAGCATTGTCGATCCCGATATGTGCAAATGTCGGGCCAACATTCTCAACCAGATACTTTGCGATCACAAGTGTATCGTCATAGTTCGTGCGCGCGGTGCGGAACACGTATGGATTAAAATATTCGCCGGTGGTGAAAGCAGAAGCAGCCGGATCAACCATCAGGATAATCTCGTTTTCTTTGGCAACTGTGGTCAATGCCGCTGCAACAGCCGAGGAAACGGGGCCCTGGATCAATTCAACGCCTTCTTTTTCAATCAGTTCCAACGCCAGTTGAACACCCTTTTCAGGGTTGCCTTCGGTATCACGGCCAATCACCTCAACCGGGCGGCCAGCAATCACCCAGCGGCCTTCTTCATCCTGCTTGCCGCCAGAGGCATATTCCAGGCCCAGTTCAAAACCGCGTACCTGCTGTTCACCATACAAGGCCATCGCACCCGAAAGCATACCCAGTTGACCGATCTTCAATACTTCACCCATCGGCTCTTCTTCGGTTACAGGTGCTTCCTCAGCAACAGGTTCTTCAACCACCGGTTCTTCAACAGCCACAGGCTCTTCAACCACAGGTTCTTCAGGGGCAGGCGCAGCAGTAACACATGCGCTCAACACCAAAGAAAGCACAAGCAAAATCGCAAAAATCGAATAACTCTTCTTCATTTGGACATACTCCTTTATGTTTTTTACCTTTGATGGTAACAACTACCATCACCGATCAAGACGGATCATCTATTCTGAATATACTCGCTGCCGATACACCTCCTCTCAAAACGGGTGGATTTCAGTATGTGTGAATCACCTGTTACGATGAGATTTTCTCCAATACCATCAAAACCGCTTCGCCGGTCAATAACTGTTTATTCGCCTGGTTATAGCAGTCGGTTCGCAGACACACGATACGTTTCTCAGTCTCCACAGAAACCACTTCCACCGAAGCCGTCACCGTATCGCCAATGAAAATTGGCGCCAAAAATTCAAACTGCTGACGCAGAAAAACAAATGCCGGCCCAGGTAATTGATTGCCCAAAACAGCCGAAACCAGACCTCCTGCCAGCATGGGCGATGCCGTCCGTGTACCCATCCGGGTCTTGCTGGCATACTCTTCGTTAACATGCAGCGGGCTGAAATCACCAACCACCCCCGCATACAACACCACATCCGCTTCAGTGATTGTCTTCGACAGCTTTGCACGCTGCCCCACCTGGATGGCAGGCATTGGCGTAACCATTACGCTTCCTCACTGTGCTTGGTAAAGAACCCCAGCAGCAGGGTGTTAAAAATGTCCGGCTGCTCCAGACAAACTGCGTGCCCGCCATAAGGAATAATAACAAATTCCGCATTCGGAATTTCCGAGACCATCATTTCGCTGTACTTGCGCGATTTCAATAGATCATTCTCGGCCACAATCACCAGCGTGGGAGCTGTGATCTGATGCAGCTCCGGGGTGATATGGAAACCCAAAAAACTGTCCATCAGCCGCAGGAAGGCCTCAAAATCCAGTTGGTGATAACGTTCGCGTGCTGCGGCCAATGCCGGGCGGTGCTTCGCAATCCACTCACCTGAAAAATTCAGCGGATACGTCACCTCAAACAATAGATCAGCATCTTTTGCTTTTGCCGCCGTCACCCAGCTCTCACACTGCGCTTTCAGCAGCGCATCAATCTGGCTGACGCCGTCCGCCAGCACCAAAGACCGGACGCGCTGCGGGTATTTGATCGCAAATGCCATACTGACTTCAGAACCGTAGGAGATACCCGCAATATGAGCCTGCTCAACCGCAAGGGCATCCAGCAATCCGGCCAGATCAGCCGCGTGCATCTCCATGCTATAGGGTCCCTCAGGATGGTCAGACTGCCACATACCTCGGCAGTCATAAAGCAAAACCCGAAACTTGTTTGCCAAAGCAGCGGTCTGAAATGCCCAACTGGCGGTACTCATCAGCACACCGTTCGAAAGCACAACAACTTCTGCCTCCTCCGGGCCATGCAATTCATAATACATTTCAATTCCATTAACAACAGCTTTTGGCATTCAATTTCGCCTTTCGCAAAAACTGCGAGCTAGCAGGGCTCAAACCCCAGGAAGGTCTTGACGGCATCATCCTTGCCGCGTTCCACAAATACCGCCCGTACTGGCGTGCCGATCTGGATCGACTCGGGCTGTGAAACATCCACACCCAGAATCTGCGCGCTGACCACCGGCCCTTCTTCCAGCTCCACCAATCCGGCACAATATGGTTTAAAACGATCATACCCCGCCTCAATCATCTGTGTCAGGCCGATATGAACAATTGTAAACGTACGCAGCACACCCTTGCCAGACATTTCAATGCCGTCCACCTTGTCGCTCCAGCAATTGGGGCAGATGGTGCGCGGCGGGCACTGTACGTCCCCGCAATCCGCGCAGCGCGAAGCAATCAAATTCTTCCCTTTCAGGGCATCATAAAATCCAACTGCTGTCAGGTCAACCATTTCCATTCCTACCTCCGCTCAAAAATGTGCACCAGACAGGTCTGCCCTGTACCGCCCACATTATGGGTTAATCCCAGATTGACGTCGCCAGCAAGCTGCCGTTCGCCGGCCTGCCCGCGCAGTTGTTTCCAGATTTCAACTACCTGGCCCGCGCCGGAAGCCCCCACGGGATGACCTTTCGACTTCAAACCGCCGGACGTATTGATTGGCCGCACCCCATTGCGCGCCGTGGCCCCTTCCTCGGCTGCTGCCCCGCCTTGCCCGGGAGCAAAAAAGCCCAGATCTTCTGTCGCCAGCACTTCCGCCACAGTGAAGCAATCATGCACCTCGGCCAGCTTGATATCCTGCGGGGTAACGCCAGCCATTTCATAGGCCTTGTTTGCCGCAAGTTTCGCCGCCGGAATGGAGGTGAAAGTGGCGCGGCTATGCAATGCACCGTCGCTGGCCGCGCCGCTGCCGATGATATACAACGGCTCATCGGTAAACTGTTTGGCAATCTCCTCACTCACCAGCAGCAGACTCACCGCACCATCAGACACCGGCGAGCAGTCAAACAAACGCATCGGCCAGGCGATCATTGGATTCGCCCTATCATCCTTCAGAAAATCCATTTCCGTTTCCCAGGTCGGGATCGGACGACCCTTCTTTTCGGCCCGGCGCTGCTTGCTAACCATGATATCCGCAATGCGCGCACCAAACTGCGCCTTCTCGTTCAACGCCCCATTTTCATGGTTCTTGTAACCAACCCGCATGAAGGTTTCCGGGGTGGCTCCATATTGATCCATGTATGCTGTAGCCATGGAAGCATAAAAGCCCGGAAAGGTGAAGCCTGCCGCGACTTCATAGGTCACATCTGCTGCTGTCGCCAATGTATCGGTCACTTTTTCGATCGGCAGATCCGACATTTTTTCCACGCCGGCCACCAGCACCATATCATACATGCCCGAAGCAATCGCCATGATTGCGTCACGCAGGGCGACACTGCTGCTGGCACACGCCCCTTCCAGCCGCACAGCCGGGATAGGCGACAAGCCCACCCAGTTTGCTAAAATCGGTGCCAGATGTGCCTGTCCTTCAAACAGGTCGCCGCTGAAATTGCCCAGATAGAATGCCTCAATATCCTTCGGATCAAGCCCTTTGTCCACCGAAGTCCGCATCTCCTGAAAGGCATCTACAAACAGGTCTCGCGAGGATTTGCCGGGAAATGCACCAAACTTGCTCATTCCGGCACCTACCACCGCCACACCTCGTCCTAATTTTCTCACACTCATCAATTTCTTCCTCTTGTCTCAGTTTGATTTCAGGAACGCATGGAAGAAAGCGTTGAATTCTTCCGGTTTCTCAATAAAGCAGCCATGCCCCGCATTATCAATCACGCGCTCTTCAAAAGTGCCTCCCTTGCTGGCATATTTTTCGAAGAAAGCTCTTGTCTGTCCGATCATCGGCTGTGCAGGGAATACTTCCTCGCCAGGGTAGCCAGGCACAAAGCCTAATTTACCCAATACAGGAATATCAAAGAAGGAGGCATCGCTGACAATTTGATCCTTATCACCGCGTGCCCACAACACGGGCGGCTTTTTCTCGAGGTTTAACAGTTCAGGAATATCATCCAGCATATACTTCGGAGAACCGGCGTTGATCGGCCCCCATTTTCCAGGGGCGGCCATCGGCCAATTCTCAGAGGGCGCAGCATCTCCGGGATACTTATCCTCGCCAATTTTCTCCATCAGGCTGGCAGTCAGATAATCTTCAATATCCTCAGCGACAAAACCCTCCGCCCAGTAGAATGTGTTGATAATATTGCGCGGTGAATTCGGATCCTCTGCGCTGCGGTCTCCCTCGGAAATGCGCTTCACAAAATCGGGATTTACCAGCCCGCCGCCGCATCCCGCAAAATCATCGAACACGGGCTCGCCATCCAGTCCCTTGGTGCCGCCAAAACCATAAGGCGAAACCGGCGCCACCAAAGTGACAGACTTGATTCGCTCTGGCACTTCCAGCATCAGCCGGTAAATGGGTGCAGCACCCAGCGACCATCCCACAAAATGCGCGGCGCCAATTTCCATCTCATCCATCAAGGCAGTCAGATCTTCTGACCAATCACGCACCCCGCGGGTGGCATCCGTCCTCTTGTCTTCCGACCAGCCATAACCGCGCAGATCCGGAGCAATACCGTAGTAGCCCTCTGGCAAAGCCAGCATCAAATCCTGCCAGTACAACGCAGCAGAGAAATTTCCATGAATGAAAATGACAGGTGTGCCTTTTTCCATGCCGCTGACCAACACATGTGTATCCAATCTTTCTGTTTTCACCATACGGGATTCAATACCACTCTTGTATTTCGGCATATCCATTTCAATCCTCCTTTTCTATTTCTGTTACAGTTCAACGCCGGGGAAAATCAGCTTGGGCACGATCCCCAACCGGTTGGCTTCCTCCCGAATCCAGTCACGAAAATCCGGATGGGCAATGCGGATCAAGGCTTCCATACGATCCCGCACACACAGACCGCGCAATTCCGCCACGCCATATTCCGTCACAATCGTATCCACATCCTGGCTGGGCACCGTAACCTCAGAGCCTAATGGCAGGGTGGGTGAAATTGTCGAAATCGTTCCCTTCCGGGCTGTCGAGCGCAAAGCAATGATCCCCCGCCCGCCAGGCGAAAGCTGAGCCCCGCGATGCGTGTCCAATTGTCCGCCAGTCCCGCTAAAATGCCGGCTGCCAATGCTCTGCGAACACACCTGACCATAAATATCGACCTGAATGGCCGTATTGACGCTGACCATCTTGTAATTCTTGCCAATCACATACGGATCATTGGTGATCTTGCCGCGGTGCATTTCCACGGCAATGTTGTGGTTAATGAAATCATACAGGCGCTGCGTGCCCAGGGCAAAAGCCCCGACCATCTTGCCATTCCACAAGGTCTTGCGCCGGTTGGTCACCACGCCCGCTTCGTACAGGTCGACCATTCCGTCCACAAACATCTCAGTATGGATCCCCAGGTCCTTGCGGTCCATCAGGAAAGCCGTGATCGCATTGGGAATACCGCCAATACCAAGCTGGATGGTCGAACCATCTTCAATCAGATCCGCCACATACCCGCCAATCGCTTTTTCCAGCTCGGAGGGCGGGTCCGAGGGCAGCTCAAATAGGGGAACATGGTTCTCAACGATATGATCCACTTCAGACAGGTGGATTTGCGTATCCCCCAGCGTCCAGGGCATATTTTCATTGACTTCCAGCACCACCAGATCTGCCGCTTCGATCAATTCCTTCTCCACAATCAAGCCCAATGAGAGCGACATATACCCGCGCTCATCCGGCGGGGTGGCCGTGCCCCAGTACACATTCACATGGCCTTTGGTCGCCACCAGCTTATCGGTGGCCGCGCGGTGCAGATTGTTAGGAATATAAGAAACCCGTCCCTCGGGATGCAGTTTGCGGTCCCCGCCGCTGTAAAACCAGTTTTCCACAAAGAAATGACCGGCCATCTCGGTTTTGGTTGCATAGTCATAAGAACGCAGCGGCAGGCATACCCACACCTTCACATCTTCCAGTCTGTCTTTATGATTCGCCAGCTCGGTCAACAAACCCGGCGGTTCCGAACCGGCAATCCCGATGCCAATCGTCTGGTGCGACCGCACCAGCGAAACCGCTTCAGGGATCGAGAGCAGCTTCTCTTTAAAAAGCGCTTGATAATCCATCCGTTAATCTCCTAAGGCATGATGAAAGCAGCACCAGCCTGGTTGTATCCCACGCCAGAACCAATAAATGTGACCAGATCCCCTGATTTGACCTTGCCCAGCTTGCGCGCATCGTCAAAAGCCATCGGCAGGCAGGCCGAGCCGGTATATCCCCATTTATCCATCACATAATGCGCCCGCTCTCTGGGAATACCCAGCTCATCGCACACCAGATGGATTGAATTCAAGCGCACCTGAGTAAAAATAGCGGCATCAATATCAGAGAATTCAAAATTGCCATTCTTTGCGAGTTCACGCATTCTTGCGGGCCAGCCTTCGTTGTTGACCTCAGCCGGGAAAGCTGTGATCAGCCGTACCTGCGTCCGCCCGGCCTCCACCGATTCCACAGTGGCCGGTTCATACGTCCCGCCAGAATAAATCCCCCAGTGTTTATGGTACGAACCATCCGCAAAGAACGTCGAAGCCACGAAACCAGGCTTGTCAGATACACCCAGCACCGCAGCCCCCGCGCCATCGCTGTAGAAAAAAGACATCAAATCCGTCTGCCAGTTCGTCAGCCGGGACATCATATATGCACCGATCACCAGAATGTACTTCATCTGATGATTGGTCGCCAGCATACCGGCCGCCTGCACCAGACCGGTCGGGAAAGAAGCACAGGCGCAGCTGATATCAAACGACCCGGCGTTGACTGCCCCCAGTTTATATTGCACCACCACCGAAGTGGCCGGGGTAATATAGTCCGGGCTGTCTGTGCCCACCAGCACCATGTCCAGCTCTTCGGGTTGAATGCCGGCATCTTTCAAAGCATCTCTTCCAGCAGCCACGGCAAGATCGGATGTTGCCCAATCTTCCGGCGCATAGCGCCGCTGCTTAATATTGCTCGATTTTTCAAACTTGCCCACCACTTCAGGCAGCTTCGGGCTGACCTTGCCCATATATTCCTTGAATTCACTGTTCGTAACCACTCGTTCCGGGACGTATCTTCCGGTGCCGAGGATTGTGGCGTATCTGGTCATTCACATCCTCCGTTCTTGGTAAATCGATTCCGTCAAGTTCAATCCATATATGTCAGGAATAAGCACTGCGAAGTTCTACGTTCCCAGGACAATACCGCCGTCCACGCTGATCGTTGCGCCATGCACATAGCTGGCTTCATCGCTCGCCAGCCACAAATACACGTTTGCAATATCCCGCGGCTCACCCAAACGGCCCAGCGGCGTCTTGCTGCGCATCGTATCCAGCACATTTTCCGGCATCTTCTGCACCATTTCGGTCAGCACAAACCCGGGAGCGACCGCATTCACGCGGATATGATATTTGCCCAGCTCACGTGCCCATACCTTGGTCATGCCAATCACGCCGAATTTGGTAGCCGTGTAATTGGTCTGTCCAAAATTACCGTACAGCCCCACCACCGAAGAAGCATTCAGAATCACTCCTGATTTTTGTTTGATCATATACGGAGAAACAGCCTGTGCGCAGTTAAAAACGCCCTTCAGGTTGACCGAAATCACCCTGTCAAAATCGTCTTCCCCCATCTGTCCAACCAGTTCACCCTCTTTAACCTTCACAAAGCGGGCATCGCGGGTGATCCCGGCGTTATTGACCAGCACATCCACGCTGCCATATTTTTCATATACAGCATCTACCCATTTCTGCACGTCTTCGCGGTCGGCCACATTCACCATGTAGAAGCTGGCGTCTCCGCCCAGTTCAGCAGCAACTGCTTCCCCGGCCTCCTGATCCACATCGCAGATCGCGACTTTCGCACCTTCCTCAGCAAAACGCACCGCGGTTGCCTTGCCAATCCCTGCCGCACCGCCCGTAATCAAACACACCTTATCCTTCAAACGCATGGCGTAAGCCTCCATTCAATAGTTTAAAAGCACAATTTCCACATTCTTCCATGAAAACCAACTATACAGTAGCATCTCCCCGTTGCAAGCCAGTTACAAATCAGTTACCAGCGTATCAAAATTCCCAATTTTCCCTCCCGCAGGTTTCGCATTGTCCTCTTTAGGGGGAAGGTATCACCAGGCTCTTACTTGCAAGCCCCTGGCTTCTAACCCCGCCACCTAACTCCACCCTGCGGGAGGGATAGCGGTGGCCTCCCATAAAAAAAAGACCGTCATGTAAAGACGGTCTCTTCATCAATCAATTCATTTTCCCTATAATTTTCCCATCAATTTCTCATAAAGTGACTGGGTCTCGCGGGCTGGCTCAATCCCCAGACCATCACGCAGCACCAGCTCACAACGGCGGTAAGTGTGCATCAACTGTGAACGATTGCGTTTGCTGGCGTACCCTTGCATCATCAGGCGGTACGCCTCCTCCCAGAATCGATCGCGGTGCAGGATCAGCTCGCACACCTCAACCAGCTCTTCCACTTCACCCATCTGTAACAACTTCTGCGCCAAACGTTCCGCCGTTTCCAGATACATGCGGCTCAACCGGCTGCGCGCTTCCATTGACCAGTCACTATACAGACTGTCCGGTAAATAATCCCCCGCATACAAATCCAGCGCCTGTCGTAAAGTAATCACATCATCAGCCGCCGACATTTCCTCAAACAAATCAACATCTACCACCAATTCAGCAGCCGGGTTGAGCGCATACAAATGATCATGCCGGACAATAAAAAATGGCGCCGCCCCGCGTGGACGCGCTGGTTCCAACGCGCGGTTAAGCGCATTCAACGCCACCTTAAAATCCCGGATAGCAGCGTCGGCATCCAGCTCCGGCCACAGCAGATCAACGATCTGCTCGCGCTGCATCCATTTCCCGCGGTGCGTGAGGAACAATTGGAAAAGCTGACGGGCTTTCTCGCGCCGCCAGTCATTTGTCCCCACCATCTCATTACCCCGCCACACTTCAAACAATCCCAGCGCCCGCACGGAAAGAGTCGTACCAGGATGGTATGATAATCCCGAGACGCCTTTGCGCACCAGAAGTTTCTCGATAAACAGCGGCATCAATCCATGCGTATGGGCTTCCATTAACATCGGCAGGGCAGCTTTATCATCTTTCAGGCCCAGATATGTAGGCTGGATCAACAAGTCATCGTAGCCCTCCTGCTTTGCCAGCGGCAGCAGCGTCTCCAGTACAGCCATACAACGATCAACCTCACCAGACCACCAGGCATTCAACGCCGACCACAGCAGAGAAGCCGCCACACCATGCGAATCGCCCACCAGGGTAAAGCCCTCCGTACAGGCCAATAAATGTTCACCTGCCCGGTCAGCTTGCCCGTCCATCGCCAGACTGGCTCCCAACGAGAGTTTTACCAAATAATACAACCATTGGTCGCCCGCCCGCCAGGCAATCTCCATGGCCTGGGCAGCATACTGCCCGGCCAGGACAAGCTGATTGGCATAACCATACACTCTGGCTAATCCCCACAAAGGCTCCACCTGCACGCGGGTCACCTTAAACATCTTCACCTTGGCAATGCCGTTTTTGTAGCAGGCGATTGCCGCTTCACGTTTACTGTTATCCCAGGGCACCAGATCCTGCAATTCATAAGCATGCCCCAAACGGAACAGTCCCACCGCTTCCACAAATGAGGACTCCAACCGCTTACCGATTGCCGCCCCTTCACGGGCATAAGACACGGTCTTTTCCACATCGCCCTGAAAAACACAGATCAAAGACAACAGCATCATCGTTTCCCGATGAAAGCGCTGCGGGCGCGATCCCTGCATCTCACGCTGTTCTTCCTCTACCACTGCTTCCAATAACTGCCTGGCCTGTTTCAGATATCCCGTACGCAGCAAGGCACGTGCTTCAAGGTAAACATCGCCGGGGTCTTCTTCGTTGCGCAGCAGTTTGGCTTCATGATGCAGCGCTGCGGCCTGGCCGGGATGCCCCAGATTTAATTTATTTTCTGCCAGCAGATCCAGCAAAGCCGCAGTTTCAATATGAAACTCCTGTGGTTCCAGCAAACGCAAGGCTTCTTCCAACAGGCTGTCCGCGCGCAGCGGGCGCACCGTATCCAGATAAACCTGCGCTTGCCCGCGCAGGGCATTGCTGCGCCCCAACGCGTCTTCCAGGCGGCCAAAGCGTTCCTCCGCTGCTGTATACCATTCCAGCGCATCATCAAAATCGGATGTCAGGCGGCGCACATCCCCCAGGAAAAGATGTAACTGGGGATGCTGATCCAGCACATCTCCCGGAAGATCCCCGATTCTTTTCAGCAGGGAATCAAAGCGTCCCAACCGTATCAAACCCCTGCCGATCTCTTCCAACAGGCCAGCTGCTTCATCAAACTGTTCCGCCTTCATCAGATGATAAATTGCCTTTTCAGGATAGTTTTCCCGATAATATTCCGCGGCTTTCAGGTGCAGGGCATTCACAACCTCTTTATCCTTGCACAATCGTGCCTTAAGAAAATCATGGAAAAGATGCTGATAGCGGTACACATTTGCCCCGGCCGACACCACGAACAGACCACTGTTTTGTAATTGTTCCAGCATAGCCAGCGATTGAGAAGTTCCCAATACGACATCACATACCCCGGCATCCATTTCAGTCAACACAGAAGATTGCAAAAGGAAATTTTGTACCGCTTCGTTCTGCTGCGCCAGCACTTCGCGGGCCAGATAATCAAATAACGCTTCCAGGGTAGATGGCCGGCGCTCCAATGCCGCCGGGATACTGGCCGCCGCCCCACTCTGCAAACTCTGCCAGATCATTTGCAGGGCAATGGCCCAGCCTTCTGTCTCCACCAGAAGCCGGGCAGCATCTTCATCGGATAGCGCATAACCATAAAATTCATTGAATAATGCCACAATCTCATCCTGAGAGAAAGCCAATTCTTTACGTCCAATCACCAGCAGCTGCCCCTTCACCCGCCATTTCGACAAGGCATCAAAGTGCGGCATCCGCCGTGTAGACAGGACCAGATGCAGGTTAGGCGGGCAATACGCCACCAATCGCTCAACAAACCCATTAATTTCCGTGATCTCCTGTACCAGATGATAATCATCCAGTACCAGAATGGCATCCTCCTGCAAATCCCGCGTCAAAGTATTGATCAATTGCGTCAGCGCATTTTCGGGAACCCTCCCCTGCGAATCATCCAACGCCTGCAAGGCTGCATCACCAAAATCGTGTTTGCCTACATTGAAAGTGGAAAACAGATTAGCAAGGAATAATAATGGGTCACGATCCGCACCACTGATCGTATACCAGTACAGATGGGGAACCTTATCCGCCAGCAGCGAAAGCTCCGTGCTTTTACCATACCCCGTACTGGCTTGCACCACGGTCAACGGATAATCCAGCGCGCTCAAAAACCGCCCGGCAACGCGCGGGCGGCGAAACAAACCGCTGCGTTGGCTGGGTGCTACCAGTTGACTTTGAATGACAAGCTTTCGAATACTCATACTATTGAATTATAGCTCCTCTTGAGAAAATATGCTTTTCCCATAAAATTTTTCGTTACCATGATAAATTTGCCCTGTTATTTAACCTTTTCATCATTTCTCTGGTAAACTAAATAGATAATTTTTCTCTACCTTCACGGAAAAGAAAATGGTTTGGACGGGTGTCCAAACCATCTTTTACAAATATGGAACGCCCAGTCACCAGCAGGCATACAATGCAGGAGTTATCAGTATGGAAAATGGATCATTTCGCACAGTAGACGACCAGGTCATCATGCGCTTGCGCGATCGCATTTGCGACACGCCCGACCGAATGCTCACCAGCGCATTATTTCTGCGCATCATCAAACAATACATCGCTGGTCTATCCAGAAAACAATCGCGGCTGTTGAATATCTTCCCCAACCCGCGCGCCATCACCGATGAGGACATCCATCTGCTGGTTGAAGCACTACGGTATCTGATCAAACTGCCTGTAGACCTGATCCCGCGCATCATCCCGGAAGCCGAAGTCTTCTTTACCGACAAGGAATTATTCTTTGATTTTATCGAGCAATTCTATAATTACTGGCGGCATCTGCACCGTCTGATCATCTGCGATTCAGCCGGCAACAGCTTTGACCAGCGCCCCTATCGCACCTTCAATGGCACCCTCGAGACCCTGATGCACGTCGTGCGCAGCACCTACCGCGATATTCAGGAAAATGTATCCGGCAAACACCCACGCATCTACCGCCAGGTGGCTGCCGGTGCCCAGGTTGGCACCATTGCCCTGCCCAAAAATATTCCTTACCCGGATGCCTACAGGAAATTGAACAACATCTCTGTCATCCGCCAGGTATTGATCTACCCCCCGATGATCTTCGACTCAACCACCAACAAGCGCAAAGGCGTTTTTGAACGTGTTTACCAAAATCCGGTGGGCAATCTGGACATCAACAAAAATGACTGGTTGTGCTACCCCGCCAAGGTTGGACCCTTGTTGATCATGACCTATTTCAACGTCAAACTGTTTGAATTGGGATTCGCATTGAGCAATCTGTTTGAGGTTGCCAATGACGAAGATCTAAAAAAGAAACCCGACGCTATCTATATGTACGGTACGCCGGACACGATGATGCCCATCTCGGACACTTCCGACACGGTCTTTTTTGACGATGAAGAGAATGGCATCCTCACCAGCACCGTTCCGATGCGGGATGAATTCGGCTACTTTGGCTACCTCAAGAAAATGATCCTCACCCTGCATAATATCAAAATCATGAAAATGGGGCGCCTGCCATTCCACGGCGCCATGTTCAACATCACCGTACGGGACAAAGGCTCTTACACCGTGATGATCATCGGCGACTCTGGCGCAGGAAAGTCCGAAAGCCTGGAAGCCTTGCGTACCATCGCCGGCGACGATATCGAAGACCTTACCATCATCGCTGATGATATGGGTTCCATAGAAATCGACCCCGATTCCGGCAAGATTCTCGGTTATGGCACCGAAACCGGCGCCTTCGTGCGCATGGATGACCTCCAGCCCGGCTTCGCCTTCGGCCAGATCGACCGCGCCATCATCATGAACGCCAGCCAGGTCAATGCGCGTGTCGTCTTGCCCATCACCACCTATGACGAAGTCATGCACGGCTATTCAGTCGACTTCGTCCTGTATGCCAACAACTATGAAGCTGTAGATGACCACCACCCCACCCTCGAACGCTTTGACAGCGACACGGCCGCCCTGAATGTCTTCGAGGAAGGCCGCGTAATGAGCAAAGGCACCACTGCCACTTCCGGGATTGTGCACAACTATTTCGCCAATATTTTCGGCCCACCCCAGTACAAAGAAAAGCATCAAGAACTTGCCAAAAAATACTTCAAACAATTCTTTGACCAGGGCCTGTATGTCGGTCAATTCCGCACCCAGCTCGGCATCGCCGGAAAAGAACACAGCGGCCCGGAAGAAGCGGCAAAACATCTACTCAATCTGTTGAAAAATATTTAGCAAATCGTTGTAGGGTGTGGTCGAACACGCTTCGCGCGACCGCACCCATTCTGTTTCTCAAATAATGATGGGGGTTGCCGCGCTGTTTTTCTTTGCGGCTTTGCGTGAGAATAAAGAAGCAGGCACAGGGTGTGATCATTTTACCGGCAGTTCAAATTCAGGAAAATCTGCTTCTGTTCAATCCGTTGATTCTCTTGTATACTGTGTGTAATTCATAACCCGACACCGAGGTTTCTTCAGTGGACGACCCTTATCTATCTAACCTATTAATCAAAAACGAGCGCGTGCTTTTTCACACCCGACAGCACTGGCTCAGTCTTGCTCTGCAAATCCTCCCCGAGATTTTATCAGCCATAGCAATCACCATCCTGGTCTGGATCATCAGGACCAATTGGATGTTTTCACCTGTCGTCCGGTGGGCCTACCTGCTCAATCTCATTCCCCTTGCCAGCCTGCTCAGGGATGTTGCCCGCTGGCGCTATCACCAATACATCATCACCACCCACCGTATCATCCATCTCTCCGGCGTCATCGCCAAATATGTCAGTGATTCCGCGCTGGATAAAGTCAATGACATCAATCTGGAACAAAATTTCTGGGGCCTCATCTTCAATTTCGGCAGTCTGGAAATCCT
This sequence comes from uncultured Anaerolineaceae bacterium, assembly GCA_964447155.1. Classification (GTDB taxonomy): domain Bacteria; phylum Chloroflexota; class Anaerolineae; order Anaerolineales; family Anaerolineaceae; genus SMBSF63. The sequence goes on from CAYURM010000012.1 coordinate 52,908, forward strand.
GACCGCCAGTGAGCTGGGCATGGAACGCTATGTCAACGTCGCTGCGCCGCTTGAATTTAAAAAAGCGCTTCTGGAAGCAAGTAATGGTTAAAAATTTACCCTCTTTTCTACTAAAAAATAACAACCACACATTGGAAAGGAAAGCATTATGGCACAAAGATTTGATCATTGCCGCCTGATAGGCAGCCAGATCACTTATCTCGGGCGCGATGGTCTCTTTGAATCCCGCAGAGATATGAGTTGGAATGAGTTTAGCGCATGGGATTTGCTGGAAAAAGAAGGCTGGGAGCTGGTAACCGTCATTGTCAACGAAGACGGCCACGAAGTCGCCTATTTCAAGCGCCCAACCCAAACCAACCGTTAAAACAAACCGGGCCAGGGAAACCCTGGCCCGGTTTGTTTTCCTCAAAAATCTTTTTATCCCTACTCCTCTTCAGCAAACAAATCCCGCTTCACGAAGGGAGCTTTCAGGAAGCGCATAAAACTCTTCCAGGGAGTCAGCCAGGCAATCTTTGCACCGTGCGTCTCATTCTTCAGCACCTCTTCTGCCAGAAAAGGTGCCACCGTCTCCACCCTGTCCGCCAGAATATTATAGATGCGCTTCTTGCGCTCCCACTTTTCCCCTGATTGTTCTTCCCCAACCAGCAGATCCGTGATCACCATGCCGGGGCTTAAATACCCAATTTTAACAGCGCTGCCTTCAGCGTCCAAAACTGCCGTCTGCGTCAGTTTTGTCACCGCGCTCTTGCTGCTCTCGTAAAATGCCAACCCCTTAACCGCCCGCTTGCCGCTGCCCAGCCCTTCCATATTGTAAATACTTCCGCCGCCCTGCGCCGCCATCCCGCGATAGGCTGTCCTTAACCCGTTGATCGATCCCAGCACATTGACGTCAAACACCTGTTCAACCCTGTCCATATCTACGGACCAGAATGGCAGGGCGTCATGGGTTACCCCGGCATTATTGATCCAGATATCCACGCTGCCAAATTTCGCACAGGCAGCATCCCACAATGCCTGCACCTGATCTGCATGGGCAACATCACAAGCCTGACCAAACACCCGATCAGTTCCATACACACCTGCCAGATCGGTTACGGTTTCGTCCACCGATTGCGCATTGCGTCCGTTAACCACCACAGCACAGCCATGCTTCAAAAATGCCTCTGCCAATCCCCGGCCAATTCCCCGCGTACTTCCCGTTACCACGACAGTTTTCATCTTTCCTCACCATTTAATTAGACATGCCAATGCACCTGTGGTCTGCGCGAGATTAAAACCTGGGCTGCCGCCTGACAATCCGCGAACCAGTACAACCGTTTTGAGCCAGGTTGAACCAATTGGGCCGGGAATTTCCCAACCTCTTCGTCTGCTGCCAGCACATCCTGCAAAACCTGTGCCTTCGCTTCCCCTGAAACCAGAAACAGCACATCTCTGGCTGCGTTCAACACGGGCAGGGTCAATGTCACCCGCCAGGCATCCAGTTTCTCTACATACACCGCTGCTGCCCAGCGCTCCTGCTCATCCAACGCAGTTGTACCTGGGAACAGCGAAGCCGTATGTCCATCACTGCCCATCCCCAACAGGATCAGATCAAAAACCGGCGGGCGGGTTGTGTCCGGCAAGCCAAAACTGGCCTGTAATTCCTTCTCATACTGCCGGGCAGCCTCTTCAGGCGGCAGTTCCGTCAAAAACCGATGAATATTGGCTGCCGGGATAGGCAAATCATCCAGCAGAGCTTCGCGCGCCATTCGGTAATTGCTTTCGGCATCATCCGGCGGCACACAGCGTTCATCTCCCCAGAAGATATGCACCAAATCCCAGTTCAACGCATCCTGCATGCGTGTTACCCGCAGCCGCTGGAAAAGCAGCTTCGGTGTCGTTCCACCGGAAAATGCGACCATGAAACGTCCCCTGTGCAAGATAGCCGCCTGCCCAATCGACAGGAAGTGATGCGCCCCCGCAAAGGCCAACGCTTCACGATCTGGAAATATGCGGAGTTTTGGTTTCATTTATCCCTCCTGCAGGAATTCATTCAGGCCCATTTACAGAAATTCGTCACCACCATCTCTCTGGCGGCTTGCGGCCCCCACGAACCTGGCGCATAGCTTGCCAGTTCGGGGCCTTGTTTATCTTCCCAGCCCCTGACCAATGGATCGATCAGATGCCAGGCCGCTTCGATTTCATCGCTGCGCGCAAACAGGGAAGCATCTCCCCGCAGCGCATCCAGGATCAACCGCTCATAAGCATCCGGTAAAATGCTGTCACCAAAAGAGGAACTGTAATGGAATTCCATATCTACCGAACGCGATTCCTGAGCCGAATCGGGCAGCTTGGCTTCAAAACGCAAATGAATACCTTCATCCGGCTGAATATAAATGGAAAGCATATTCGGAGAAAAGGTACCATTGGTCGCACGGTTAAACATCATATGCGGCGGACATTGAAACTCAATATTGATCTCGCTGCGCTTCTTCTCCAACGCCTTGCCAGACATCAAATAGAACGGCACTCCCTTCCAGCGCCAATTATCGACATACGCCTTGACCATGGCATACGTCGGCGTCCGCGAATCACCGGCTACTCCCTCCGTATCCCGATACCCTTCATACTGTGCCAGCACACTGTCGGAAATCGTTAAAGGACGGATAGACTTCAACACCTTCACCTTTTCGTTGCGCAAAGCCTCCGCTTCAAAAGATGCCGGCGGCTCCATTGCCACCAGAGCCAAAAGCTGCAGCAAATGATTCTGGAAGATGTCTCGCAGCACCCCGGCGTGGTCATAATACCCCGCGCGATGCCCCACATCCACCGTCTCGGCTACAGTGATCTGCACGTTTTGCACATACTGGCGATTCCACACCGGTTCAAAGATCGCATTTGCAAAACGGAAAAAGAGAATATTCTGTGCTGTTTCTTTTCCCAGATAATGATCCATCCGATAGACCTGCTTTTCGTTGAAAACAGCATGCACTGCCTCATTCAGTTCCACCGCGGAATCCAGATCGCGGCCAAACGGTTTCTCGATGATCACATTCCGAAAACCTGTCGTTTCATTCGCCATACCATAGCGCCCCAATGCCGCCACGGCCGGGATATAAAACTTCGGTGCAATTGCCAGATAATACAGCCGGTTGGCTTGTTCCCGTTCTTCCTTTTTTTCTTCTTCTTCCAGATACACAGACAGCCGTTCATAATCCTCCGGCACACTCAGATCGCCGCGGAAATAATGCAGCATCGGCACAAACCGCTGCCAAAGCTGCTCATCAAACGTGTTCGCTGAAAACTCTTTCACCCCTTCAAGCAGCAGCGCACGAAATTTTTCTGTCGTATAGGGTCTTCTGGCAAATCCAATAATGCGCGTCGTCTCCCACAGACGTTCTTTGCGATATAAATTATACAGCGCAGGGATTAATTTGCGGTGCGTCAAATCACCTGAAGCGCCAAAAATAACAATCGTGGAACATTTCGAAATTCCCACATTCGTGGGTTTATTTTCTTCCGGCATACAATCCCTCCAATAAACATCCGCTTTTACTCGCTCTACCGAGACCCCCGCCGGGAAAGCACAAAATCTATCCCTCAAACCAATGATCCTATTATACTATCTGACAACACCAGCTATCATTGGTTTACAATTGCAGAACAGCTTTCGGTTTTCTGTCCTGCTTTACCGCAAATACCTCTATTCAATCTTCACAAAGAAAGGATGTTTCCCATGCAGCGAATCGCGATCCCCGTTGATAAATTCCAATCGCAGAACTATACTCTCTTCTCGGAAAAATGGTTCCTCCTTACCGGCGGAGACTATCAAAAGCATCACTTCAACACCATGACCATCGAATGGGGTTCTATCGGAAAAATCTGGCGGCAGCCGCTTGTCCAGGTTTTTGTGCGTCCCTCCCGTTATACCTATCAATTCATGGAACAATACCACACCTTTACCCTGAGCAGCTTCCCCAGGCAATACAAAGACGCCCTCCTGCTGCTTGGCACCAAGTCTGGCCGCGATGGGGACAAGATCGCTGAGGCCGGCCTCACCCCTGAAGCTGCCAGCCGGGTCGCCGCACCGGTATTTGCCCAAGCAGAACTCACCATTGAGTGTGTAAAAATCTACTGGGATGACATCGTACCCGCCCAAATGGTCGACGAAGAAGCATTCAATCGCTACGGGAATCTTCCTGACCCCCACCGCGTCTACTTCGGCAAAATCGTTGCCATTTACGGGACGCACCAATACCAATCCGCCACTTAACCCGATTTCAGCCTCACCAGCCTCAAACGCGTTACAATAGAGTTAACCTTAATTCAATGATCGTTTCACGTTCGCAGAGTTCCTGCCATGTATCCAAAAAATCCGGATGACAAACCCCTTCTCGAGGTATGGCCCGAATCCATTGATTTTGGCAGTTTTCATCCCAACGCCCCCCTCACCGAACAACCGGCTATCGAAATCACCATCACCAACGCGGGCACTGGCATCCTGCAAGGCCGGCTGGTGCCTGCGGTCAGCTGGCTGATTCCCCATCCCATCGCTTTCGTGTGTAAAGCGGGTGAAACCAGCCGTCACCGCATTCACCTTAGCACCGGCGCGCCAACAGATTCCTATCGCCAGGCATACAGCTTTGAAGAAAGCTTGCTGGTTACCAGCAATGGCGGCGAACACTGGTTTTCATGTGCTTATCAAAAATCTGCGCAAAATATCATCCCCAATCGTTCCAACCTGCCCTGGTTGCTGATCCCGTCCATCCTGTTTGCAATCGCCGCGTTAATCTTCTTTTTTGCAATCCGTTCACCAGGTAACGACACCCTCGCTGACCTGCAAGCCAGAGAAGAGGAAAGGATCTATACGGAAGCCGCCAGCACCCTCTTCGTCGAAATGACCACCACCGCCATCTTTGCCAACGCTGCCCCGCAGGGTGAACCGGCAGCGATTGTCATCGCTCTGCCCACGCAAGAAGCTACCTCGGAATTTGACCCCACCGCCACCTTCACCCCCTGGCCGCAGCAAAATTTCCCCAACCCGGAACAGTTCATCCGCGACTATTATCAGGCCATCAACCAGGGTGATTACGAAAAATCCTGGGAAATGTTGTCAAAAGACTTTCAGGAAACCTGCTGCCAGGTGGCGGGCAACGACCCCTTCGTCATCTATACGCATTTTTGGGACAATGTAGAACAAATTACTGTCCTTTCAGCTTATTTGCAGGACTGGAACGCCAACCCTGCCGAAGTGTATGTCTCCCTCGAATACCAGCACTCCCGCGGCGACACCTTTGAAGAATTTCACCCCTTCTATCTGATCATCAACCCTGCAGGAACCAATCTATTGATTGATCGCGTGGAGTGATCTCAATCCCCTTTTATAATTGTAGTGGCGACTTCAGTCGTCATCCCTGCGTACTCATACATACCATTCCAGCTTCCCAAAATGCCCCGCCACTTTTTACCAACTGACCTGAAAAACAAGAAATTTCACCCCTTATTTTTGAACCCCCATGAACACGTTAATGGTACACTAGCCATGAACAAAGGATTAAACAGAATAGCGAGGGAAAAGTGAGAAAACGAATTGGTATCTTAACTGCTGGCAGCGACAGCCCGGGCCTAAACGCTACCATCAGAGGACTTGGTAAAGCCGCCCTGGGCACCTTTGGGATGGACCTGATCGGCTTCGTGGATGGCTTTCAAGGGCTGGTCGAAGATAAAACCGTCGAGATCTTCAGTACCGATCTGTCCGGTATTCTTACCGATGGAGGCACCTTCCTGGGCACCAGCAGGGACAGCATCCAGGATTACCCTTTGAACGATGGCAGCACAGCCGACCGCACGGATCAGGCCATTGAAACCTTGAAAAAACATAAGCTGGATGCATTGGTCTGCCTGGGCGGTCATGAAACCCAAATCACCGCCCTTCATCTGCAAAAAAAAGGGGTAAACATCATCGGCATTCCCAAATCGATCACCAACAACATCCCCCAAACGGACACCAGTGTAGGATTTGACACGGCCCTGGGCGTTGCTACAGAGGCGATAGACCGCCTGCACAGCACAGCCCATAGTCATCACCGCATCATGATCGTCGAGATCATGGGCCGCCATGCTGGCTGGCTGACCCTCGGCGCTGGCATTGCCGGCGGCGCCGATGCTATTTTAATCCCCGAAATTGCTTATGACCCCAAACTCGTCGCCCAGGCAATCAACGACCGGCGCAGTTCCGGCAAACGCTTCAGCATTATTGCCGTGGCCGAAAATGCCATGTCACTGGACTATGTGGAATTTTTTGAGCACTCCCGAAAAATGAACCACCGCCTGCGCTCCGGTGAAGAGGAAACAAAAATTGACCAGGAACTGTCCCGCATCGAAAACCAGATCCAGGGCAATACCCTCTTGCTGGCCGACCGGCTGCATGCCTTCACCGGCCTGGATACCCGCATCACCATCCTGGGCCATCTGCTGCGCGGCGGTACCCCCTCAGCTTCCGACCGCCTCCTGGCAACCCAGTTTGGCACGGCATGTGCCGACCTGATCCAGAGAAAGCAATACGGCGTAATGATCGCCAAACAGGGCATGCAGACCGTTCCTGTCCCGCTGGAACAAATTGCAGGCAAAGTGAAGCAGGTTCCCCTTGACGACCCCTGGATCATTGGCGCCAAACACGTCGGCACCGTCTTCGGGGATTAATTTTTCGAATCGCTTAAAAATAAGGGACAGGCTCGCAGCCTGTCCCTCTTTTTTTATCGAATTGCTTTGTGTAGAAAACGCTACACCGTCTGCAAATACGCATCAATTGCCTTAGCCGCCTTACGTCCGGCGCCCATCGCCAGGATGACCGTCGCACCGCCTGTAACGATATCGCCGCCAGCATACACGCCGGCTTTGTTCGTCTGCATCGTCTCATCATCCACAATGATATTGCCCCATTTGTTAAAGGCCAGATCTGGCGTAGTCTTCTGGATGATCGGATTAGAACCGTTTCCCACAGCAATCACGACCATATCCACATCCATCACATATTCAGAACCTTCAATCGGCACAGGACGGCGGCGGCCGGAATCATCTGGTTCACCCAGTTCCATCTTCTCCAGTTTCATCCCCTTAATCCAGCCCTTCTCATCGCCGATAAATTCTACCGGATTGCGCAGAAACTCGAAGATGATCCCTTCTTCCTTGGCATGGTGAATTTCCTCCAACCGCGCCGGCATTTCCTCTTCTGTGCGCCGGTAGATAATATAAGAATTTCGTGCGCCCAATCGTTTCGACACGCGCACGGAATCAAGCGCCGTGTTACCACCACCAATTACGGCCACAACCTTGTCCGTGCAATCAAATACCGGGGTGTCATAGTTGGGGAACTGGTAAGCCTTCATCAAATTGACCCGCGTCAGAAATTCATTTGAAGAATAAATGCCCACCAGGTTCTCACCCGGCACCTGCATAAAACGCGGCAACCCGGCGCCAACGCCAATAAAGACCGCATCATATCCCTGTTCCTTCATCAGCTCGTCAATCGTATAAGTTGCCCCCACAACTACATTCTTGCGAAATTCGACGCCCAGATCGATCAACCCTTGCACATCTTCTTTTACAATCGCTTTGGGCAGACGAAATTCAGGAATACCATAGGCCAGCACGCCGCCAAATTCATGCAGCGCCTCAAACACGGTCACATCATGCCCTTCCCGGATCAGGTCACCTGCGCAGCTCAGGCTGGAAGGGCCAGAACCGATAACAGCAACCTTTTTTCCGGTCTTGGGCTTCAATTTTGGTGCTTCCTTCATGCCCATCTCACGCTCGTATGTGGTCACATACCGCGCCAGCGCGCCAATCGAAACTGCATCCCCCTTCCTGGTGAGAATACAATGCCCTTCGCACTGTTCGGACTGCGGGCACACCCGGCTGCACACTTCTGCCAGCACATTGTCTTCCTTGATGATCCGGGAAGCCGCCACATAATCCCGTTCAATGATCTTGTCGATAAATTGCGGAATTTTCACACCCACCGGGCAGCCAGCCACGCACAACGGCTGCTTGCATTGCAAACAGCGCTGTGCTTCGATTTGCAGCGCTTCTTCAAGAAACCCCAGATTGACTTCATCAAAATTGCGAATGCGTTCCACCGCATCCTGCATGGGCATCTCCTGACGCGGGATCTTGCGCCGTTCCGCCGGGGTAGGTACCAGTTTTTCCACCTGCAAATCCAGACGGCAGAATGACTCCTCTTCTTCATGGGCATACGCCCTGCCGCGTTTTATCAAAATATCAAAATCAACCAGATGACCATCAAATTCCGGGCCATCCACACAAGCAAATTTCGTCTCACCACCCACCACAACGCGGCATCCGCCGCACATACCCGTGCCGTCTACCATGATCGTATTCAGGCTGACCACGGTTTTAATGTCATGCGGGCGGGTCACTTCCACTGCAGCGCGCATCATCGCCATCGGCCCAATCGCCAGCACATAATCGATCTGTTTGCCGGAGTCAATCAACTCCTGTAATTTTTGGGTGGTGAAACCATGATAGCCGTAACTGCCGTCATCTGTGGTAATGTAACATTCGTCACTAACCTGCTTCAATTCATCTTCCAGGATCACATAATCCTTGTTTCGTGCGCCAGTGATTGAGATCACATAATTACCGGCTTCTTTCAAGGCGACTGCATTAGGATAAGCCACGCCAGTACCTACCCCGCCGCCAATTACCACCACCGTGCCGAATTTTTCGACCTCCGAAGCATGACCCAGCGGCCCCAGCACATCTTCAATTGATTCCCCCACGGCCATATCACACAATTGCTTTGTACTCTTCCCTGCTGCCTGCACGATCAAGGTGATCGTCCCTGCCTCAGGATCTGAATCCACCAGGGTAAGCGGAACTCGCTCCCCATGCTCGTCAATATGCACGATCACAAATTGACCAGGTTTTCGTTTTTGGGCAATGGCCCGATGTTCAACCTCGATACGTTTTACCGCCGGGGCGATGTATTCAGAAGAGACAATGCGATTCATAAATTTTTCCTTTATTAATAAAAATAATGTGAAACACAAAAACACATTTTACATCATACCCTGAAAAAGCAGCAATCGTAAAGATGACAAAACTCTGCTTCTTTGCAAGAATATCTCATATTGTATAGTCAGATTGTCATCCCGGCTGAAATGCGATATGATAAAAACAGCTTTCTCTATTCCCTGCTGCAAAGAGCGCCCATGAAAAAAGCATTCCCTCCCTATCTCACCGATGTTTATTCCTATCAGGAAAGGTCCAACACTTTCACCATCCCGGTCATTTTTGACTGCTATGATGATCTCTTCAAGAAAATCGACCATTCTCCCATCCTTCATAAAGACCTCACCCATGAATTAACCGCATTTCTCATCGAATGTGCGCACGAAATTCCGGCAGGCTGTCAGTTGGAAATTATTATCCACATTCAGCAGGAACACATCAATCCCGACCAGGAAAACAAAGTAATCACAGCCATTAATAATTATTTTTCCTATTTGGTAAATCGTGAGTCGCAGGACATGGCAAACAAGAAACACAAGGCGATCAAATATGTCATATTTTCTGCCGCCTTCATCGCCGCAACGGTATTGATGCGCTCTTTCCTGCCTCCCGGTATGCTGGTATCCATGGTCAGTGAAGGATTGAATATTGGCGGATGGGTATTTCTGTGGGAAGCCTTTTCAATCAATATCATTTACATGGATAACGCCAATCCTGAAATTCAGACTGCTGCCCGCCTTTGCCAGGCACCAGTACATTTCACTTACGAAAATTGACTTTCAAGGTATGAGGTATAAAGATATTGATTTAATCAGATAATAAGAGTATATTTAGAATAATTATCTTATTATTGCAAGAAAGGGCAACCTGATGAAAATGGTCTATATGCTTCTGGTGCACACCAATCCAGACCAAATTGTCCGCCTTGTAAACCGCCTTAATACTCCCCAAACCCGCTTTGTGATCCACGTCTCAAAAAATTGTGAGCCAGACGTGTATGAGACGCTGCTCGACGCACTGAAACCATACCCTAACATCGCCTTCGCAAAGCGCACTGTGGTGAAATGGGGAAATTTTGGCATCATCCGGGCTTTACTCAACTGCTTTGACATGACCTGCTCGCAGGGCTATTCATATGACCGTGCCTATATTCTCAGCGGACAGGATTACCCCTTACAATCGAATACCGTCATCCAGCAAACCCTTGCCGGCTTCGGCGGCCAGCAAATCATGGAATATTTTCTCCTGCCGGACGACATACGCGGCCACAGCAATAACCGCTGGCGTTATTATCATTTCTGGCTGGGCAAGTACCACCTGCACCTGCCGCTGATCCACCCGGCCAACGTGTTCCTGATGATTGCCTCCTGGTTGACCGCCTTACTGCTGCCCAGAAAAAAAATCCCTTCGGAGATGCAATTATACGGCGGCTCCTTCTGGAGCAGCTTTACCCCCCAGGCAATTTCTTATTTTCATAACTTCGTATTGAGTCCGCAAGGTAAAAAAACCATTCAGTTTTTCAAATACAACCTTCATCCTGCTGAAATGTTCCTGCAAACTGTGTTAATGAATTCACCCCTCAAGGACACCATTGCAAACATTAACCTGCACTATGTGAAATTTCCGCCGGAAAGCGGGCATCCTGTCTTCTTCACGGCCAAAGACTTTGATGAACTTGCTTCGAAAGACGAACTCTTTGCCCGCAAAATCAACTCCCGCATTGATAACCACATTCTGGACCTGCTGGACCAGAAAATCGATACCCGTTAAAAATCCTGTTTTGCAGGAACGACTTCAGCCGTTATAGAAACGCAGCAAACTCAAATTCTGAGGCCTTCAATCATAGTCATTCCTACACAGTATCCTTCCCCCTTCCTGCTCTTCCCTCAATCGATCCACCAACCGTTCGGCCGGCATCCTCACATCCCCAAAATGCAGCACGTCATCCCTGGCAATCTCGCGCTGCACCACCGCTCCCTCCGCCAGCCCCATCGGCAGTAAATCTTCTCGCTGCACCACATCGGCATTCTCACACTGTCCATACAGCATAAATTGTCCAATCCCATCCAGTTTGTCCCCTGGATGCAAGTCCCGCTTGGCCGCCGCCACCACCTCCACCCGCAATGCCCCCTGTGGCGCAATGGTCGCATCCCCGTAGAGAGCCGCGCGGGCAATGCTGCCAGCGATTTCCAGATGACACAGATGATACGGCCGAATAAAGCAATACAATGGGCCGTCCCCCATCTTGTAATAGCGCATAAACTGCTGATGCAGCGCATCATCGCTGACCGCCAGAATAAATACCCCAGGCGCCGGCGCCGCGCCAATCACGTAATCCACAATCCCCTCTCCGGCCAGCAGCGTTTCGACATCAAATTGGCTCACCGCTTCTTCCACCGGCGTGCCGGGTGCAGCTTGCAACCCGATCATTCCTCTTTTGGCTACACGCATATTAGTCGCGTTAGCAATCACCGCCTGCTCAAAAGAGATCTTCGTCCCATCTGCAAATGAAGTTACCATGTGTGCTTTCTGTCCCCATTGTGCCGCAAAGTTTTTCTGGGTCTCCGGTGTGCGGTAGTGGTCTTCCAGCCCCTTGATATTCCCGCACAACACCGGCCGCATCCCCATCCCCTGAATGAAGCGGTACAGGTTCATCAGCACACCCGGCTGGTCACCGTCTGCCTCAGTGATCACTACCCCCGCCCGGTCAGCCTTCTGCTTCAGGATGGGCCCCACCGTAGCGGTTAATTCGGCATTATAGCCAACGACATGCTTACCGTGCGCAATGGCTGTCATCGCCAAGGCGGCCCCGCCTTCAATGCTGGCTGTTAAATCCAGAATAACATCAATCTCATCAGACCGCGCCAGCAGCAGGCCGTCCTCTGTAACCACCGGGCGTCCCTGATGGATGAACTCACTCACCTGGCTCACCTTTTCAGCCACAACAGGCTGTCCCTGCCCGGTGAGCTGATAGGCTTTCCCCGCATCCTCAAGCTGATGGCTGGCAATCGCTGCCACCCGGATCCCGGGCACATGGCGGATCAATTGCACCGCTGCCGGCACACCGATATAGCCGGCGCCCACCAGCCCTGCCCGGATGGGTGTACCCGCATCCTCCAACCGCTGCAAATCCCGGTCAATCATTTTATCCTTTGCTCACACAATCTTCACTTCAGGAACAGGAAGGATAAATTTTCCGCCCCGTTCACGGTAAGCGTGCTGCTGGGCCATCACTTCCTCAGCGAAATTCCACACCAGCAGCAAAGTATACGGCGGAAAATCGCTCAACAGTTTCTCAGGCGCATAAATTGGCAGATGGGTTCCCGGCGTAAACATTCCCTGCTTGACCGTGCTGCGGTCAACCACATAGGCCAGCAACTTTCCGCCAATCCCGAAGAAATTGAGCAGCGTTGCGCCTTTTGCCGAAGCGCCATATACAGCCACCTTTTGTCCGTTCTGCTTGCAGTCTTCCAGCAGGGCAACCAGCTCTTCCTTTAATTCCGCCACGCGCGCGCCAAAATCAGCATAATAGGCAAATCCATCCATACCTTCTGCCTTTTCTTCAGCAAGCAGTTCTCCCACCGCAGGTGAGATCGTCACACCCGCCTTGCGGATAAACAGGCGCAGCGAACCGCCGTGGATCGGGATACGTTCCACATCCGCCAGCACCAGCCCGTGTCTTCTCAACAAATTGACCAGCGCTGTACCGGAGTAATAACACAGATGCTCATGATAAATCGTATCAAATTCGAGGCGCTCGATCAAATCGCGGACATACGGCACCTCGATCACTGCCATCCCCTCCGGTTTGAGCAATGTAGCCATTCCGCTCACAAAACCGTTCAAGTCAGCCACATGGGCCAGGACATTATTGCCATGAATCACATCTGCCTGGAAACCTTTATCGGTCAGATCACGAGCCACATCCATGCCGAAGAATTCGCACAGCGTCGGTACACCTTTCTCTTCTGCCGCTTTCGCAATATTCTCTGCCGGGTCAATCCCCAGCACGGGGATGCCGTGCTGCTGATAAAACTGCAACAAATAACCATCATTGCTGGCAAGCTCCACCACCAAATGCTGGCAGTTCAGTCCCAGCTCAGGGATAAGCCGTTCTACAAGATCATGTGCGTTCTGCACCACCGTATCCGCAAACGAAGAAAAATATAGATACTCGCTGAACAACTCCTCCGGCGGTACCGTCTCCAGCAGCTGTACCAGTTTACAGTCCGGGCAAAAGGCCACCGTCAATGGATAACGGACTTCCGGTTTATCCAACCCCTCAGCGCTGAGCAGCCGGTTTGCCAGCGGGGTCTCGCCCAATGGGAGGAATGTCTTCAAATGCGTACCACCGCACGAGCGGCAGCCAGTAATCGTCAATGCCATGGTATTCTCCGCAGGTTCAGGCCGTCAACCAGAAATAATGATCGTCAATTTGCTGCGTATCCAGTAGATACTGCAACTGTTTCAGCCGCGTATAAGCACGATGACGGAAGATATCGTCTGTCAATCCAATACTGTTGAAAATATGGTACAGCTCCGCAGCCCCCATGGCTGCATCCCGTTTACACTGAAAACCAGGCAAACCGCTGCTGATCTTCTCAAAAGATACCCGGTAACTGCGATTGTCACCGTCAGATTCTCCAAAGCTTACCTCGCAACCTGGAAAAGCGCCCGCCACGATCCCGGCAATCTCTCGAATGCGGTAATTTTCGTCCGTTCTACCCACGTTAAAGATTTGATTGTGGACAGCTTCTGCTGGCGCAGCCACCGCACAGGCCATCGCCTCGCTGATATCCAGCACATGCACCAGCGGACGCCAGGGCGTGCCATCGCTCGTCATTCGAATTTCTTTCGTCGTCCAGGCCAGCCCTGCCAGATTGTTCAGCACGATATCAAAACGCATCCGCGGCGATGGCCCGTAAGCTGTGGCATTGCGCAAAAACACCGGCGTGAAATGCTCATCCGCCAGCGCGGAAACCTCGCGTTCCACCATCACCTTACATTCCGCATACGGCGTTTGCGGGTTAACCGAAGATTCTTCGGTCTTGTAATCATCATTGCCCACCCCGTATACGCTGCAGGAAGAAGAATACACGAAGCGTGGAATGCCGGCTTGTTTACACCACTCCGCCAAACGCACCGACCCATGATGGTTGATCTCATACGTAACCTCTGGATTCAAGGTGCCCAACGGATCATTGGACAATTCCCCCAGATGGATACAGGCATCAAATCCATGAAGGCGCTCAATGATTTTCGCGTCCCTCGTGTCAGCACAAACTGCATCAATCTTGCCGGGAGGACCGTATAGCCAGCCATCACTAAAAAACCCGGTATCCAGCCCCGTTACAGCATGCCCGTGTTTCTGCAGCACCGTTACCAGCTGGCTGCCGATATACCCACCCGCCCCCGTTACCAGTATTTTCATCTTTGCCATCCAAATATTTGATGCTACCAAATTTTCCAGGGAGGCGTGCCGTTATCCCACAACGTTTGCAGCACATGCTTGTCTGCCAGTGTATCCATACTCTGCCAGAAGCCCATGTGACGAAATGCGGACAACTCCCCCGCCTCTGCCAATACTTCCAGCGGTCCCAACTCCCACACCGTACTATCATCCTTGAGGTATTCGGTTACCCCCGGCTCCAATACAAAGAAACCGCCGTTGATATACACATTATCCCGCCCCTGCTTCTCGCGGAAATTTTGCACTTGATGCTGATCTTCTTCCAGATTAAAGACACCATACCGCCCCGGGGGGATAACAGCCGTCACCGTCGCCAATGTATGCTGGCTGTGGTGAAAAGCGATTAAATCCTGCACATTAACATCACATACGCCATCCCCGTACGTCATACAAATCGTCTCATCCCCGATGAACTCAATTGCGCGCTTGATCCGCCCCCCAGTGAACGTATTCAACCCAGTGTTTAAACAGGTCACCCGCCACGGTTCCATATCCGAGCGGTGAATTTCCATCGTATTTTCCTTCAGATTAAAAGTAACATCCGAAGCATAGGCATAATAATTTGCAAAATACTCAAAAATCAGCTCGCCTTTATACCCACAGCAAATTACAAAATCGTTCAAACCATGGGCAGCATAGATCTTCATGATGTGCCACAGAATCGGCCTGCCGCCAATTTCCACCATCGGCTTTGGCTTAATACCCGTCTCTTCACTCAGCCGTGTTCCGTATCCACCCGCTAAAATTACTACCTTCATTCTGCCTGCCTTATACCTGAAATATCATTGAGCAAGAGCAATATTTTTTACATGCGGGGAAGCGCTATCGCTTCCCCGCGTGACAAACAGGCTTTTCTGCGCCTCGGAAGGCTTGTTAAGCTAATTCTTCAATCCGGTAAACCACCTCGTTCACCCCGAACATCATCCCTAACAAAGGTGTCCAATACAGCGTCATGTAGATCGGGTGCAAAATGCCTACGAGGATAAACCCCGCAAAAGACAGGGTTATGCCCAAAACAATCGAACGCAAATGTTCATCCTTCACCTTGCGCCAACGATCCAACCCGCGCACAATGGCAAGGACCATCAACCACATAAACAGAAGGAACCCTGCCAAACCGGTTTTTACTGCCAGCCACAGATGAGCGTTATGGGTATACCCGCGGCCATCAAAATACTCATCATCAATACCAAACACCATCGGACGGTATTCCGCTCCCAGCCCCAGCCCCAGCACAGGGTTCTTCTGGATCTGCTGGAAGCCGTATTGATATTCAAAGTCTCGCCAACGAATGGTGCTTGTTGTGGATCCCGCCTCATAAGATTCCGGCGAAACCAGCGTATCCACCCGGGCAATGGTCGCACTTGCCAGTTTCCCTGCTTTGGTGTTCGGCATGACCATTAACGGGATGGCAGCCAGGGGCAGTAAATACACAAAAATCAGAATCCATTTGAGCAATCGCTGCCGCATCTCCCCTCGAACAATGAGCACAGTTGCCAGAATAATCATCGCACTGACTGCCCAATGCGTACGGTTAAAAGACATCACCATTGCCACACCAAACAAAGCCCACTGAACCAGTGAAGGGATGCGCTTCACTTTAATGCTCTTTGTCATCAAAAGCACCGATTTCAAAATGAAAGCCAGGGTAATGATCCCCTCGCCGGATGTGTCGGTGATTCGGGTGACATCCCTGCTCACCGTACCGGCGGTTTCCAGCACTTCAACCCGTCCGGACAGAAAGGCCACACTTGTACCCAACGTATATTGATAGATCATGGCCGCCGCAACGACCGTCGCCAGGAAGAAGAACCCCTTGATCAGAGTCTCCAACTGGCCTTTCTCGCGGATCAGGTTGGTCATCAAAAAGAAAAGCAGATAATACGAAACCACGCGTATCTCGGGGATATACGCTGCCGGTTCCACTGTTTTGTTCACAATCGCAATGATCGTTGAACCAATTGCCCAGATGTAGAACAGGATCAGCGGTAGATCAAGCGGCGTGCGCACCAGGCGGAATGAACGATCCACCAGCCAGCGTACCACCACCACCGCATATAAACCCAGCACAATCGGTTCCGTCACATACAACCGCCCCGGACCGAGATTGATCACCGGCATTTGCTCATCGGGCAAAATGGTGCACAGCGCAGCAATCACAGCCAGAATGGACAACTCCGGCCATTTGATCGCCACCAGCACAATCACAATCCCGGCAATCCCCACCATCGTCCACAGCGGAGATAGCACCAGCGAAACAGCCCCCAGTGCCACCCCCGCTAAAACAGCCAGGATCAACTGAATCGTCTGGTCAAAACCCTTGCTTCTTGGCCTGGAAGTAATCGTTGTCACGTTAACCTCCCGGTACAAATCGTAAAGCGCCCATTATTCCGTCGGCGCTGACTGGCGCTGCAATTTCAATAAACGGGAGCTGGTGCCAAGCTCGGTACGATTGGTGATCACACCCAACAGCTTTGCCCCAACTCCGCGCAAATTGCGCATCGTATAATACATCGCCTCCCGGCGCACCCATCCATGCCGCACCACAACCATAACCGCATCCACTTTCGGCGCCAGCACAGCCGGGTCTGTAACCGATACAGAGGAAGGAGAATCCAGCAAGACCACATCGAATTTCTCCTTAAGCTCCTCCAAAATTTTCGACATCGCCGGCGAATCAAGTAATTCAGTATTAAGAAATTCTTGACCTCCGCTGGTCACGACGCTCAACCGGGGATACGCAGTCTTCTGCAAGACATCCTGCAGCGCCGCTTTTCCAGCCAGTACATCGCTCAAGCCTTTATCGTTTTCCAGGCCAAACTTTTCGTGCATTTTTGATTCCCGCAAATCCGCGTCCACGATCACTACATTGCGGTTTCCCTGTGACATGATCACCCCCAGATTGGCGGTAATACTTGTCCGTCCATCCTGACGAACCGGACTGGTCACCAGAAAGGTCTTGATCCCCTGATTCAACACCGGTGAAAAGATATTCGTGCGCAGCCGGCGGAAAGATTCAGCCTGAAGTTGGCTGTCTATCAAAAGGCCCTCGGCACCTCTGCGCTTGTCGTCAGGAATATCGCCAATCAGCGGCAGTTCTGTCAGCGCTTGAATTTCACGATCCGTGTACAGTCGCGTATCCAGACTCTCGAACAGAAACGCCAGCCCAACACCACCCAACAGCCCCGCAACCACACTTAGTGCAATCAAAAGCGCTGGTTTTGGACTGGACGGTTTAGCGGGAATGACAGCCGGGTCAATCACATACAGTTTGGTATCCGAACCATAAATTTCGCGGCTTTGCACAATCAAAATCTCGGCCAGTTTGTTTGCCGCAAATTGTGCCAGAGCAGGGTCACTGCTTTCCGCTGACATTTTAATCAACTCGGTATTTGGAATCACTTCCACCGTAATTTTTGGAAGGGGAAACACATACGTTCCCAGCTCTTCCAGAATGGGTGAGCTTGTCGCGATGTCCACATACGTTCCGGCCAACCGTTCAGCATATTGAATTGCATAATCAACATAATCTGTACCGCCTGCCCGTGCAGTCAGGATACGAATCGTTGTTGAGGCAGTGTACATAGGAGGCGAAGACAATGTTCCAACGGCAACTACCAAAACAGCAAACACCATCGTCAAAATAACGATCCATTTCCTGCGTAACAGGATATTCAAATAATTGATCAACTCCATGCCAGTACCCTCCTTTGGGCTAAAGCCCACAACAAAAAAAACCGAAATTACCAATATTTACAAAAAATCTTTGACCGCCTCTGTTACATATTCGACCATCTCAGTGGTCAACTCTGCGTACATCGGCAAGGATACAATATGATCTGCATACCCTTCCGTCACCGGGAAATCACCTCTCCCATATCCCAGGAACTGATAGGCAGGCTGCATGTGGATTGGAATTGGATAATGAATCCCTGAGTCAATATGGCGTTCCTTCAAAAACGCCTGGAACCCGTCCCTGTCCTGCACACGGATCACAAACAGGTGCCAGACCGGCTCGCTGTAATCCGGAACCATCGGCGGATGCACGCCCAGCCCTGCCAGCAAGCGGGTGTACGCCACTGCATGCTGGCGCCGGGCTGCATTCCAGTCGTCCAGATAGCGCAGCTTGACCCGCAAAACCGCCGCCTGAATAGAATCCAGCCTGTGGTTATACCCGATTTCCTCGTGATGGTATTTCACCCGCTGACCATAATTGCGCAGCAAACGCAGTTTGTCATCCACAGCGACATCATTCGTCACAACTGCACCGCCATCGCCATAAGCCCCTAAATTCTTGCCAGGGTAAAAACTAAAAGCCGCGGCATTTCCAAAGCCGCCCACCCGTTTGCCCTTATAGCGCGCACCATGTGCCTGGGCCGCATCCTCAATCACGATCAGGTTATGCCGTTTGGCAATCTCCAGAATGGGATCCATATCTGCCGGCTGTCCATATAGATGCACCGGCATGATCACCTTTGTTTTATCTGTGATCGCCGCCTCAATTTGTGCCACGTCAATCGTATACGTTTCAGGATGCTGATCCACCAGGATCGGCGTAGCACCCAGTTGAGTGATCGGCAGCACCGTGGCAATAAACGTATTGGCCGGGGCAATCACCTCATCCCCTGGACCAATATCAAAGGCGCGCAGCGCCAGTTCAATCGCTGACGTGCCCGAATCGACACTCACTGTATAGTTCACATCACAAAACCTGGCAAATTCTTCTTCAAATTTCTGCACTTCCGGCCCAAGAATAAAAGCGCAGCTATCCACCACCCTTTGCATAGCGGGCTTCACCTCTGCGGCAATTTGCTGGTATTGCGCCTGAAGATCCACAAATGGAATTTTGGAAAATGATTTCGAAGCAGACATCGTGTCTTTCCTTATTAGTATTTCAGATAAACTGGCGCGCCGTTGTTTCGCACAGATTCGTTAACCGCTTCCATGACCTTAACCACAACCATGCCGCTCATGCCGTCACTGCGCGGCTGCTTACCAGTCTGCTTGCACTCAATGAAATGCAAAACTTCATTTTTTAGAGGTTCTTCAAATGGGATCTTGGGGCTGATCACATCCCCGTCACGGATCATCAACTGATATTCGCCAAAATCCGAGTACGCCGTAGCAGATGCCGCCACGCCTTTTTCAAACACGCGCACTTTTTCATCCGGCGAAGTGTCATTAAAGCTGATCCGCTGCTTCGAACCCACCACAACCACCTCGCGTACCTTATGCGGATCCGCCCAACTCACATGAATATTGCACACCGTACCATTCTCATATCCCAGCACAATGAACCCCGCATCTTCCACGTGCCCCCGTAAAAATCGCGTGCCCACTGCACTCACCCACACCGGGTTAGCATCCATCAAATGATTAAAGATCGATACATCATGCGGGGCCAGGTCCCACAAAGCATTCACATCTTCGCGGATCGGCCCCAGATTCGTGCGCTGCGCGTACATATAATGCATCTCGCCCAGATCACCACTCTCAATATAGGACTTCACCTTGTCCACCGCAGGATGATACAGGAAAATATGCCCGACCATTAGCGTGAGTTTTTTTTCTTTTGCGATTTTAACCAATTCACCTGAAGTAGCGGCAGTCAGGGTCATTGGTTTTTCAACCAGCACATGCTTGCCTGCCATCAACAACTGCTTCGCAACCTCAAAATGCGAAGCAGGATTGGTGCAAACCACTACTGCCTCAATTTCTTTATCTGCCAAAATGGGTGCAATCTCTTGGTATAAAGCTGCTTTAGGAAACCGCTGGCTGATTACGTCCAGACGGTCTTGAGCCTGATCGCACACAGCGATCAATTCCGTTTCAGGCATTTGGGATAATAGCCTGACATAATTCATCCCCCAATATCCACTTCCAATAACCGCAAACCCCTCTTTTTTCATAAATCCCCATCGCTCCTTTGATCAACTTTCGACCTTGATGATTTTTTCCCTGAGGCATGAGACAACAACCGGGAGAAAATTAATTTTCGTGATCGGTTTTTATTTTGTTTCACCAACCCTTTCCAGGAGCGCATACCCGTTACATCCAATTTTCCATGTGCTTCAAAAGGAGCTTCAATACATTAATCTTGAATTAATTATACTACAAACATTATTAATACACAAATTATCCGAATTACAAATTACAGGGATGCGCTAACAGTTTACAAAAAATCACCCCCCTATGTTATCGTGAAGGGGCTGCTTTGCGGCTCCACCGGGTGAACCCCGCTTCATAATGACAAAACCAGTGTGATGCCGCATCTTTTAACTGCTCCCAACGCTCCGTTTATACGGTACGATTAATTCGGCGTAAAATGGTCATAATATTACATCTTTTTAGTGTACAATAAACAATGAGGAAGGGTTGAGATGGTCAAAAAACATTATTGGTATACGGTTATTTTAGCAGCAGCGATACTCACTTTGTCAGCTTGCGTTGCCAACGCTGATAACATTGTGCCAATTTTTGAGAACTCACAAACCATGTCCGCTTCCACTGAAAATACATCCCTGCCTGTAGAATCAGAAGAGGCTGCCCTGCTGCCAGGTGATATGTCTTCTCCAACTCCACCGGAGGAAGAAGAAGAACCACTACCTGCTTCTGCCGTCGTCTGGAAAGCCACCCATGAAACCGGCGACCTCAGTGAATGGCAGCAGCACGGGGATTTCATCAATCAGGGACAAAGCGCCTACTACAGCATGGTTACACCCTTTGCCCATTCAGGAAAATATTCCGTTGCCCTGACCATTGACACACAAGGACGTTCCAGCAGTGGCAGTTATGCCGCTTACCTCTTCTTTTGGGACCAACTTCCCGGAGATGCTTACTACTACTCTGCGTGGTATTACATTCCCGCCGGAATACGGCCTCAGGAATGGTGGAATATCTGGCAGTGGAAATCCACCTACAATGGCAACACCGATGATAGTGTTCCCATGTACATTCTCGACGTTCTGGAACAGCCCAATGAAAAACTGGCACTGCATCTCGTCTACCGCCCGGATATCAACCAAAAGATCGATTACCGCCAAAATAAAATCACCGTCCCCACCGATCAATGGTTTCAGATTGAAGCCTATTACAAAAAAGCGGTAGATAAAACCGGTCAGGTCATTGTCTGGCAGGACGGGGAAGAAATCTTCAACCTGTCTGATGTGCAGACCACCGAGCAGGACAACACCGTTTACTGGAGCGTGAACCACTACACCGACGATATCCTTCCTAACCCCTCATCCATCTATATTGATGATGCGGTCATTTCAACAGAAAGGATTGGACCAGACATTACCCTGCCTTATTGAACAGGCATGAACAAGGAAACCTCATGGCAAAAATGGAAAAAATTACCCCTGAAAGGCTCGCCGCCCATGGCGTGCAATCCGATATTGTTACCATCGCAAAAGCACGCAAATTCAACCGTTCCTGGCAAAAACGTGCTTTCGATCTTTTGCTGACCATCCCCGGCACGATCCTCATTTCCCCACTGCTGGCGCTGGTGGCAGTCGCCATCCGTCTGGATTCTCCCGGCCCGGCAATTTACAAACAAAAACGCGTCGGGCTGGATGGCAAGGTTTTTGAGATCTACAAATTCCGCTCCATGGTTTCCAACGCCGACGAAGACCTGCACAAAAAACAAATTGAAGCCTATGCCAATGGCGATCTGGATGGCGAAGATACCTATAAACTGAAGGTTGATCCGCGTATCACCCGCATGGGAAAATTCATCCGCAGCACCAGTATTGACGAACTGCCCCAGGTTTTCAACGTACTCCGGGGAGAAATGAGCCTGGTTGGCCCGCGCCCGGTTCCCGTTTACGAAGCCGACCAATACAATCTCTGGCACGGTGAACGCCTGACCACCCTGCCTGGCATCACCGGTCTGTGGCAGGTCAGCGAACGCAGTTCCGCATCCTTTGATCACCAGCTTCGCCTGGACATTCGCTATATCCGTAACCAGTCATTGAAATTAAATATACAAATCCTGCTGGATACCCTTCCCGCAGTATTTTCTGAAAAAGGGGCCGGATAAACAATGGAGCCTAAGCCAACCGGCTCAACGTTTTCCAGATTCTTTTCAGGAACGCTTTCGACGGGCATCGGAAGCGTTTTCACGATTATATCCGGCTTTATTGGCGTCATGCTCATGGCGCGCTGGGTACCCGCTGAAGAGATCGGAGTCTTCGTCCTGGTGCAATTGATCGTCACCTTTATGATCGGTCTCACGGATTTTGGCCTGGGGCTGACCGTCACCCAGTTGATCTCGCAAAAAGAGAATGCCGCAGAAAAACATCTCATTCTCAATACGTCGATCATCTTCCGCGTCGCCGCTGCCGTGGTTGGCTCGGTGCTGGCGCTGGTGGGCCGGCAGGTCTTGTTTGACTTCTTTGGCGCTTCCCTTTACACCAACCTGCTCATCTACATCCCCATCCTGATTCTCATCGAAAGCCTCATCCAGCTCTATCAATCCGTGCTGGAGGGGCTTTTCAAGTTCAAAGCCATTGCCCTGGTCAGTTTCATTGTCAGTATTACCAATTTTTTGGCTCTGCTCGTCCTGGTTGGCTATTTCAAAATGGGAATCACCGGGTTGATCTTCGTGCGCCTCATTTCGCGCACGGTTGGCCTGCTGGCATCCTTTATCACAGCAAAATTTCCCTTCCACTTTCAATTCAGTTTTGCCAAACTCAAACAAATGCTGCGTTTTGGCCTGCCCCTGTATGCCAACTACATCCTCGATTTCATCTTCAACCAGGCCGGCACCTTCATTATTGGTGCATTGCTTGGCCCCGCCCAGATCGCTTTTTTTGAGTATGCCCGCAAGATCCCCGACAGCCTGGAGATGCTCTACGGCGCTTTCCGCCAGGTATACTTCCCCTTCCTCTCCAAATTGTTTGGGGACGGAAAAAAGAAAGAAGCCTCCGGCATGCTCAATCACTCCGTCCGCTTGATTGCTTTCTTCGGCGTGCTCGGCACCCTCATCGCGTACTTCTTCGGTGAACAAATCATCGTCACTTTCTTCTCCGCTGAATTTCTGCCCAGCTCACTGGTCTTCTATATCCTCATGATCAACCTCACCCTCAGGATCATTGACGAGACCCTGGGCTATTCCCTCGTCGCTGTCGGCGAATCCAACAAACCAGCCTTGATCAACTTCGTGAGAGCCATCATCACCCTGGGCGCCTATGCGCTGCTCATCCCCATCCCTGCGCTGGGCATCATCGGTGCCGCCCTCTCCACCATCATCGGCACCATCGTTGCCAACCCGCTCAACATCTACTTCCTGCGGCGCAAGCAGGTGCAGGCAAAATTCAGCACTTTCCTGAAACCCTTTGCCATTTTCTTCGCCCTTTATCTGCCCGCGCGCTTCCTGCTCCCCCAAATGAACTGGCTGTTGAAAATCGCTGCCATCCTGATCTACTTCCTCCTCTCTTTTGCGCTCTCTGTTTTCACAAAAGAGGATATCCAGGCCATCTCACAGGAAATCACCATCCTGTTCCAAAAACGATTCCAGGCAAAAGGCGCCTGACCACCGAAAGAAGGAAAACTTCCATGCGTTTCCTGATGATCACCAATACCCTTCCTTACCCGCCCATCGCCGGACTTCCCATTCGCAATATTAACCTGCTCCAGCGCATTGCCCGGCACCATAACGTCTGGCTGCTGGTCATGGTCGCTGAAAACGAACGCAATGCAGACCTCGGCCCACTGGCAGACTTCTGCGAAGAAGTCATCCTCGTCCCCACAGATGACCCCGGCGCCCTTGCCCGCCCCATGCAGGCACTCAAATTCCTGCTGGCAGGCACGCCCCCTGAACTTCGGCTATACGAAACCAAAGAAATGATCTCCGCCTTGCGCGATCTCACCAGCAGAGTAGATTTCGACATCATCCAGTTTGAAGATTCCTTCATGGCCCACTACCAGGAATACCTGCCTGCGGACTGGTCTGGCAAGAAGGTGCTCACCTTCATTGACATCGCCTACCGTCAATACGACCGCATTTATCGTATCGAAAGTAAACTGGCGCGCAAACTGCGCCTGTGGCTTTACAGCCGCATGATGTACATCTGGGAACCCCGCTACGCCGGCCATTTCGATCTCAACGTCACCATGTCGGATATGGACCGCGATCTGCTCCTCTCCAGAAACAGCCACCTCCATATCAAGACTGTTCCCAATGGCGTCGACACCCGCGAATTTCAACCCCTGCCCATGCCGGCAGAGCATAACAAAAAACTGATCTACGTCGGCAACATGGGCTATCGCCCCAATGTAGACGCCGTCACCTTTTTCTGTGAAGACATCCTGCCCCTCATCCGCGCCGAGGTACCCGATGTCGAATTTTGGATTGTCGGTAATTCTCCCCCGCCCGAAGTAGAAACCCTGGCGAATGACCATGTCCACGTCACTGGCCGCGTGGAAGATGTCCGCCCATACTATCAAGACAGTACCGTATGTGTCATCCCCTTGCGGGCTGGCGGCGGCACCCGCCTGAAAATTCTCGAATCAATGGCCCTCGGCCGCCCCGTCGTCTCCACTTCCATCGGAGCGGAAGGCATCGACATCACGGATGGCGAGAACATCCTCCTCGGTGATGACCCGCACACGTTCGCCAATCAAACCATCCTCCTCTTGCAGGATAAAGGCAAGCGCCAGACCATCCGCGATCAGGCGCGTCAATTCGTGGTTGACCATTACGATTGGGACTCGATCACTACTCGTCTTTTGAAAGCTTTTGAAGAGCTGAACTGATGTCCGACACCCGCCCCCCCCACCTGATCTGGGTTACCCCCAATGACCTGCGCACCACCCTGGATGCCGCCACATTTCTGGACACCGCCGATGAAATGCGTAAACTTGGCTGGCAGGTCTCCCTGCTTTGCGGCGTTTCATCAGGCACAACACAGGTGCGCGGCATTGACGTAGTCCCCATTCCCAGCCCGAATATCTACTTCTTCGGCCAGCATATTTTTCACCAGCGCGCCTTGCGTTTCATCAAACGTCAAAAACCACCCGCCGACGTTGTCCTTTTCCATCAGGTTTCCGGCCTGTGGATGCTCAGCCTGCACCTCTGGCGCAGACTTCGCCGGCGCAGCCACCCATTGATCGTACTAGACACCCGCTCCGTTTACATGCCCGACAAATCCACGCGCCAGCAAATCAAAGGCGTCCTGCGGGAAACTTATTATCATCTCATCAACTGGGCAGCAAACCGCTGGGCCGACGGTCAGACCGCCATCACCGCACACATCGCGCAGAGCATCCCTATCCCCCCGGATAAGCTGTGGGGCTGCTGGCCCTCCGGCGTTACCCCAGCTCGATTCACATCCTCAGCCGCTCAACGCCAATGGCCCAACCCGTCTGAAACCATCAAACTCATCTATATCGGCTCTACACACTACGAACGCAATCTGCTGACCCTCGCAGAAGCCGTGTGCCAGACCAATCAAAACGCCACACAATTTCATCTAACCATCATCGGAGACGGCGCACAACAGGAAGAACTCAAAGCGTTTGCCCGGGAACACCCCAAAGACCTTACCGTTCATGACCCCATCCCTCATGAAGAAATTCCGCACCGGCTGGCCCAGGCCCATGTGGGTGCCTTGCCCTTCCCGGATGAAGAGAAATTCCGCGTCAGCAGCCCGATTAAACTCTTTGAATACATGGCCGCCGGCTTGCCCGTGATGGCTACACGCATCGTGTGCCACACCGACGTTATGGCGGATGCAGACTATGCTTTCTACGCCAATGGAGCCGATGTACCCGCCCTGACCGCCTGTCTGAAAAACATCGCCCGCCATACGCGAGACCTGCCCGCCCTGGGCCAACAAGCCATGCAGGCTGCCGACCAGTGGAGCTGGGCTGCCGCCGCGCGCAAGCTGGACAAAGCCCTCAAGCAAGGGCTTGCCAGCGCGGAAAGTCGGAAAAATGACTAAGGGAATACGCTGATGACACCGCCAGGTTATTTCATCTTCTCTCTCGATACAGAACTCGCCGTCGGTTTCTTCGACCTGGACGAAGAACGCCACAAGATCTTCTCAAAAGACGGCCAGCGTGAGCGCAATTCCATTCGCGCTGTCCTCTCGCTGTGCGAGAAATACAATATCGCTGCCACCTGGGCAATTGTCGGGCACATTTTCTATGACCACTGTGAAAAATGCCAGCGCTGCCCGGTGAAAAACTGGCAGGGCAAATACCAGAGCTATGATGAAGCCTATAACACCGCCAACCCGCTGTGGTATGGTGCCGACATCGTCCAGGAGATTGTGGACAGCCCGCAGCCCAAAGAAATCGGGTTTCACGGGTACACCCACCGCGTTTTCACCGAAAGCGAAATGGATGCTGACGAGGCCCAATTCGAGATTGACGAATGGAAGCGCCTGGCTGCCCGCCACCAGCTCACCGGCACTTCGGTCGTTTTTCCACGCAATGCCCAGGGCCATCTCAACCTGCTCAAAGATGCCGGCTTCATTTGCTACCGGGGGCATGACCATATTCCCCGGCTCTCCGAAATCTTCCCCATCCTGGAATCCTTTGACCATATTCTCTCTCTCTCAAAGCTGCCGCTATATGACGTGGATCCCGCTGCCATTGATGCCCACGGCCTGGTCAATCTGCCTGGCTCGCAGCATCTCTTCAACTACAACCGCTCAATGGAAAAGATTCTCGACGGCTTGAACCTCCACAAGTTACGCCTGAATCGCATCTTCAAAGGCATTGAAAAGGCCGCCGCCGAAGGCAAGATCGTCCATCTCTGGGCGCATCCCTGGGAGTTCCGTACCGAAAAAGATGTCGAAAAACTGGAGGCCATCCTCGCTTTTGTGGCTCAAAAAAAACTGCGCCCGGTAACCATGACCGAGATGGCCCGCCTCATTCTCGACCAGTCAAACAACGAGGCTGGCAAATGAATTCCACCGTCGGCACTCCCATCCGGGTACTGGTCGTTACCAACGTCTACCCCACACCGGATTCGCCCGGCACCCCCAGCGTACAGGATCAGGTAGAAGCCCTGCGCGCGCTGGACGTCGAAGTTAATCTGCTGCTCATCGACAAAGGCCGCTTGTCCTCCTTCCTGCATGCCGCCTGGCAGCTATTCAAATTAAATTTCCAGCCCAAACGCTACGACATCGTACACACTTTCTTTGGGCATAGTGCCTTCCTTGCCCGCTGCCAGTTCCGCTATCCCATCATCGCCACCTACCTCGGCTCCGATCTGCTGGGACGCGGCCAGGTTAACTGGCGGGATGGCTTCATCGGGCGCGCTTCCCTTTTATGGGTAAACCAGGCCATTGTCATGTCCGAAGAAATGAAAACCGTCACCAAACGCGAAGATACGCAGGTCATTCCTTTTGGTGTGAACACCACTATTTTTACCCCCCGCCCAAAGCAAGAAACCCGTCAGGAATGTAACCTGCCTCTGAAAGAAAATTTGATCCTCTTTCCATGGAATCCCGTCCGTCCGGAGAAAATGTTCTCGCTTGTTGAAGAGGCGGTTGAAATCCTCCAGCGTACCGACCCCACCATCCGGGTTATCACCATCCACGGCCAGCCCCGGGAATGCATCGCCCAATATATGAATGCCTGTGATGTCCTCATCCTCACTTCGCTGTATGAAGGCTCTCCCGTCGCTGTACGGGAAGCGATGGCCTGTAATCTGCCCATCGTCTCCGTTGACGTAGGCGATGTGGCTGAAATCATCGCTGGCACTGACGGCTGCTATATCGTCGAACGCAGTGCAGAAACCATCGCAGGAAAATTGCAGCAAGTTTTCGATGCTGCCCGCCGTACGAACGGTATAGAAAAAATAAAAACCTTTGATGCAGTCTGGTCAGCCAATAAGGTGATCCAAATCTATCAAAATCGTTTATCATAGCTATTAAGAAGAAAAATTCATTCAGAAAGGGGCATGATGGAGACGCAATATACCATTACACCTGGCACCGAAACCGACCGTTGCGAATGGAATGATTTTGTTCTCAACCATCCACAGGGACACCGCATGCAAACCAGCTACTGGGCGCAAACCAAAGCCCTTTCCGGCTGGGATATTCACTACCTCCTGGCCCGCCAGAATGGGCAGCTTGTCGGCGGTGCGCAGCTCTACGAGCGCCACTTGCCGCTTGTTGGCGCCATCATCTGCCTGCCAAAAGGCCCGCTGTGTGCCGACGGCGCTGCTGGCCTCCTCCCTGAACTGGAATCCCAGGCCCGGCAGTGGGCAAAAGCCAATCATAAACTGTGCCTGCTGGTCCAGCCCGCCGCACAGGGAGAACAGCTTGTCCAGCACCTCCTTGCTGAAAAATATGCCAAACTCCCCGATGAAAACATCGTCTCCCCCGCTACGATCATTATCGATTTACAACCAGATCAAGACACGCTCTTCAAAAACATGAGCAAAGCCAAACACAAAAACATCCACCGCGCCCAGGAATCGAAAATAGAGGTGAAAATTGGTGCATCCCAGGAAGATCTCGATAGATTCTACAACCTTTATTTAAACACAAGTTGTTATCTGAAATTTGAGCCAAGTTCAAAAGAAAGGTTTAAAAACATTTGGAATTGCCTCTCCCCTGAAGGGCACATTCTATTTTTCACCAGCTATTTTGAAGACCAACCCCTCTCCTCCATCATGGCTTTATGTTTTGGCGATTCGGTCATTTGTCATCGCTTTGGCTGGTCGAAAGACCACTCCGAAAAACGCCCCAATGATCTCCTGCACTGGCAGGCCATGCTCTGGGCCAAGGAAAATGGCTACCGCTATTTTGATTTTGGCGAAATTGAACTGGACGCCGCCAGAAAATTATGTGAGGACGGCGCTATTCCAGAAGAATACCAACATACCAGCGTATCCTTCAAGCTGAATTTCGGCGGAAAGCCCATGCTCTACCCCGAAACCTATATCTATTTCACCAATCCACTGCTGCGCTGGTGCTACCGCACCTTCGGTGAGCAATTGATTGATTTACCCCCTGTGCAAAAAATGCTTTCTGCCGTATCAGGCTGAAAAACCAAGGAAGAATAGCCCCATGACCTCCGCCACAGCCCTTCACCACATCGACACCCAGGACCCGCGTTGGCTCGCATTTATTGAAACCCGGCCAGATGCGGTCATCTTTCACCATCCTGCCTGGATCAACCTCCTGGCGCAGACCTACCGCTATACGCCTCGCATCCTCGCCCATTGCAGCCAAAGCGGCGAAATTTTGGCCGCGCTGCCCCTGATGGAAATTAACAGCATCCTCACCGGCCGCAGATGGGTCTCCCTGCCTTTCTCGGATTATTGCAAACCGCTGGCGGTTGATGACACGGCGCTGCAAGAATTCACCCACCGCCTGGCAGCCCTCGGCGGCCAGCCAGAAACATCCCGCATCGAGTTGCGCTGGCAGTTCCCTCCCCAGGAAGGCATCACTCCCTACCAGCACCATGTCCTCCACCTCAATCAGCTTGACCCGGATTTTGAGGTCGTCGTCAACAAAATCCACAAGCGCATGCGCAAGCACCTCCGCCAGGTTGAAAGGTCCGACCTGCGAGTCGAAATGGGTGTTAAGCCACAGGATGTGCGAAAATTTTATCAACTGCAACTGGATACCCGCCGCCGGCATGGTGTCCCTGTCCAGCCGCGCAAATTCTTTGACCTCCTCGGCACACAGCTTCTGGAAAAGGGGCTGGGGGTCATCCTGACCGCATATCAGCAAGACCGCCTGTTGGCTGGACTGGTACTGCTCCATTACCAGAATACGGTTACCCTTAAATACAGCGCCGACACCCGCGATTATGATAAACTCAACCCCAATTACCTGATGGACATCACCGCCATCCGCTGGGCGCACGATAACGGCTTCCAAACTATCGATTATGGCCGCAGCGCCCTGGACAACACCGGCCTGCGGGACTACAAGACCCGCCTGGGTGCAGCCGAAACCCCGCTCATCTATGGCGTCATCGGCGATGTTCCCTCCGATGATACAGATGGCAAATTGGCAGCCGTCATGGAAACCATCATCCGCCACAGCCCGCTCTTCGTCTGCCGGGCGGCCGGCGAGCTCCTCTACAGGCACGTCGGATGACAGATTCCCTATACTCCGTTAACACGCCGCAAGCCTTCTGGCAGGTGCAAACACACATCTCCCCGGAAGTATGGGAAGCCGCCATCGCACATGCCCTGCCGAAACTGGGGCTGGGTGCTGACAACCTCGAGGCAGCCCTGCAGCTCAGCCTCGGCGAGGGACAATTCGGCCCAAACCACTGGCAACTCAGTTTTGCCAAACGAGCCTACTACCTGCTCAAACCATTCCTCCCGCGCAGCCTGACCCGCATCATGCGCAAGGCTTACAGCGGTTCCATCGAGGCCAGTTTTCCCCTCGGTTGGCCTGCCGAAGAACGGTACGCCCTCTTCCTGTGGGAGTGCATCCGCCAGGTGCTGCTGCTTACCGGTATGGATTCCCTGCCCTTCCTCAACTTCTGGCCCGGGGATTTTCAAACCAGCTTCATCCTCACCCATGACATTGAAACCGCCGAGGGGCAGGCCTTCGCCGCCAAAGTGGCCGATCTGGAGCAGCAATACGGCTTCCTATCTTCCTTCAACTTTATTCCTGAAAGATACCCGCTGGATAGAAACCTCATCGCAAATTTGAGAAATCGCGGCTTCGAAATCGGCGTGCATGGGCTCCATCATGATGGCAAACTGTTTTTCTCGCGCCAGAAATTTGAACACCGCGCTGACAAGATCAACCAAACCCTGATCGTGCTGCAAGCCACCGGCTTCCGCGCGCCCCTCACCCACCGCAACCCGCACTGGATGCAGGCGCTGGATATCGAATATGACCTCTCCTTTTTTGACAGCGACCCTTACGAACCCATTCCCGGCGGCACAATGAGTTTGTGGCCGTTCCAGATGGGACATTTTATCGAACTACCCTATACACTGGTACAGGATTACACCCTGGTGAACATCCTCAAAGCCAGCCATCCCCAAGTCTGGCTGGATAAAGTAGATTTTTTGCAAAAATATCGCGGCATGATCCTGCTCAACACCCATCCGGACTACCTGAAACAGCCTGAAAACTGGAAAGTCTACGAGGACTTCCTGAAAGTGATGAGCATCAAACGCAGCACATTCTGGCATGCCCTGCCGTACCAGGCCGCCGCCTGGTGGCACGCCCGCCAGACAGTTGATCACACCGCCCACGTGGTACACGCTGTGCTGCACAACGACCAGCTTCACATTGAAAAATGAATCACTGAGAGATTATGACTACACGAAATAAACAACCCCGCATCTGCATGATCGTCCAGCAAGTCTATGACCAGGATGCCCGTGTCATGCGCTATACCGAAGCCCTCGTGCAGGCCGGCGCCCTGGTGGATGTGCTCTCCACCCCCAGTGATGAGAAAATGCCCATCAACCGAGGGGGCGGCCTGCGCGTTTTCACCATTCCCCTCGCCCATACCAGCCAGAGTCTGGTGTCCTACCTGTTTGAATACCTGCTGGCGATGATCCTGTTCTCATTCAGGCTGCTCAGCCTGCACATCAAATCTCCTTATGATCTCATTCATGTCCACAATATGCCGGACTTCCTCGTCTTTGCCGCCTTCCTCCCCCGCATTTTTGGCGCAAAGCTGATTCTCGACATCCACGACCCCATGCCGGAGTTTTATCAGGCCAAATTCCAGAAAAAAGCCGATCGCCCCCTGGTACGCATGATGCGGTTGCAGGAACGCTGGTCAGCAGCCTTCTCGCACGCCGTCCTGACCGCCAACCCCACTTTCAAGGAAAACCTCATCGTGCGCGGCATCCCCGCCGGGAAGATTACCGTCACCCAAAATCTGCCCGACCGCAGCGTTTTTAACCGGAACAAATACCCGCGTACCACCGACTGGCAGAAACGTTTCACCCTGCTGTATCCGGGCACCATCGCCCCGCGCTATGGCCTGCACATTGCCATCCGCAGCCTGCCCATGCTCATCAAAGAAATCCCTGTCATCCGATTGCGCATCATCGGCGACGATAACCGCCACACCCGCGCACTAAAAAGCCTCGCCAGCGAATTGGGCGTGGCCGCGTATGTTGATTTCGTTTCCCTGATTCCCCGTGACAAAATCCCTGAGGAAATGTCCCGCGCGGATATTGGCATCTATCCCGCCCTGCCCGACCCGCACATGTCAATCGCCATGCCAGGCAAGGTACTGGAATATGCCATCATGGGCCTGCCCACGGTTACTTCACGTCTTCCAGTCCTTGAAAACGTCTTCTCAGACAATACCGTCTATTACATCCCCCCTGGCGAACCCGAAGCATTTGCCCAAGCCATTCTCGATCTCTATCTGCATCCTGAAAAAAAGGATGCCCTGGTTAACTGTGCCGATAAAGAATTTGTCCAGGTGCAAAACTGGGAAATCGAAAAACAAAAATATTTTCATGTGCTGGCTCGTTTACTGCCCGCAAACAGCAATTTTCCTATGCCATAAAACCACTGCCACAAGGAGGAAAATATGGGCGCACCCTATATTCACCCCACCGCTTTAGTTGAAACGGATACCATCGGAGACGACACCATGATCTGGGCTTTCACCCATATCATGAAAAACGTCCCCATCGGCTCAAATTGCAATATCGGTGACAACTGTTTCATCGAAACCGGCGCTGTGGTGGGAGACAACGTCACCATCAAGAACGGCAATATGTTATTTGAAGGCATTACCCTTGAAGATGGGGTGTTTGTCGGCCCGCATGTCTTTTTCACCAATGACCGTTTTCCCCGCTCGGCGCGCCTGCCAGAAGCCAAAATGCGGTACGTGAATCATGACTGGTTTGCCCCCACCACCATCAAATACGGCGCCACGTTGGGGGCCGCAGCAGTTGTCTTGCCGGGTATTATCGTAGGTAAATTTGCCATGGTGGGTGCCGGGGCCATCGTCACCAAACACATCCCGCCCCACGCCCTGGTCATCGGCAGCCCTGCCCGTCAGATTGGCTGGGTATGCGACTGCGGCCTGAAACTGGACTTCGATTCCACAAACCAGGCAAACTGCCCTTCCTGCGGAAAAGCTTTCCAGCAGCTTGACGACGGCATCCAGTTGATTTTTTGATTTCTTTTCCCTGATAAAAGACTTGACTTTAGAGTTCAGATAGACATAGCACCTTAATAAAAAGTAGAATTGTTG